>NZ_JABUMU010000019.1:0-212879 GCF_013336625.1 Myxococcus sp. CA033 | reverse complement strand
CGCCCCCCCAGCAGCACCAGGAATACCCCCGCCCCGACGACCGCGCGTCGGTTGCCACCTTCGCCCAGACAGTGCTTCCACCCCAGCCCCGCCGCCACCGCGAGCCCCAATGTGGCCATCGGTACAGCTTCTCCGGATAGCGAAACGGCCGCCACGGAGGGAACACCTGGTACACCCATCCATAGACAGGCAGCGCGTCTCCCAGGCTCAGCGCGAGCACCAACAACCATGCCCCCGCCAGCACCCACGCACGAGGACTCCGCACGCGAGCGATGAGCCCTCCCAATGCCAGCACACAGGCGGGCGTCCCGACGTAGATGGAGTCCACCCAGACACGTCCAAACCCGCCGGACGGAACCAGGTGGCGCACGACGATATCCGGAATGCCGCGCAGCCCCTCCTTGTCCGCGAGATATGGCCCCGCCAGCAACTCCCACAGGCGCAGCGGATGGAGCGAGAAGCGCTGCGCCTCGACGACCTAGCGGGCCCCAGGCTCGCCGGAGAACACCAGCCCCACCGCCGGAAACAACTGCGGCGCGGCCAGCAGGCCCCCTGTCACCACCAGCAGCGCGCAGAACCCCAGCCGTCGTCGCCATCCGCCCACCTCCGGGTCCACCGCGGCCACGAGCACGACGAGCGCATTCGTCATCGCGAAGCCCTGCGCATCCCCCGCGAACGCGACCAGCGCCAGCAACCCCGCTCCCACGCCCAGCCAGCCCACCGAGGGTGCGCGCAGGAAGCGGACCGCGGCCCAGAGCGCGACGGGCACGGCGCTCGCCGCGAGCAGCTAGGTCGGGTTGTGCGTGATGCAGACGAGGTAGCCGCTGAAGGTGAAGCCCACTGCCGCGAAGAGAGCCCCGGCGCGAGGCACGTCGTAGCGCCGCAGCAGCGCCCAGGTGCCAAACAGCGCCAGCGGGTAGCAGGACAGGATGGTGGCCTTCACCGCCACGCCGAGCGGAAGCAGCAGGTGCAGCAGCGCCGTGGGGTGGAACGCGCCCGAGACGAAGATGCCCACGAAGGACTGCCCGAACCCATCGAAGGCAAACCATTCCGGGAAATCGAACACGGCCACCCGCGCGGCCCAGAAGGCCCGCATGGGATAGAAGGCGCGCAGGGTGTCCCCCGCGATGAAGACGTCGCTCCAGAAGAACGCCCTGAAGAAGAACCCCACCGGCAGCAGCAACATCAACGCGGGCAGGCCCCAGGCGCGCCGCGTCCGCATGTCATCCACTTGCTTCGATTCGTCCGGCATCGCGTTCCTGACTCCTCCGAGGCGTCGCGGCGAGAGGGGCACGCGCTCGCAGGGTCTCCAAGTCCGCGTGAGACACGGCTCGGAGGGGAGCGTTCTTCGCATGGCGAGCGGGGGGACGGGTAGCCCGTACCGAGCGCCCCCATCGAATCAGTGCGGTGGCGCTGGCGGTGACTCGGAGTCCTCTTCGACGGAGACCTGCTGCTCCACCTGCTTCCTCACCAGCCGCTTCGTCGCGGTCTCCTCCTCTTCCGTCCGCTGCCGCCGCCGCACCAGCCCCTGGCTCTCATCCACGAACCAGAAGATGACCCGGAAGAAGGCCGCGATGACGGTGACGAGCAGCGAGGACAGCAACCACTCCAACGCCCACCCAGGCCAGCCGCCCACCACCACGTCGATGGCGTACGTCCCCGTGAGCGGCACCAGCACGAAGGCCACGTAGTGCGACAGGCAGTAGGGACACGACACCAGATATCCCCACCACGTGTCCTTGCCGCCCAGCCGCTCGCGCAGCGGCGCGAAGATGCGCTCGCGGGCGATGGTCTGCGACACCCCCATCACCACCGCGGACACCGCGAAGAGCTGGAACAGGTTCTCCATCCTCGCAAGGTGGCGATGACGAGGCGGGACAGGGACGCACGTCGCACAACCGCTACCTCGCTCGCCTGGTTGCCGCCACGTGCCCCACCCGCTCCCACTGTCGGCCGGAAGACAGTCGGAAGAGACTTCGAAATACCCCCCTGTAAAAACGAAAGGGTGCCGCCCTTAAGCACCCTCCCCCCTTGATGCAAACCCGCGCATTCACTTGGGAACGCTTGGGAAGGGCCGTGGCACATGCATTGCGAAGGACCCGTCCCGTGCCGCCGACGCGCGGCTCCCACCGGCCCCCTTCCCCGAGAGACGCCATGCAGGAAACCTCCCACTTCTCCTCCCCGGATTCCCTCTCCACGTACCTCTCGGAGATCAACCAGTACCCGCTTCTGACGCAGCCGAAGGAGCAGGAGCTGTCGCGCCGGTTTCGCGGGGGAGACCTGATGGCCGGCCACCAGCTCGTCACGGCCAACCTGCGCTTCGTGGTGAAGGTGGCCTACGAGTACCGCTCCTACGGCCTGAAGATGTCGGACCTCATCCAGGAGGCGAACATCGGCCTGATGAAGGCCGTGCAGAAGTTCGACCCGGACAAGGGCATCCGCCTCATCTCCTACGCGGTGTGGTGGATTCGCGCGTACATCCAGAACTGCATCCTGCGCAACTGGAGCCTGGTGAAGCTGGGCACGACGCAGGCGCAGCGCCGGCTGTTCTTCAGCCTGGCGCGCACCCGCCGCGAGCTGGAGCGCATGGGCGCCGGCGACGCGAGCGTCGTCAACGCGGAGGAGATTGCCCGCAGGCTGAACGTGAAGGCCTCCGAGGTGCGCGAGATGGAGCAGCGCATGGGCGGCCGGGACTTGTCGCTCGACGCGCCCGTGGGCGAGGACGGCGACGCCACCCACCTGGACTTCGTCGAGTCCTCCGCCGCGTCCCACGAGGACGAGGTGGCCGACCGCCAGCAGGCGGGCCTCACCCGCGACCTCGTGCAGCGCGCCCTGCGCCGCCTGGACCCGCGCGAGCGCTTCATCATCGAGAACCGGGTGATGGGTGACGCGGAGATGACGCTCAGCGAGCTGGGCGAGCACTTCGGCTTCTCCCGCGAGCGCGCCCGTCAGCTCGAGATTCGCGCCAAGGACAAGCTCAAGGCGGAGCTGGCCCTCCTGATGGCCGACGCGGGCCTGGACGCCGCCGCCCTCGCCTGACCCGCACCGACGCCCTCACGGGGTCGCTGACTCACATCGAGTCCGCCTTTCGAAAGAAGGGCGGACTCATTCGTTTCCAGGCCCTACGTCCCTGGCCTGCTCGCCGGGGGTCCACCCGACCTCCTCCTCCGGAAATGCGCGCGAGGCCGAAAATCCGGCCCGCGCGGCGCCGGGGCCCCTTTCCCGTCGACGCGCGGCCTCCCCACCCGAGGCCCGCTGTCCGGGACGGCCCCTCCCGCGAACCCTCCAGGTCAGTCCCCTGATTCCACGTCCACGCCCCACGCGCCCCGGGGGCAGGACGTCCTACGTGCGCTGACGCCCGCGAAGCGCACCGCCGGAATCCGCCCCTTCGCGCGACCTCAAATACAGACGCGCGGGGTTTCAATAGACATCCTCCTCGCCAAGTCAGACAAACCCACCCCCATTGACACACTGGCTTTCCCTGTTACTGTTTGACCATCTCGCGAATCAATCTTCGCGTGAACCATTCAGCGGCTGTGGCGAACGGTCGGCGGTTGGATCTTCGCTCGCGAAAACCCCGGCGGCCCTCCGGGTCTCACCACCCTCAACAATCACAGACACGCCCGGCGCGCGTGCTGGAGGAGTCTCGTCTTGGGCAAGCTGGGAGGCACCTTGGAGCTGGTCCGCAGGCGTCTGGATGAGTTCATCCGGAACGCGGAGGCGGCGCCCCGGCAGGAGCCGTGGGTCGTCCTCTCCAACCTGACGGACAGCGAAGGGCGTCCTGCGGCGCCCGCGCGAGACGCGGTGGTGATGTTCCTGGCGAACATCCGGCACGAGACCATCGTCAGCACCTACAACCGCAACGTGCCCGTGTCGCCGGACGCGTACGGCC
The DNA here is from genome assembly GCF_013336625.1 of Myxococcus sp. CA033. Lineage (NCBI taxonomy): Bacteria > Pseudomonadati > Myxococcota > Myxococcia > Myxococcales > Myxococcaceae > Myxococcus > Myxococcus sp. CA033. The sequence goes on along the minus strand of NZ_JABUMU010000019.1, from coordinate 208,987 downwards.
TCATCGCGCCACCGCTCTTCATCGACCTCTTCGTCCTGCTGTACGCCAACTTCGAGGACCAAGCGTACCCCGTGGGGCTGGAGGCCATCTCCCACGTCATCAGCTTCTTCCAGCAGACACCCTGGTTCACCCAGCAGAGCCTGCCGGGGCTGGACCCGGACATCGACAAGCTCACGTTCGAGTTCGTCGACCTGGACCTCCTGGGCCTCAACCACCTGATGGGGCTGGCGGGTGTGAAGTACCTCCCCTCCGTCTTCTACAAGGTCCGGATGATTCCCTACCGGGGCGAGGCCATGCAGGGCCAGGTGTCCGCGGCCAAGGGTGTCGAAGCGCCCGGCCGGCCCCAGGGGATGCAGCCATGAGGCGCTTCCGACGCGCCAACGAGCGCTCCCTGGATGGCCCCCTGCGGCTGCGGCAGGGCGACCTGCCCCGCCTCGCCAGGGCCCTGGCCACGAACGCGTCGCTCGACGACTACGACGTGCCGCCGCGCCGCTACACCTTCGAGCGACTGCTGTCGGTGGACCTGCGGCACACCTACTTCAACCGCTCCGAGGGGCGCTGTCCGGCCCTGGTCTGCCGGCCCACGGCGGCGACGGCGGCGACGCTCAGGGACCTGGGCCTGCTCTTCCGCGACGAGGGCACGGCCTTCTCCGTCCTCTACGACTTCAACCGCCGCGCGCAGTTGCTCAAGGCGATGGAGCGACGCGAGAAGGCGGGCCAGTGGACGTGGCTGTCCTTCGTGCTGATTCCCGACACGCCCTTCTTCGTCAACTTCACCGACCTGCCCAGCGACTTCCAGCCCGCCTCGGACAACCTCTACTTCAGCAACCGCCAGGCCCACTTCGCCGGACAGCCGCCGGAGCCCACGGACCAGGAACTCCACTGCACGGCCACCAGGACCTTGCCCATCCTGCTCAACCCGGGCGAGCAGGTCACCGCCGCCAGCCGACAGCGCGTGGCCCAGGTGCAGATGCAGGTGCCGCTGCTCCCGGAGACCGCCGAAATCGTCCTGCTCGACATCTCGGGGGAGGAGGTCCTCTGCAAGCCGTGCAGCATCCCGGTCACGCTGCTCCTGGGGAAGCAGGCGCCCTCCGCCATCTCCTGTCAGCAGGTGCGCGTGGCGCGCGGGCCCGGCATTCCCGAGCAGCGCGTGGGCGACTTCGCCTACCTGGACCTCGCGGCCCTGCCCGAGGGCCTCTACACCGTCCGCCAGCTCGACCTCGACGGCGGGATACTCATCGAGAGCAAGGTCCTCTACACCCAGGCGTACCCGACGCCGCTGGCCTTCCTCGACCTGGTGCTGGCCAAGCCGAACCCCGACGACACGGGCCTGTATCCCCTGTGTGATTTGCACCTGGGCGCGGAGCAGACCCGCGTCGTCCCGCTGCGCGCCGAGCTGCGCTTCGAGCGGCGAAGGACCCGCTGGTGCTACTTCGTCGTGCCGCCCCAGGGCGTCCGCTACGACGCGCTGCGACTGCTCGACGTCGGCTCGCCCCAGCCCGTCACCTTCTCCGGCCCGGTGCCCGTCCAGGTCCCCGGCGCGGGAGTGACCTACCGTTTCATCGCGGACCAGGACCTGCCGCTGCAGGAGGTCCCCGACTACGTCTTCGAGCTCCAGGGGACGCGCGAACAGGGCCTCTTCGAAAGCACGCTGATGTCCAACGTGCCCGTGGCCTCGCCCGCGCTGGTGCTGCCCCGGGTGGGCCCGCTCCCCGGTGTCCCGCGCGGCACCAGACCTTCCGGCATGCCCCAGGGGCCACGGCCCTCCCCCCTCGATCGGCGGGATTACTCGGACATCTACCTGAACCTCTGAACCCCGAAGCCCCACCCACGAAGCGAAGAGAGGACCCGATGCCCATCAGGACAGCCCGTAAAACCCCCGGCGTCTATGTCACCGAGTTGGACGCCTTCCCGCCCTCCGTCGTCGGCATCCAGACGGCGGTGCCCGCGTTCATCGGCTACACCAAGACGGCGACGCTCAGCGGCAAGCCCATTCCCAACAAGCCCGTCCTCATCAACTCGCTGGCCGACTACCAGCAGATTTTCGGCGGGGCGCCGGATCCGACGTTCGACCTCACCGAGGTCACCGACACCACCAAGCAGAAGTCGGGTGACTACGACTTCAAGGTGTATGACAGCGCCGGCGCCACGCCTGGCTGGAAGTACTACGACCTGGTCCCCAAGGCGGGCACCAAGTACGTCCTCTTCAACAGCCTGCGTCTGTTCTACGCCAACGGCGGTGGCACCGCGTACATCGTCTCCGTCGGCGACTACACGAGCACGCTGGATGCGCCCACGCTCGTCGGCGGCCTGGACATCATCGCCGAGCAGGTGGGCCCCACCATGCTCGTGGTGCCGGACGCGGTGAACCTGACGGCGCTGGCGGACTACGGGACGGTGGCCACCGCCATGCTCGCCCAGTGCGGCGCGCTGCAGGACCGCGTGGCCGTGCTGGACGTGTATGGCTCCGCCACCGTCACGCAGACGACCCTGCCCACCGTCATCTCCGACTACCGGGGCGTGCTGGGCAGCAAGTTCCTCAACTACGGGATGACGTACTTCCCCTTCCTGCACACCACGGTGCAGGAGCTGAGCGACTTCGACTACACCAACATCCAGACGGACGCGACGCTCAAGACCATCCTGCTGGCGGAGAGCGCCAACCTCTACACCAACGCGCCCTCGCGCAAGACGGCGGTGGACGCGGACATCGCCAAGATTGGCACGGTGACGGCGCCCGAGGACATCCAGGTCCTGAACCAGAACCTCACCGCCGCGCTGCCGCTCCTGACGGACATGCTGCGCATCATCTCCCGCAAGGACGACGTGCTTCCGTCCAGCGGCGCCATGGCGGGCATCTACACCTGGAACGACGCCAACCGGGGCGTGTGGAACGCGCCGGCCAACGTCAGCCTCACCGGTGTCACCAGCACCACGTTCAAGCTCAACAACGAGCAGCAGGCGGACCTCAACGTCCCGGTGGATGGCAAGGCCGTCAACGCCGTGCGCGAGTTCGTGGGCCGGGGCTCCGTCGTCTGGGGCGCGCGCACGCTGGACGGCAACAGCAATGACTGGCGCTACATCCAGGTGCGCCGCACCCTCACGTACGCCGAGCAGTCCATCAAGGCCGCGTTGGACCGCTTCGTCTTCGCCGCCAACGACGGCAACACCTGGGCCTCCGTCACGTCCATGGTGTCCAGCTTCCTCCAGGGGCTGTGGTCCCAGGGAGGCCTGTTGGGCGCCACCGCGTCGGATGCGTTCAGCGTGGAGTGCGGCCTCGGCAGCACCATGACGGCCCAGGACGTGTTGGAGGGCTACATGGTCGTCCAGGTCACCCTGCAGATGATCCGCCCCGCGGAGTTCATCGAGCTGACCTTCAAGCAGAAGATGGAAGGCGCCAGCGCGTAGCGCCCGCCGGACTTCGACGACTGATTCCACCCTTCACGAATTCACCGAGGAGCCGCCATGGCAGGAGAAGTCCAAAACGATATCTGGCCGTTGCCGAAATTCTATTTCTCCGTCCAGTTGGGGGACGACACGTCCGTCAGCTTCCAGGAAGTGGATGGCCTGGAGACGGAGACGCAGGTCATCGAGTACCGGCACGGCAACAACCCCAGCTTCTTTCCCATCAAGATGCCGGGACTGGGCAAGGTCGGCAACGTGAAGATGCGCAAGGGCATCTTCATCAACGATGCCCGCTTCTGGGATTGGTACAACGAAATCAAGATGAACACGATTGCCCGGCGGACGGTCATCATCAGTCTGCTGGATGAGCAGGGCGCACCGAAGATGACGTGGACGCTGAACAACGCGTGGCCCACGAAGCTCTCCGGCACGGACCTCAAGTCGGAAGGCAACGAGGTCGCCGTGGAGTCGCTCGAGGTCGCCTTCGAAACGCTCGTCGTCGCCGCGCCGTAATCACAGCCATCGCCATGTCCGAACCCTACTATCCGCCAGGCGCGTTCTACTTCAGCGTCTCCGTCCTCGGCTCCGCGACCCTGCTCGCGGCGGCGAGCGATTTGGACGCCTCCTTCCAGGAGATTTCCGGCATCGAGGCCCGCTGGGACACGGAGGACGTCACCGAGGGGGGCGAGAATCGCTTCACGCACAAGCTGCCCAAGGCCGCGAAGTACTCCAACCTGGTGCTCAAGCGGGGCGTGGTGACGCGGGACTCGTTCCTGGCGGAGTGGTTCGGACAGAGCGTGGGCTCGGGGCTGTCATTGCCGCTCCTGCCACAGAACATCCTCGTGCTGCTGCTCAACGAGGATGGCCTGCCGCTGGTGGCGTGGGGCTTCATCAACGCCTGGCCGCTGCGCTGGGAGGTGTCCCCGATGAGCTCCCAGGAGAACCGCATCCTCACGGAGTCGCTGGAGCTGTCCTACAACTACTTCGAGCGCGTGAATCTGGGCAGCCCGGCCTCTGTCGCCGTCAAGCTGGCCCAGCTCACGTCCCGGCTGATGTGAGGCGCGCGCCATGGCCCTGGAAGTCAACGAGGTCGGCATCCAGATGAGCGTGCGGGGCGGCTCCGGCGAGGCGATTCCGGAGACGCCCAGCACGCCCGTGGGCGACTGCGGCTGCGACGACGAGAAGCAGGCGCACCAGAAGCTGGTGGAGGACTGCGTGCGCCGCGTCCTCCAGGTCTTGAAGGCGCGACAGGAGCGGTAGCGATGGGGTTCTCCGGCAGCCTCGAGAAGATGAACGTCATCGCCTACCAGAAGTCCGACTTCACGTCGGAGGTCGGCAGCTACACCGTGTACATCAACCCGGCGTCGTACTCGCAGACCTACTGCGTCAAGTACAACGACAACCAGACCCAGGGCAGCCCCGGTGGCTCGCCGGACTTCAACCGGATTCCCGCGGACACGGTGGAGCTGGAGCTGGTGTTCGACGGCACCGGAGTCGTCCCCAGTCCGCTGCCAGGACTGATGCCCTTCACCGACGACGGCATCGCCGAGCAGGTGTCCAAGTTCAAGAACCTGGTCTTCACCTACAACGGGAACATCCACAGCCCCAACTACCTGAAGCTGTCCTGGGGCACGTTCCTGTTCAAGTGCCGGTTGTCCAAGCTGAGCATGACGTACACGCTGTTCAAGCCGGACGGCACGCCGCTGCGCGCGCGGGCCAAGGGGACCTTCCTTGGCTACAACGACGAGGTGGAGCTGGCGCTCAAGGCGCGGATGAACTCGCCGGACCTGACGCACGTGCGCACGGTGCAGGCGGGAGACACGCTGCCGTTGATGTGCTTCCGCATCTACGGCTCCAGCACGCTGTATCTGGAGGTGGCGAAGGTCAACGGGCTGTCGGACTTCCGGCGGCTCACCGTGGGCTCGCAGCTGATGTTCCCGCCGCTGCAGGGGAGCCAGGCATGACCACGCCCTATCCGGAGAAGAACGAAGGAGCGCTGGCGACGTTCACCATCGAGTCGAACGGTGAGGTCATCCCCAAGACGTACCAGGTCCTCAGCGTGGACACGTGGCTGGGCGTCAACAAGCTGCCGCGCGCGAAGCTGGTGCTGTTCGACGGCAGCGCGTCCACGGGCCTGTTCCCCATCAGCAGTCAGGACATCTTCATCCCCGGGGCCAAGGTGGTCATCTCCGCCGGCTACGACGGAGTGAACACGCGCATCTTCAAGGGCATCGTGTCCAGCCAGGGCCTGGAGATTGACCAGTCCTCCGGCTCCAAGCTCGTGGTGGAGCTGACCGACGAGGCGATGAAGATGACGCTGGAGCGCAAGAGCGGCTTCTTCGAGAAGGTGAAGGACAGCGCGCTCATCCAGACGCTGCTGTCGCGCAACGGGCTGGCCAGCGACGTGACGGCCACGACGGGCGTGCACGAGGAAATCGTCCAGTACTACGCCACCGACTGGGATTTGATGGTGACGCGGGCGCAGCTCAACGGCCTGGTCGTCATGGCGGACGGCGGCGAGGTGACGGTGGCCCCGCCCAACACCTCCCAGACTCCCGTGCTGAACCTCACCTATGGCCGCTCCATCCTGGACCTCCAGGTGGAGATGGATGCCACCACCCAGCTCGACGCGTCCTCCATCAAGGGCTACACCTGGGACGCGGGCGCGCAGAAGCTCATCGAGTCCGGACCGCGCAGTGTCTCCGTGAAGGAGCAGGGCAACGTCACCTCCGCGGACCTGGCGAAGGTGTTCGGCGCGAAGAAGTTCGCGCTCCAGACGGGCGCGGAGCTGGAGTCCGCGGACCTCCAGGACTGGGCCTCCGCGGAGCTGCTCCTGTCGAAGCTGGCGAAGATTCGCGGCTCGGTGCGCTTCCACGGCAGCGCGCTGGCGCAGGTGGGCAAGATGCTGGAGCTGGGGGGCGTGGGGCCGCGCTTCAACGGCGTCGCCTTCATCAGCGCCGTGCACCACCACATCGAGGACGGGCGCTGGATGACGGCGGCGGACTTCGGCCTGTCGCCGCGCTGGTTCACCGTGGAGAACCCCGACATCGCGGCGCCGGACGCGGCCGGACAGCTCCCGCCGATAAAAGGGCTGCAGACAGGCGTGGTGCAGCAGGTGGCCAAGGACCCCGGCGGCGAGCTGCGCGTGCAGGTGGGCCTGCCGCTGCTCCAGGAGCCGAGCAAGGGCGTGTGGGCGCGGCTGGCGACATTCTATGCGTCCAGCGGCGTGGGGGCGCTGTTCTATCCGGAGGTCGGCGACGAGGTGGTGGTGGGCTTCATGAACGAGGACCCGCGCCACGCCGTCATCCTCGGCTCCGTGTACAGCAAGCAGCACGCGCCGGCGTCCGCGCCCGACGAGAAGAACACGCGCAAGGCGGTCGTCACGCGCTCCAAACTGGAACTGTCGTTCGATGACGAGAAGAAGGTCATCGTCATCAAGACGCCCGGCAATCACATCGTGAAGCTGGACGACTCGTCCGGTGCCATCTCCATTCAAGACAGCAACGGCAACACCGTGTCCCTGTCCAAGGGCGGCATCGCCTTGGACAGCGGCAAGGACGTGAAAATCACCGCGAAGGGAAACGTCGCGGTGAAGGCGGGCGCCAACCTGACGCTGGAAGCCACGGGCAACGTCTCCGTGAGCGGCAAGCAGGTGGCGAACAAGGCGTCCGTGAGCTTCTCCGCCAGCGGCAATACCCAGACCGAGGTGAAGTCCGGTGGAATCCTCACCGTCCGCGGCTCGCTGGTGAAAATCAATTGAGCGCTGTCCCCGAAAGGTGCGCCCCATGCCTCCCGCCGCCCGCGTCACGGACTTCCATCAGTGCCCGATGACAACCCCCGTGGGCCCCGTGCAGGTGCCTCACGTCGGAGGCCCCATCGCCGGCCCCGGCGCGCCCACGGTGCTGATTGGCGGGCTGCCCGCCGCGAAGGTCGGCGACATCGCCATCTGCGTGGGGCCACCGGACGCCGTCATGAAGGGTTCCACGACGGTGAAGGTGATGGGCCTTCCCGCCGCGCGGCTCGGGGACAAGACGGCCCACGGCGGCACCATCCTCGTGGGGTTTCCCACGGTGATGATTGGAGGCTGAGGCGCCATGGAGACCAAGGCCCCCTCGTTCCTCGGTACCGGGTGGAGCTTCCCGCCCACCTTCTCCCGGCGCTCCGGCGGCGTGCTCATGGTCAGCGATGACCAGGACATCCGCGAGAGCCTCTGGGTGCTCCTGTCCACCTCGCTGGGGGAGCGCGTCATGCTCCCGAACTACGGCTGCGAGCTGCGGCAGATGGTCTTCCGCAGCATCAACACCACGCTGACGCGGCAGATTCAGGACTACGTCCAGCAGGCCATCCTCTACTGGGAGCCGCGCATCGCGGTGGACGCGGTGACGGTGCAGCGGGATGCGACGGCGGATGGATTGTTGACCATCACCGTCTCGTACATCGTCACGCAGACGAACACGCGCAGCAACCTCGTCTACCCCTTCTATCTCCAGGAGGGCAGCATCCCGGTGCAGGGGCCCTAGCCCATGGCCCCGCCCGACACGAAGGTCGCCATCAACGATGCGCCCAGCCAGATGGGACGCTGGCTGCGGGCCCTGGAAGCGGGGTATGCGCCGGTGGACGGGCGCACGCGCTCGGAGCTGCTCGACTTCGCGCCCCGCTTCGGCGCGCTCATCTACTTCTATGACCTGAAGAACACGCGAGACGGAGACTGGTCGGAGTTCTTCCTCGCGGACCCGGTGATGGTGCTCGCCTCCATCGACGCGCTGGATGCGAGCGCGGTGGAGGACCGCTTCCTCATCACCGCGCGGGAGGTGGACTCGGCGCGCAGCTTCGAGCGGGCCTTCACCACGCTGTCGGACGCCTTCCAGCTCATCCTCGGACTGGCCCGGCGCTTCGACCTCTGGTTGCGAGGCACGGGCCTGGGCGCGCAGGGCGAGCTGTCGCGGCTGCTCGGACAAGGCCTGGTCAGCGCCGTGGAGGGCCCGCTGTCCGCGGCGCTGCGCGCGCTGGTGAGCGCGGCGAAGGGCGCGGGGCTGCCCCAGGCGCTCGGGCGGCAGGTGCGGCTGGACACGGCCGGCATGCTGCCCATCTGGGGGCTGGAGGAGCTCGCCTCGGACGGCGCCAGCTACAAGGGCGCCACGAAGGAAGCGCGGGCTCGCGCGGCGGCGGCGAAGCTGGAGCCGTTGCTCGACCCGTTCCTCGATGCGCTGTCCCGACTCCAGGGCCTCACGGCCACCCTGCTGCCCGCGGCGCTCGCGACGGGAAATCATCCGCCGCACCTGGCGCTCTATCTGTCCTTCGTGCAGCTCTTCCGCACCGCGCAGGACACCGTCAACACGGTGTCGGGCCGGTACGCCGGCTTCTATCACCGCGACGTCCTGCGCCTGAGCCACCGCGCCGCGCTCCCCGACAGCGCATACCTCACGTTCACCCTGGCCGAGGACGAGGAGGTGCGCGAAGCGCTCGTCCCTCGGGGCACCCTCTTTCCCGCGGGCAAGCGTCCGGATGGGCAGGACATCCTCTTCGCCTCGGACACCTCGGTGGGCGTCACGCCCGCCACCGTCGCCCAGCGACTGGCGCTGCGCGTGCTGCGCGGGCCCCTGCTGCCGACGTCGCCACTCGCCAGCGAGGAGGACGCGCTCACCGTCGTCCAGCAGGTGCTCACGTCGCGGATGCCGCTGGAGCCGGAGCAGACCGACGCGGAGTCGACCTCCGACGAGCGGCTCCCCGGCTGGGCCACCTTCGGCGCGGGGAGCACGGGCGTGACGTCCACCACCGTCACCGTGCCCGCGACGCTCGGCTTCGCGCTCGCCTCTCGCTATCTGTTGCTGACGGGCGGCAGTCGCGTGGTGACGCTGGAGGTCCCCCTCGGTCCGGCCTCCGCGAGGCGACTGAGCACGCTGCTGACGGCGCTCGCCTCGGCGACGGGCCTGGACGCGCAGAGCGTGCTCCTCCAGGTGCTGCGCGAGTCCTTCACGCTCCAGGTCTCCACCGCCGAGGGCTGGCTGACGGTGGAACGCTACGAGGCCATCCTCCCGCCACCTCACCCGGTGGACGGGACGCAGCCATTGGTGCGCGGCTTTGGCCTCTGGTTCGAGCTGACGCCCTCCGCGCCCGCCGTGGTGCCCAATGGCGCCGCCCCCGCCGCGGACCTGCCCATGCTCCGGGCGCTCCTGAAGTCCGAGCCCGTCACGTTGAGGTCCGGCGTCGAAGTGCACCCCGTATCGCTGCTGGACACCGTGGACTTCTCCACGCTGGAGCTGCACGTCCGGGTCTCCGACTTGTCGGGCCTGAGCGTGGAGAATACTCAGGGCGAAGTGGACCCGAGCACGCCCTGGCCGCTGTTCGGCGCGTCACCCGTCGTCGGGTCCTACGTGCGAATCCGGCACACCGAACTCTTCGTCAAGCGGCCCGACACCCTGCGCCTCTCCCTGGACTGGTTCAACCTGCCCTCCGACTCGGATGGGTTTCACGGCTACTACCGTGACTATGTGGTGGGACCGGACGGCAAGACCTCGACCGACCTCTTCGACAACCAGAGCTTCCTCGCGGACCTGCGCGTGCTCCAGCCGGGCTCCTGGACGCTGCAACCGCTCGCATCGCCGCTCTCGCCCGTGTCCCCACAGGGAGGCGTGGAGCCGTGGGACGCGGTGCGCGGCTACCTCTTCCGGACGAAGGAGGACTGCGCCAATCCCACGCCCGCCGCGCTGGGCGAGCTGTGCCAGGACACGCAGCTGGAGCAGTTCGACATCAGCCCCAGCGCGCCGCCCGACTACTACGACCCCGCCACCAGCGCGCTGGAGCTGCGGCTGGCCGCGCCGTCCTATGCCTTCGGTGATTCGCTCTACACCGTCAACGTGCTCAGCGCGGTGCTGGGCGAGATTCCGGACCCGCTCGGCTGTCGCGCGAAGTGCCGGGGGAAGTGCGCGGGCAAGACGGGCAAGGAGTATCTGGAGTGCATCGAGAAGTGCCTCACCGAGTGCATGCAGCCTCCGAAGGACCTGAAGTATCCCAATCCTCCCTGGCAGCCCCAGCTCCAGAAGCTGAGCGTCCACTACTCGGCCCGCTGCACGTTGGACGACGCGCGCTTCTTCCACCTGCTGCCATTCGAGGGATTCCAGCAGGTGTCGTCCGACACGCGGCGTCCCATGTCGCTGCTGCCGCGTTTCAAGGCGCCCGCCAACCTGTACCTGGGCTTCACGGGGCTGGACACGGCGCAGACGCTCACGCTGCTGTTCCAGTTGAGCGGCACCTTCACCGGCACAGGTGAGCCGCCCGTCGTGCGGTGGGACTTGCTCACGGCGGCGGGCTGGAAAGCACTCGCGCCGTCACAGGTCCTCTTCGATTCGACCGGAGGTTTCCAGGGCACGGGCATCCTCGCGCTGAGCCTTCCTGCCTTCAGCTCGCAGGGCAGCCACCTGATGCCGGCGGGGGAGGAGGCGGCGATTCAGTGGATGCGGGCCTCCGTGGCGGACGACGCGGAGTTGTTTCCTCGCACGCTCGACATCACGCCGCACGCCCTGCTGTCCACGCGGCAGGAGCCCGGCGTGGACGTGGACACGCCCGTGCCGGCCGGGAGCATCACCCTCTCCGTGCAGGAGCTGCCTGACATCGGGAGCATCTCCCAGCCGATGCCGTCCTTCGGCGGTCGCCCGCCCGAGACGCCTCGCACCTTCGAGGCCCGCGCCTCCGAGCGGCTGCGCCACAAGGAGCGCGCCGTGCTCGCGTGGGATTACGAGCGCCTGGTGCTGGAGCGATTCCCGTCCATCTGGAAGGTGAAGGCCCTGCCCGCCCATACGCCGCGCCAGTCCGGTGTGCCCGGCGCGGTGCTCGTCGTCGTGGTGCCCGGACGCGATGGGACGACGTCGGCGGACCCCACCGTGCCCCAGGTCACCTCGGACATGCTGGAGCGCATCGAGGGCTATCTCCAGGAGCGCACAAGCCCCTTCGCCCAGGTTCGCGTCGTCAACCCCATCTACGTACACGTCACCGTGAAGGCCCTGTTGGACTTCCGCGTGGGTGAGGACGTCGGTGCGAGCATCGACCGGTTGGACCGCGAGCTCGTGGAGTATCTGTCGCCGTGGTTCTACGACGCGTCCCGCGCCACGCGGCAGGGACGGTACGGCTCCGAGGCGGACATCTCGGAGTTCATCCAGACGCGGCCCTATGTCGCGGCGCTGCTGTCGCTGGAGCTCGGGCACACGCCTCCGCCCGAGACGCTGGAGTCCGACTGGTACTTCCTCACCTCCGCCACGCGGCACGAGCTGCAAGCCGCCGGTGCGCCCACCGCCGAGCCGTTGGCCGAGGGCTACTGAGCCTCCTGGAGTCCTTCATGACAGAGCCCGTCACCGTCAGCGCCGAGCCGCCCGCGAACGTGGGCATGAACTACGTGGCCCTCAAGGAAGAAGGCACCACGCTCGTCCAGGAGCTCTCCGGGAAAATCTGGACGGACTACAACGAGCACGACCCGGGCGTCACCACGCTGGAGCAGCTCTGCTACGCGCTCACGGAGCTGTCCTATCGGGCTTCGTTCCCCCTCGCGGACATGCTGCTGGACCCGGTGACGGGCCTCATCGAGCCGGAGCGACAGGGGCTCTTCCCCGCGCTCGACATCCTTCCGTGCAACCCGCTGACGGAGCGCGACTATCGCAAGCTCCTCATCGACCGGGTGCCCGCCGTCGGCAACGTCTGGCTCACGCCCGCCACGTCCGACGCGGTGCAGGGACTCTATGACGTCGCCATCTACGCGCCGGGCCGGGACGACTGCGCCACCGATGAGCGCTCACCCGATTCCATCATCAGCGCCGTTCGTCGCGTCTACAACCGACACCGGGGACTGTGCGAGGACCTCCGGACAGTCACCCTGCTGGAGCACGTGGAGGCCACCGTCTCCGCCGAGGCGAGCATCGACGAGAGCCGCACGCCCGAGGTCATCCTCGCCGGCCTGTTCTTCCGCATCGGGAACTTCCTCGCGCCGGAGCCTCGTCGCGAATCGTTGAAGTCGCTGCTCGACGCGGGCCGCACGCCTGACGAAATCTTCGAGGGGCCGCTGCTCCGCTACGGCTTCATCGCCGACCCGGAGCTCCAGCCCCAGGCGACGTCCATCGCCATCCAGGACCTGACCCGGGCGATGGTCCAGACGCCAGGCGTCACCAGCGTCCGCAACGTGAGCCTGCGCGCGGACGAGAAGGTGACGGTGGGCCCGGACGGCTCGCTTCCCGTGGCACCGAACCAGGTGCTCATCGTGGACGCGGGTGTGGACGCGAAGCGGGGCGGCTTCTCCATCCGCCTGTTCCGCAACGGCGTCGAGGTGAAGCCCCAACCCGCGCGCGTGCGCCGCGAGCTGGACCGCCTGTGGGCCGAGCAGCGCCGAACCTACCCCCTGGCGCCCCAGTACGAGGAGTACCTCGCCATGCCGAAAGGTCAGCGCCAGGACTTCCGCGGCTACACCTCCATCCAGACGCAGTACCCGATGGTCTACGGCATCGGCCCGGCGGGACTCTCCGAGGGCGCTCCCCTGGCGCGACAGGGACAGGCGCGGCAGTTCAAGGGCTACCTGCTCGTCTTCGAGCAGCTCCTCACCGACTTCTTCGCGCAGCTCGCTCACGTCCGGGACTTGTTCTCGAGCGACACGGAGCTGAGACAGACGTACTTCTCCCAGTCACTCGCGGACTCGGTTCCCGACGTGGAGCCGCTGCTCAAGCGGGAAGTCCCTGGCGAAGGCACGCCGGGCTATGCGCTCGGCCTCGAGGAGCTGGTCGCAAGCCAGGACCCCGTCATCGAGCGACGCAATCGGTTCCTCGACGTGCTGCTCGCGCTCTGCGGGGAGGAGCTCGACGACGACTCGGTGGCGAACGTGGCCTGGGAAGGACGCCCGGCGGCGGTGCAGGCGGAGCGTTTGATGGAAGCGAAGCTCGCGCTGCTCCAGCGCCTGGTCCAGAGCACGCATGGACGCGGACGTGGCATCGACGCCCTGGAGCGGCCGGGCCCCGGAAATGTCGCGGGCATGGCCATCAAGAGCCGCATCCAGCTTGGAATGAATGAGGCGGATGCACGGCCGCTCATCGACACGCTGGACGAGCACGGACTCGACCTCTCCGATTCGGGAGGGCCCGCGCCCGAGGGTCGCGCGCTCGCACGGTATGCGGACACCATCGAGGAGCGCTTTGCTCCCGTCCTGTCCCTGCCCGCTCCCGAGAGTCCGGTGCCCTCACCGCTGCGTGCCCAGGCCGTGAGCGGCGCGTTCCTGGGAGCGGCGAGCTCGCTGGAGAACTTCCGCGTGGGGACGTTGCCCGGGGAGTCCTCCGTGGCGCTGGTGTGCCAGGCGCCCTCCGAGACCGGATGGCACCTGGCGGGGAAGTTCCCGGACACCGGGAGCGCGGTGGCCCGTGCCCATGCGCTGGCCGAACAGGTGGGCTCGCTCAATCGCCAACGCTCGCAGCTCTACATCGTGGAGCATGTGCTGCTGCGGTCCGCTCGCCGTGACGGGGAGGACGCGTTCGCCTACAGCTTCACGGTGACGGCCGTCGTCTCCACGGCGACCCAACAGTGGCGCAACCCGGAGTTCCAGTCCTTCGCACGCGAGGTCATCCGGAGCAACGCGCCCGCGTTGGTGGTGGCGGACTGTCTGTTCCTCGGCCCGGCGCGCATGGCCGGCTTCGAGCGGCTCTATTGGGCATGGAGGAACGCGCTCCGCCAGGAGGACTCGGCGGGGCTGGCCACGGCATCGGCGCGGTTGAGGGACTTCCTGGAAGCGGCGACCCGTGAGTCCGAGGCGGCTCCCGCATGACGGGCTCGCGGCACCACATCCGGAAGCAGACGTTGCGCGTGGAGCTGGAGTCGGAGGCCCAGGCGCTCGTGCTTCAGCCTCGGCTGAGCGACTTCAATCGCAAGCGCCTGCTGGCCATCATCGAGCAGGTTTTCGACTCGGTGGATGTCCCGGGCCTGCACCTGCGCATCGACCGGTTGGATGTGGACCTGGGAACGGTGCCGCTCGACAACTTCGAGCAGGTGGTGGAGGAGCGGCTCACCGCGCGACTTCGCGAGGTCGTGGAGCAGGCCGTGCATGCTCGGCGCGTGGCTCCGGCCGAGGGAGAGCAGCCTCGGACCGAGGCGGAGGTGCGGCTGGAGCTGCTGGAGCATTACCTGTTGCACGGCACGCTGCCGTACTGGGCGCCCCGGGGCGCGGGGTTCTCGTTCGGTGCGCTCTTCGCGGAGGTGGCGCGGAGCGACCCCGAGGCCCTGGTGATCCTGGTGGGCAGGCACGCCTCGATGGGGCGGGTGATTGACAGACTGGTGCTCCAGTTGGACCAGCGCTCCCTGGAGCGACTCATCACGCTCCTGGAGCCGAAGCACGCGGCGCTCCTCATCGACTACATCATCAGCCTCCAGGCGCTCCATCGTGTCGAGCCCGTGTTGCCCTTGAGTGAGCGTGGCTTGTCGCGGCTGCTGTGGTCGCTGACGCTGACGTATCTGGTGAAGGAAGCGGGGTCGCAGTTCAACCGCAAGAGCGCGCTGAAGCAGCTCCTGGAGGGTGTCGCCGAGAGCCAGGGCCTGGAGTATCCGGAGCTGCTCACCACGCTGGGCATCGGACTGGACCAGGTGCGCAAGCGGCACCCGGTGCTGGCCTCGCTGTCCTTCGTCATCGGGGAGCTGGTGCGTGAGCTGCCTCCGCCCGTGAAGGACGTCGTGGAGGTGGCGGAGCACGACGTGGTGGAGGAGCTGACGGTGCCGGAGACGGCGTCGGCTCGCTACGAGCTGACGGAGGCGCTTCGCTACTACCTTCAGCATGGGGTGTTGCCGTGGGGAACGCTCGTGCGCATGCCGGAGCTGACCGCAGAGCGTGTCGTGGCGACGCTTCCGGAGCTGCCTCGCTCGCTTCAGCGACGGGCGCTTGCGTGGGAACAGCCGGGAGGTTCTCTGACGCGGCTGGTGCGCGCGGTGCGGAGGATTCCGGAGGAGATACTGGCGAAGCTGCTCGTGCGACTGATGCCGCGCTCGGGGGATGAAGGGAGTCCCCTGCGTTCGGCGTTGCCGGTGTTCGTGGCTCGGGCGGAGGACAAGCCGCTGTTCTTCGCGCGGTTGATATCGGCGCTCCTCGATGGGAGGCCGGTGGACCTGGAGGAGCTTGCGGCGCCTCGTGCGGGGGCGTTCGCGGAGACACGGAGCGCCCCCGAGTCGGACCTCTCTCGCTGGGAGGCACATGCGCTCAAGTCGGCGCTGGTGAGTCGACTCCGCTTCGGGACTCGGACGGGACCGACGGTGGCGGAGTTGCTGGCAGCGCTCCTGGCGTCGTTTCCGGAGGACACTCGACACTTCCTGCTCGCGTTGCGCGATGTGGAGGCGCTGCGGACGGAGCTGGTCGAGCAGAGCGAGCCAGAGCTGCTCGAACGGGCGATGGACCTGTTGCGGCCCCGCGAGTCGGGAACGATGAGTGCGCTCCTGCACGCGCTGAATGCATTGCCGGAGAGAGTCCTTCCACGCGGCAGGGAGGGGGTGCGACAGGAAGTGTTTCACGAGCTGTTGCTGTTGGGTGAGACCGCTCCGCTGTCACAGGGGTCATTCAGTCGGTTGCTGACGAGGCTGTTCGGGTCGGTGCTGCCTGACGAGGTTCATGGCTTCCTGCTCCGGACCGCTGTTGCCTGGGAGGCAGCGGGGCAACTTCCCGCGAAACAGGTTCAGGCGTTCCGCCGGGCGATTGAAGAACTCGGTCCACGAACGCCGGGTGCTGTGAAGGCGTCGCAACCCGATGACGTGGACGCGGCTCCTGCCGGGGACGTGCGTCGAGTGGTTGAACGCACTGCATCCGTGTCACGTGAGCGTGTTTCCACCGAGGCGCTGTCCGAGACCGCCAGGGATGAGCAGCGGCCAGACACGGGCGTGGTTCGCGCTCGTCAGGAGACGACGGGTGATGACTCGGCCGATGAGGTGACTTCGCCCGAGGTCCAACGGGGCTCACGAGGACCGGGAAGAGAGACTGACTCCACGCGGTCGACGACAGTGGGCAGCGAGGGTCGCTCAGCGCCGCGACCCACGTTCGACGAGGATGAGCCGCTGGCGTTCTCCGCTGGAGGCGCCCGGCATGCGCGAGCGACTGACGTCGATGAGCCACTCCTGCCGATTGAGGAGGAGAACGTCGCTCAAGCAGAGGGGGCTCTAGAGGGCACTCTTCGTGGGCGTACATCTGGGTTGGCAGCGTCAGCCCCCGAGACAGGGGGAGTCGACAGGTCATCGCCGGGCAGGCTCATCTCCGAGACAGGAGATGAGGTCCAAGCTGATTCATCGCCCGCGAGCCTGGGAACTGCCCAACGCGTCGAAGAGAGAGGTGAGTCCGCGCCTCCAGTGAGGGCGGGTAAAAACCCGGCTCCGTTTTCAACCGCGAGCCTTGGGTCTCCACGGCATGTGGACGCGGTGGCTGCGCCGTCGACCGTGGACCTCAAGCCGCCGTCCACGCATGAAGCGGAGGCGGAGCACATTGCTCCACGGCACACGTATGAGGTGGCTGAGCCACCGACCAAGGGCCTCAAGCCTCCGCGCGCACATGAGGCAACTACGGCTTCGCCGACGACTTCCGCTGTACTTGTCGAGTCGGAACCTGCGAGTCGAGAGCCTCCACCAACGAACGAATCAACAGCAACGGTCACTCCACCGGAGCAGGCGAAGGCGGCTCCTGTCGATCCGTTGCTCGCGCACCTCGGGCATCCGCGAGTGCTCGCAGCAGATTCGGTGCTCGTTCCTCTGTCGGAGGGTGCAACCCGAACCGAGTTCCCACCTACGAGACTCGAGGGTTCACCAGCGCCCGAGGCAACCTCCACGCTCCTGTCCCCAATAGCGGGCGCATTTCCTTACGAGCTACCCGCCACGACTCTCGGGCACCCACGCACAACCGAGGCCGACTCAGTCGCCCCGCTCCCAACGGAATCAGACACAGGCACTGCCCAGCCACCATCCGCGAGTCTCGGACGTCCACGTGACTCTGAGGTCGCTTCAGCGTCCACCATTCCGAAGGCAGCTGACGCAGGAATGGCCCAGCCGCCACCTACGAGTCTCCATCCATCGCGCGAAGCTGTCCCGAGCCGCACGAGCACACAGCCGGATACTCGCACCGATGGCTTCATCCCGGCTCCATCCCAAGGCGCGGAGCACCGTCACTCCGTTGAGGATGCGCGCAGTCAGCGACCGGCGACACCAGATGCAGCCAACGCCAGAATACTGCGTGAAGGCTCCAGCTCTATATCCGATGCACCCATCCCGAGTTCGCTGACCCCCACTGCCTCACCCGAAGCCGGTGCATCTCAACGTTTCGCCCCGCCCTCCAGCCGCATAGCGGACGCGGCGAACGCCAGCGCACCGCGTGAAGGCTCCGGCCTCATACCGGATGAGACCAGCGCACCGCGTGACGGCTCCAGCCGCAGACTGGACTCGACCAACACCAGCGCACCGCGTGACGACTCCAGCGGCAGACTGGACGCGACCAACACCAGCTCACCGCGTGACGACTCCAGCGGCAGACTGGACGCGACCAACACCAGCTCACCGCGTGACGATGCCAGCCGCAGACTGGGCGCGACCAACACCAACTCACCGCGCGAAACCTCCAGCCTCATACCGGATGCGACCAACACCAGTGCACCGCGTGACAGCTCCAGCCGCAGACTGGACGCGGCCGGCTCCAGTGCACCGCGTGAAGGTTCCGGGCTCATATCGGATGCGACTACCGCCAGCGCTCCGCGCGAAGCCTCCAGCCTCATACCCGATGCGACCACCGCCAGCGCTCCGCGCGAAAGCTCCAGCCGCAGACTGGATGCGACCGGCGCCAGCGCACCGCGCGAAGACTCCAGCCTCACATCAGACACCCCCCTCCCGATATCGCGGTCCTCCGCTGCATCACACGAAGCCGGCGTACCTCAACGTTCTCCCTCGCCTCTTACGCGTGAGCCACCATCGGAGTCCTCCTCCGCGCCGGGCCGCGAATCCCTCACCGCCCCGCACGACACCTCGCGCACACAGGACGGCAACTCAGCGCCCGAACCACTTGACCGCCGCGACAGCCCGAACCCCGACGAGGTGGCGCCGCTCGACGCCAAAGCACATCCTCGTCCCTCGCGGCCCACGAACCTCCAGGGTCACGACGCACGCGAGGCCCTCTTCTCGTTCCTGCTCGCGGAGAGCGCGGACCGTTACGCGGGGCTCTCGGACGATGCCCTGCTGCGCCTGCTCCAGTCCCTCCTCGATGAATCGCCGGAAGTGCTTCACGGCTTCGTCCGACGACACGCCCACCGGAAGCGGCTTCAGGAACACTGGGCCCGCAACCTGCCGGACTCCGTCCTCTCACGCTTCAGCGCCATACTCGCACCGCACGTCCACGCGGCGCTCCTCTCCGCCACCGAGGTACTCGTCGCCGCCTGGCAGGAAGTCGCCCCACCCGGCACTCCCGCGCTGACGGAGCGGTCCGCCTTCTGGCGCTTCGTCCTGGAGTTGCTCGGCGAACGGCCCGGCGGAAGCCTCACCCTGGAACAACTCGTCTCCGCCTTCTTCGAGCACTTCTCCGCGCGCCTCCACACCGCCCAGCCCGGCCATCGCGACCCACGCAACACCGCCGAGCGACTGCTGGAGCGCGCCATCGAGCTGGCTCAACACGAAGCCGTCCCGCGCCTCGCCGCCTTGCTCCGTCAGCGACGAGACGCCCTCGTCACCACGTGGACCACCACCACCCGCCCCGACTCGCGTCGCTCCAATACCTCTCGCTCGCGGCCCGCGAATCCCTCGAAGGACTCTCGTCGGACAGCCTTCCGACTCAGCGAGGAGAAACACGGCGGCACACCCATCTACATCGACAACGCCGGACTCGTCCTCGTCAGCCCCTTCATCCCTCACCTCTTCCGGGAGCTGGGCCTGTCACGCGTCGACGACGCGGGGAAGACCCACCTGGACCCGGAGCCCGCCACGCGCGCGGTACACCTGCTCCAGTACCTCGTCGACGGCCGCACCTCCGCGCCCGAGCCTCTCCTCGTCCTCAACAAGATTTTCTGCGGCCTCTCCGTCCCCACCCCCGTCCCCAGCGGAATCGACCTGACCGAGCGCGAGCAGTCTCTCTGTGACCGACTCC
This sequence comes from Myxococcus sp. CA033, assembly GCF_013336625.1. Lineage (NCBI taxonomy): Bacteria > Pseudomonadati > Myxococcota > Myxococcia > Myxococcales > Myxococcaceae > Myxococcus > Myxococcus sp. CA033. Next base: position 189,474 of record NZ_JABUMU010000019.1, on the reverse strand, counting down.
TCAAGGCACTCATCGCCAACTGGACCACCATCGCCAACACCTCCGTCGCCGGCCTGCGAGAGACCTTCCTCCAACGCGAGGGACGACTGGAGCAGCTCGACGACCGCTGGAAGCTCCAGGTGCAACGCAAGACGCTCGACGTGCTCGTCGACCAGGTCCCCTGGAGCATCTCCATCCTCACCCATCCGTGGATGCCTCAGCCCCTCTATGTCTCCTGGTAGCGACATGGACGCCCCCTCTCTCGATGCGAACGCCGCGTGCATCCGCGCCGAGGTCGCCTGGTTCAGCCAACTGCTGGACCTCCGCCTCAAGCAGCACGCCGGAGACGCTCCACACGAGTCCCTTCAGGACGCCCTCTCACCCCCGCGCCTGCCAGAGCTCTCCGCACCCTATGCGGATGTCGTCCGCGAGTTGGAGCTCCCTCCTCCGGAGCGACTGCTCCTCATCCTCGCGTACCTGCCTCACATCCAGCCCGCGGTCCTGGACCCGCTCTTCATCCGCAACCAGGCGCTGGACCGCCGCTTCACCGAGTTCGGCGGACTGGTGGGCAGCTCCCACGGCGGCTTCCTCCCCACGGGTGAGACCGCGTTGTTCCTCCTCGCGGGAGAAGACCTCTCGGCGCGGCTCTCCCATCACCGCCTCTTCCATCCCGAGCACCCACTCCTCGCGCGACGCGTGCTGCGCCTGGAGCGCCGTCACCCGGACGAGCCGCCCCTGTCCGCCGCCCTCCAGCTCACGCCGGAGTACCTGGAGCGCCTCACCACCGGAGGCACGTACCAACCTCCCTTCGGCCCCGAGTTCCCCGCCCAGCGCCTCACCACGCTCCAGACCTGGGACGACCTCGTGCTCGATGGCCCCTTGCGAGAGGAGCTGGAGGACATCATCACCTGGGCGCGCCACCAGCGGACGCTGATGGACACCTGGGGCCTGCGCAAACAGCTCAAGCCCGGCTACCGCAGCCTCTTCCACGGCCCACCCGGCACCGGCAAGACGCTCACCGCCACGCTCCTGGGCAAGGCCACGGGCCTGCCCGTCTTCCGAGTCGACCTCTCCAAGGTCGTGTCCAAGTACATCGGCGAGACGGAGAAGAACCTCGCCAGCCTCTTCGACCACGCCCAGCTCCAGCGCTGGATTCTCTTCTTCGACGAGGCCGACTCCCTCTTCGGCAAGCGCACCGAATCGCGCAACGCCAATGACCAGGCCGCAAACCAGCAGATCTCCTATCTGCTCCAGCGCATCGAGGACTTCCCAGGCATCGCCCTGCTCGCCAGCAACCAGCGCTCGCACTTCGACGAGGCCTTCGCGCGCCGCTTCCAGTCCATGATTCACTTCCCCATGCCCGGCCCGGCGCAGCGCCTGCGGCTCTGGGAGGCGTGCTTCCGCGACAAGCCCTTCCCCCTCGCGCCCGACGTGGACCTGCCCCGACTCGCGCGCGAGCACGAGCTGTCCGGTGGCGCCATCATCAACGTGCTCCGCCACGCCTGCCTCAAGGCCGTCGTCCGCACGCCCCAACAGATTCGCGCACAGGACCTCCTCCACGGCATCACCCGCGAACTCCACAAGGAAGGCCGCTACTCCCTCCCGGGACGATGAAACCTGCTTAACAAGTCATCCGCGACATATCTTGATTGACGAATCAATCTACCGTTACGGTGGACGCTCCCCCTCTAGCCAGCAGTCCCGTGAGGTGCTCCATGGCGCAGCGTCTTGCCCCCCGGTTGCTCCGACTGCCGTCCCTCCTCCTGGCGTTGCTCGTCCCCTTCGCCGGGGCCGCATCCGTTCCCAATCCCTCTCCTGTCGCGCGCGTGGTGCTCGCGGCGGTGCCGACCACGGGCTTCCAGTTCGTCGACATCCCGGTCGGCAATGGCGTGGTGCTGAAGGCCAACTTCATCGCGCCGACGACGCCCGGCCCCCATCCCGCCGTCGTCTTCATCGCGAGCTGGGGCCTCAATGATTTGGAGTACCTGGCCCAGGCCAAGGCGCTGGCGCAGAAGGGCTACGTGGCCCTGTCGTACACGCCCCGGGGCTTCTGGGCCTCTGGTGGTGGCATCGACACGGGCGGACCCGCGGACATCGCGGACACCTCGCGCGTCATCGACTGGCTGGTGGCGAATACGCCCACGAACAGCGCGCGCATCGGCCTGGCGGGTGTGTCGTACGGCGCCGGCATCTCCCTCATCGCCTCCGGCTTCGACCCGCGCGTGAAGGCCGTCGCCGCGCTCTCTGGTTGGACGGACCTGGTGGCCTCGCTGTACGGCGGGGACACGCGCAGGCCCCAGGCGGTGGCCCTGCTGGATATCGCCTCGCGCCTGTTGGGCCGTCCCAGCCCCGAGCTGCGCACCACCATCGACAACTACTTCGCCAACCGCGACATCGAGGGCATCAAGAGCTGGGGCCGCGTGCGCTCGGCCGCCACCTACGTGGACCGCATCAACGCGAACGCGCCCGCCATCCTCATCGCCAACGCGTATGGCGACAGCCTGTTTCCGCCCAACCAGCTCTCCGCGTTCTTCGGCCAGCTCACCGGCCCCAAGCGCCTGGAGCTCGCCCCCGGGGACCACGCCGTCGTCGAGGCCACGGGCCTGCTCGGCCTGGAGAACCATGTGTGGACCAGCGTGACGCGCTGGATGGACCAGTACGTGGCCGGCATCAACACCGGCATCGGCAACGAGGCCCCCGTGGTGCTGCGCACCTATGACGGCGACGTGGAGGGCTACACGTCCTGGGCCGACGTGTCCTCGGGCACCCAACGTCACGCGCTCGGCGCCATCCGCCTGCTCGATGGCACCGGCACGCTGGGCGGCTCGTCCACGAACCCATCCCGGACCATTTTTGGCGGCTTCGACACCCACGCCGACGCGGGCGTCGCGCTGCTCACCAACGGGCTCCAGGCGCTGACGGGGATTCCTCCCGTGGTCTGGCTGCCGGGCGTCAACCGCCTCAACGCGGGCGTCTGGACCTCCGGGCTCTCCACGAACGCTGTCGCCATTCGCGGCACGGCCACGCTGCGGCTGCGCATCACCCCGACGACGGCGTCGGGCACCGTGGTCGCCTACCTCTATGACCTGGCCGGCGACTTCGGAGGCCTCATCACCCACGTGCCCCTGAGCTGGACGGGCGCCACGCCCGGCGCGCCGCTCGACTTGAACCTGGTGTTCCCCGCCACGGCGTACGACGTCCCGGCCTGGCACCGGCTCGCGCTCGTCGTCGACACCGAGGACCCGCTCTACTTCGACGCCAACACCACCGGCGCCTCGCTGGCGTTCAGTGGCCCGTCCTGGCTGGACCTGCCACTGCGCTAGAAATGCGCCCCTCCCTCCCGGACTCTTTTCGAGGAGTTCGGGAGGGTCTGCTTCCACCCGCCTCTGGCTGACCTGACACGTCAACGGCACGCGCATTGGCGTCCGGACGTGCCCTGACACGTCAGCAGGGGCTCTCGTCCTCCTGCCTACCGCCCACGACGCCCTGGCCCGGGGCGTGCAAATGTGCACTCACACACATTTGGTGGCTGAAGGCCGCGCGCGCTCCCGGTGAGCAGCGCGGACGTGGAGGAACCCTTGAATTCAAGAAGTCGTCATCCCCTGCTCGGAGGACTGGCCGTTCTCTGGGCGTTTTCCGCTCAAGCACAGGCCCAGCGAATCCCAAGCATCGAGCTGGAGCGATTGCAGCTCAACCCGGGCGCGAAGGACAGCCTCGTGCTGTCCACCGGCGACCTGTTGCCGGACGGCACGTTCCGCATCGCCCTCACGGCGCATTACGAGAACGAGCCGTTGGTGCTGCTGCGCAACGACCAGCGGCAGGGCACCATCATCTCGGACCGCATGACGGTGCACTTCAGTGGCGCCTATGCGGTGACGGACTGGTTGGAAGTGGGCGCGCAGGTGCCCATCGTCGCGCAGTGGGGGCCGGACACGAGCACGCTCGGCTTCGACACGCCGGACACCAGCTCGTTGGGCACGCCCTGGCTGCAGGTGCGCGCGGGCCTGTTGTCCGAGTCGCGCGGTGGACCGCTGGACGTGGGCCTGCACCTGGGCGCGGCGCTGCCCCTGGGCAGTGAGGAAGTGCTCACGAAGGACGACGGCTTCGTCTTCACCCCGCGCCTGGGCCTGGGCAAGAAGCTGGGCGACACCTGGCGCGTGGGCGCCGACGTGGGCGCTCTGGTGCGGACCAAGACGTACGCCCTCTCCCCCGGCGCGGACCCGCTTCGCGACGAGATGGGCGTGGAGATGAACGGCGGTGTGAACCTCACCGCCCACCTGTTTGGCCTGCGCGAGGAGCTCGTCGTGCGTGGCACGCTGCCCTTCGCGGACGCGCCGGAGTCCCTGGAGGTGCTGCTGGGTCTGCGCGCGCCGACGAGCAACGGCACCGAGTTCTACGTCATGGGCGGCCCGGGCTTCGGCCAGACGCCCGGCACGCCGGAGTTCCGCGTGCTGGCGGGCGTCAACTTCGGCCCTGGCAACACGCCGGTGGCGTCATGTGTCGCGGGCCAGCCCCACGACGCGGCCCGCTGTCCCGACCTGGACGCGGATGGCGATGGCGTGAAGAACCTCGCGGACCGCTGCCCGACGGCGCCGGGCCTCGCCCAGCTCAACGGCTGCGCGGACGAGGACGACGACAAGGACGGCCTGCTCAACCTGGCGGACCGCTGCCCGGCGAAGGCGGAGAACGTCAACGGCTTCGAGGACTCCGACGGCTGCCCGGATGACCCGGACACGGACGGCGACGGCCTGGCCGACTCCAAGGATACCTGCCCGCGCGAGGCGGAGGACCTGGACGGCTTCGAGGACACCAACGGCTGCCCGGACCCGGACAACGACAAGGACGGCGTGGCCGACGCGCGCGACGCCTGCATGAACGAGGTGGGCCCGAAGGAGAACCGCGGCTGCCCGGACAAGGACCGCGACGGCGATGGCCTCGTGGACCGCCTGGACAACTGCCCCGACGAGCCGGGCACGGAGAAGAACCACGGCTGCAAGCAGAAGCAGCTGGCGCAGATTGGAGAGGGCCAGATTCGCATCCTCGAGGCCGTCTTCTTCGAGAACAACCAGGACGTCATCAGCGCGCGCAGCCACAAGCTGCTCGACGGCGTCGCGTCCATCCTCTCGTCGCACCCTGAAATCGAGAAGCTGCGCGTCGAGGGCCACACCGACAACACGGGCAAGGCCGACTACAACCTGGACCTGTCCCAGCGCCGCGCCGAGGCGGTGGTGAAGTATCTGGTGGGCAAGGGCCTCAGCCGCGAGCGGCTGGAGTCGCAGGGCTTCGGCCCCGCGAAGCCCATCGCCGAGAACACCACCAAGCCCGGCCGCGCCAAGAACCGCCGCGTGGAGTTCCGCATCGTCGGTGACGCCGAGGGCGTCGAGACGAAGCAGGGCGCTCCCACCGACACCATCGAGAAGTGAGGCAGACATTCCATGAACACACGTGTCCCTGACCCCCTTTGTTCCGAGCCCGTGAAGTCCTCGCGCTCGGGGCTCTCCACCGCGCTCGCGCTCGCGCTCTTCACCGCCCTCACCGGCTGCGAGCAGAACACCCCACCCCCTCCCGTCGAGGAGTCCGTCCTGGTCAGCCAGGCCGCCGAGGTCGTCGGCGACGGACGCATCCAGCCCGGCGAGGAGTGTGACGACGGCAACACAATGAGCGGTGACGGCTGTTCCGCCACCGGCACCGTCGAGGCCGGCTATCTCTGTCATGTCCCCGGACGCGCCTGCTCGCTGGCGAGCCTGTGCGGCAACACCGTCGTCAACCCGGGCGAGGCCTGCGACGACGGCGACACCGCCGCTGGCGCCAACGGCTGCACCGCCACGTGCGACCTGTCGCTGTGCGGCAACGGCGTCTTCAACAACCGCCAGTGGCCCAACTTCGACCAGGAGATCTGCGACGACGGCAATCGCACCGAGGGCGACGGCTGCAGCCGCATGTGCGAAGTGGAGCCCGGCTTCGCCTGCGCGGGAACACCCAGCCGTTGTGTGAGGGCGGGCCTCGCCTTCTTCAACACCGGCGTGGACCAGAACAACCGCCGCCTGGAGTCCGGCGCGGACCCGCACTGGTTCTACCGGGGTGGCACGACGGGTGCCGCCACGGGCGTGCGCAACGCCCAGGACTGGCCGCAGGAAATCACCACGGCCCGCTTCATGGCGGCCCCCCTGGGCGCGCCCGTGTGCGTCTACCAGGACTTCATCATCCCCTCGACGACGAACATCGCCCAGTTCCGCATGCGGCTGGCCACGTTCAACGACAACGAGTTCGACAGCGCGGCCGTCAACGGCTCGCCCTTCACGCCCACCACCGTGAGCGAGCCCGCGGGCAACTCCTGGCAGAAGAACATCATCCGGGAGTTCGGCACGACGGCGGCCTGGCGCATCGGCCTCAACCGCATCGAGCTGTGCAACGAGAACGCGCAGTCGACGCCCAACGCGTTCCGCTACCTCTTCGTGGACGCCTACGACGACCGCTGCGGCGACGGCGCGGTGTCCCTGCGTGAGGAGTGCGACGACGCCAACACCGTCAACAACGACGGCTGCAGCGCCAGCTGCGGCATCGAGCCTGGCTACGGCTGCGCCGGCGCGCCCAGCTCCTGCGCGGCGACGTGTGGCAACGGCCTGCTCAACTCGGGCGAGCAGTGCGACGACGGCAACACTACCGTCGGCGACGGCTGCAACGCGTCCTGCCGTATCGAAGCCGGCCACGCATGCCCCACTCCGGGACAGGCGTGTGTCGCCACCTGCGGCAATGGCACCATCAACCCGGGCGAGCTGTGCGATGACGGCAATGGCCTGTCCGGCGACGGCTGCTCCAACTCCTGCCGCATCGAGAGCGGCTACGAGTGCGTGGGCCAGCCGTCCAGCTGCGCTCCGCTGTGCGGCAACTCGCGACTGGACTCCGGCGAGCTGTGCGACGACGGCAACACGAACCTGGGTGACGGCTGCTCCAACGCCTGCACCCTGGAGCTGGGCTACTCCTGTCCGACCGTGGGCCAGCCCTGCGCGAAGACGTGTGGCAACGGCACGGTGAATCCGGGTGAGCAGTGCGACGACGGAAACCTGAACCCGGGCGACGGCTGCGCCACCGAGTGCCGCGTGGAGTCGGGCTACTCGTGCAGCAGGCCCTCCAACGGGCCTTCGGTGTGTGCCCCGACGTGCGGCAACGGCACGGTGGACGCCAACGAGACGTGCGACGACAACAACACCACCGCCGGTGATGGCTGCTCGCAGGGCTGCGGCGTGGAGCCAGGCTACTCCTGCTCCAACACGCCCTCCGACTGCGTCACGCTCTGCGGCGACGGCATCACCGCCGGCAGCGAGGCGTGTGACGACGGCAACATGACGGACGGCGACGGCTGCACCGCGTGCGCCGTGGATTCCGGCTACAGCTGCCCGCCCCCCGGCAACGCCTGCTTCAACACCTGCGGCAATGGCACCATCAACTCGGGCGAGACGTGCGACGACGGCAACAAGCTGAGCGGCGACGGCTGCTCCGGCATCTGCGCCCAGGAGCCGGGCTACAACTGCAGCGGCTTGCCCTCCAGCTGCGCCACCACCTGCGGCGACGGCGTCGTGGCCGGCTCCGAGGTGTGTGACGACGGCAACCTGAACAGCGGCGACACCTGCTCGCCGCGCTGCCTCTGGGCGAACGGCCAGCCCTGCGCCGCCTCCGGCGTCTGCGAGAGCGGCACCTGCAATCCCCACACGGACGTCTGCGTCACCGCCAACGTGTGCGGCAACGCGATGCTCGACAACGGGGAGCTGTGCGACGACGGCAACACCGCCAACAACGATGGTTGCTCGGCCACCTGCGCCATCGAGGCGGGCCACGGTTGCACCGGCAACCCCTCCGTCTGCGCCGTGACGTGCGGCGACGGCATCAAGGCCGGCTCGGAGGCCTGTGACGACGGCAACACGGCGGCCACCGACGGCTGCTCGGCCACGTGCACCATCGAGGCGGCCCACGGCTGCAAGAACACCGAGGTGCGGGTGTTCTTCACCCGGCAGGGCAACAGCCAGTGCACCCAGGTGACGAGCCTCGCCGAGCCGGAGCTGGCCGCGGGCGAGGTGCAGTCGCCGCTCACCGTGCCGGGCCGCTACCGCGTCGGCTACGTCTCCGGAGCGGTGAGCTACTCGGGTGGCACCAACTGGTACCCGGGCATCTTCGCCTTCAACCACACGTCGGGCACGGGCGAGCAGCGCTTCTCGCTCGGCTTCGTCCCGGCGGGGGGCCCCCCGTCCACCACCCGTGACGCCGCGATGGAGCTGGGCTTCCCGCTGCGCCGCGACTTCGACGCGGCCTCGGGTGACGTGCGACTGGCGCTCGTCGACACCGACTGCGCCTTGAACAACAACTCGGAGACCGCGGTGGCCTACCGCGTGGACTCGCTGTCCATCTGCCAGCTCATCCCCGTGCTGACGGACCCGACGCCGGGCGGCGTGTCGAACCCCGTCATCGGTGGCACCGGCTCGCCGGGCTCCACCATCAACGTCTACGTCGACGGCAGCCCCACCCCGGCGTGCACCGCCGTCGTCGACAACAACGGCCACTGGACGTGTGATTTGGGCAACATCCCCGAGGGTCCGCACTCGGTGGTCCTCACCTCCACCGAGGTGGGCGCCACGGAGACGGCTCCGCCGGTGGACATCATCATCAACAGCGGGCCGCCCGCCGCGCCCGTCATCACCGGCCCCGTGAATGGCTCCACCACGACTGACTCGACGCCGCCCCTGAGCGGCACGTCCGAGCCGGGCACCACGGTGACGGTGAGCGAGGGTGGCACGGTGCTCTGCACCGCGACCGCCGACGCCGCCGGAAACTGGAGCTGCACGCCCGCCACGCCGCTGACGGACGGTCCGCACACCATCACCGCCGTCGCCACCGAGGATGCGGGCAACCCCAGCGCGTCCTCGGCCCCGGTGACCTTCACCGTGGACACCACGCCGCCGGCCGCGCCCGTCATCACCGGCCCCGCGAACGGCTCGGTGCTGGACACGTCCACCCCGGCCATCTCCGGCACCTCCACGCCGGGCTCCACGGTGACGGTGCGCGAGGGAGACACCGTACTGTGCACGGCGACTACGAGCGCCACGGGGGCCTGGAGCTGCACGCCCGCCACGCCGCTGGCGGACGGCACACACGCTGTCGTCGCCAACGCCACGGACTCGACAGGCCTCACGAGCGCGCCCTCCAATGTCGACACCTTCCGCATCGACACGCAGGCGCCGGACACGTCGTTCGGCCGCGGCCCTCCGGCTCGCACCGGAGACCCGGAGGCTCCGTTCGCGTACGCCTCCAACGAGGGCAGCGTGACGTACGAGTGCAGCCTGGACGGCGGCCCCTTCATCGCCTGCCAGGAGACCTACGACGTCAACGACGGTGACCACACCCTGCGGGTGCGCGCCACCGACGAAGCCGGCAACGTGGATGCCTCCCCCGCCGAGTACCGGTGGACGGTGGTGAACACGCGCGCCTTCGCGGGCGGCGGCTGCAGCGCGGCCCCGGCGACGTCCTGGCTGCCCCTGCTGGCGCTGCTGGGTCTGCGCCTGCGCCGCAAGCAGCGCCGCTAGCGACGGTTTTCCGCCGGGGGGTCCACATCCCTTCCCCCAGTCCCCGACCCCGGGGACTCGTGGACCTCCCGGCGGATCTCCCCGTAAAACCGCGCAACCCCGTATGCTGGGGGCCGTGGACATCGCGGGGAAGAAGCAGGAGACGTTCGAGGAGGAGCTGCTCCTCGCGCTGGACGAAGGGCTCGTCTCCGCCGAGGAGGCGGCCGCCCTGCGCGAGGAGGCGCTCGGCCTGGGACGCAGTCCCCTGGAGCTCCTGAGGGAGCAGGGGCGCCTGGGCGAGCACACGCTGGCCGAGCTGCGCGAGGAGGTCTCCCGGGAGCTGGGAGGCTCCGGTGGGCAGAGCCCGCAAGAGGCCGCCACGCTGGACCCGGACACGCCCATGGTGCCCCCGCCGGCCGCCCCCGCGTCCACCGACTCACACGCGGAGCCGTCCTTCCCCGTGCCGGACTGGGACCGCTACCAGCCCGTGCGCTTCCTGGGGCAGGGCGGCATGGGGCAGGTGTTCCTGGCGTATGACCCGCTGCTGCGCCGCAACGTCGCGCTCAAGTTCGTGAAGGGCGGAGACCCGGAGCTGGCGCGCCGCTTCCTCTCCGAGGCCCGCGCCCAGGCCCGCGTGCGCCACGAGCGTGTGTGCGAGGTGTACGAGGTCGGCGAGGTGCAGGGGCGCGGCTACATCGCCATGCGCTACGTGGCCGGCCAGTCCCTGGGCCAACTGGCGCCGTCGTTGACGCCAGAGCAGAAGGTGCTGGTGCTGCGGCAGGCCGCGGAGGGAGTGCACGCCGCGCACCGCGCGGGACTGGTCCACCGGGACATCAAACCCGGCAACATCCTGGTGGAGCGCACGGAGGACGGCGACTTCGCGCCCTTCGTCATGGACTTCGGTCTGGCGCGGGACTGGCGCGAGGAGGGCGGACTGCACGGCGTGGTGATGGGCACGCCGCACTACATGGCCCCCGAGCAGGCCAAGGGCGACACGGCGCGGTTGGACCGGCGCGTGGACGTCTACGGCCTGGGCGCCACGCTGTACCTGTTGCTCACCGGACAGACGCCCTTCCAGGGCACCCGCGAGCACGACATCATCACCCGGCTCCAGACGGAGGAGCCCCGGCCGCCGCGCGCGGTGGACCGGGACATCCCCCAGGATTTGGAGGCCATCGTCCTCAAGTGCCTGGAGAAGGACCGCTCGGCCCGCTACGACTCGGCGCGAGCGCTGGCGGATGACCTGGAGCGCTTCCTTGGCGGAGAGCCGGTGCAGGCGCGGCGCGGCCTGGGCTACCGGCTGCGCAGAAAGGCGCGCAAGCACCGCGTGGCGCTGAGCGCGGGCCTGGCGGCGCTGACCGTGGTGGCGCTGGCGCTGGGGCAGGCGGTGCTGGCGCGCAGCGAGGTGGCCGAGCGTGAGCGGCTCACGCGCAGCTTCACCGAGCGCGTGGAGCGCATCGAGGCCGCCGCGCGCTACTCGTTCCTCTCGCGCCTGCACGACACGCGCGAGGACCGCACCGCCCTGCGCGCCAGCATGGACGCGCTGGAGGCCGAGGTGCGGGAGGCGGGTGAGCACGCGGTGGGCCCCGGACACTACGCGCTGGGCCGCGCGCTGTTGGCGCTGGGCGACGTGGAGGGCGCGCGCCGGAAGCTCGAGTCCGCGTGGGAGCATGGCTACCGCGAGCCTCGCGCGGCCTGGGCCCTGGCGCTGGTGCTGGGAGACCAGTACCGCGAGAAGCTGCTGCTGGACGTCGAGCGGCGCAGTCCCGAGCAACGCGAGCTGCGCCGCCGCGAGCTGGAGCAGCGCTATCGGGACCCGGCGCTGGCGTACCTGCGTCAGGCCGAGGGTCCGGATGTCCCGGCGCCGCCGCTGTACGTGAAGGCCCTGTTCGCCTTCCACGAGGGGCGCCACGAGGAGGCGCTGGCGCACCTGGAGGCGATGAGCCACACCCAGCCCTGGTTCTACGAGGCGCCGCTGCTGCGCGGAGACGTGTACCTGGCGCGCGCCATGGGGCGCTGGCACCAGGGCGACGGCGTGGGCTCGCAGGCGGACCTGGAGGCCGGACGGCGCGCGTACGCGGCGGCCATCGCCACGGCGGAGAGTCAGCCCGACGGCCACTACGCCCTGGGGCGACTGGAGCTGGCCGCGCTCGTGATGGAGCTGTACGGCGCGGGCAACGTGCTGCCGCCCTACCAGCGGGGCCTGGAGTCGCTGGACTACGCGCTCACGGCCGCGCCGGACCATCACCGCTCGCTCATCGTGCGCTCGCGGCTGTACCGGCGCCTGGGCGAGCAGCACTCCAACCAGAACACCGACGACGTGGAGATGCTGTTCGGCAAGGCCATCGACGCGGCCCAGGCCGCGCTGAAGCTTGCGCCCCCGAGCGACCGCGTCACGCTGGAGCTGGCCATCATCCACCGGCTGTGGGCCCGCCACCGCCAGCGGCTGTCGCAGGACCCGCGCGAGCAGCTCGGCCTCTCCATCGACGCCCTGGAGCGGCTGGGCCCCGAGGAGCGCGACTATGCCTTCCACGCCAACCTGGGCCTGACGCACCAGGTGTGGGCCGACTACGAGAGCGAGCACGGGGAGGATTCGCTCGTCCACCAGGGCAAGGCCATCGACGCGTACCTCGCCGCCATCCGCGTGAGGGAGAACCAGGCGGACGCGTGGATCAACCTCGGCAATTCCTATCGCGCGCGGGCGGCCATCCCCAGCGCCCCGGACGCCTCGGGAGATTTGACGCGGGCGATGGAGGCCATCGAGCGCGCGCTCACGCTCAACCCGCGCAACGTCATGGCCTGCTTCCAGGGCGCGGACGTCTCCGAGCAGCTGGCGCGCTGGCGACAGGAGCACGGGCAGGACCCGGAGCCGGACCTGGAGCGGGCGCTGGCGCTCTACCGGCAGGGCCGGGACATCAACCCCAAGCTGCCACAGCTCCACAACGGCCTGGGCGCCGCGCTCCTCGCGCAGGCCGAGCAGCGCTGGGAGGACGGAAAGGACGTGGGGGCGCTGCTGACCGAGGCGCGCAAGGCCTTCGAGCAGGCGCGCGCCGTGGCCCCGCAGCAGGCCTTCGCCTACAACAACCTGGGCGAGGTGGAGGCGGTGCGCGCGGGCTTCCTCGTCGCGCGCGGGGACGACCCCGGCCCCAGCCTCAAGGCGGCGAAGGAGGACTACCGCCGCGCGCTGGAGCTGCTCCCTGGCGACGCGGACCTGTGGACCAACCTGGCGCGGGTGCATGTGCTGTGGGCCACCCACGCGCTGGCGCGAGGGCGCGACGTGGGCCCGGACCTGGCCCAGGCGGAGGAGGCGCTCGCCCGCGCCCGCGAGCTCAACCCGAAGCTGGCCTATGCGTGGCGCTACCAGGGCGGCGTGCTGGACGTGCGCGCCCGCGACAAGGCCCGGCGAGGCACCGCGAAGGACGAGGACTTCCAGCAGGCCGCGGAGGCGCTCGCTCACGCGGTGGAGCTGGCGCCCAGGCGGCACGAGTACGTGCTGGCGGCCGGGGAGCTGCAGCTCGCGTGGGGGCGCTGGAAGCAGTCGCAGGGAGAAGACGCGACGCCCATGCTGACGCGGGGGTTGGAGCACGTCGCGCACATCGTCGCGGCGCGGCCGGCGTGGGCGAAGGCCCTGCTGTTGCGCGCGGGACTGCGGCTCGCGCTGGCCGACAACGCGCCCACCGAGCAACAGCAGGCGTGGCGCGTGCAGGCCCGAGAGGACGCGGAGGTGGCGCTCTCGCGAAACCCCCACCTCGCGCCGGGCTGGAAGGGCAGGCCCACCTCCGACTCGGAGCTGTCGGCCCGCCCTCCCCCGCCCTGAGGCGCGGCGACTACTTCTTCTTGGGGTCTTTCGGCGGGTCGGTCGTCACGTCCAGGCCGCCCTTCTTCGTCTCGTAGTTGTTGCCCGGGCCGTGCTTCGCGTCGGGCAGAATCACCTGGAACGGGTACTTGTCCGGCGCGCACGTCAGCGTCACGCTGTTCGTGCTGTTGGAAGAAGCCAGGGTGCTGTTGTTCAGGAAGAACGGGCCGGGATTCACGAGGCACGTCCCGTCGGGGAACTTCACCTCGGCGGACACGACTCCATCCAGGGTGAACGTCACCGTGTCGCCGTGACGGACGCGGGGCTCTTCCGGGGTGGGTCCTGTTGGCTGAATCCTGATGACGATATTGTCCATGGGCCGTGGCTCCTTCTGGGGGTTGGACTGACTGACTGTCTGTGGCAACAGATTGCAGGCACCGTACCAACACGCGCCGACATGCGGCTCACTCGGAAGCACCGTCCGAGCCTGCGGTGCCGGGGAGCGATGGACGCGTCAACGACGTGTCATCCCCAGCAGCTGACGCGTCCACTCAGGCGTCCGACAGGCCCAGCTCGCGAACGCGGCGTTGCAGGGCGCGGCGGGAGACCTCCAGCCGCTGCACCATCTTGTCCAAATCCCCCTCGCACTCCTGGAAGCAGCGGGTGATTTCCTCCGGGCTCAAGTCCCGGGCGGTGCGGATGAGCGAGCTCTTGTCGATGAGGACGTAGACGGAGGGGCGCGGAATGCCGAGGAAGTCCGCGGTGGCCTTCAAGTCCCAGGAGCACGCGCGCAGGGCCTCCAGCAGCTCGTCCTCCCCGACCTCGGACGGCTTGCGCCGGGAGGACTTCGCGTCGGCGGCGTCGGGCTGGCCCGAGGTGGGCGCGGTCAGCACCTTGCCCGGCACGGGCAGCGACTCCGCATCCAGCGTCTGCTCCAGCCGCGAGTCCACGCGCAGGCCCGGCAGGCCCCGGCTGCCGATGATGAGCTGCCGGGTGATGTTGCGCAGCTGCCGGACGTTGCCGGGCCACGCGTAGCGCACCAGCCGGACGGCGACGGCCGCCGGCAGCCAGGGCTGCGCGCGCGGGTCGGTGGAAGCCAGCCGCCACGTCTCGCCCGTCGTCTCCAGCTCCTGGCGCGCGAAGTGGAGGAACAACAGGCCAATGTCCTCGCGCCGCTCGCGCAGCGGGGGCACCCGCAGCTCGAAGCCCGCCAGCCGGTGCAGGAGCGGCGCCTTGAACAGGCGCTCCTCGATGCGCGCCTCGAGATTCGAATCCGTGGCGGCGACGAGCCGCACGTCCACGGGCACCGGCGTGTGGCCGCCCACCGGATACACCTCGCCTGTCTCCAGCACGCGCAAGAGCGCCGCCTGCACCTCGGCGGGCGCTTCCCCCACCTCATCCAGGAACAGGGTGCCGCCGTGCGCGGCGCGGAAGAAGCCCTCGCGATCTCTACTGGCGCCCGTGTACGCGCCGCGCTGCGCGCCGAACAGCTCCGCGGCCACCAGCTCCTTGGAGAGCGCGCCCAGGTTGACGCTGACGAAGGGCCCCGAGCGACGCGGGCCCTGCTCGTGGATGGCGCGCGCCACCAGCTCCTTGCCCGTGCCCGTCTCGCCCCGGATGAGCACCGGCACCTGGAGGTCCGCCACCCGCAGGATGTCCTCGCGAAGCTGCCGGATGCCCTCGCCCTGCCCCACCAGCCCCAGGTCCTTGTGGGAGACCACGTCCCCACCCGAGGAGGCCAGGTGCAGCAGCAGCACCACGCGCTCGGCCAGCACCAGCGGCACGCCGGCGACCAGCTCCTCGTGGGTGAACTCCCGGCCTCCGGCGACGGACTCCCCGGCCACGCAGACCTGGGTGCCATCCTCCGGCACCAGCAGGCGCAGGCCGCCATGGGAGCCCGGCTCGAACAGCACCGGCGTCCGGCTGAGAAAGGGGTCTCCCAGGGGCAGCGCCAGCAGTCCTCCCGGGCGGGAGAAGTCCGGCGCGTTGCGCGACAGCGCCGCCGTCCGGCCCACGCTGGCGAGCACCTCCAGCAACAGCCGCTCACCGATGCGCTGGGGATGGGGATGCGACACGACCGTCAAGGCCGGCACACTCCGCGGGGCCTGCGCGGACTTGCCCTTCGTATGGACGGCGGTCGTCGACATGTCGGCGGCGAGCTTTTGCTGCATGGGCTGGTTCGATTTCCAGGTGCTTCCAACCTATCAGCGTACACCGGCCCGGCGCGGGGAGATCGGCCGAGGCGACTCAACCGTCAGCGAAGCTACGCTCACGGGAGCAGGCCCTCGCCAGCTCGCCAGCCAGCGGCCTCACGTGTGGGCCGCTGACGTCATCGCTCCCCATCACCTCATTCCAGGGAGGCTGAAAGGGACGCGGCCCTGAGAGGCCCCCCACGCGGTGGAGATTGTCCACCGCGTGCGGGGGCTGTGGGTCTCAGGCCGTCGGGCCCGTCGTGTCCGACGGGGGAGGCGCCGCGGGGCTGGCGCTCTCTTCGGGCGTGGTGCCCGTGGCGGTCGCCGCGGGCTTCTCAGAAGAGGCCGGGGAGGGGGTCGACGGCCGCTTGGGGCCGGCCGCGGCGCGGGCCTGCTCACGGGCACGCTGGGCGATCTTCGGCGTGGGCGCGAGAATCATGAACATCAAGCGCCCTTCCATGCGCGGGGCCTGCTCCACCACCGCGACGTCCTTCAGGTCCTTCGCCACGTCGTCGAGGATGGCGGTGCCCTGCTCCTTGTGCGTGATTTCACGCCCGCGGAACTGGATGACCACCTTCGCCTTGTTGCCATCTTCGATGAAGCCGCGGGTGTTGCGGACCTTGAACTCGTAGTCGTGGTCCTCCGTCTTGGGACGGAGCTTCACTTCCTTGAGGTGGACGATGAGCTGGGCGCGCTTGGCTTCCGCGGCCTTCTTCTTCTCCTCGTACTTGAACTTGCCGTAGTCCATGATCTTGCAGACTGGCGGCTGAGCCATCGGACTGACCTCGACCAGGTCGAGCCCTTCCGAGCGGGCCTTGTCGAGCGCGGCCTCGAGCGGCATGACTCCGAGCTGTGAGCCATCGGAGCCGACCACCCGGACTTCACGGGCGCGGATGCGGCGATTGGTTCTCTGGTCGCGGCTCCCGCCGCGGCTGCCTCTTTGATCACGAAGAATGTGACGCTCCTGCGAAAGGGTGGAAGGACCTGCTGCCCCAAGGGTGGGCAGGTCACTGAGTTACGGCATGGGGTGGGTCGATGCGTACGGCGGGCGGCCCGCCCCTCTGACACTCGCGCACGGTGCGGCCTCTCCGTGCGACACTTCGAATCTAATCGCCCCCTTGCCCCGTGAGAAAGGGAGCAAGCGGGAAGACACGTCCCAGGGGCGAGGACTAGCCCACCGGCGGACATAACACCAGGGCCCCTTCCTTGCCCCGGAATCCCACCCTGGGTCAGCCATTGGACGAAGCGCGGCGGGCCCGCCACGCGTCCCGGCCCTGGCCCCAGAGTTCCACGAGGGAGCTCTCCATGGGGGCGGGGAGCTTGCCGGGGCCGCGCAGGCTCGAGCCCAGGCGGCGGGCCACCTGCTGGGAGCCGGTGTTGTCCGGGGCGATGGAGTGGATGATGTCCGTCCAGCCCAGGTGGTCGAAGGCCCAGTCCATGGCGGCCGAGGCGGCCTCGGTGGCGTAGCCCCTGCCCCAGGTCTCCCGCAGCAGGGCCCAGCCGACCTCCGTGCCCGGCCACCCTTCCGGCTGCCAGGGGCCCACCCGGCCCACCCACCTGCCCGTGGAGCGCTCCAGCACGGAGAACATGCCAAAGCCCTGGAGCGCCCAGCTCCCCGCCATGGAGCTCATGGCCCGCCAGACGACGGAGCGGGGCTGGAGGCCACCGATGTGGCGCGAGGAGTCGGGGTCGGCCATCAGGGCCACGAAGCCCTCGAAGTCCTCCCGTGCCGTCGGGCGCAGGATGAGGCGCGCGGTTTCAAGCGTCGGTCCCGGTGCTTGCATCATCAAGTTCCTTTGGAGAATCGAGCGGCGCGGCAGGGTTGCACCCGCCCCCCGCCGGGGCAAGCGCTCGTTGCCCCGTGGCAGGCGCCCTCGCCACAAGCGCGGCTTCTCCTCGCGGTTATCCGGAAAAGACCCCGAGCGCCCGCCTGTCCGGACATCGGGTCGCGGGGCAGGCCCCTCGTCGCTAGGACAGCGGCGCACACGACGGCGCGAGGGCCTTCCCATGTGGACCGAGACACGAGTGGCACGGATGCTTGGAACCCGGCTCCCCCTCATCCAGGGGCCGTTTGGCGGAGGCATGTCGTCGACGCGGCTGGCGGCGGCGGTGTCCGAGGCGGGAGGGCTGGGCTCGTTCGGCGCGCACCACTTGAGCGCGTCGCACATCGAGGACACCGTCCGGGAGCTGCGGGGGCTCACCTCGCGGCCGTTCGCCATCAACCTGTGGGTCCCGCTGGAAGGGGAGCGGGAGCTGCGCCCCACGCCGGAGGAGTTCCAGGCGAACGTCGCCCGGCTGAAGCCCTGGTACGACGAGCTGGGCCTGCCCGCGCCCACTTACCCCAGCGCCTTCTCCCAGGACTACGACGCGCAGCTTGACGCGGTGCTCGCGCTCAAGCCGCCGGTGTTCAGCTTCATCTTCGGCATCCCCTCGGCGCGCATCCTGGAGGCGTGCCGGGCCTCCGGAATCCTCACGGTGGGGACGGCGACGAACGTGGACGAGGGGCTCGCGCTGGAGCGCGCGGGGGTGGACCTCATCGTCGCGTCGGGCAGCGAGGCGGGTGGACACCGGGCCTCGTTCCTCAGGCCCGCGGACGAGTCTCCCGCGACGACGGCGCTGGTGCCTCAGTTGGTGGACCGGGTGCGCACGCCCGTCATCGCCTCGGGTGGCATCGCCGACGGCAGGTCGGTGGCCACGGCCCTGGCGCTGGGAGCCGAGGGCGTCCAGGTGGGCACGGCCTTCCTCGCATGCGAGGAGTCCAACGCCAGTGACGTCTATCGCAAGGCGCTGCGCCAGGAGTCCGCGCGCGCCACGGTGCTGACGCGCGTCTTCTCCGGACGCTATGCGCGCGGCATCAAGAACCGCTTCCTGCGGGAGATGACGCCTCACGAACACGACGTCCCGCCCTACCCCGTGCAGAACTGGTTCACCCAGCCGCTGCGGCAGGCGGCGGCCCGTCAGGGGCGCGAAGACCTCCTGTCGCTGTGGGCGGGACAGAACGCGCCCCTCATCCGGCACTCGCGCGCGCCGGAGCTGGTCGACTTCCTGGAGAAGGACACCACCCGCGTGCTGGCGCGGCTCGCGGGACTCTGAGCCGCGCGAGGCGTCGGTCCAGGAGGCGCTCGCGCCGCACGCCCTCCCTCCAAGCCCTCGCGGTGCCTTGACGGCGCGGGAAGTCCCGTGCTCAAGCACCGACGAATGTCGGACCCAAGCGCCCTCCTTCCCGCCCCACCCGAGACACCGTCGGCGCCGCTCCCCCCGTGGGAGCGCCTGCATCACGCGTGGGACGCCCTCACCCGGTGGGGCAAGGCCCAGGCGGGCCCGCTGGGAGCGGCGCTCGTCGGGCTGCTCACGTTCCTGGCGACCTTCGGACCGGGCGCGCTCGCACCCTGGCGACTCGGCTGGCTCATCCGGGACGACTTCAGTCAGCACCTGTTGGGGTGGCTCTTCTTCCGCCAGACGCCGCTCGGCCTGCCGCTGGGCGCCACGCCCAACTACCTCCATCCGCTGGGGACCTCGCTCGGGTACACGGACTCGATTCCCTGGGTGGGCTTGCTGCTGCGGCCCTTCTCCTTCGCGCTGCCCACGGACTTCCAGTACATCGGCCCGTGGATGTGTTTGTGCCTCATGCTGCAAGGCGCGTCCGCGGCGTGGGTGGCGCGGCGCATGGGCGCCTCCACGCAGCACCAGTGGTGCGTGGGTGGACTGCTGGTGCTGTCGCCCGTGCTGCTCTCGCGGATGACCTTCGCGCACGAGGCCCTGTGCGCGCACTGGCTGCTGGTGCTGCTGGTGGGGCTCCACCTGATTCCCCAGCGCGACGCGCGTGACGCGAAGCAGGCGCTGGGGATGGGCCTGTCGCTCTGTGTCTTCGCCGCGGGCGTCCACCCCGTCATCGCCGCCATGACGTTGCCGCTCGCGCTGTCGCTGTGCGCGCGAACGGCGCTGGAGCGGAAGTTTCCCTTCACCTGGCCCGCGCTCGCGGCGGTGGCCTGCTTCGCGTCCGTGCTGGGCCTCTTCTTCGCCTTCGGCTACCTGGGCACCGGCATCCCCGTGAGCGCCACGGAGTTCGGTGACTACTCCTCGGACCTGACCACGCTGTTCAACAGCATTGGCCACGGCGAGATTCGCTGGTCCCGCTTCCTGCCCCCGCTGCCCAGGAACGGCAGCCAGAACGAGGGCTTCGGCTACCTGGGCATGGGGGGCCTCGTCGCGCTCGTCATCGTGCTCGGGCTCATGGCCCGCGAGCCCCGGCGCATCCTGTCGCTGTGGCGGCGCTGGGTGCCCCTCACCGTCGTCGCCCTGGGACTGGCCTTCTTCGCCCTCTCGTGGCGCATCACCTTCCAGGGCGTGCAGGTGGCCGACGTGTCCGCGCTCTATCGCCCCGTGCTCAAGTGGGTGGAGGCGTTCCGCTCCTCGGGCCGCTTCATCTGGCCGCTGCACTACCTGCTGCTCGTGGGGGCCGCGCTCGCGCTGCCTCGGCTGGTGCGCCCGTCGCTCGCGCCCACGCTGGCGGGGCTGCTGCTGCTCATCCAGGGCCTGGACCTCAACCTGGGCGAAGGGCGCAGGGCCCACGGAGGAGGCGGCCGTTGGAACACGCTCCCGTCCCCCGCGCTCTCCGAGGCGGCGAAGGGCCGCAAGCACCTGGCGCTGTATCCGCCGCAGATGCATGACGGCTCCGGCCGGGGCTGCCGCGCGGGCCCCATGGACTTCCACCGCTGGGCCTACCGCGCGTACCGGCTGGGCCTCACCTTCAACAGCGGCTATGTCGCGCGAATCGACGACGCCAAGGCGCAGACGTACTGCCTGGGCATGGACGCCGAAATCGCCGCGGGCAAGCTGGACCCCGAGACGGTCTACCTGGTCATCCCCGTGAGGGTGCGCTGGCTCCAGAAGATTCCGGGCGCGCACTGCACGCCGGAGGACGGGCTGTGGCTGTGCGTCTACAACGAGCCGCCCGCGTCCTCCGTGTCCGGTCGCTGAAACCCCCGGCTCAGGCGGCCGGGGGGGCCTGACGCGCTGGCGGCTCGACGGGCATGAGCGCGTTCAGGTTGGCGTGGATGGTGTTGCAGATGGAGTCCAGCGGCAGGTCGTTGTCGTCGTGGCCGAAGGGGTCTTCGATTTCGACGCCGATCTCCTCGATGCCGAAGAAGATGTACGCAACGACGAACGTGGCGAGCACGGTCAGCCCACCGAAGGACTCCACCAGCGCGAAGGGCAGCGTGTAGCAGAAGACGAGCAGCGCCCGGCGCAGGTGCATCACATACGCGAAGGGGATGGGCGTCTTGCGGATGCGCTCACAGCCGCCGATGTAGTCGACGAGCAGGTGGACGTCCTGGTCCAGCTGCATCTGCACGTACTCGGAATAGAGGCCCTGGCGCCGGCCGGCATCGAGCAGCGCGCTCATCTTCCGCGCCACCGCGAACGGCACGTGCTGCGCGCGCATCACCTCCGCCACCTCGTCCGGAGGCAGCTCCTGGGCCAGGGGCCCCAGCTCCGCCTTGGTGCGCAGGAACGACGCGGACGCGAAGGGGAAGGCGGCCGTCCACCGCAGCAGCGCGGCGTAGAGGGCGGGCTCGGACTGGAGGAAGACGCCCGCGGCGCGCGCCAGGTTGCGCGTCTCGTTGACGATGCCGCCCCACAGCTTCCGCCCCTCCCAGAAGCGGTCATAGGAGGAGTTGGTGCGGAAGACGAGCAGGAGGCTCAGGGAGATTCCCGCCAGCGTGTGGACCGTGGAGGGAATCGCCACCGAGCGGACATGGGAATGGAAGATGGTGACGCCCAGCGCCCACAGGACGCAGACCATGACTCGGGCCACGATTTCGCGGACCATCGAGCCCTTGAGATAGTGGAAGTAACTCCACCAACGATGCGGATCGTACTCAACCATGGGATTCGAGGGCGTAGGCTGCCACGGCGATTGAAACGGTGCCGCAACCTTTTCGTCCAGGGGCTGCTGGTGTGTCCAGCCCTCTCTTCCACGAGCAAGGGCTGGCCTCGGGCCTCGTGACTACGGCTGGAGCACTCGGTTTCCGCCGAGCGCGTCAATCACCGCGATGACGTCGTTGGGAGCGCGCTCGTAGAGACCCGGCGTGTAGTTGCGGGACGTCGCGGTCCACACGGGGCTCGGGGCCGACCACGTCTCGAAGTTGACCGTGGTGCTGACGTAGCCGACGTGGCAGTTGCGCTGGTCCACGGGGGCGCTCGACAGGTCGGGCGCTCCCACCTTGTCCTCGTCTGTGCAGAAGGCGACGCCGACGGGGCCATTGCCCACGCGGATGGCATACGGGACGTAGGCGTTGTAGCGACGCCCGGAGCCCGGGTCGACACGGGAGCGATAGACGGTGCGCCGCAGGGACTCGTCCCATGTCCTGCCGCCGTCCCACGACTGCACGGCGTTGATGACATTGGCGCGCGCGCCACCGGTGGCGAAGGCCTCCACGCCCTCCACGACGACCATCAACCGGTCTCCTCCGAGTTGCACGACGGTGGGCATGCCCTCGCGGTTCAGCGCTCCAGCGCGCTTGTCCCACGCCACGGCGACGACGCCATACGCGGTCCACGGCCCCGAGATTCCCGCGCGTCCCTGCATGGCAATCCACTGGTGGCCCGGATAGCCGCGCTGCGCGGCGAGCGGCTCGGAGTCGTAATAGACTTGCAGGTCTCCATTCGCGCGCTGGAAGAGGAAGGGCGCTCCGACGAAGCGGGTGACGGGGCCGATGACGGTGCTGTCGTAGACCCAGTGGTCTCCGTCGTTGTCGCTCCGGGTGATGGTGATGCGGTACTGGCCGCCGGCGTACTCGCGGAACGCACAGAAGATGGTGCGTGTCCCCGGAATGGCTCGCATCGTCACGTCGCCGAACTGCACCGCGGGGTTGTTCGCGACGGAGCCGTGGAGCGACCAACTCGCACCACCGTTGCCGCTCGTCCAGACGTCGACGCGCGTCCCCGCGCTCGCGCCGCCAATCAGCAGTCCATCCGAGCGGCGGGTGATGTTCCGGATGGGCGCGCCGCCGCTCGCCATCAGCGTCCGCCAACCGCCCGCGGGCAGTGCGTCCTCTCTTCGCTCCAGCGGCTCGGTTTCATCGCGAGGCGCTTCGGGTCCACACGCGGCGAGCGCCGCCACCAGGACGAGCACAGCCAGGGGACGCGAATCAGAACAGCGGCCAGTCCGCAGCACGGGAGCAGGTGTCATGCGCTCCAGCGTGCCCGTTCGTGTTTTATCTGCTCAAGCCCATAAAGCCGATTTTCCTGAAATGCTAAGTTGTCGTCTCCGCGAGGAGTCGGGAGAGGAGCGCGAAGCCAGGGGCCTCCAGGGGGACGCGACCTCGAAGCGCGGCGAGCAGGGACCAGCCGTGGTTCGAGAGCAGGACGACGCCCGCGTCCACGGAGGGCGCCAGGCCGATGAAGCCGACATACCCGCCCATCACCGACGAGCACCACGCCACGGTGTGGCCACGAAGCTGGGAGATGGACCAGCCGAGTCCCATGCGCACGGCGCCGCCTTCGGTGCGCGGAAGCAGAGACATCTTCAGGGGGCGTGAGAGGGACTCGTCGGCGCGGCCGAGGCTCGCGTCGAGGAAGCGCAGCAGGTCCGGCACGGTGGAGTGGAGCGCACCCGCACCCGGCAGTGCTGGGAAGGTCCAGGCGGGCACGGGCCGGCCGCGCGCGGTGTGGCCGGGGAGCAGGCGAGGCGCCAGTTCGTCCGTCACGCGTGCCGAGGTGTCGCTGAGCTTCAGGGGTGTGAAGAGCAGGTCGCGCAGCGCGTGCCCGTAGTTGAGTCCCGCGCGTCGGGAGAGCGCGTGGCCCAGGACGCCCATGCCGAGCAGGGACTCGGAGACGGGGCGTGGAGGGGGGAGTTGGGGGTGGTAGGTCCGGAGGAAGTCTCCGAAGAGGTTGGCGGAATAGTGGCCGAACGGGTCTTCGGGATTGCGAGGTGCCGCATCGAGATTGGGCGGCAGGTGGGGCATGCCAGAGGTGTGCGTGGCGAGCTGCTCCAGGGTGATTCGGCCCGCGTCCGCATCGGGGAGGAGCGAGCGGGGAATCACCTCGGCGAGCGGCATGTCGAGTCGTGCCTTGCCCTGCTCCATCAGGAGGCCCAGCAGGGCGCCGGTGAAGACCTGGGTGAGTCCGCCCAGGGAGAACAAGGCGTTGTCGGGAGGCGGTGTGCCCTTCCCTCGGAAGGCCTGGACGTGGTGCTCGCCGCGTGAGGTCAGGCCCGCGCACAGCGAAGCCGAGCGATAGCTCCGCGCGTAGCGACGGGTCTCATCCTGAAGCAGCGTGGCGAGGGACGGAGGGGAGCTCACGGAGATTGTCTACACCATGGCGGACGCGGGCTGTGCGGAGACGTGTCGCCAGTTCGTGGTTGCCTGGACGCGCTGCCCTCTCCATGGTCAGCACCCCAGGAGGAAGCAAATGCCGACCGGACTTGCAGCGGATGGGACGTATGGGGCCGGAGCCCGACACACCTTCGACATGACGGCCGAAGAGGCGTGGCGGAACTGGGCGGAGGCGAAAGGCCTGGGGCGATGGCTCTCACCCGCACGGGCCTCGTTCAAGGAGGGAGACCTGACCACCCTCAAGGACGGGACGGACGTCGTCGTGATTCGGGCGAGGCCTCCAACCCTGCTCCGCATCCGACTGAATCGCATCGACTGGCCACGACCGAGGACCGCGCAGCTCCGTGTCCTCCCCGCGGCACGCGGCCACACCGTCGCCCTGCATGCGGAAGGACTCCCCGACGCGACGACTCGCGCTGACTACATCCAGCGATGGACGAAGGCCCTGACCGGCGAAGCCTCGGCGACCACGACGAAGGTCGCGGCGAATTCCGCCTCCGCGAAGAAGACCTCCACGCGGAAGACGGCGGTGACGAAGAGCGCGGCGAAGAAGACCTCCACGAGGAAGACGGTGGCGAAGAAGAGCGCGGCGAAGAAGCCTTCCGCGCGAAAGCCAGCGGCGAAGAAGCCGTCCACGCGAAAGCCCGCGGCGAAGAAGTCCTCAACGCGGAAGACGCCAGCCAGGCGCTGACGCCTGACGTCCAGCCCGGCGATGACGCCTGAGGTCCAGCACGACGCCCTCCAGGAATCGCCTTGAGCTGATAGCGACAGGACAGAGCGCCCTACGCCTCGACGAAGCGCTCTGCCTCCCGTCGATAAAGGGCGCCGCACCGGTCCTTCTTCACCGCCGGGCCGCGAGCTCCGTGACCTCACGCCGAGGCCTGAACGGCGCGAACAGCTCCACCGCCCAGTCCACGAACGCGCGGAGCTTGGCGCTCACGTGCCGGTTCTGCGGATAGACGATGAAGAGAGGGAACGGCGGCCCCTGCCACTCACCCAGGATTTGAACCAGCGCCCCGCTGTCCAGATGAGGCCGGGCCACGAAGGCGGGAAGCTGCGTCACGCCCAGCCCCGCCAGCACCGCCGACAAGTGCGCGGTGCTCTCGTTGACGGCCACGCTGGAGCGCCCCATCACATCGATGCGCTCGCCTTCCCGTGGGATGAAGGACAACGGCACGAGCCGTCCCGTCCTCGTGGAGAAGTAGCTCACGATGTCGTGGCCCTCCTGGAGGTCCGAGGGATGCACGGGCTTGCCCTTGCGCTTCAGGTACTCGGGCGTGGCGCACGACAGGAACTCCAGCTCTCCGATGCGCCGCGCCACCAGCGACTGGTCCGGCAGCACACCTCCGCGAATCACGCAGTCCACGCCGTCGCCCACCAGGTCCACCGAGCGGTCACTCACCCCCAGCTCCAACTGGATGTCCGGGTACTTCGCCCGGAACGCCGGCAGCGCGGGGATGAGCAGGAAGTTGGACACCGAGGACCCCGCGTCCACCCGCAGCCGTCCCCGAGGACGCGTCCGCGCGTTCGACACGTCCGCTTCGATGTCCTCCAGGTCCGCCAGGAGCCTCGCCGTGCGCTCGTAGTACGCCGCGCCCTCGGGCGTCACCGTCACGCGGCGGGTGGTGCGCTGGAGCAGCTTGACTTGAAGGTGCTCCTCCAGCCCCTGGACCAGCTTCGTCACCGAGGGCTTGGGCATCTTCAACGTGTCCGCGGCCCGGGTGAAGGTGCCGGCCTCGACCACGCGGGCGAACACCCGCATCGCGGTGAGCTGATCCATGGAGTCGTCCTCGAAGCGGCCCGAAGGGAAGTCCCGGGCTCCGGCGATTATTACTCGAATGGAAACAGTCCTGTCCCAGGCCCGGCGTTTCTCCCGCGAGGCGAGGCCCCTACCCTTGCCTCATCGAAACCCCACACCGGAGACACGCCATGACGAAGACACGCAAGAACCTCGAAGGCAGGGTGGCCCTCATCACCGGTGGCTCGCGCGGCCTGGGCGCGGCCATCGCCCGGGCCCTGGCGGATGAAGGCGCGGACGTCGCCATCAGCTACGCCTCCTCCGAGACAAAGGCCCAGGCGCTCGTCGAGGAGCTGAAGACACGGGGAGTCCGCGCCGCAGCGTTGAAGGCCGACCAGGCCTCACCCCAGCAGGTGGAGGCCCTGGTCAACGAGGTCGCGCGGCGCTTCGGCCGCCTCGACGTGCTCGTCAACAACGCGGGCATCTTCCACACCGCCGTCGTCGGAGACCCCGCCAGCGACCTCGAGGCGCTCGAGCACCAGTTCTCCGTCAACGTCCACGGGGTCGTCGCCGCCGTCCGCTCCGCCGTGCCCCTGCTGCGCGAAGGCGGGCGCATCATCTCCATCGGCTCCGGCATCGCCAGCCACACGCCCTTCGCGGGGCTCGGAGACTACGCCGCCACCAAGGCCGCCATCGCCGCGTACACCCGAGGCTGGGCTCGCGACCTGGGCCCCCGAGGCATCACCGTCAATCTCATCCAGCCCGGCCCCATCGACACCGACATGAATCCCGCCACCGGCGCCAGCGCCCCGGTGCAGCGCGCCGGCACCGCGCTCGGACGCTACGGCCAGCCCGAGGAGATCGCCGCCGCCGTCGCATTCCTCGCCAGCCCGCAGGCCTCTTTCGTCACCGGCGCTACCCTCGACGTGGACGGCGGCTTCAACGCCTGAGCTCCAGGCTTATGCCCCGTGGGTACATTTGCAACAAAGTGGCACATCAATCTCTTGCAAAAACAAGGCATTGGAGATTCCCCTTAACACCGCGTTCAACCAACCCAATCATGTGAGTCCTTTCCCGAAAGGCCTCCCATGACCTGGAAACCCCGACGTCTCCTCGCCGCGGTCCTGTCCCTGCTCGCCCTGCCCGCATGGGCGCAGTCGGCGAATGTCGCGCAAGGAAAGGCCTCTTCGGCGTCCTCGGTGCATGCCAATGGAGCCCCCTTGCTGTATGGGCATGCCAAGGCGTTCAACGGCATCCTCAACACCGAGGACCGGTGGGCCTCCGCCACGCCGCCCGCGGCGTCGACCCCGGAGTGGCTGGAGGTGGACCTCCAGGCGGTGCATCGCATCGACGGGCTCAGGCTGCACTCCGGCCGAGACACCACGGTGGGACTGCAGATGCTCGACTTCGACGTCCAGCATCGGTTCGCCGCCACGGACAGCTTCCAGCCCATTGCCGGCGCCTCCGTCACCAACAACACGCTGCCCACCTGGACGTTCCAACTCGCCCAACCCGTGGAGACGCGCTACGTGCGCCTCCTGTGCAAGCGCGCATCAGGCGACGGCCTGTGCCGGGTGCGGGAACTGGAGGTGCTGGGTGTCCGCCTCGCCAACCAGCCGCCCACCGCCTTCGCGGGCCACGACACGGCCGTCGTCCTGCCAGTCAGCACGGTGCAACTCCCGGGAACGGCCACTGATGGCGATGGCACCATCGCCAGTTACCTCTGGCAGCAGGTCTTCGGCCCCACGCCGGCCACGCTGACGGGAGCAACAACGTCGACTGTGAGCGCCAGCGGGCTGACGAGCGGGACGTACATCTTCCGCTTCACCGCCACCGACAACGGCGGCTCCACCTCATCCGACACCGTGAGCGTCACGGTGCATCCGAGCACCGCGCCGGTGGACCCGCGCGCGGGCAAGCTTCACGTCTGGTCTCGCGGCGGCATCTACGACACCGCCGTCTTCCTCCCCATCGAGTACGGCGCGCTTCCAGCGAAGAAGTATCCCCTGGTCCTCTCGCTGCACGGCCGGGGCGGCACCACTCTCACCGCGAACCACACCCAGGTGCTCGGCAACCCGGAGGGATTCATCCGGCAGCTCATCCCCGGCAAGCCCGTCGTCAACACCTACCCCGCCGTCGTCATCGCGCCCAATGGGCCCAACATCGGGGGGGCCCATGACACCTGGTGGGACTCGGCCCGCACCCACACCCTGGTGCTGCAGGCCATCAGTCTCTACAACATCGACCCGGACCGCGTGACGATGACGGGCCTCTCCTTCGGCGGCGGGGGTGTGAATGAGCAGATGCTCTCGTACCGGAGCACCTACGCCGGCGGCATGCCGGTGGCCTACACCACGCCCCTGGCCAACCCGGTCTGCATCCTCGAGGACTTCCCCCTCTGGGCGGCGGGCAACGTGGGCGATGGGACGTTCAACGCCTGGAAGTGGACCAACCCCACCGACGGCCTGCTGACCCAGGTCCGGCAGTGCCCCGGCTACACCGGCGAATTCCAGGTCACCGTGATGCCGGGAACCACGCACAGCGGCTGGGATGAATTCTGGAGCCGCTCCGACGCGCAGAACTGGCTCGTGAGCCAGGTGCGCCAGACGCCCTGAGCTTCACGACGGGGCGGAAGCGGGTGGAGGTGCCTTCCGGCATCACGCCTGCTTCTGCCCTCGCATCACATCTGTTCCCCCACCCCCGAAAGGCGTCCGCATGCCCTGGCACCCCCGGAGTCTCGCCACAGCGCTGTGTGTCCTCTTGCTTCCCCTGTCCCCCGCCGCCCTCGCGCAGTCCACCAACGTGGCGCTCGGCAAGCCGGCCTCCGCGTCGTCCGTACATCCCATCGGTTATCCCGACACCTTCGGGCACGCCAAGGCGTTCAACGGCGTCTTCAACAGCCCGGATGACCGCTGGTGCTCGGGCGTCAATCCGCTGCCCTCGAATCCGGAGTGGTTGGAGGTGGACCTCCAGGCGCTGCACCGCGTGGACAGCCTCACCCTCTACTTCGGCAAGGACGACACGTTTGGCCGGATGGTGGACTTCGACATCCTCTACCGGGCGAGCAACACCGCCGACTACCAGTTGGTGCCAGGAGGCTCCATCACCGGCAACACCCTGCCGGGCCGGACCTTCACCTTCACCCAGCCCCTGGACGCGCGTTATCTGCGAGTGCAGTGCAAGCTGGGAGCGGACGACAACTACTGCCGCGTGCGCGAGTTCCTGGTCTTCGGCGCCCTGCAGGGCAACCAGCCTCCGTCCGCCTTCGCGGGCAATGACGTCTCCATCACCCTGCCCGTCAGCACCGCGCAGCTCCAGGGCTCGGCCAGCGACTCGGACGGCACCGTCACCGGTTACGCCTGGACGCAGGTCTCCGGCCCGACGACGGCCACGCTGTCATCACCCACCGCGCAGTCCCCGAGCGCCAGTGGCCTCTCGCAAGGAGCCTATGTGTTCAGGCTCACCGCCACGGACAACGGCGGAGCCACGGGCTCGGACACGGTGAGCGTCACGGTGCAGCCGGCGACCCCCTCCGCGGACCCTCGCGCGGGCAAGCTCCACGTCTGGTCTCGGGGCAACAGCTACGACTCGGCCGTCTTCCTGCCCAAGGACTACGGCACCGTGCCCGGCAAGAAGTACCCGCTCGTGCTCTCCCTGCACGGCCGGGGCGGCACCACGTTGGACGAGAACCACACGCAGGTGGGGAGCAACCCGGAGGGCTTCATCCGACAGCTCATCCCAGGCAAGGCGTTGGTCGACACCTTCCCAGGCATCGTCGTCGCGCCCAACGGACCGAAGATCAAAGAGGCCATCGACACCTGGTGGCACGCCCCCGGCGTCCACGCACTGGTGCTGGAGGCCATCACCCTCTACGGCGCCGACCCGGAGCGCGTGACGATGACGGGCCTGTCGTCCGGCGCCGCGGGCGTGAATGACCAGATTGCCACGTACCGGAGCACGTATGCCGGCGCCATGCCTCAGGCGTACTTTCCGCCGTTCACGTCGCCCATCTGCTTGATGGAGGCCTTCCCCATCTGGGCCGCGGGCAACGAGGACGACGGCACGTTCGGCGCGTGGAACTGGACCAACCCCTGGGATGGCGTCCAGCCGCGCGTCCGCGCCTGCCCGGGCTACACGGGAGAGTTCCAGGTCACCGTGAATCCGACGGGTGGACACAGTGGCTGGGACATCTTCTGGAGCCGCTCCGACGCGCAGAACTGGCTCGTGAGCCAGGTGCGCAGGGCCCCCTGACCTCGTCGACTGCCGCCCCGAGTGTCCCCGGACGAAGCACGCTCCGGGGACACCTGGGTTCAACCCGCTACTGACGCAGGACGCGCTTGAGCTTGAAGGGCGAGGGGCTCTCGCTCATCGTGTAATAGCTCGCGCCGCTCGGGTCGTACTCGATGGCCTCGCCCTGCCCTTCCACGGTGTCCGTGAGGGTGACGGGCGCCGCCGCGAAGGCCGTCTCGAAGGCCGCTCCCGGCGCCGCGCGGAACTCATACACGGTCTTGTACGTGCGCAGGATGAAGCGGTTGGAGCACGGGTGGATGGCCGCGGACGTGGTGTAGGACCAGTTCGGCTGGTCCGGAACCACGGGCAGCTGGAGGTTGGACACGAAGATGAGCGTGGACTGCACACCCGGCGCCGGCAACGGATTGGGCATCTTGTACACCTTGCTCAACCCCGAGCCGGACTTGGTGATGATGTAGATGTCCGCGGTGACGGGGTGGACCATGATGGCCTCGGCGTCCTTGCCGCCATCCGGGTACACGAAGGGGAACTGCTGCGCCGTCAAATCCCCGCTCGTCTGGCCCGCGCCGATGTTCGGCTCGGGGATGCGGTAGACGTAGAACGTGTTCGGAGGGATGGGCAGGCTCGCGCTCGAGCGGCCAATGTCTCCCATGTAGATGCAGAAGCCCGTGGGGCACGGCCCGGTGGCCACGTCTTCCCAGTCCTGCGGCGTCACGCCCGCCACCTTGAAGGAGCCCAGCGTGGCCGCGGTGGTGGTGCTGATGGCGACGATGTCGTTGACGTCCTCGTTGTGGACGTAGATGGCGCCCGGGGTGACGCGGCTGGCGGCCAGGCCCGACGGCTCGACGATGAGCGGCGCGGACACGTTGCCCATCAGCGTCCACGTCGTGGCGAAGGTGTCACCCACGGTGCACGTGGGCGCGTCCGCGGCCCGGAGCGCGACGACCTGCGCGATGTTGGTGTTGGGCAGCGTCGACACGCCGTTGAACGCGGGCTGCACGCCCGCCGCCCCCAGCTCCTTCCACGCCATGTCGAAGAGGATGCCCCGGTCCGAGGACTGCAGGCACGCCTCGAAGGCCTCGGTGAACCCCGTGGGAGGCGTCAACGGGTCAACGGGGCACGTGGCGCCCGCCCACAGCTGCGAGCCGAACCACACCGCCAGCCCGTTCGCCGAGGTCGTGGTGATGGCCGGGCTGTCCATGGTCGCCAGGTTGCCGTTCTTCTGGCCGCTCTGCGCGTCGATGGGGTTGGTGGGGTTCGCGCCGGAGAACGCGGAGATGCTGCCGGCGACGTAGTAGGCGGCGTCGAAGGTGAACGCGTAGCTCGCCGGCTCCGAAGCCCCGGCGACCTTGTAGAAGACCCACGCCTTTATCTGCGACGCGCTCTGGTCCGAGCGAAGGAATGTCCAGCCCGCGGGCGCCGTCGCCACCGCCGCCACGTTGTTGCGGTTGCTGAGGCGCACCAGCAGCACGTCACCCGCGACGGTTCCCGCCGGCTTGGTGAGCGTCAGCGAGGTGACAGTCTTGCCCCAGGCCGTCGTGCTCGCCCGGTGGCTCACCGAGGACACCGCCTGCCGCGCGGCCCCCACCGACGCCGGAGCCTCCTCCGAACTGCTCGGCGCGGACTCGGACTCCAGCGGCCCGCAGGCCCCCAACGTCAGCACTGAGACTGATACAAACCACCGTGAAACACCCTGACTGAAGACCTTCAATGTCATTCCAATCTCCCGAAGAGCAGCTCGGCGATGCCGCCTCGCTATCGAGCCCCGCTATCTCAGGAAATGGGAAAAGATGGGAGAGACACGTTGAGAAAAACAGAAGTCTCAACAGCACATGTCAGCCATTGCTGAAAACTTCCACGGCAACCATCCGAGCGGAGGTATCTGATTCCGCCCGGATGGTTCGTTTCACCCTACGGCGCGACGTCCAGGAGGCCCACGCCACGCTGGGCCCACTCGGTGCCGGGCGCGGTGCGCAGGTCATCCACGGGCACGGGCAGGTGCTCCCACTGCGCGGAGTTGGCCGGCGGGGGCTTGTTGGTGTTCTGGACACGCGCCCGGTACAGCTGCCCGTCATGCATCACCAGCGCGCCCGCCGCGTACGTCATCTCGGGTGAGCCGGGCGCCAGGGTGGCCTTGTCCGTCCAGCGCTCCAACTGGCGCGTCGTGGTGCCAGCCGGAAGGCCCGTGTCGACGAACGTCAGCGCGGTGACGGCCCCATTCACGTTGCCGGTGGCCGTCACCGAGCCCACCGTCCCGCTGCCACCCGTCAGGCCGGAGATGAACCGGCGGCTGCCCTCCCAGCGGTTCTCCTTCAGGGTGATGGGGGCGGTAATCGTCCCCGCCTTGCTGAGCACGACGCCCGGGTCCGTGGCGGTCGGGTAGACGCCCTGGTAGCCGAACTCGAGCCCCCGGAAGGCATTGCGCTCCCAGTTGAACCGGGCCCCCGCGCCGACCGTGCCGCCGAACCAGATGCCCAGCGACAGCGTGTCCGCGAAGTAGTTGTCGGTGAACTCGACGTTGAGCGGCACGTCTCCAGTCTCCGGCTGCGCGAAGAAGTTGAGCAGCGCGCCGGCGCCGCCCACGAAGACGTTGTGGTGGAAGCGGATGGTGCCGCCGCGCACCTGGGCCTGGGAGTTGTTGTCCTGGTAGTTCGCGAAGGCCGCGCGCCAGTCGATGGCGCCGTAGGCGAACACGTTGTGGTGGACCTCCGTGCCGTCGCCCAGGTTCTGAATCTGGAGGGACTCCGTCCCGGTGCGCACCAGCCGGTTGTTGTAGACCTTCAGGTTGGAGCCCAGCGGCGTGGGCGCGCCCTGCGTGGAGCCGAAGTAGATGGCCTCGCTGGCGGTGTCGTGGATGTAGAGGTCGTGCAGTTTGATGTCGTTGAGCGGCGACACCGTGCCGTCGCTGTTCTTCTCGCGGAGGATGCGCAGGCCCGCGAAGCCCGCGCGGGTGATTTCCAGATACTCCAGCTCGAAGCTGTGCGCCCCACCGATGCCCAGCCCCATGTGGCCGTCGCCCAGGAAGATGTCGTCGCTGAGGATGCCGTAGCGCTCCCGCGACGTCGCATATGCGCCACAGCGGTGCCCCGGAAAGTCCGCGTGGCCCGTGCCCGAGTCCGCGTCATAGCGGCCGGTGAGCACCCAGTTCGAGCCGCCACTCATGGCCCAGATGTAGCCCTGCGAGGACCCTGGATTGGGGCGGATGACCACCTGGCCCCCCGTGTTGGTGATGACCAGCGGGCGGCTCGCCTGACGGTGGGGCAGGTTGCCCAGGTTGATGAGCGTGTAGTTCCCCGCGGGGATGTAGAGCCGGTCCAGCGTGCTCCAGTTCGTGGACGGGAAGCGGGCCTGCACATCCGGGATGTACATCTCTCCGTTCGCGGAAGGCCCGGGCAGCGTGAGCGTGGTGCCGGGCGCACCGAAGCGGCCAAAGGGCTCGCACGCACCGGCGACGCCACCATCCCCCTGCGTGGAGCCACCATCCGTCGGTCCCGCGTCCGCCTGGAGGTCGGGCCCCTCATCCCCGGGTGAGTCGCCCGAGCACGCCGAGGTGAGGCAGACCATCAGACACAGGACGCAGAGGCTCCGAATCATGGTGCGGCTCCCGAGGGGAAGGAGCCGCCAAGCCTAGCCCGATTCCGCGAGCGGTCCGCGCACCCCGCACGCGGACCTCCCGCCCCACTCTTGTTACCCAGTAACATCTTCAACGAAATAGCGGGTTTAGGTTCAGGCCACCTTGCCCACCAGGATGGAGTAGGGGCTGTGGGTGGGGATGATGCGGTCCAGCTTGAAGCCCCCCTCGGCGAACAGGGCATCGTATTGGACCTGCGTGCGCTCGCGCCCGCCGGCCAGCGACAGCATGACCAGGTCCATCACCATGGCCGGGTGCAGCTCCGGGCCCTCGGGCAACATCATCTCCATCACCAGCACCTCCGCGTGGGGCGGAGCCACCTGGCGAATCTGGCGGAGGATGGAGATGGCCTGCGGGTCCGCCCAGTCGTGGATGATGTTGCTCAGGATGTAGGCGTCGGCGCGGGGCAGCGGCCCCACGAAGAAGTCTCCCGCCTGCGTCTTCATGCGGGGGTGCGGCTGGGAGTTCTGCACCACGTCCGGCAGGTCGAACAACGTGCCCTGGGAGCGAGGCGTGGCGTCGAGCACCGCCGCCAGGATGTGGCCCCGGCCGCCGGCGATGTCCGCGATGTGCTCGTAGCGGTGGAACTCCATCGCCTGGAGCACCGCCGCGATGGCCATGTGCGACTTGCCCGTCATCGCCGCGTCGAAGACACGGGCGTCCTCCGGGTGGGCCCGCAGGTAGGGCCAGAGCCCGCCCGGCGTCACGGCCTCGCAGGCCGTCTGGCCCGTCCGCGAGGACACGCCCAACGCTCCAGCCGAGCGCCAGTTGATGTCGTCTCCGAACATCAGCACCAGGGACTTCAACGAGTGGGAGTGACTGGCCTTCAGGTGCTCGGAGTACTCGGTG
This sequence comes from Myxococcus sp. CA033, assembly GCF_013336625.1. NCBI lineage: Bacteria > Pseudomonadati > Myxococcota > Myxococcia > Myxococcales > Myxococcaceae > Myxococcus > Myxococcus sp. CA033. Next base: position 155,148 of record NZ_JABUMU010000019.1, on the reverse strand, counting down.
TGGACCCAGCCCCCCCCGCGCCGCTCGAACACTCCGTGCGCCGCCAACAGCCGCATCATCCGGTGGAGCGAGTCGGCGTGCGCCCCCGTCGCCCGCGCCAGCTCCTCGCTGGTCATCGGTGTATTGCCCAGGACATCCGCGACTCCCAGCTGCGCGATGAGATGCAGACACCGTGGGGCGAAATATCCAGTGCTGAGATTGAAGATGAACGCCGGGGCTGGAAGCTGTTGCATGCGCGCTCCTGGTCAGCAGGGCTTGAATTGCCTGCAAAGTGAAATTCTAGCTGGACCCTGGAACGAAGCAGACACCCCCGCATACCGCCTTGCCTTCAATTGAACACAGCTGCTGTAGCCATACAGTCCAAAGCCTGACGTGACGCACCTGGCCGTGGCGCGACGAAGGACGGTGGAACTCTCGCCCTGGAGGGCATGACCCTGGAGGGCTGGGTGGGGAATGACAACACCGCCAGCCCTGGCGCGCGGGGCGTCAGGGCTGGCGGCCTTGGACGGGAGGGATTAGCGCGTGGCGCGCGTGCGTCCCTGGGTGGCCTTGGGGCTGGCCGGGCCGGATGCGACGGCCGCCGCCACGCCGAAGACGACGTCGTCATTGTCGTCGTAGAGGCCGAAGGTGCAGCTCGACGCCGGGCTGGAGGCCTCCACGAATTGCGCCCGGAGGGCGTGCTGGCCCACGGTGCTGCCCACCGTGAAGGTGTGGCTGAACGTCCGCGCGCCGCTGCCCGTGCACGTCAGGCCGGCGACGAGCTGCGTCCACAAGGGGAAGCCCGACACCGGGGCGGTGTACAGGTTCAGCCGGTCCGTGGCGTCGTAGCACCACACCGTCACGTCCACCTTGACCTGCTTGCCCGGGGTGATGGGTCCACCGTCCACGCTCTTGAGCACGACGCGGTCGATGCTCTCGTCGAAGTGGTAGAAGCCGAAGGGGCCGTCCGGGCAACCGTCGAGCGTGTTGGGCGTGTTGGGCTCGGCCGCCAGGAACTGGCTGCCCCGGCTGTTGACGAGCGTGCCGGTGTCACACCCGCAGCCCGTCCCGCATGCGGGCGTGCCGAGCGAGGCGTCATACGTGGCCAGCGCCGGAGAGGTGCAGGTGCCACCACCCGCCTGGGTGGTGAAGCTGAAGCCGGTGCTGTAGTTGCCAGCGCCACAGGCATCCACCGCGCGGGCCCGCCAGAAGTACTGCGTGTTGGCGGTGAGCGCGGGCGTGACGCTCCAGGTGCTGCTGGTGAGCGCCGTGGCCGAACGCACCACGTTGGAGAAGCCCGCGTCAGACGCCACCTGCACCTCGTACGCGGTGGCGCCCGTGACATCGCTCCAGTCGAGCGCCGGGGCCAGCGCGACGTTGGCCGCCCCGTTGGCCGGGGTGGACAGCGTAGGCGCCGCCGCCGGCTGACACGTGGTGTCCGCAGTGGTGAAGCGGAAGGCCGTGCTGTACGCGCTGGTGCCGCAGCCGCTCACCGCGCGAACGCGCCAGAAGTACGGCGTGTTGGCCGTCAGCGCGGGGGTCACCGTCCACGTGCTGCTGGTGAGCGAGGTGGCGGAGCGCACCACGGTGCCGAACCCAGCGTCCGTGGCCACCTGCACCTCGTACGTGGTGGCGCCCGACACGTCCGCCCAGTCGAGCACGGGGGCCAGCGCGACGTTCGCCGCGCCATCCGCCGGCGTGGAGAGCGTGGCGGTGCCCGGCGGCGTGCAGGGGCCTCCGGCCGTCGCGCAGACACACGCGGCGGCGGGGCCGTAGCAGGCGGTGGAGCTGGCGGGGACGACGGAGTAGCAGTACTGCCGCCCGTTGGCGACCTCGGCATCCGTGTACGTGGTGCCGGAGACGGTGGCGACGCGCACCTTGCCGAAGTCACAGCCGGCGTAGCCGTCCGTCTTCATCACCCAGTACTCGCTCGCGCTGGGCACCGAGTTCCAGCTCAGCGCCACCTGGCCGTCGCTGGGGCTCGCCGTCGCGGTGGGCGCCGTCTTCGGGCCCGTCGCGCAGCCGCCGTTGGTGGGGGCGGGCGTGGAGCAGGCGATGCCGTGACGGTTGAAGGCCGCGTGGATGGCCGTCATGTGCGGCGTGCCGTCGTTCAGGTTGCCGTTGTCGTCATCCGCCGCCAGCCACTGCATGTAGCCATGGCTCGCGCCGCAGCCGTCGGACGTGCCCGCCGTGCAGTTGCAGGCGTGCCACGAGCCCACGTTGCCGCTGCCCTGGTAGAAAATCTTGTTGCCGATGATGAAGGCGGTGTTGGAGTCGTAGTTGAACGGCGCGGCCTGCAAATCGCGAGCGACCAGGTCCCACGCGGCCTGACGCACCGGCGCCGCGGCGCAGTGCACCTGCCGACCGCAGGGCCCCGTCCCGGAGGAGCAGCGCGAGCACACGAAGTTCTGCGGCGTGGCAGGCGTCTGGTTGACGTGCGCCAGGTAGTCCGCGTCGCGCACACCCGAGCAGCGCGCGTTGCACCACGTCCCGCCCGCCTGCGCCTCGTTCTGGTTGTAGCCCGTGCCGTCCGGCGTCTTGCCGCAGCCCAGGTCCGTGGTGGCGAAGAAGCCGTAGCCCACGCACGAGGCCTGCAGCCGGTAGATGGACGCGATGTCCGCGTACGCCTCGCTGGAGTTGGAGAGCGCGCCGCCGGAGTCGAAGTCGTCCATGCCGTGGCCCCACTCGTGGTCGAACACGGCGGCGATTTCACCCGTGTTCCGGCAGCCTCCGCCGCTGCGGTAGAAGTTGACCGTGGAGCCGTTCCAGAAGGCGTTGCACGTGCTGTTGATGTTGACGTTCGCGGTGAGCTGCCCCTGCAGCCATGTGTTGCCCGGCAGCCAGCCGCGCCCCAGCTCCGCGATGCGGTTCAGCTCGTAGAAGGCCGAGCGCGAAGCCGGCGTGTTGCCCGCGCCGCCGCCGCCCGTGGCGCAGTCATGCTGGCCGTTGGTGCCACCCAGCTGGATGTTGCCGGTGGCCGAGGTGGTGCTCGGCGAGCCGCAGGTGTCGCTGACGCGCACGTATTTGCCGGCCAGCGTCGTGGTGACGCTGCCGGAGCTGTAGTTGAGGACGCCGGCGCTGTCCGTGAAGTTGTTGGGCGCGGCAAGGCCCGTGTTCGCCCAGGGCATCGGCGAGTCGACCTGCATCGTCCCGCACGTCGTGTTGGACGGGCAGATTTCCGTGTTGCTCAGCGGGTAGATGCCGCCCTTGATGGTGGCATCCAGGTAGTGGTTGTCATCCTCCAGGGCGAGCACCTCGCCGGAGTGTGCGTCCACCGTCACCTTCCAGCGCTCCGTCTCCCCGGGGTTCTGGAAGCCATACGTCCAGACGAGCTGGTGGCGGTAGCCCTCGCCAAAGCCCGCGTCCGCGCGAGCCAGCGGGGCCATCTCCAGCGTGGGCGCCTGCCACAGCGTGCCCGGCGTCTCCAGGAGGCCGAAGCGCTCACCGCCCGCCGTCAGCGCCTGCTCGGGGCTCAGCGTGGGCCGCGTGGACGCGGTGACGTTGCTCCACGCCTCGGTGCCCAACAGGACGAGGTTGCCGTGGTTGATGGTGGCCACCAGCTGGCCGTGACGCACGGGGATGCCATCCACCTGCTGCGGCACCCGCACGTGCCAGAGCACGTCGGTGACTCGCGTGACTTTCGGCTCGTCCAACTGCAACAGGTCCACGCCCAGCGCGGCCTGGTTGTCGTTGAGGAACTTGAAGAGGATGTCCGCGACGACGGCGGCATCCACCTCCCCCGTGGAGCGGCCGAGCTGCTGCTGGAGCGTGGACAGGCTCACCGTGTTGCCCACGCCCTTGCCGGGGATGAGCGGAATGGCGCCCTGGATGGCGGTGGGCGAGCCCGTCAGCGGGTCCAGGTACACGTGGAAGTCCCGCCCGTTGCGCGCGAAGAAGTCCTCCCAGACGCCCGGCCCCGCGCCCTTCAACTTCGAGCGGGCGTCCTCCAGGGAGATGTTGGAGATCGGCAGGTAGAGCTCCGGCTTGAAAAACGCCTGGCTCGCCAATGAGCTGGGTTGTGCGGGCTGGAGTGCCCACGCCAACGCGCTGCTACACAGCACGAGACAGGCTAGCCACTTCGACACGAGACGCATGCGGTCCTCCCGCGAGTCACGAATGACAGACACTCCCCCCTGGGAGCACCCGCTCAGTCGAGCCCGTGCGTTGTGACGAGGAAATCGCTACTTTCGAGAAGTGTCGGACCAGCCAGAACATCAATTGCCACGCGGAGCTAGACAGCCCACGGCTGAACAGTCACCAGGACTTCCAGTCTGACGTATCTAGGTGGGCGCGAAATCATCCATTGCACTGGAGTTGACGCTCCGCGCCGCGTTTGACGCGCTCCGCTCAGGCCGGGAAGAGCAGACGTGAGGACTGTTTCACCCACGCGCGCCGCGTCTCCAGCGTGCGGAAGTCCAGGAGGATGAGCTGGTCGAACACGCGCGGCATCATCGACATCAGCGACACCGAGGACCAGATTTGCGTGAGCGCCAGCCGGCGCCGCTCCTCCGTCAGGTGAGAGGTGTCCGGCGCGAGCTTGCCCGACAGCGCCTCCAGGAACGCGTTGAGCTCCCGGATGGCCGCGCCGTCGTAGCGCTGATGCACGAGCGCGTCGTGGAGGTGCGCGTGGGCGATTCGCGGGTAGCGCCCCACGTTGCCGATGACGTCCTCCAACAGCGTCTCGAAGGCCTCGCGGATTGCCAGCCCCTCGGCGCGCAGCCGGTCGAAGTCCACCAGCACGTGGCCGAAGGCCTGCTCCAGCGTCGCCTCCAGCGCCTGGGCAATCAGCTTCTCCTTGCTGCGGAAGTAGTAGCTGATGGCCGCGCTGTTCACCTGCGCCTCACGCGCGATTTCCCGGATGCCCGTGGCGTCCAGACCGTCCCGCTCCAGGCAGACGATGGTCGCCCGGAGGATGCGCTCCCGGGCGTCCTGCTCCTTGGTTCCCATGTGCGCCAAACCCTTGAAACAACGGGACATTGAGCCCCGCGCTTGACGCCGGAGCCCGATTCAATCTATCGATTCAATCAACTGATTGATTCCGGAGATTGAATCCCATGAACAACCCAGGACGCGACAGTAGCGCAGGCGGACTCTCCCGACGAGGCGTGCTGGTGGGGACGGGGTTGTTCGTGGGCGGGGCCGCCGTCACCACGGGCTCTCGCCGGCTGATGGAGCCCGAGTCCACGGACGTCGTCGGCCTGAATCCCCGGAGCGACGCCTGGTACGACCTGCGCTTGTCGGGGGACGGGCTGATGGACAATCAGCTGCTCTGGTTCCTGGGGCATGCGACGCACGGACAGGCGGACGTGTCGGATGTGATGGAGACGGCCAAGCGGATGCGGCCCGGGGACGAGCGCAGTTGGTTCGAGGCGTGGCTCCAGACGGCGACGCGGGTGCATGGGCTCGCCACCACCGCGGAGTCCAAGGGTCACCGGCTGAGCGCGGGACAGGCGTATGCGCGGGCGGCGAACTACTACCGCGCGGCGACGATGCACTACACGGACACGGCGGACCCGAGGCTGCTCGAAGTCACGCGGACCTCGGCGGCCACGTTCGAGAAGTCCAACGCGTTGCTCGACTTCGACATCCAGCCGCTCGAGATTCCCTACGAGGGCACGAGCCTTCCGGCGTACTTCGTCCGCTCGCCTCACGCGAAGCCCAGCGCGCCTGTTCTGCTGCTGCACCAGGGCCTGCATGCGTGGCCGGAGGAGACGAAGTGGGTCTGGGAGGGGGCGCGAAAGCGGGGCTACCATGTGCTGATGTTCCATGGGCCGGGGCAAGGGCGCGCGCTGCGCGAGAAGGGCCTGAGCTTCCGGCCGGACTGGGAGAAGGCGGTGAGCCCCGTGGTGGACGCGGCCGAGCGCATCAGCGGCGTGGACCCGCGCCGCATCCTCCTGATGGGTTTGTCGTTTGGTGGAGCGCTGGCGCCCCGGGCGGCGGCGTTCGAGCCTCGGCTGGCCCTGTGTATCGCGAACCCCGGAGTGCTGAGCTGGTGGGAGTCGCATGCCGCGCACTTCAATCGCTTCCTGCCCGGGTCGCTGGCGTTATTGAAGTCGCACCCGGAGGCGTTCGACGAGGCGATTCTCGGGCTCGCTTCACGCTGGCCCACGGCGAGCTACTGGTTGAAGGACGTCTTCTGGAAGCATGGGGCGAAGACTCCATCGGAGCTGTTCCGCAAGCTGGAGGAGTTCACCAACGAGGCCATCGTCGAGCGCATCCGCTGCCCGGTGCTCATCATGGAGGGCGAGGCGGAGGACGTGTCGCCGGGGCAGTCGCGCAAGCTGTACGACGCGCTTCGCGGACCCAAGCACCTGATGAACTTCACCCAGGCCGACGCCGCGCCCCTGCACTGTCAGGCGGCCTCCACCGCAATCGCGGAAGAGCGGATGTTCGACTGGCTCGACGAGAACGTGTGAGCGTCCCATGACACCGTTCTCACTCGTGACAGTGCTCGGCGTCCTGCTCGCCTCCACGCCCGAGGTCGTACCGGAGACTCCGCCCCAGGCGCCCCTGGATGGGCGCGGGAAGTTCAGCGTCGTCCCCTTCGTCCTGCCCGCGTATCAACCGGAGACGAGCTTCCTGCTCGGGGGCGCGGGCTCGCTCGTGTACCAACCTCCGGAGGGCAGTGGCCGCAGGGAGTCCCAGGTGCTCCTGGCCGCGGCGGCGAGCGTGCGGGGACAGTTCACCGTGCTGCTCCAACCGGATGTGTACTTCCTGGAGGACCGGCTCAACCTGACGGCGACGCTCAGCGCCGCGCGCTTTCCGGACCGGTTCTACGGCATGGGGGCGAACACACGAGTCGCCGACGAGGAGGACTTCACGCCCGTCTTCTTCGAGCTGGAGCTGAGTCCGAAGTGGCGAATCGCGCCCCGGCTGTATGTCGGGCCCACGCTGCGCGCGCAGCACGTGCGAATCACGAAGCGGGCCGAGGACGGCGCGGTCCGGAACATGCCGGGCGCCGAGGGCGGAGACACGCTCCAGTTGGGGCTCACTGCGCTGTATGACTCGCGGGACAACACGCTGAATCCCACCACGGGCTTCCTGGGACGGCTGAACCTGCGCCGGGCGAGCGGGTCGTGGGGTTCGGATTACACGTTCGGACTCTTGCGCCTGGATGCCCGGCGCTATGTGTCACTGCCGTGGGGACAGCGGCACGTGCTCGCGTTTCAAGGACTGGTGGAGCTGAGAGACGGCGAGCCGCCCTTCTATGACACGGGGAGGCTGGGCGGCATGGAGCTGAGCCGGGGTTATCTGGAGGGGCGGTTCCGCGAGCGCCAGCATCTGGGGGCGCAGGTGGAATACCGGGCGCCCCTGTTCTGGCGACTGGGAGGCGTGGCCTTCGCTTCGGCGGCGACAGTGGCGCGGAGCCTGAAGGACCTGGACACGGGAGACATCAAGCCCGCGGGCGGCGTGGGATTGCGCTTCGCTCCGCTCTCGGATGTCCCGGTGAACATCCGGCTCGATGTGGCCTATGGCTCGGAGCCGAGCTTCTATCTGAACATCGGCGAGGCGTTCTGAGCGTCGTTCGTCCCCTGCTCCCTTGCTTGCGCGGCGACGCGTCGGAACCTATGAGTGCGGGTATCACGCAGGTTCACGACGCCGTCCTCCCATGACGCTGAACGAAGCACAGCAGAGCATCTGTCATCGAGCAGGGGCCGAGTTCTCGCCCATCCCAGCCGGCACGCGAGTGGCCATCGCACGAAACCTGCGGTCCGGGGCCATGCCGATATACGGCGTGCGGTACAGCACCCAGCCGGGCGGTGTCGGCTGGTTCTTCTGGGCGGGAGAAGGGGAGCTCAGTACCGATGTGGACTACTTCCAGGCGCTGCACGTCGAGCACCTGGAGGAGTGGTGTCCTCTGGTGTTGCCCTACCTTGCCCTTCCACCTGGGTGGCGCTTCCTGACCGATGGCGAGGTTGATGACGTGTGGTTTGACCAGGCCGTCCTGGACCGACCCATTCCCTGACTACGCTGGGAGTGCCGCTGACGAGACGTCCGCGTGGCGCCGGGTGGAGGCCCAACTCGACAGGCCCACTTCGTCCCGGATTTCCCGGCACGCGTCGACGACGTGGTCGAGGTCGTCCTGGCTCAGCTCGCTGTGAACGGAGAGGCGCACGAGCGAGTGCTTCACGGGCGTGGCCGGGTCGCAGAACACCGAGCCGAAGATGCCCCGCGCTTCCAGCGCGTCCTTGAGGCGCAGTGTTCGAGCCTCCAGACCGGATTGCAGGGCGAGAATCTGCGCCGTGCCACCGTCCAGGTCGTAGCCCAGTTCTTCCAGACGCGCGCGCAGGGACGCGGCATTCAGGTGCAGCCGCTGACGACGTGCGTCCGCGTCGCGGATGAGGTCCAGCGCCGCCAGCAACGCCGCGATGTCGTGTGGCAGTACGGCGGAGCTGAAGACGGCGGGGCCCGAGGTCATCTCGAAGTAGCGCTCGAAGCCGCGCATGCAGGCGACGAAGCCAGCACGTCCGACGAAGGCCTTTGACAGGCTCGCGGTCCGGAAGTGGACGTGCTCCAGCAGCCCCTGCCCCACCACCATCCCCGCGCCACGGGGCCCGTGCGTGCCCAAGGAGTGGGATTCATCCACCAGCAACACGCAGCCGTGCCGTGAGGCGAGCTCCGCCACGTCCGCGAGCGGGCAGACGGAACCGTTCGTGCTGTAGACCGAGTCCACCGCGATGACACCGGGGCCCAAGCGCGTGATGCGCCGTCGCAGGTCATCGACGTCGTTGTGACGAAAGGGCACGGCGGTGGCGCCAGCGCTCCGGATTCCTCTCCAGAGAGACACGTGCGCCATCCGGTCGATGTAGACAGGCACCTGCTCGTCCGCCAGACACTCCAGCAGGCCCACATTCGCACAGTAACCGGACTGGCACAGGATGCCTGACTCCGCGCGAAGCAACGCGGCGAGCCGCTGCTCCAAGGTGTGCCGAGGGTGCTCCCCACGCTGGAACACACCCGACATCATCGCGCCCAGCCCTTCCCGGGACACGGCCTCCATCGCCGCCTGGGCGAGCCGGGGGTGTTTCGAGAGGGAGAGATAGTCATTGCCGTTGAGCAGGATGGCTCCTGGCCCGGGGGACAGACCGTCGAGGATGTGTCGCGGTGACTCCCAGCGCTGAATCCGCTTCTCGAAGTCGTGGAGCTTGCGCTGCAAGAAGCCAGGAACTGGAGGGCTGACGCCTTCCGTCGCCTTCGCCTCGGGTGCATGGTCTGTCATGGCACCGGAGAGAGGTTCGACTCTGGCGATGTGACGCAGACAGCCCGAGGACACTCACTTCCGCGAACGCGCGCGGAGCGAGGAGTGGAGCACTCGCTGGGATGTTCCGCCCCTGTCCGCTGCCAGCCGAGGGGGGCGCCCTTAAACTTCCGTGAACGACACTCCGGTGGCTCCGCCGCGCTCCAGTGCCTCCTTGATGGTGTCGGAAACGATGAGCGCAACGGTCCATCCCCAGGTACGAAACACATGGGCGTCATCGACTTTCGCGATGTTGATTCGCAGCCCATCCACGTCGCGATACTCCCCGGTCTTCTCAGGTCGTCCATCTTCCGGGAGCCAGAGCTCCACCTCCCGCGATGCCTTGTCGTCGATGCACTGTATCGTCTGGGTTGCGACCAGGATGCAGTACTGGTCGGGCTGCCCCTCTATCTCCACCGGGAAGACCTGGACAGCCGATGGGGCCAGCTCCAGGAAGACAGAAGCGACCCGGATGTGAACCACGGGGATGGCAAGGCCCGTCAAGGTGAAGTCGAGCGCCTTCCCAGCGCGCGCCACGGGGAGTTGCAGACGGCCCGGCGCGGGAATGGGTGTCCCATTCGTGAAGCGCCAGGGGTCCACTTCCTGCCCGCTCGAATCGGTGGGACTCCGGAGATGCCAGCGCCCTGGCACGGCAACGTCGTCGGTCAACCGGAAGTATCTCTTGAGCATCGTGATGAACCTTGCGTCATTCTCGCCGAGTCACCAGCGCGTTCAAGCGAGTACCTGGTGTGCCGATCTGCCGTGCCAGCCTCTTGAGCTCCTCGGTCAGGGCATCGCGGCATCGCAGCATCGTTCCGCACCCCCGCATCGCACCCTGGAGCCGGTCAAGAATCCGTTGGTGGTATTCCTCGGGATGAGGGCCCTTGTGCCCAGCGACCCGCACGATGTTGGCGGGGTCGTTCAGCGACATCCCCGCCTGGTCGAAGACTTCTTGAAACTTGGGCGACCAGGGCCCGTCGTTGTAGGTCGCCTCCCACCACTTGTCCGTGGCGATGTGGTGGTCGTGCCCCTTCGCATCCACCGGGCCCACGACCGCTCCACCCAGCCCCTGCGCCGTCGCGGACACCGCGTCGGCGGCAACCGCCAGGGTGACGACCTCGCCCACCACCGCCACGGCCCGCACTTCCCCCACGGCCGACAGGACGACTCCCGCCTGGGATGCAGCCTGCACGGACGCTTGCGCCGAGCCGGGCAGCATCGGCACCTTCCCCGCGAAGCCCGCCGCTGTGTTCCCGATGGCCACCGTCGCGAGCAACGCGAAGGCTCGCGCCGCATCCCGGCCCATCACCTTGCCGTACCGCTCGCCAACCACCCGCAGCTCATCGAACGTCCGAGCCCGGTCCGCCTCCTCCATCAACCGCGTGAAGCCCGTCGTCAGGCTCCAGAACGTGTCCACGCCCAGGTAGGCAATGAGCGTCGCCGTCATCACCGCCGCCAGCCCCTTGCTCACTGGCTCCGGCACCGTCCAGAGAATCAGGTACATCGTCCCCGTCCACATCGCCGCCGCCACCATCGCGCTCGGGTCGGCCATGTCCTGGAACGCCTCCAACATCTCTTCGAGCACCGCCCCATGCGCGAGCGCCATGGCCAGCGCGTAGCGGCCATCCCCTTCCAGCCGCGTGCCATCCACCAACGCCTGGAGACAGTCGCCACGCCTCCCTGTCCGCTCGCACCACTCCAGATAGGCGCGCGTCATGGCCCGCTCCGTCTCGGTGGCCTCCACCTCCAGGTGCGCACCCGACTCCAGCGGCGTCACGCGACGGGTGCGCGCATCGAATCGGTACTCACCTCCTCGCGCACCCATCTCGAAAAGGCGGCGCGCCGCCTCCTGGGCCTTCACGGGAAGACGAACTCCTCGCCCCTCAAGACCCATGGCCCGCATGAACTCGTCTTCGTCCAACGCGACAGGCGCGGAGTCAGCGGCGCGTGGAGTGAATGCGATGACCTCGCCGCTCCCCGTCTCCAAGCGCACACCACGCGTCGTGGCACACCCCGTCAGCAGCGACACGAGCAACAACACGACAGCGCAAGGCAGCCTCATCTGACACGCTCCCCGCAGAGGCCCCGGGCTCCGGACACAAACAAGTACACGGGGGCAACGGCGATGAAGCGTAGCACTCAAGGCGGACAACGGAGTCCACCCCACCCCTTGGGCGACAACGACCCGCTGCGCGCGCGGTGCAAACCATTGCACCCGCCAAGAGCATCCGATTCGCGACGGCAGGCTCCCTCCAGGGCGCCTGTCCTTCCTAGACGCTCGGAACCGCTTCCGGAGGCGTCAGGGGGCGCGGGTTCGCGCGCTCGCGTCCCAGCAGCAGCGCCGCGCAAAGAGTGCCAATCAACAGCTCGGCGGCCATCGCCGCCACCAGCTCGGGCGCGGGCGCGCCATCCAACACCAGGCTTAGGACTCGCGACACGCCATAGGACAAGTAGAGCGTCGTCGACACCACCAGCGAGGTGAAGGTCATTCGAGGCCAGAGGGCCCCGGCCATGATCAACAGTCCGCAGGCCAGCAACGCCCCGCCCGGAGCACGCACCTCGCTCAGCAAGCTGACCTGGCCGCCAAGGTCGATGCCACTCCAGCCATGGAAGACCTTGGGGATGAACAACAGGGGCGTGCCAATCAGACTCCCACTGACGCCCGCGACCAGGAGCACCGTCTTCGTCACTCTGTTCCGCATCGCCGTCCTCGCTTGACACCGTGTCAATTGACTCGACAGTGATTATTCGCGACTTTACATCATGTCAAGTGAATCACCCGAGACGCGGACCCGCATCCTCGCGGCCGCGCTGCACCTGTTGGAGACCGGCCAGGGCCAGGCGGTCCGGATGAGTGACATCGCTCGGAAGGCCGGGCTCAGCCGGCAGGCCGTCTATCTGCATTTCGGCACGCGGGCGGCCCTGCTGATCGCCACCACGCTCTATCTGGACGAACTCAAGGACGTGCGGGCGCGCCTTGTCCCCAGCCGCACCGCCCGAAGCGGCGTCGAGCGCCTGGACGCCTATGTCGGAGCCTGGGCCGACTACATCCCGGAGATTCGCGGCGTGGCCAAGGCGCTGATGGCCATGAGCGACACCGACGAAGAGGCCGCCGCGGCGTGGCGCAAGCGCATGGAGGACATGCGCGAAGGCTGCGCCGCCGCCGTCGCCGCGCTCCGCGCCGATGGCACCCTCTCACCCGACTTCACACCGGGCGAGGCCACCGACCTGCTCTGGACGCTGCTGTCGGTACGGAACTGGGAGCACCTCACCCTCGAGCGCGGCTACGCACAGCCACGCTACAAGGACCTGCTGCTGCGCACCGCGCGGCGCCTCCTGGTCCGCGCCCCACGCTCCGCCACCTGAGCCGCGGCCAGGGCCGCACGCACCACGACCCGCTGCTCACCCGCGCCACCCGCTGCGCGCTGTGCAATCCATTGCACGCCTCCCTCCCACGGTCCGCAGGCGGGGAGCGCGAGGTACACCGGTTGCAATCCCGCGAGTCCATGTCCACGCGCCTCTCCCTTCTCGTCCTGGTGTTTCTCGGGGCCCCCTTGTCCGCGCGGGCCGATCCCTACCTCCCCAACAACGAGCGCTGGTTCACCATTGGCCCGCTGCTCAGCGCGACACCGCTTTCGAGCAAGCCCAAGCTGGGCCTGGGCGTGGAGACCACCTTCAACGTCCTGGACGGAATCACCGCCCTGGGCGTCTTCGGCCAGGCCCAGTGGATGACGGAGGGCCACGCCAGCCTCGGCGCGGGCATCCAGGGCACCCTGGTCTTCGGTGGCGTCGAGCTCGGGGTGATGCACGAGACGGGCACCCGCGAGCACCTGCCCACCACCGGCCTGCACATCGCGCCCTTCGTGACGTTCGTCTTCGGCTCGGTGGGCGTGCGCTTCGGCATCCCCCTCTCCGAGCCAGGCGCCGCCGGCCCCGGCCTGCCCGGACGCACCCGGCACGGCCGTGAGGTGGGACTCGTCCTGACAGCCAAGATTCCGGCGAAGTGGACCTCGAAGGGCACCCTGGAGCCCATGTTCCCCTGGGACTAGGCCCCTCCCCCCTCGGGGGCCCTTCCCTCCCAGGCTCGCGGTGCTATCAAGCACGGCACCATGCCTGAGACAGCGCCCGCCCCCCTGTTCGACGCCGTGCCCGCGGAGATGGACTTCCCGGCCGAGGAGCGCCGCATCCTCGCCTTCTGGAAGGACCGCCGCATCTTCGAGCGCTCGCTCGAGGCACGCGAAGGCGCCAAGAGCTTCGTCTTCTACGAGGGCCCGCCCACCGCCAACGGCCTGCCCCACAACGGCCACGTCCTCACCCGCGTCATCAAGGACCTGTTCCCCCGCTACCAGACGATGCGCGGCCACTACGTCCCCCGCAAGGCCGGCTGGGACACCCACGGCCTGCCCGTGGAAGTGGAGGTGGAGAAGGAGCTGCGCATCCACGGCAAGGCGGAAATCGAGCGCTACGGCGTGGAGCCCTTCACCGAGCGCTGCATCGAGTCCGTCTTTCGCTACACCTCCGAATGGGAGCGGCTCACCGAGCGCATCGGCTTCTGGGTGGACCTGAACCAGGCCTATGTCACCTACCACCGGGGCTTCGTGGAGAGCGTGTGGTGGGCGCTCGCCGAACTGCACAAGAAGGGCCTGCTCTACCAGGGCCACAAAGTGGTGTGGTGGTGGCCCCAGGGCGGCACCGCGCTCAGCTCCGCCGAGGTAGGCCTGGGCTACAAGACGGTGGACGACCCGAGCGTCTACGTCACCTTCCCCCTGCGCGACGCGCCGGACACCTCGCTGCTCGTGTGGACGACCACCCCGTGGACGCTGCCGTCCAACATGTACGCGGCCGTCAACCCGGGCGTGGACTACGTCACCGTGGACGCCGGCGACCGCAAGCTCATCATCGCCGCTGGTCTGCGCGAGGAGCTGGCCAAGAAGCTCAAGAAGGACCTGCCCATCCTCGCCACCCAGCCGGGCAGCGCGCTGGTGGGCCAGCGCTACCTGCCGCCCTTCGACACGTACTTCGCCAGCGAAGGTGACACGCGCCTGAAGCTGCGCGACGGCGGAGACGACACCCGCGCCTGGCGCGTGCTGGGCGCGGACTTCGTGACGCTCAACACGGGCACGGGCATCGTCCACATCGCCCCCGCCTTCGGCGAGGACGACTACGACGCGTTCCGCAAGGACCGCGCGCGATTCCTCCAGCCGGAGGCGATGGAGCTGTTCTGCGCCGTCAAGCCGGACGGCACCTTCTCCGAGGAAGTCCCGCTCGTCGCCGGGCGCTTCGTGAAGGACGCGGACAAGGACATCCAGCGCAACCTCAAGGAGCGCGGGCTCTTGCTCGTCACCGAGCAGTACAAGCACGAGTACCCCTTCTGCTGGCGCGCGGACGACGACCCGCTCATCCAGTACGCCCGCCCCGCCTGGTACATCCGAACCACCGCGGTGAAGGACCGCGCCATCGAGAACAACCGCGCCGTCAACTGGGTGCCCGAGCACATCAAGGAAGGCCGCTTCGGCGACTTCCTGGCCAACAACGTGGACTGGGCCCTGTCGCGCGAGCGCTACTGGGGCACCGCGCTGCCGCTCTGGATTCACTCGGAGACGGGCGAGGTGGAGGCCGTGCCTTCCCTCCAGGCCCTGCGTGACAAGCCCGGCAGCAACCTGGCCGCCGTGGAGGCGGAGCTGGCGGCGTTCCTCGCCGGCAAGCCGCACGAGGCCAACGCGAAGCACCTCATCGTCCACAAGCCGTGGATCGACAAGGTGACGTACGAGAAGCCGGGCTCCCCGGGCCGCTTCAACCGCGTGCCCGAAGTCGTGGACGTGTGGTTCGACTCCGGCTGCATGCCCTTCGCGCAGTGGGGCTTTCCTCACGCGCCCGGCTCGCACGAGCTGTTCAACCGCGCCTTCCCCGCCGACTTCATCTCCGAGGCCATCGACCAGACGCGTGGCTGGTTCTACTCGCTGCTCATGGTGAGCACGCTCGTCTTCGACGAGGAGACGCAGGCCCGTCTGGGATTGACGCCCCAGCGCGAATGGCCGCACCCGTACAAGAGCTGCATCGTGCTGGGCCACGTCTCCGACAAGGAGGGCCGCAAGGAGTCCAAGTCCAAGGGCAACTACACGCCGCCCGAAATCATCCTCGACGAAGTGCGCATGGACTTCGCGGTGCTGTCCGCCACGGAGGCGGGCGCGCCGGCGGAGGCGGGCGTGGCGCTCATCGCGCGTGAGGACCTGGAGGGCCTGGACCTGCAGGAAGGCGCCAAGGTGCAGTTGTTCCGCCCGGACAGGCCGGACGTCTCCATCTCCGCGACGGTGAAGGCGCACAAGAAGCTCAAGCGCCGCGTGGTGCTGCTGGCGCCCTCGGAGCTGCAGGCGCTCGGCGTGGCGCCGTCCGCGAAGGGCGCGGGCGTCATGCCAGTGGAGGTGCCTCGCCTGGCGCCTTCCGAGCGCGTGACGGTGAAGGACCCCGCCGCCAAGGCTCCCGGCGCGGATGCGTTCCGCTGGTTCTTCTACGCGGCGAGCCCCACCTGGTCCAACACGCGCCACTCCCTGGCGAACGTGCGGCTGTTGCAGAAGGACTTCCAGGTCAAGCTGCGCAACGTCTACTCGTTCTTCACCATCTACGCGAACATCGACGGCTTCAATCCGGCGCAAGGCAACCCGGACGCGACAGAGGCTCCGTGGGAGGCCGTGCGCAAGAGCCACGGCTGGCGCGAGGTGAAGGCCCGGCCGCTGCTGGACCGCTGGATTCTGTCGGAAGTCCAGCTGGCGCTGCGCCACGTGGAGAAGTGCCTGGACACCTATCAGGTGTACGACGCGGCCCAGCGCATGGTGGCGCTGGTGGACGCGCTGTCCAACTGGTACCTGCGCCGCAGCCGCGAGCGCTTCTGGAAGCCGGGCTTCGAGCAGGACAAGCGCGACGCGTACTTCACCCTCTACGAAGCGCTCACCACCATCACCGCCCTGGCCGCGCCCTTCGTCCCGTTCTTCTCCGACGAGATGTGGGGCAACCTGGTGCGCAAGGCCTGGCCCCAGACGCAGCCGGAGAGCGTGCACCTGGCCTCCTTCCCGCGCGCCGACGCCAGCCTCATCGACGACGAGCTGGCGGTGGACATGGCCGCCCTGCGCGAGCTGGTGTCCCCGGGGCTCAAGGTCCGCACGGACAACAAGCTCAAGGTGCGTCAGCCGCTGGCCCGCGCGGACATCATCCTCGCGCGCAAGGAGATGACGGACCGGCTGGCCGTCTACAAAGACTTGCTCGCCGAGGAGCTGAACGTCCACGAGGTGCGCTTCGTGGAGCAGGGCAGCCCGGACGCGGACGTGGTGCGCTTCCGCGTGCGCCCCAACCTGCGCGCGGTGGGCGGACGGCTCGGCGCCAAGCTGGCGCCGGTGCGCAAGGCGTTCGACACCGGAGACGGCCGCGCGCTGCACCGGGAGCTGCTCCAGACGGGGCAGGTGGCCATCCAGCTCGCGGGCGAAACGCTGGTGTTCTCCGGCGAGGACCTGGAGACGCTGGTGGAGGCCAACCCCGGCTTCGCGGCGGCGGGCACGGGCGCGGGCGTGGTGGTGCTCCACACCGAGCTGACGGAGGCGCTCGTCGATGAGGGCCTCGTGCGCGAGCTGCTGGCGCGCGTGCAGGGCGCTCGCAAGGACATGGAGCTGGGCTACACGGACCGCATCCGCCTCTGGGTGGACGGTGACGCGCGGGTGAAGCGCGTCACGGAAGAAGGCCGCGAGCTGATTGCCCGGGAGACGCTGGCCGACTCCATCAACGTGGGGCCCGAGGGCCTCACGGGACAGGAAGAAGAGGTCAACCTCAACGGCCTGCCCGC
Organism: Myxococcus sp. CA033; assembly: GCF_013336625.1. Classification (NCBI taxonomy): domain Bacteria; kingdom Pseudomonadati; phylum Myxococcota; class Myxococcia; order Myxococcales; family Myxococcaceae; genus Myxococcus; species Myxococcus sp. CA033. Next base: position 138,100 of record NZ_JABUMU010000019.1, on the reverse strand, counting down.
GCGACTGCGCGTGGAGCGCGCCTGAGGTCGCTCATCCCCGCCCGGTCGACCACCGACTGAGCAGGAGGGACGCCAGGGGTTGAAGCAATCCCTGGCGTCGTCTCACCGGACCAGCAGCAGCAGGAACACGCCCAGGAACAGCAGCAGCGCGAGGCCCACATGGCTCAGCTGACTCAGGCCCTCCTCGGCGTTCTCAAAGTCGTCGAGCGAAGCTCGCCGGAACCGCGCGAACCGGCTCGGCGGGCCTTCACCGACGTGTTCCTGCTCGGGCGGCGCGCGGTCCGCGCCCGCCGTCAGCCGCCGCCAGCCCGGAAGCAGCACCCGCGCCACCGGCCAGAGCACGTCGCCGGGCGGAATCTCCGGCACGCGCCAGGAGCGCCACCGACGCGAGCGCCACACCAGCCCCGTCAACAGCACGCCGGCGACGACGGGCCACGCCGCCGAGACGAGGCTCTTCGACTCGAGCAGGTGCGGCAGCTCCTTGCGCCCCACGGGTGGCCAGAGGAGCAGCGCCGTGTCGACGACGAGCAGCAGGACCCACGCGAGCAACATCCCTCCCGCCCCGGGTGAACCCTGCTCGGGGGCCTTGGGGACGGTGCGTTCCAGGAAGCGCGCCATGATGAGCGTGCTGCCCACGGCCGCCAGGGAGAGCAGCGTCGGCAGGGCCTCCGACGCGTGCGCGGCGGCCTCCGCGGACTTCAGCGCGAGCTTCGCCAGGGCCCCGCTCGTCAGCGGCGCGCCCGCGATTTCCAGCGCGGACCAGGTCAGCCCCACCAACACCAGCACACCCCTCCAGCCCTTGCGGCCCGTCGCGGGCAGCAGGCCCGTGCCCAGGAACAACAACCCCTTCGCCAGGGAGTGATGCACCGCATAGACGAGCACCGCGCCGATGAGCACGGGAGCCGCCTCCGGGGCCCCCAGCGCGAGCCCCACCGCCAGCGTGAGGAAGCCCATCTGGCTGATGCTGGAGTAGGCCAGCACCGTCTTCGCCTCGCGCTGCGTGAGGCCCACCGCGACACCGTAGAACGCGGCCGTCAGCCCCGCCGCCACGCACACGGTGCCCAGCGTGGGGAGGCTCGCATGCCCCAGCGGCAGGAAGCGCAGCCAGCCCAGCACGCCGACCTTGATGATGGTGCCGCTGAGCACGGCGCTGCCCGGGGCGGGCGCGACGGGATGCGCCAGGGGCAGCCACATGTGCAGCAGGAGAGCGCCCACCTTGACGCCAAAGCCGCCCAGAATCAGCACGCAGATGACCTCGCGGGAGGACGACTCCGCCACCACGCGCGGCACCTCGGCGAGCGGCAGGTTGATGCGCGTGCCCACCGTGAGGAAGAAGGCCGCGAGCAGCGACACCTCGCCCAGCAGGGCCATGATGATGTAGACGCGGCCCGCCCGCGCCGCCGCCTCGGTGCGCTCGTGGACGACGAGTCCGTACGCACAGAACGTCATCATCGCGAAGAACAGATAGAAGCTCGCCACGTCCTGCGCGAGCACCGCGCCCACGTTCCCCGCGAGCGTCGCCAGGAAGAAGCCCCAGAACGAGGCCCGGTGCGAGTCGTCGCGCAGATACCCTCGCGCGAAGAGGCCGGAGAAGAGCCACAGAATCCCGGTGAAGAGCAGGTACGTCCGCGTCACCTCGTCCGGCGCATACAGCCGCATCCCCAGCAGCACCGGCTTCCAGTGGACGGACGCCTCCGTCCCCAGGCCCAGCCCGAGCGCCGGGAGCGCGGCCCACGGCGCCAGCGCCATGCCGACGCCCCGAAGCGCGGGAATCATCACCGCCACCGTGAGCACCAACGGCACGCACAGGGCCGCGATGACGGCGAGCGAGGCGAGGTCATGGCCACTCACGGACGGAACTCCCGCTCGGTGATGAGCCGCGTCCAACCCAGCGGGCTGAGCTCCGCTCCGGCGAAGAGTCCCGCTGCGAGCGACAACACCGCCGTGGCCACCGTGGGCAGCAACAGGAGCAACCCAATCTCCCACCCCCGGGTGCTCGGCTTCCATTCCTCGCGCGGGGCCTGGAACCACGCGGAGTAGACGATGGGTAGGAAGTAGCCCGCGTTGAGCAGGCTGCTCGTCAGCAGCACCACCACCAGCCAGGGCTGATGCGCCTCCAGCGCGCCGATGCCCAGGTACCACTTCGAGATGAACCCGGCGACGGGGGGAATGCCAATCATCCCCAGCGCGGCGATGGTGAAGGCCCCCGTGGTGAGCGGCATCCGCCGCCCTACCCCGCGCAGCTCACTCACCCGGTGCACGTGCAGCTCCTCGGCGAAGTTCCCCGCGCAGAAGAACAGGGTGATTTTCATCACCCCCTGATGCACCAGGTGCACCAGCCCACCAATGGTGGACGCCGTCCCGAAGATGGAGATGCCCAGCACGATGTACGCGACCTGGCTCACCGTGGAGTAGGCCAGCCGCTTCTTCAAGTCCCCCTGCTGGAGCGCCCGCACCGAGCCGTAGAGGATGGTGATGGCGGCGACGATGGCCAGCGGCTGCATCACCCCCAGGTCATGCACCAGGTAGACGCCATACACGTCGTAGATGATGCGGGTGATGCCGAAGGCCCCCGCCTTCACTACCGCGACGGCATGCAGCAGCGCGCTGACCGGAGCGGGCGCCACCATCGCCACCGGCAGCCAACCATGGAGCGGCACCAGCGCCGTCTTCACCCCGAGCCCGGCTATCAGCAGCACGAAGGCCACCACCAGCTCGGTGCGGTGTGACGCGACGGCGCCCAGCGCGCCTCGCTCGGTGAACTCCACCGAGCCCGTGAGCGAGTAGAGCAGCACCACGCCCGCAAGCAGCAGCGTGGCCCCGCTCAGCGTGTAGCGCAGGTAGACGTTGCCCGCGCGGAGCGCCTCGGGCGTTCCCCGGTGGATGACCAGCGGGTACGTCGACAGCGTGAGCATCTCGTAGAACAGGAAGAAGGTGAGCAGGTTGCCCGCGAGCGCGATGCCCATCGTCGACGCGACACACAGCGAGAAGAAGCCGAAGAACCGGCTGCGGTGGTCCGTCCCCTCCAGGTAACCCACCGCGTAGATGGTCGTCACGAACCAGAGCACCGCGGAAAGGGTGATGAAGAGCAGGCTGAAGGAGTCCGCCCTCAGCACCAGGTCCGCCTTGGGAAAGAAGGGCAGCCGCGTCTCGTACTGGCGCCCCTGGAACACGCCCCAGGCCATGACCGCGGTGAGCAGCAGCTTGGTCACCGCCGCGAGCAGGTTGAGCACCGTGCGCGTGCGCCGCTGCTCCTCGGCGAGCAGGAAGATGATGAGCCCCGGCAACAGCGAGCTGAGCAGCACGGACAGCGGCAGCCAGGTGTTCATCATCTCGACGCACCGACGGCCAGCAGGTCCAACGGGAACCAGGGCACCAGTCCCAGCACCAGCGCGATGAGCGCGAGCGCGAGCGGCGCCAGCTCGTTCCCCAGGGGAATGGAGCGCACGGTGACCCCCGGAGGCAGCGGCAGGAACGAGCCCCGGAGGATGCGAAAGACATACGCCGCCGTCAGCAGACTGCCTCCCAGCAGCACCAGCGCCCACCACCACTGCTGTGTGCCGATGGACTCATTCAACAGGAGCCACTTCGCGATGAACCCTCCACTGGGCGGAATGCCAATCAGGCTGATGCCACCCAACGCCATCGCCAGGAACGTGAAGGGCATCCGGTAGGCCAGGCCCTGGACGCCCCCCATCGAGGTGATGCCCACCGCCTGATGGATGTTGCCCACCGCCACGAACATGGATGCCTTGGCGGCCGCGTGGGAGACGACCAGATAGATGACCCCCGCGCGGGCCCCACTGGTCGCCATGGGGAAGACGAGGAACATGTAGCCAATCTGCGCGACGCTCGAATAGGAGACCACCCGCTTGAGCTGCGTCTGGCTCAGCGCCAGGACCGAGCCCCACAGCACCGCCACCGCTCCGAGCAGGCCCAACATCTGCCCCACCTCCGCGTCCAGGACGGGCGCGAAGACCTCCAGCCACAGCCGCAAGAGGACGTAGAAGGAGCCCTTCGAGATGAGCGCCGACAGGAGCGCGGTGACGGGCGTGGGCGCGCCCGTGTACGTCGGTGGCAACCAGATGTGGAGCGGAAACAGGGGCGTCTTGAGACACAGCCCCACCGTCACCAACCCCGCGGCCACCCACGTCACCGGCCCCGCCTGCACGCGCTGGGCGAGCATCCCCACATCCAGCGTCGCATAGGCGCCGTACAGGAGCGCGATGCCCAGCAGGTAGCAAAGCGAGCCCGGCATCGCGAAGAGCAGGTAGCGCAGGCCCGCGTCGAGCCCTGGCAAATCCCTGCGCACCACGATGAGAGACACCGCGCCCAGCGTCGTCAGCTCCAGCGTGACGTAGAGGTTGAAGGCATCCGCCGACAACACCAGCGCGTTGAGCGCGCACCAGATGAACAGCCACAGCGGGAGGAACTCCCGGTCCTCTCGGTCCCCCAGGTGGTCCAAGGCGTGGACGCTGATGAGCGGCCCCACCACCGCGATGGTCAGCAGCATCAGGGCGGCGAGCCCGTCCGCGCGCCACTCGATGCCCAGCGGTGCGCCCCACCCTCCCAATTGCTGGCGAAGCACTCCCTGCGTGGAGACCTCCCAGGCCACCAGCGACGACGCGATGAGCGTGGCCACGGAGGCCACGCCCGCGACCAGGCGCACCCCCGCGCGCCCCACCAGCAGCGCCAGCACCGCACCCATCAGCGGAAGCGCGACGGGCCACGCCATCAAGGCCGTGCCCGCCATCATGGACCTTCTCCGCCGGGGCCTGGCGGTCGCTCGGAAGCCCGTGCCTCCTGGGCGCGGAGCCGGGCCATGCGTCGAGCCAGGGCCACGCCCAGCGCCGTCGAGCTCACCGACACGACGATGCCCGTGAGCACCAGCGCGTGGGGCACGGGGTCCGGCACGCCCGACGGCGCGCGCCGTGCCAGGGCGACCAGGACAATCAACACCCCGGAGCCCGCGATGTTCGAGGCGAGGATGCGCTTCACCACGTGCTGATGGGAGAAGAGTCCCACCAGCCCCACGCTGAACATCGCCACGCCCGACAGCGCGTAGACGGCCCACGGGTTCATGGCTCGCCCTCCGCTCCCGCTCTGGGGGGACGCGTGCCTGGGAAGAACATCAGCAGCACCATGGCGATGGTGACCGTCAGCGCCAGCTCCACGACGAAGATGAGCGTGCCCGCGTATAGCCTCGGGAGTTCCAGCAGACTCCTCCCGGTGAACAGCGGCGCCACCGCCACGCCGATGAAGAGCATGGGCCCGGTGAGCAGCGCCCACCTCACCTGCCAGGAGGACATCCGGGGCGGCCCCATCCGCATCGTGAGGAGGGCCACGACGCCGCCTCCCGCGAGGATGGCGCCCGCCTGGAACGCCCCTCCTGGTCCATGGTCCCCCACCCACACCAGGTAGCCCGCCACCAGCAGCAGGGCCGGTATCATCATCCGGAACAACTCTCCGGTGAGCGGGTCATCTCCAGCGTCCGGGGTGGGCCGCTCGCTGCGCGGATTCACCGCCCGCGCCCCCAGCGCGGCCACCAGCAACACCGCGATTTCCAGCAGCGTGTCGTAGCCCCGGAAGTTCAGCAGCACCGCCGTGACGGGGTGCTTCACCCCGCTTTCCTCCCGCCGCGCCTCCACCAGCGGCCCCAGCCCCGGGCTGTCGGCGGGAAGCGCGAGCACGGCCCACCCGAGCATGAGCGTGGACGCGGCGACCGCCAGCAGGGCCCAGGGCCTGCGCCGGCCCCGCGCGCGAATGTCGGGCGGCGTCTCCTCCGTCCAGCTCAACGTGTGCATCAGCAGCGCGCCGGTGAGGCCCGTGCCCACCGCGGCCTCCACCAGCGCGATGTCCGGGGCCTCCAGCCTCGCCCAGCCCAACGCGGACAGCAGTCCGAACGCGACGAAGAGCACCACCGCCTGGGACAGCGACTCGGTCCGCAACACCAGCCACGCCAGCAAGGGGAGGCACAGCGCGAGGACCCCATCGAGCAGCACATCCATCATGGCTCCCGCCGTCCTCCCCAGGGCGCCGCGCCCCTGCCACGGAGCGCCGCGCGGGCGATGAGCTGGCAGGTGAAGGCGCTGGAGATGAGGACGAAGAACCAGACGAGGAGCAGCTTGAGCGCCGTCGCCCACGAGCCCGACTGGAGCGCCAGCCCCACCACCACCAGCCCCAGGCCCAGGTTGTCGACCTTGGTGAGCGCATGCAGCCGGCAATACACATCCGGGAAGCGCAGCACGCCCACCGTGCCCGCCAGACAGAAGGCGCCGCCGCCGAAGAGGAACGCCGCGGAGAGGAAGTCCAGGGGGCTCATGGCCTCGGCTCCTTGTCCGAGCCAGGGGCTGCATCGCTCCCCACCGCGAAGCGTACGAAGGCCACGACGGTGACGGGCGCCAGCAGGGCGAAGACCAGGGCGACGTCACGCAAGGCATCCCTGCCCGCATCCGCCGCGAGCAGGATGAGGACGCCCACGCCCGTCGTCCCGAAGAGCTGCGCCACGATGAAGCGGTCGGTGACGGTGGGCCCGCGAATGACTCGCACCATCCCCGCGAGGATGTTCAGGAGCAGGAAGAAGGCCAGGCCCGTGCGCAGCTCATGCATGCGCGGGCTCCGGCGGAGGCAGCCCCAGTCCGAAGAGTCGCGACACGCGCCACTCCAGGTTCTTCAACTCGTGCTGGATGCCCTCGCCCCGGTCCACGAGCGAATGCACCACCAGCTCGTCCCCGAGGACGTCCGCGTTCAACGTGCCCGGCATCAGGCTGAGGGTGATTCTGAACACCATCTGGGGCGCGCCTCCGGGCAGGCTCATCCGATATCGGACGAACACGGGAGAGATGGGCATGCTCGGCGCGAGCGCGCGGCGCGCCACATCGAAGCCGCCGTGGACGGAGCCCGCGAGGAAGTAGCCGGCGAAGCGCACCACCTCCGTGAGTCGCCACCCGTAGCTTCGGGGCGGACTCAGCAGGAAGCTCACCACCGACACCGTCGCGACGACGGGCACGCCGAAGATGAAGCTGCTCGGGTCTCCGTCACATAGGGCCCACCACGCCATGCCCACGAAGACGACGCGTGCCACCGCGCTCTTCCAGGCGCCCGCACGGAACCAGGACCCCACCTTCTGGAGCCCCCCCGTGTTCCTCCGTGTCTTGCCTGCATCCCCTGGGTCCACAGGTCAGGACCCTAGTGCCAGCCCCACGGCCCACGTCGGACCGAGTCAGCCTCCGCGTTCGTCACCGGACGCTTACCGGACGCAGGGACTTCGAGACGACTGTCGCGCTGTGAAGCCGCCATCCCCCGACAGGGGGACCGCGCTCCGCCCCGCCCGGGGGTGGGGAGCCCTGGCGTCGACGGCTAGCGTGACTCCATCGCAGTCATCCCCTCGGAGTCACGCCCATGAGCATCATCACGACGAAGGACGGAGCGCGCATCTATTACAAGGACTGGGGCAAGGGTCAGCCCATCGTCTTCAGCCATGGCTGGCCGCTGAGCTCCGACAGCTGGGACGAGCAGCTCTACTTCCTCGGCTCCAATGGCTTTCGCTGCATCGCGCATGACCGCCGTGGCCATGGCCGCTCCACGCAGACGTGGGATGGCAACGACATGGACACCTACGCCGACGACCTCGCGGCGCTGCTCGACACCCTGGACGTGAAGAACGCCATCCTCGTCGGCTTCTCCACTGGAGGCGGCGAGGTGGCCCGCTACATCGGACGGCATGGGACGAAGCGCGTGGCCAAGGCGGTGCTCGTGGGCGCGGTGCCTCCGCTCATGCTGAAGTCGGCCGCCAACCCCGGCGGACTGCCCATCGAGGCCTTCGACGGCATCCGCGCCGGAGTGCTCGCCGACCGCTCGCAGTTCTTCAAGGACCTCACCACGCCCTTCTACGGCGCCAACCGCCCGGGCTCGAAGGTCTCCCAGGGCGCGCGGGACGCGTTCTGGCTCGCGGGCATGCAGTGTGGCCTCAAGCCGGCCTACGACTGCATCAAGGCGTTCTCCGAGACGGACCTCACCGAGGACCTCAAGAAGTTCGACGTCCCCACGCTCATCATCCATGGCGACGACGACCAGATCGTCCCCATCGGCGCGTCGGCGCACCTGTCGTCCAAGCTCATCAAGAACTCCACGCTGAAGGTCTACGCCGGCGCGCCGCACGGTCTCTCCGTGACGCACCGGGAGCAGTTCCACTCGGACCTGCTCGCCTTCGCGAAGTCCTGACGTCTTCGCCACGACTCAGGGCGTGCCCTCCCCGGTCACGCCCACGCGAATGACCTGGGTGGTGGAAGCACTCACGCCCCTGCCATCCGTCGCGGTGAGCGTGACGGTGTAGCGGCCCACCTGGGTGTAACGGTGCTCCAGGTAGGCCGCGTCGGACGTCGTGCCGTCGCCCAGGTCCCACCGGAAGCGCTGAAGCCAGCCCCCTGGGTCCGTCGTCGTGCTCGTCGTCGCATCGAGGAACACGTCCAGCGGCGCGGAGGCGCCGGAGAAGGGACCTCCGGTGATTCGTGGCACCGGACGCGGGCCTCCGCCGCTCGATGGCGCGAGCAGCTTGCGAATCGTCGACGCGCCCTGGTCCACGACGAGCACGTCTCCGTTCGGCAGTCCCGCGACGCCCGTGGGCAGACTGAAGGTCGCCTGCTCGGCGGCGCCGTCCCGCGCGCCATGCGCCCCCGTCCCCGCATAGGTGCGCACCTGTCCACCGACGAGCGCGCGGATGCGCTCGTTGCCGGTGTCCGTCAGCAGCAATCGCCCGTCGACATACGCCGCGCCCAGCATGGGCAGGAACAGCGCCGCGCCTCCCGCGCCATCCGCGAAGCCCCCTGTGACGGCTCCGGCCACGGTGGAGGTGGTGAAACTGGCATCCATCGCCACCCGCCGGATGAGCCGGTTGCCCGTGTCCACCACCCACAGCGCGCCGCCGCCAAAGGCCACCGCCGTCGGCCGATGGAAGCGGGCCTGCGCCGCGGGGCCGTTGGTGCTGCCCGAGCCCCGGGCGCCAATCACCGTGGTGACCTTCCCTTCCGGAGAGATGCGCGCGAGCCGATGGTTGAAGGTGTCCGTCACGTACAGGTCCGCGCCCGCGAACGTCACGCTGCCAGGCGTCTGGAAGCGCGCGGCGGTGCCCACGCCATCGCTCTTGCCCTGTCGTCCGTCCTTCGAGCCCGCGAAGGTGCTCACCGTCCAGCGTCCATCCCGAGCGATTCGGACGATGCGGTGATTGCCCGTGTCCGCCACGTAGAGGGTGCCATCCGGGGCGATGGCGATGGACTCCGGCGAGCGCAGCGCCGTCGTCGCGCCCGGCCCCTCTCCCACACCCGACGTCCCCGTGCCTGCGATGGTGGTGACGGTGCGAGCCTCGTCATTGGCGATGCGTCGCACCGCGTGGTTGCCCGTGTCCGCCACGAACACCGTGCCCGTTCCATCCACGGCCACACCCACGGGCCTGCGGAAGCGCGCCTGTGACGCCGGGCCATTCACGAAGCCTTCCTGGAACGCGCTCCCGGCGAACGTGGAGACCCCGGCGGACTGGCCCGTGCGGTCCACGGGCCGGGGGTTCTGCGCGCCGAAGGTGTCCCCGTCGAGCGTGGGCACCAGGCCTGCCTTGCGCATCACGTTGTCGGTGATGCGCTGCACGCGGAGGTCGGCGAAGTGGGGATGGGACAAACCTTGAGACCAGGAGATGCCGCCACTGGAGAAGACGAACGCGCCGGAGGGCGCGGTGTAGAGGCCGGAGGTGTGCCAGTTGGGCTCACCCTTGTTGCTGATGGCCGGGGACTGCGCCAGCGGGATGAAGCCCGGGGGAGAAGCGCCGTTCGTCCACGCGCGGTCGATTTCGTAGCCGACGACGGCGGGGATGGAGTCACCCTGCGCGAGCCCCGTACCCGCGAAGGGCCAGGCTCCGGGCGTGCGCACGACGTAGGGCTGGGGAATGATTCCCCACGCGTCGGACATCACCCCCACGAGCCCGTTCTCCGGTTCACCGAGCAGCGCGTTGCGCCAGCGGACGGTGACGAGCGGCGTGCCCGCGAGCGGGTCCTCCGCGCGGGCCTCGTCCTTGTAGCAAACCTGCTTGCGCCGCGACGCGCCCGCGGTCGAGGACTCCAGGCGGATGAGCCAGCAGCTCGTGTCACTGCCGAGGAACGCCAGGTTCACACCTGACGCGAGCGCCGCGTCCACCGCCGTCCGGGCCGGGCGGGACCAGTACTCGTCATGCCCCACCGAAAGGAACAGCCGCTGCCCCAGCAGCAGGGAGGGGTCCCTGTCCACGTCGACATTGGTGACGTAGGACAGCTCGTAGCCTTTCGACTCGGCCCACAACACGAAGTTGTGCGTGGCGTAGAAGTACTCACCCGCGCCATTGCCATCCACATAGGGCCGGTCGAACGAGACGACCTTGGCGTGGCCTCCCGACAGCCCCAGTGAGTCGCTGTAGAGGCTCTCGCCGCCCCAGGCGTTGTAGGCCTGGAAGGTGGTGAACGGAATCTGCAGGACGCCCGTGTTCTTCCGCTCGTCCGCGCGGACGACGAAGATGACGTAGGACTGGGGCCCGTCGTCGCGCCGCAGCTTGAGCAGGTAGACGCCGCTGGGCCAGCTCGCCTGCGTGGGGACGGTGAAGCTGGTGGGCCAGCGGCACTCGACCAGTCCCGTCGTCCGGTCCGCCACGGGCGTGGGCTGGGAGCCGATGGTGATGGGGCCGCCGGACGCCATCTTCCGGGAGCCGGTGCCCCCGTAATAGCCCATGCGGAAGAGTTCCCAGCTCACGGGGCGCGCGCCGTCCGTGCGGACGTGGATGTCAATGGACTCGCCCCGCTGCACGCTGGTCGCTCCGGCGTATCCCTCCAACTGGGCGCCCGTGGCGGTCTGGCTCAGCCTCCACTCCGTCGTGCCGGGACGACGTGCCTCTGGGCCTTCCGGAGTGACCGACATCATGCCCACCATCATCAAGACGATTGCCAACCCCATGCGCGCACCCCTCCCGCGCCCGTTGTCATCGCCGACCAAATCCCTCTCAATCCGTCCTGCCCTCGAATGGGCGGCCGCCAACAATGGCGCCTCACTCTGTGCCGGGGCTGACGGGACGAATGTCTGACATGGCCGACCGGGCACGGGCCTCGCGTCGCGCGCGCTTGCCCTGGCGTCAATGACACCCACGTTTCCCGACCCAATGCGGGCTCAGGGGTTTCCACGAGGTCGGGTGGGTCAGCGCGACACTTCGTTGATTGGTCGACCCGTGGGCATGCGGGGCTGGTCGGCGCTGACGTGGTGCCTGGCTTAGACTGCGCCAGCCATGTCCAAGACGGTCCTCACTCGAAACAATGTGCAGGTCGTCGGCAGGGGCGACGACGTGCTCGTGCTCGCCCACGGCTTCGGCAACAATCAGAAAGCGTGGCACAACCAGGTGCGTGCCTTCGAGGATACGCACCGCATCGTCCTGTTCGACCATGTGGGCGCCCTGGGCTCGGATTTGGAGGCCTACAGTCCGCATCGCTACGCGAGCCTGGAGAGCTACTCGCTGGACTTGATTGAGGTGCTGGAGGCCGTCCAGGCGCGCGATGTCTTCTACGTGGGCCACTCCATGAGCGGGATGATTGGCCTGCTGGCGGGGCTGGTCCGTCCGGAGCTCTTCCGCTCCATGCTCTTCATCAGCGCGTCGCCGCGCTACATGAACGCCCCCAACTACCTGGGCGGCTTCGAGCGGCCGGACATCGACGCGCTGTACGAGACCATCGAGAAACACTTCGACGCCTGGGCCAGCGGCTTCGCGCAGGCCGCCGTGGGCCCCTCCGCGACACCCGAGATGGTCCGGGCCTTCTCCGAGTCCCTCGTCGCGCTGCGACCCGACATCGCCATCGGCGTGATTCGCATCATCTTCGAGTCCGACTTCCGCGAGCAGGTCGCCCGACTCACCATTCCGGCCTGGGTCGTCCAGCCGCTCAACGACTTCGCCGTCCCGAACAGCGTGGGCGAATACCTGGCGAAGAGCCTGCCCCAGGGGCAGCTTCACCACGTCCCCAATCAGGGACACCTGCCGCACCTGACCGCGCCCCACGAGGTCAACACGCTCATCGCCAAGGCACTCGCCGCCTCGTGAGTCTGTCGCGGAAGGATGCCTCCGACCCGGGTGAGCCCCCGGGACCACCGAGCGTGGACCCCTCGGTGACGGAGCTGATGGTGGCCTCGGTGAAGGCCCTGTCCCTCCGGGATGGCGGTCAGCTCGCGAGGGTGCTGGAGGTGGTGCGCCAGGCCTGTCGCGCGGACGTGGCCGTCAGCCTGCGCCGCATCGACGCTGTCACCGTCTTCGAGCTGGCGGGCACCCCCGCCACGCGCCCCCGGCTGGCCCACCTGGGAGAGCTGCTCTTCCGAGGGGTGCTGGGCGAAGCGGAGTGGCGCTTCTTCGAGCCGAGCCCCACGGACCTGGCGCTTCCGGCACCCCTGCGCGGGACCATGGCCGTGCTGCCGTGGCAGTCCGTCGATGACCGCAAGGGGGGCCTCGTCCTGCTTCGCCAGGACACCTCGCCCTTCACGTCCACCGAGCAGCAAGCCCTCCGGGCCTTGTCCGGGCTCCTGCTCACCGCCGCGCGCGAGTGCGATTTGGAAGGCGCGACGGAGACGCTGCGCGCGCGCGTGGACTCCATCACCGACGCGGTGCCCTGCGGGCTCGTCTTCCTGGAGCAGAACCGCGTGGAGACGTGGGTGAACAAGCCGGGTGCCACGCTGCTCGGCCTTCCGGAGGGACAGGTGGCCGCCCACCTCATGTCCCGCGCCATGGCCACCCTGCGTGAGCGCGCGACGAACCGCGCGCGAATCGAGGAGCGGATGGCGCGCATGTTCGACGGCAGCGAGCCGGAGCTGCGCAACATGCTCTGGCACTTCGAGTCACCGCACCAGACGCTGTCCGTCTCCTGCGTCCCCGCGCGCCGAGGCTCCGCGCGCGGCCGGCTGTGGGCCTTCCTCGACGTCACCGAGGCCCAGGACGCCCTCTCCGCGATGGGCGAGAAGAACGTGGCCCTGGACGCGGCGCGCGCGGAGGCCGACGCGGCCAATGCCGCCAAGTCCAGCTTCCTGGCCAACATGAGCCACGAGATTCGCACGCCCATGAATGGCGTGCTCGGCATGGCCCAGCTCCTGCGCGACACGTCGCTCACCGAGGAGCAGCAGGAGTGCGTCGACGTCATCCACACCAGCGGCGACGCGCTGCTGCGCCTCATCAACGACCTGCTCGACTTCTCCAAGATTGAAGCCGGCGCCTTCGAACTCGACAGTCAGTCCTTCTCGCTGCGCCAGGGCCTCAAGGAGTGCATGGGACTGCTGAGCCCCCAGGCGTCCACCCGGGGGCTCTACCTGCGGCACTCGGTGGACGAGGACGTGCACGACGCATTGCTTGGCGACAAGACGCGACTGCGGCAGGTCATCGTCAACCTGGTGGGCAACGCGCTCAAGTTCACCCACGAGGGCGGCGTCTCCGTCCACGTCTCGAAGGGAGAGGCGCCCCCCGACGCCGAAGCGAAGAGCTGGCCGTTGCGCATCACCATCCAGGACACGGGCATCGGCATCCCCACCGAGCGAATGAATCGGCTCTTCCGCTCGTTCAGCCAGGTGGATGCGTCGACGAGCCGCCACTACGGCGGCACGGGCCTGGGGCTCGCCATCAGCCTGCGGCTGGCGGAGATGATGGGCGGCACCATCCGCGTCCAGAGCACCGTGGGCGTGGGCTCCATCTTCACGCTCGAAGTCGTCCTCAAGGAAGGACAGGTGGTCCCCACGCGACCCACCGTCGAGCTGGACGGCACCCTGGGCAAGCGCCTGCCGCTGCGCATCCTGTTGGTGGAGGACAACCCCATCAACCAGAAGGTCGGCCTGCGCCTGTTCAAGAAGCTGGGCTACGAGGCCGACGTCGCGGGCAATGGCGAGGAGTCGCTCGGCGCGCTGGAGCGCGAGCCATATGACGTCGTCTTCATGGACGTCCACATGCCCCAGATGGATGGCCTGGAGGCCACCCGGCGCATCCGCGCGGACGCGCGGCGCTATGGAAACCCTCGCATCATCGCGATGACGGCGAGTGTCATCCAGGGAGACCAGGAGCTGTGTCTCCAGGCGGGGATGAACGACTTCGTGACCAAGCCCGTGGAGGCGTCGGTGCTGGTGGCGGCGCTGGAGAACGCGGCGGAGGCACCTCGCTTCGCACCGCCTCCCGCGCCCCCCGCCGTCGCGTTCGACCCGGCCGCCTTCCAACGACTGGAGCTGCTCACCGGCCCGGACCGGAGCGAACTTGCCACGCTGGTGCGCGACTTCCTGCGCAACGCCGACAAGCACCTGTCAGCGTTCCGTCTCGCCCTGGAGGAGAACGACGCGGCCGCGCTGACCCGGCACGCGCACAGCCTGCGCTCCAGCGCGGCCCTGTTCGGCGCGGCGCGCCTCTCGCGGACCTGCGAGGAGCTGGAGGCCCGCTCACAGCAGGAGCCGCCGGAGCACCTGAGCGCGCAAGTGGACTCCGCCCTGCGCGACTTCGAGGAGGCCCGCCAGGCCTTGATGGAGGCCGTGCCCGAGGCCTGTCCCGTGGGGACACCGCCTTCGGACTCCAGCGCTTGAGTCACCCGAACGGCGCGGCGACCCCGGGAGGCAGCAGGTCATCGAGCCGCGCATCGGGCGTCTCCACGACGCGGCCCAGCAGGTGGCGGAAGCGCTCCGCGAGCTGTTCGACCTCCACGGGCTTGAACACGTCAGCGGCGTACTCGAAGGCGCCCCGCAGGCCTCCCTCGTCCTCGCGCAACAGCAACGTCAGCTCATGGCGGGCCGTGCCGGGCACGGACGCATCCGGCGTGTCCGACAACAGCGTGCAGCACAGGCCGGGAATGGTCAGCTCGAAGGTGGCCAGACTCTCGAACACACATGCGGCCCGCACCCTCGGCGGCGCGCCCCCGGCAGCGCGGACGTGCCGCACCACCTCGTCGAACGGCAGCTCCTGATGACTCAGGTCCTCCGTGGTGCGGACGCGGTGGCGCGCCAGCAACTCCCGGAACGAGGGGTTGCCCGTCAGGTCACACCGGAGCGCCACGGTGTTGGCGAGATACCCCACCACGTCGCGAAGCTCGCGCCGCCCCCGGTTCGCCACCACGGTGCCCAGCAGCACATCCTCCTGGCCCGCATGCGAGCGCAGCAGCACGGCGAAGGCGGCCGAGAGGGCGGTGAACAACGTCGCGCCTTCCCTGCTCGCCAGCGCCTTCCAGGCCGACGTCAGGGCCACGGGAACCTCGAAACAGACCAGTCCTCCCAGCCTCGGGTCCTCGGCATCGGCGCTCCTCGACGCGAGCGTCAACGCGGGCACCCCGTCCAGCCGCGCGCGCCAATACTCACGCTGCCGCTGCGCTGCCTCTCCGGCGAGCCACGCATGCTGCCAGCGCGCCACGTCCGCCACCTGACGCGACGGTGGGGCCAGCGGCGACGGCACCCCCGCATGGAAGACGCGATACAGGGACGCCAGTTCCCGACCGAACACGCCGAGCGAGGACCCATCCGTGATGAGCTGATGCTGCGTCACCAACAACACATGGGTCTGGTCCGCCAGCACGACCAGGGCCGTGCGAATCAGCGGTCCGGCCTGGAGGTCGAAGGGCGTGCGCCCCTGCGCCTCATGGAGTGTCCGGAAGGACGCGGAGCCCAGGGCCCCTCCCAGGTCCCCGTCCAGCTCCGCGCGCAGGTCCACGACAGGCATCTCCAGCCGCGACGGTGATGCCACCACCTGCGTCAGCCGCCCGTCCTGTTCGTGAAACGTCGTCCGGAACGACTCATGCCGTCGCACGATTTCCTGGAGGCTGAGCCTGAGGGAGTCGACATCCAGCGGACCGTCGAATCGCAGCCCCAGGTGGACATGGAAGCGAGCACTTCCCGACTGGAGCTTGTTGAGTCGCCAGAGCTGCTGCTGGCCCAGGGACGCGGGAGTCGCACCGCCGGACGCCCACGTCGACTCGGTGGACTCGCTCGGAGGTGCCTGGGCGAACAGGTCTCCCGGCGAAGCCAGGGCACGAGCCAGGGCTTCGATGGAGCGCTGCTCCCAGAGGAAGGACAGGGTGAGCGGCAAACCCAACCACTGCTCCAGGTCATGCGCCAGGGAGATGGCCCCCATGGAGTCGAGCCCCTGCTCCACCAGGGGACGCCGCGTGTCGATGGAGGCCGCGGGCATCTGCCAGTAGAGGGCGAGCCACTCCACCACCCAGCCCTCGATGGTCACATTGTGAGCAGGCAGCCGGGATTCGTTCTTCACGCAAGCACTTCCACTCCAGTTGAGGTGGGTGCGTGACCGGGCGACGTCAAGGACTGCTTCCAATAGTCTGACATTCAGGCGTGCACGAGCAGACGCGGCCCGCCACCGGGCGTCACCTGCCAATCCCTCCCGTTCCGATACACGCGCGCCCAGGTGCTCCACGGTCCAGGGTCGCTGTCGAATGCCTTGCGGAAGGCCCCGCGCGGCTCACCGTGCCTGGCGAAGCGCGCGTCGAAGTCGGAAGTCCACCAGCGCGTCCACCGCCCGGGCCACCTGGGGAAAACGCGGCGTGGCGCGCGCCCGCATCCGCTCGGCCACTGGAGGGCCCTCGCCCTGCTGAGCACCGAAGGCCTGCTCCTCGATGGTGAACCCGAGCACGTCATCGAGCAACGCGAAGGTGGCCTGGCCCGCCTCCTGCCTCGCCCTCACCCACGCGCACGGCGACGCCGTCATCGTCCCCATGGGGGATGGCATCGTCGCGGACGCCCGGCGCGAGCACACGCCCCTCAAGCAGCCGCTCCCCCCTGGACGAGCTGCGGGCGAGCCTCACGCGCGTGGCGGGCTCCGACTTCGGGATGCGAGAGCCCCGGTGGCTGTCGCGCTTCGGCAACGAGACGCGGCTGGCGGAGGCGTACCGGCAAGGCCGCGTGCTGCTCGCCGGTGACGCCGCTCGCCGAGCACCTCGGAGGACTCGATGTCGCCTACCCGGACGCGCCCGTGCCTTCGCCCCACCGGGCCCTGCCCTCACTGCCGGGTTGGACGGGCGGGGGCCGCCCTGCACGCGAAGCGCGGCCCCCACCCGCCCACCCGGTGGGGGCCCGCGCCAGGCTGGACACCGAGGCTGGAGGTGCTGGAACTCGACATTTCCGACGACGCCACCCCACTCCACGGCCTGGAAGGGCTGCTGCTTCGTCCAGAGGGACACGCCGCATGGGCCTGGGCGGCCGGGCGGTGAAGTCGTTGTGGGACGTTTCACTCTGGCGTGAGACTTCACGCATACCGAGACGCGTCATACGACTCTGCTAGGCTCGCGAGCCTTCAGAGGTTCCCCCTGCAGACACGCATCACGACAGGTGCCTTCCGAGCACTGGGTACGGCCGCCCTGCTCTTCCTGCTTCCCTGGGTCGTCTATGGCAGCGCCATCTCCCTGGACTATGGCCTGCGCGACGACTACGCGATTCTGAGGGAGGCCCGCGAGGAGCCTGGGAAGATTCTGCGGGTGTGCGGCGCCATGGGCCGTCCGCTGTACGGCTGGCTCCTGGAGCGCTCCACGCGTGAAGTCGACGACGTGGATGGGCTGGGCGGCCTGCGGGCCCTGGGCGTGCTGGGGCTGGCCCTGCTGTCGCTCGCGCTCTACCTCCTGTTCCGGGCCGAGGGGTGGCGGAGGTCTCCCGCCGCGCTGCTCGCCGCCTTCCTCATCGTGATTCCCTCCGCGCAGGTGGTCGCCAGTTGGAGCATCTGCTGGCCCCAGGCGGTGGCGCTGCTCTTGAGCGTGGGGGCGTTCGCCCTGGCGCGAAGAGGCGTGGGCACCTCGACGGGCGGAGCGCGGAGCGTGTCCTGGTGCGTGGGCGGGGTAGTGGCCCTGGCCGCGTCGACGCTCATCTATCAGGCGAGCGGTCCGTTCTACGCGGTGCTGCTCGCGGCGGCGCTGGTGACGCGGCGCTTCGACGACGTGCGCGCGTCCGCGCGCTGGCTCGCGAGCCACGTGCTCGTCGTGGGCGGGGGACTGGGGCTGGCGTATGTCGTCACCCGGATGATGTTCGCGCTGGGGGTGTTCACCCCGTCGCCGCGCATGGTGCTGGAGCGGCACTTCGTGGCCAAGGCGGTCTGGTTCGTCACCCAGGTGCTGCCCAATGCCCTGGCGCTGAATGCGCTCAACGACACGGACGCCGCGCCCTCGTGGGGGTACTGGCCCATGGTGGGCGTGACGCTGACGGTGCTCGCGCTGGGGCTCGTCGTCGAGGGGCGTCGCACGGGACGCGTCGGCGTGGGGACGTGGGTGGTGGCGCTCGTGGGCCTGTCGGGCGTCGCGTACTGCGCGAGCCTGCTCGCCAGCGAGCGGTGGCCCACGTACCGCACCCTCTATGCCCTCACGGGGGTGTGGAGCGTGTTCTTCTTCGCCGCGATGGTGAAGCTGGGGGACCGGTTTCCCACGCGGGGACCTCGCGTGGCCGTGGCGTTGCTGGGCGGGTTCGTCGCGGTGAGCGCCCTGCTCGCGCATCAGCAGTCCGTGGAGCTGTTCGCGGTGCCGCAGGAGCGGGAGCTGGCGCTGATGCGGCAGGGGGCCTCCGCCATCGTCCCCGCGCGCAAGCCGCGCGTCTTCGTCCTCACCGCGCGGCAGGGAGACTCCGCCGCGTCCCAGCGCTATCTGGACGAGTTCGGTTCCGTGTCTGTCGACACCGAGTGGGTGGCCAAGGAGCTGCTCGCCACCGCCGTCCGGGAGCGCTTCCCCCAGGAGAAGGACACGCGGAGCCTCTACCGCTTCGCCGCGGGTCCCGTCCTGCCCGAGTCCCGCGCGTACGACATCCTCGTCGACATGCGCCAGCTGAGGGCTTCACCGCCCAGGCTCATCCAGCTCGCCCGCTGAGGCGTGTCCACCGCGAACCGGAAATGACACGTCCCCGTTGACGCGGGGGCGCAGGGGCGGCATGCACCGGGACCGTGCCCTCCTACGAAAAGATTTTCGAGAACAACCGCCGCTGGTCCGCCGACAAGACGAAGGACGACCCGCAGTACTTCGAGCGTCTGTCCGCGGAACACAACCCGGAGTACCTCTACATCGGCTGCTCCGACAGCCGGGTGCCCGCCAACGAAATCATGGGCGTGGAGCCCGGGGACGTCTTCGTCCACCGCAACGTCGCGAACCTGGTCAACAACGTCGACCTGAACGTGATGTCGGTCATCAACTACGCGGTCCGCCACCTGTCGGTGAAGCGCATCATCGTCTGCGGCCACTACGGCTGTCAGGGCGTGAAGGCGGCCATGCAGCCCAAGGATTTGGGCATCCTCAACCCGTGGCTGCGCAACGTGCGCGACGTCTACCGGCTCCACAAGGCGGAGCTGAACACGTTCACGGACCCCGAGGCCCGCTACGCGCGGCTCGTGGAGCTGAACGTCACCGAGCAGTGCATCAGCATCGTCAAGACGGCCGCCGTGCAGCGCAGCTACGTGGAGAAGGGCTTCCCCACCGTGCACGGCTGGGTGTTCGACATGCGCACCGGCCTGTTGAGGGACCTGGAGCTGGACTTCCCCAAGCTGCTGCGCGACGTGCAGGAGGTCTACAACCTCACCGACAAGGACTCGATTTTCTAGCTGGGACAAGACAGAGCGTTGCTTGTTATCAATGGATTGGAAGTCTTCCGGTTTTTACACACCCCCTGGAAGACGACACCTCCATGCTCTCCACACCCCCTCGTCGAGCGGTCTGCCTTGCGTTGTTCCTTCCCTTCCTCGGAGCCTGCGGCCCCGCCTCCCGGCCCGAGGAAGCCCCACCGCCTTCCACGACAACGGAGGCGGGCCTCCAGGTCAGCACGCTCGTCGCACCGGGCAGCGTGTGGAGATATCGCGACACGGGCGTGGACCCGGGCGCGGGCTGGACGGCGGTGGGCTACACGGACACGGCGTGGAAGCAGGGCTCCGCGCAGCTCGGCTATGGCGACGGCGACGAGGCGACGGTCGTCTCCTACGGACCCAGCACGTCGTCGCGCTACGTGACGACCTGGCTGCGCGGGACGTTCACCGTCGCGGACCCTTCCCGGGTGAGCAACATGGTGCTGCGGCTGCTGCGCGATGACGGCGCCGTCGTCTACCTGAACGGGCAGGAGGTCCTTCGCAGCAACCTGCCCGCGGGCACGGTGACGGCGTCGACGCTGGCGAGCACCGTCATCGCCGACAGCGCCGAGCTGACCTGGCACAGCACCGCCGTGCCCGTCACCGCGCTCATCGCGGGCACCAACGTGCTCGCGGTGGAGGTGCACCAGTCCACGCTCAACTCGTCGGACCTGAGCTTCGACCTGGAGCTGACCGCGGACGTCTCCTCCGCGCCCGCCACGCCGTGCTGGCCGTTGGACCTGCCGGCCCTGAGCACGCTGCGCGCATCACCGAAGAAGGTCTTCGCGCACTACTTCTCGCCCTACCCGCTCTCCCTCGACAACCGGGAGCCGTCGGTTGACTACTACGCGCGCCACTACCTGGTGCCCACCGGGGAGAACTCCAAGTTCGCGTACTGCGGCGGTCTGCTCAAGCAGCGGCCCCTGCCCCAGGCACCTCGCGCGGCGGGCGTGGACTACGAGCTGGCGAACTTCGAACTGGAGGTGCGCCGCGCCTCGGCGCTGGGCCTGGACGGCTTCACCTACGACATCCTCAACCACACCGGTACGCACTGGAACCGCCTGCTGAAGCTGTTGCAGGCCGCGAGCAACGTCGACAGCGGGTTCCGCATCGTCCTCATGCCGGACCTGACCTCCACGTACTCGGGCACCGACGCGGAGGCGCTGACGGCGTTCGTGAACTCCATCGCATCGGTGGCCTCGCACCCGGCGGTGTATCACCTGGACGATGGGCGCCTGCTGCTCGCGCCGTACTACGCCGACAAGCGCACGCCGCAGTGGTGGGCCTCCGTCGTCCAGGCCCTCCAGGCACGCGGAATCCCCTCGGCGCTGTGGCCCGTGTACGTCAACCCGTGGGTGGCGCAGACGAACGCACTCAAGGCGGTGGTGCCGTTGCATGGCACGTCCACCTGGGGCAGCCGGACGCTCTCCGGCGCCTCGGGGCAGTTGGCCAACCCCGGCACGGCGCACGGCATGGGGCTCCAGTGGATGGCACCGGTGGCCTTGCAGGACTCCCGCCCCAAGGACCTCGTCTACACGGAGGCGAACAACTCGCAGGCGCTCCGGGCCCTGTGGAGCGCGGCCATCCAGGGCGGCGCGGACTGGGTGCAGCTCATCACGTGGAATGACTATTCGGAGGCGACGGAGTTCTCCCCGTCCTCCGGCACGCAGTGGGCCGCCTTCGACCTGACGGCGTATTACACCGCGTGGTTCAAGACAGGCGTGCAGCCGCCCATCGTCCGGGATGGGTTGTATTACTTCCACCGGCGGCACTCGACGAGCGCGGCGCCGGACCTGACGAAGCAGAGCGCCGTCTACCGGCTGGTGAATGGCGCGCCCGCGGTGAACGAAATCGAGCTGCTCGCGTTCCTGACGGCGCCCGCGACGCTGGAAATCGAGCTGGCGGGCAGCGTTCAGCGCACGAACGTGGCGGCGGGAATCCAGTCGCTCCGAGTCCCGCTCCAGCAGGGGACGCCGAGCTTCCGGTTGGTGCGCAATGGCGCCACGGTGGCCTCCGTGACGAGCGCCTTCCCCATCAACAACACCATCGTCTACCAGGACATGCTGTACCGCGCGGGAGGAAGCCTCTCCTGTGACCGCTCGCCCTTCTTCCCCTGACGTGGCTCGCGGGTGACGTGAGTCACGGCGTCACCAGGGTCGGCCGTGGATGTTCAACGGCCGGCCCGGCCTGATGCGCTCGCATGACAACCCACGAGAGTGGCCCGATGCGAAACAGACCGCACTGGAGAATCCCATGACGCGGAACACGCACAGGGTCCAGTCGGGAGTCGACCCGGACACGTGTCAGTTGCAGCTCGACGGTTTCAAGTTCTGAGCCGCGCGCTACTTCCCCGTGGCGCGGAGCTTCGCCAGTCGCGACTTGTCCAGCTTCGCGACGACGCCGACGCTTCGCCCCGCGAGGTTTGCGACGACGTACTGCACGCTGGTGCCCAACACCTGCGCGCTCTCCGACAACGACAGCCCGTAGTCCTGCTCCAGCCACTGCGTCATGCCGCTGGTCGCCGAGCGCAGCGCATCATCCAGCGAGCCCGCCTGCCCGAGCACCATGAGATGCGTGGGAGACTCCACCCGGGGCATCGACGGCGCCTTGCCGTGCACGACGTCCACGGTCAGCTCCACCTCCATCGACGTCTCCAACGCGTACTGTGACGTCTCACCGTCGCCCTGCGCGGCATGGGCATCACCCAGATAGAGCAGCGCCCCCGGCTGGAAGACAGGCAGGTAGACGGTGTTGCCCTCCACCACCTCGTTGAAGTCCATGTTCCCACCGAAGCGCCCCGTGTCTCCGGTGGAGAAGGCAGGCAGACCGAAGCCCGGCGCCACCGCCAGTCCTCCCAGCATGGGCCGCAGCGGCACCGTGTAGTCCTTCAGTCGCTCCGTCGGCGTCTCAGGGCTCGCGACGCCCTTCTCCCAGTCCAGCGTCCAGCGCACGGGCTTGCCCAACTCCGTCGCCTTCGCCGCCAGCGCGGGCGTCATCGCCCTTCCGACGATACTGTCGAGACTGTCCGCGTGACGCCGATTCAAGCGCACGCGCTTCAGGTGGATGACCAGCGTGTCCCCAGGCCGCGCATCCCCGATGAAGAACGGCCCCGTCTGGGGATTTCCGAAGAGCGCCTTCGTGACGCCGTGCTCATCCACGCCACCAGAGTCGAGCGTGGTCGTCTTCAGCGTGTCACCCGCCCAGAGCGTCAGCACCGGCTCGCGCGTCGCGGAGAACTCGTTGGACCAGGTGGTGGGCTTGAACTCGTGACGACGCGGAGGCCCCGAGGGACGCTCGGCGATGCGCCGGGCGGTGAAGGCATGCTTCACCCGCGCCTGGGCGTTGTTCGTGTCGGGCATGTCCGCGGTGCCCCGCATCGTGTCCCCGCTCACCTTGCCCGTGAAGGTGTAGCGCGCCTTGTTTGAGTCCGTGACGGTGAAGCGGACCTCCTGGCCCGTCCGCTCACCCTCCAACGTGTCCCCGTCGAACTCGCCCCCCAGCCGCTTGCCCGTCCGCTCCAGCGACAGGGCCTGATAGAGCGGATTGCCCCACAGGTCCGTCGTGACGACCCACTGCTCCTTCACGGGGGCCTGCGCGAACACCAACCAGGGAACACAGCAGAGGAGCAACGTCACGGCGGGGCGGGTCATGTCGAAGGTCACCATGCCATCGGAGTGCACCCCGCGCATCGTCCAAGCGAGCCTGACACCAGGCGTGAAGGTCCCGCATCCACGCCATTCGCGGGAATACCTCACGGCAGGCGAGCCAGGCGTCACTGGACAAGGCAGGTCGTCACGCTAGCGTCGCACCCACCCCGCGCCTCCACGCGGTGTGAGGTGACGAGACATGACGGCCCTGAGCCACACCTATCAGTACAGCGGCCCTTCGGAGCTCGTGGCCGAGGAGCGCGGACAGGCGCTGCGCCTCATGACCTCCGGCGGCGGCGCGCCCCAGCCG
The DNA here is from genome assembly GCF_013336625.1 of Myxococcus sp. CA033. Taxonomy (NCBI): domain Bacteria; kingdom Pseudomonadati; phylum Myxococcota; class Myxococcia; order Myxococcales; family Myxococcaceae; genus Myxococcus; species Myxococcus sp. CA033. Next base: position 114,546 of record NZ_JABUMU010000019.1, on the reverse strand, counting down.
TACTTCTTCGAGGGGCGCCTGCTCCAACCCCGGCTGACGGCGCTGTCGCTGCGCGCCCTGTCCCGCGTGGTGGGGACGCGCTTCCATGTCCCTCCCGCCATGCTGCACCGCATCCTGCTCGAAGCCGACCCGGTGGTGACATGCGGACGCGGCATGCTGCGTTTCGAGGGGTTCTCCGGCTGCGCCAGCACCTATGCCCGCGTGGACCTCACGCCGGGGGCCTACGAAGGTGACGTCGCCTCGTTCGGCACCACCAACGTGGACTTCAACGCGCCGATGCGTGCGGCGTTGGCCACCGTGCGCGCGGAGGAGCCGCTCGCGCTGTCCGTGGGCCACGCGGAGGTGGCGCTCCAGCGCGGCGAAGCACGGGTGGTGGAGCGCAAGGTGCCGCTGCCACTGCGCTGGCTCAAGGGCTTCGCCGAGGTGCAGGCGTACCTGTCCCGCCTCACGCCCTTCGCGGAGCTGCCCGCGACGGAGGCCCTGCGCTTCCTGCGCGGCCTTCCTCGAACACGCACCGACAAGCGCCCGCACTACCTGGTGCCCCAGGGACGCTCGGTGCGACTGAGCTCGACGGCGGCGACGGGCGCGATGCGCCTCACCGGCCTGGAGCGCTTGCGCGTGCTGGAGGACCTGGTCCCCTTCGCGAAGCGACTCGTCCTGCACGCGGACCCTCGGGGCCAGGCCAGTGCCTTCGTGCTCGACATGGGCGCCCTGCGCTTCACGCTCGCGCTCTCCGGCGAAGTGTGGCGTGGCTTCTCCGGCGAGGGGCAGACGCTGTCGGCCCTGGCACAGCGCCCCGCCATGGAGCAGATGCTGTCCACGCTGCGCGCGGAGCTGCGCTGGGAGGCCGTGCTGGAGCCCCGCGCGCTGGCGAGCAAGCTGTCCGCGCCCGAGGACCTCGTGTGGCACGGTCTCCAGGTGCTCGGCGTCAGGGGACTGGTGGGCTTCGATTCGCAGACGGCCGCCTTCTTCCACCGGGAGCTGCCCTTCGACCTCGAGCAGGTGGAGGCTCTCGCACCCCGCCTCTCCGACGCACGCGCGCTGCTGGAGGCGGGTGCACTGGAACCGGACGCCTCTACCCCGAACGCCTGGTGGGTGCGCGGCGCGGACGTCACCTACCACGCCCTGCTGGACGCGGATGGAGAGCCGCTGCGCTGTGGCTGCCCCTGGTTCTCCCGCCACGCCCTGGAGCGAGGCCCCTGCAAACACCTTCTCGCGGCGCAGCTACACGCCCAGCGCGCCGAGGACCCCGACGCCTCATGACGACCTCGCCCCTCGATGCGCTGCTCGCCGCTCCCAGCCCCGCCGCCTGCGCCACTCTGCTGGAGGGACTGACTCCGGCGCAGCGAAGACAGCTCGGCCCCGAGGCACTCAAGCGGGACAAGGCGCTCCGGGACGAGCACTGGTCGGACTCCCGCGAGGAACAGGCGCTCCGGCGCGAACGCTCCCGGGTGCTGGCCATGTTGTGTTTCTTCACCGTCCCGCCTTCGGACTGGACGCCCCGCCTCCTCGGTGCCCTTCCCGAGGAGGCCGCCGACCTGGCCGCGAAGCTGCGACCGGACTGGCTGGAAGACGCGGCCGAGCGGCTCGTCGCGCTCGCCCCGTCCTACTTCTGGGTGGCGCGCATGCTCATGCGCAAGGGGGTGTCCCGTCGCCCCACCCATGACAACTACACCACGGGCATGCTCTTCCTGGACACGCGCTTCCATCCGAACCCCTTCGACACGGACCCGCGACTGCTGGAGCACGAGGCGTGGCGCCTGTTCGAGGTCGAGGGCAGCGGAGAGCTGAGCCTCGCGGCGAAGGACAAGTACACCTTCGAGGACAAGACCTGGGCCTCCGTCTTCTTGCGGCACATGCGTCAGGGCACGCTGGAGCGAGGGCGCCTGCTGGACGCCACGCTGGGAGCACTGGAGCGCGACTTCGCGGCGTTTCGCGCGGGCTGGTTCTCCCGCTTCCACGAGGCCCTGGAGCCAACCCCCGAGGAGCTGGCGCGACACAGGGACCGCTATCTGCGCCTCCTGGGCAGCTCCATCCCCGCGACGGTCAGCCTCGCGCTCGACGTCGTCACCGCGCTGGAGGCCCGCGAGCCCTTGCCCGTGGACTCCGCCCTGCCCGCGCTGGAGCCCGTGCTGCTGGCCCGGCACAAGGGGACCGCGCAGCAGGCGGTGAAGCTCCTCAAGGCACTCGGCGAGCGCGAGTCCGGCGCTTCCCGTGAGCGAATCACGGGGGCCCTGGCCTCCGGCCTCGCGCACGAGGCCGTGGACGTGCAGAAGGCCGTGCTGAAGGCGCTGGAGTCCCTGGCGAAGACGCCCGACGCGGCCCTTCGCACCGCCGTCGAGGAGCGGGTGGACGGAGTGGCCGCCTCGCTGAAGAAGCACGTCCAGGCATGGCTGGGTGAGAGCACGCGCCCCATGGCTTCGGAACCTCCCAGGACAGCGGACAAGAAGAAGCCCTCCGGGGAGCCTCGCGCGCCGGCCTCACCCACGGACGCGCGCTTCGCGGTGACGCCCATCGCGAGCCTCGACGAGCTGCTCTCCGCGCTCTCCACCTGCATCGAGGACGCGGGCAATCCGATGGAGGTCGAGCGCGTGCTGGATGGCGTGGCCCGACTGGGCCGACAGCGTCCCGACGACTTCGCGCGGCGGACCTCCGCCCTGGCGAAGCGCGCCAGGAAGCTGAGCGCGAAGACCTATGGAGAATCCTTGGCGGTTCGCCTCGCGGGCCTCGCGCTCGCATGGCTCGCGTCCCCGGGCGAGGCCCACTCCACGCTGCGCGAGGTTCCCGAGCCGGCGCTCACGCCCGGACACGAGGTGTTCCTGCCACTGCTGAGCGAACGCATCTCCGACCTCGCGAGGGCCCTGGACGCGGGACGTGAAGAGGGCCTGTTGTCCATGCCCACCCATGAGGGCGGGTGGCTTGCTCCGGAGACGCTGGTGGCGCGCCTGCTGGCGCGCGCACCCGAGGCGGAAGAGCCCCCGCTCTCGGACCTGTGTCTCGCCCTGTGTCGGCTCGCTCCCGTTCGAGACTCGAAGGCCCTGGAGTCGCTGAAGCAGTCGAGCCGCTCGCGAAGTGACGCATTCAAGCTCGTCGCCTGGGCCCTGGGGCTGGGCAAGAGCGCACCTGACACAGTGGACGTGAGTGTGTCGGTGGCGCGGAGGCATCGGGGTGAAACGCCGGAGTCGGAGCACACCTTCACCATCAAGGCGCGACGCTCCGGCAAGTTCACCTTCCACGACCTGTTCATCTCGACGTCGCCCAAGCCCATCGCGCCAGGGAAGCTCAAACGCCAGGACATTCCGGGCCTGATGCTCATCAAGGAGAACGGCGGCGGCGGCAAGCCCTACCCGCGCTGGGCGGCGACGCTCTGGCCCTCGGGACTGGAGGCGTTCTTCGCCAGCCACGCGGAGGAGCTGGCCATGAACATCGACTGGAGCGAGGCCAACTGGAGCAACGTCGTCGCGTACGAGCAGTTGCTTCACCCCTGGCTGCGCCTGGGCTCCATGGCCCGGCTGGTGCTCGCCATGGGTCTGGCGACGAAGGAGCCTGGTGAGCATGGCGTGAGCGTGGACGCCGCCATCTCCGCGCTCGCCACGGGGAGACTCACCGCCGAGGAGCTCGGGGAGATGCTGCGCGAGTTGCGCCCCACGGGGCTCATCAACCTCAAGCGCCTGTCCATGACGCTGGCGCGGGTGGCCAGTGCCTCGGAGGAACATGCCGCGCAGGTGGCCCTCGCCATCCAGCGCGCCCTGAGGAAGACCTCGGAGGACACCGCCCCTCGCGACGAGGGCACGCTGGTGAAGCTGCTTCTGGAGTTGCTGGCCCAGACGGAAGGCCGGCTCACGGATGCCGAGGCGTGGGACTACCTCCAGGGCACATCCCACCGGAAGACCTTCGAGGCGCTGGCGCCTACTGCTTCTTCAGCTGCTCCCCCACCGCCCCCAGCAGCGCGTCGAACGACTCCTCGAAGAGCCTCACGCCGTCCACGGCCAGCCGCTCGGTGATGGACTTCATCGAGACGCCGCCCGCCTCCAACTGGCGCATCGTCTCCCTGGCGCCCGCGACGTCTTCCACCAGGCTGGTGCGCACCTTGCCGTGGTCCCGGAAGGCGTCGATGGTCGCCGGGGGCATGGTGTTGACGGTGTCGGGGCCAATGAGTTCTTCCACGTAGAGCACATCCCGCAGCTTCGGGTTCTTCGTGCTGGTGCTCGCCCACAGCACGCGCTGCGCGCGCGCGCCCTTCGCGGCGAGGGCCTTCCAACGCGCGCTGCTGAAGAGCTCCTGGTAGATGCGATACGCGAGCCTCGCGTTGGCGATGGCCACCTTGCCGCTCAGGGCCTCCAGGGTCTTGCGCTGCTCGGCGGAGGCGCCCGACTTGAGCCGCTGCTCGATTTCCTTGTCGGCCGCCACGTCGATGCGGCTGACGAAGAACGAGGCCACGCTGGCCACCGTGCTCAGGTCTCCACCCGCCTTGGCGAACTTCTCCAGCCCGGACAGGTACGCCTCGGCGATCTGCCGGTAGCGCTGCTGACTGAAGAGGAGCGTCACGTTGATGTTGAGCCCTTCTGTGATGAGCTGCTGGAAGGCGGGCACCCCGGCCTCCGTGCCGGGGACCTTGATCATCACGTTCGGTCGCGCCAGCGTCTTCCAGAGCCGCCGGGCCTCCTCGAGCGTGGCCTGCGTCTGGTTCGCGAGCCGGGGAGAGACCTCCAGCGAGGCGAAGCCATCCTTCCCCTTCAGCGCGTCATAGACGGGCCGGAGGATGTCGGCGGCGCCCTGGACGTCACGCACCGCGAGCTGCTCGTAGACGTCATTGGCGGAGAGCCCCTTGGCGCGCGCCGCCACGAACAGGTCCGCGTAGTCCTCGCTGCCCGACACCGCCTTCTGGAAGATGGTGGGGTTGGAGGTGAGGCCCTTGAGCCCATCCTCGTCGATGAGCTTCTTGAGCGTGCCCTGGGTGATGTAGCTCCGCTGGAGGTTGTCCACCCAGACGGCCTGGCCGAACTCCGCGAGCTGACGCAGTGGATTCATTGGGACGTTCCTCCCCTGGTCCTCAATCTGCCCATGCCACGTTCGCCCGTGAGCGGGCCTGCGCCCAGGAGCCCCCCCGCCGGGCTGCTCTCCGAAGAGAGGACCCTCGGACCCTCCCTCCCCTTCATGGCCGCGCCGCTTCACCAGGGACTCCACCGTCAACACCCTACGGGGGTCCCCAGCCCGGAGAGAGACGATGGCAGACACACTGGCAGAGCTCGCGGCGCAGCTTCGAGTCGACAGCATCCGAGCGACGACCGCGGCGGGCTCGGGACACCCCAGCTCCTCCATGTCCGCGGCGGACATCATCGCGGTGCTGTTCCAGAAGTACCTGCGCTTCGACTTCCAGCACCCGAAGGCCCCCGACAACGACCGCTTCGTGCTCTCCAAGGGTCACGCCTGCCCGGTCCTCTATGCGGCGTTCAAGGCGGTGGGCGCCATCGACGACGCGGAGTTGCTGTCGCTGCGCAAGCTCGGCAGCCGGCTGGAGGGGCATCCCAACCCGCATGTGCTGCCGCTCGTGGACGTGGCCACCGGCTCGCTCGGCCAGGGGCTCGCCGTGGGCGTGGGCATGGCGCTGATGGCGCGGCTGGACCAGCGCGGCTTCCGCACCTACGTGATGATGGGCGACAGCGAGACAGCGGAAGGCTCGGTCTGGGAGGCGTTCGACAAGGCCTCTCACTACCAGCTCGACAACCTCTGCGCCCTCATCGACATGAACCGCCTGGGCCAGAGCGGGCCGACGGAGCTGGGCTGGAACGACGAGGCCTATGTCGCGCGGGCCCGCGCCTTCGGCTGGCACGCGCTCGCCGTGGACGGACATGACCTGGGCGCCATCGACCGCGCCCTCGCCGAGGCCCAGTCCACGAAGGGCAAGCCCACCTGCCTCATCTTCAAGACGGAGAAGGGCCACGGCTACTCGCTCATCGCGAACAAGGAAGGCTGGCACGGCAAGCCCCTGCCCGAGGACAAGGCGCGCGAGGCCATCCAGGAGCTCGGCGGTGAGCGTCACCTGCGCATCGAGGTGAAGAAGCCGGAGGCGACCCGCCCCGCCCCCCAGGAGTCGGCCGCGCCGCTGAAGCTGCCGGGCTACGCCACCGACGAGAAGGTCGCCACCCGCAAGGTCTACGGCGATGCCCTGAAGGCGCTCGGTGACGCGCACCCGGACCTCATCGCGCTGGACGCGGAGGTGTCCAACTCCACGTACTCGGAGGAGCTGCGGGAGGCCCATCCGCGGCGCTACTTCGAGATGTACATCGCCGAGCAGAACATGGTGTCCAGCGGCGTGGGCATGGCGGTGCTGGGCAAGCGCGTCTTCATCAGCACCTTCGCGGCCTTCCTGTCGCGCGCGTATGACCAGATTCGCATGGCGGCCGTCTCCAACGCGACGCTGCACCTGTGCGGCAGCCACGCGGGCTGCTCCATCGGCGAGGACGGCCCCTCGCAGATGGGACTCGAGGACCTGGCGATGATGCGCGCCGTCGCGGGCAGCACCGTGCTGTACCCGAGCGACGCCAACCAGACGGCCGCGTTGATGGCCCACCTGGTGGACCTGCCCGGCATCAGCTACCTGCGGACCACCCGCGCGAAGACGCCCGTCCTCTACTCGGCTTCCGAGAAGTTCCCCATCGGCGGGTGCAAGGTGCTCCGACGCTCGGACAAGGACGTGGCCACGATTGTCGCCGCGGGCATCACCCTGCACGAAGCGCTGGACGCGCATGCGCGGCTCCAGGAAGCCGGTGTCTCCGTGCGCGTCATCGACCTCTACTCCGTGAAGCCCGTGGACGTGAAGACGCTGCGGCAGGCCGCGCGGGAGACCCAGGGGCGGCTCATCGTCGTCGAGGACCACTGGGCCGAAGGCGGACTCGCGGACGCGGTGCTCGAGGCCTTCTCCGACGAGCCCCAGCCGCTGCCTGTCGTGAAGCGCCTGGCGGTGCGCACCCTGCCCGGCTCCGGCAAGCCCGAGGAATTGTTGAGCGCGGCCGGCATCGACGCGGAGCACATCGTCCAGGCCGTCATGGCCCTGAAGGACGCTCCGGGCCCCACCGACGCTCCCGAGGCGAAGGCGTCGCGTCCTCGTGGACGAAAGAACGCATAGCCGGGGGCTCCAACAGGGGCCGTCGGACGTGCGAGAGTCCCACCCTCGATGACCTACGACCTTCAGTCCCTCACCGAGCTTTCCACCCTCGAAAACCTCGTGAGCACCCAGGGCGTGGCGGCGTTGCTCGCCACCCTGGACGAGGTACTCGCGCGCACGCCGCCCGACGCGCTCGTGTTGAAGGAAGACGGCCCCGCCGTCGGACCCAGGACGCTGCGAGTCCTCCGCAAGGCCGTCGAGTTCGACGCCACCTTCCTTCAAGCGCACCCCGAGGCCCTCTTCCAGAGCCTCTACAACCGCCTTCGCTGGCACGACGCGCCCGACGCCGCCACGCACTTCGCGCCCGAGAGCCAGGGCCCGTGGAGCCATCCCGACGCGCATCTGTTCGCGCTCGCGAACCACTGGCGGAAGCAACGGGACGCGGCGGGCGCGGCGCCCTGGGTGGAGTCCCTGCTGCCGCTGCGTGGCGCCCTGGAGAGCGCGGACTCGCTCTTCTGGCACGACGCCCAGGTGCTGTGCGCGGCCTACAGCCCGTCGGGGGCAAAGCTCGCCACCGGCTCGTGGTCCGACGACGGCAACGTGCGCGTCTGGGACGCGGCCACCGGCGAGTGCCTCCAGGTGATGGCGGGCCACGAAGGCGAGGTGCGGGGCCTGGCCTGGAGCGCGGACGGAACGCGACTGGCATCAGGCTCCAGGGACCATGACGCCCGCATCTGGGATGTGGAGACCGGAGCGCTCCTGAAGGAGTTTCCGGGTCAGGAGGGACAGGTGACCTCGGTCGCCTTCAGCCCGGATGGACGCCTGCTCGCCACCGGCAACCTGGGGTGGCGCGTGCACGTGTTCGACGTGGAATCCGGCCGCCCGGTGAAGACGCTGAAGGGACATGAGCAGTCCGTGCTGAGCCTGTCCTTCCACCCGTCGGGGCGCTGGCTCGCGAGCGGCGGCTCCGACTCCACGCTGAGAATCTGGGACACCGCGACGTGGACGCAGGTGGAGCGCATCGCCTCCGACGGATACGTCGACACGGTGGAGTTCAGTCCGGATGGCGAGTGGATTGCCTGGGCGGTGTTCGAGGGCATCGCCGTGGCGGACACCCGGACGTGGACCCGGCTGCCGGGCACGCGCGGCGAGGGGCGCTACTCCCAGGTCGCCTGGCTCGGAACGAGCCGGCTGGGTCTGCTGTCCTACAACCGGGTGGAGGTCGTGGACGTCCGCGAAGGCACGGCCTTGTGGTCCAGGCCCTACCCCTCCGATGGCCATCAGCGCGGCGCGGCCTTCTCTCCCAACGGCAAGCACTTCGCGTTGACGGCGGCCGATGGCGGCCTGCTCGTGAGCGACCTCTACGCTTCGCCGCCGCCCGTCCTCCTGGCGGAGCCGCATCGCATGAAACAGCTCTGGGGCCAGCCAGAGGGGGGGCTCGCCATCGCCCAGCGGTTCGACGCGTGGCTCGCCATCGACGCCCAGGGGTGCGTTCGCAACTGTCCTCCCGACCTCGACGAAACACCCATGCAGCCGTGGTGCTTCAGTCCCGATGGGACCCTGGCCGCCTATGGCATCCATCTCATGATGGAGACGCCCGCCCGGCGCGGGGTCCGGTTGCTCGACGCGAAGAGCCTGACTCCGGTGCGGACCCTGTTCGCCAGGCCGCTGGACCCGAACGACACGAAGAAGCGCCTCAGCATGAAACAACCGCTGGCCTTCTCTCCGGACGGCCAGTGGGTGGCGGCGGCGCTCGAGTATGGGTGCGTGCGAATCTGGCGCGTCTCCGATGGAGCCCTGCTGCACACCCTGCGCGGCGCGAAGGGACCCGTCACCCTGGTGACCTTCACCCCGGACGGCGCCCACGTCGTGTGTGGCTATTCCGAGGACGCTCGCGTGTGGGTGTACGAGGTGACGAGCGGCAGGAACGTCCTGACCACCCGGACCCTGCTGGAGCCCGAGCCCGCGTACGCGGCGGCGACCCGCGCGCCTCGCATCGCCGTGGGACGCGCCTCCGGAGAGCTGGAGGTCTACGATTTGACGACGGGCTCACTGCGGCTCATCCAGGTCAGCAACGACGACGTCGTGGCCGTGGGGCTCTCCGCGGATGGCTCGCTCGTGGCGGCCTGTGGGTTGGACAGGCGAGTGCGCCTCTTCGATGTCCAGACGGGCGCGCTCAAGTACGAGCTGCCGCATCCGTCCCTGCCCTTCTCCGTGTCCGTGGGAGAGGACCTGCTCGTCACCCAGTCCAATGACCAGGTGACGCGCCTCTTCGACCTGGCCACGGGCGCGCCTCGCGAGGAGTTGCCTGGCAGCGCCACTCCGGAAGACGTCACGCGTCGCCGGTTCTGGGAAGTCCTGGGCGAAGGGCCGGTCTCCTTCCATCGTCAGGAGGACCCCACGCCCCTGACGCATTTCCAGGATGGGCTGGAGGAGACCGTCATCCTGCGGGAGGGACTGGTCGTGGCCCGGGGTCGGAGCATCAAGGACTTCCTCTATGTGCTGAGGATTCACGCCCCCACCGGAGGGAATTGATTCCGGGCGGCGGGCGGAAAATGCGCCAGTTCAGGCCAGGGGGACTCCACGGGATGAAGTCCTCATCCCCCACCCCTGGAGCACCCCATGGCCTCTTGGCTTGATCTCGCATTCCGACGCCCTCCCGTTGCGACAACTCCCGTGGAGGTCCAGCCGCCTCCGCCGCCCCCTCCGCCGCCGCCCGAACCCCCTCCGGAAATCGGAATGCCCACGAAGGACGAGTTCGTGGCCAGCCCGAACCTGCCCACGGGACCGGACCTGACGGGAGCCCCCCAGTACGCGCCTGTTCTCCTTGCCTCCCGCCCCCCTTCCGCGCCGGAAGCCGCGCCGGGTCTTGGTGTCCCCTCACCCCCTCCCACGCCGGGACCCACGCCCGGTCTCCTTGGCCCCCACCCCCCTCCCACGCCGGAAGCCGCGCCGGGTCTGCCTTCCCCAACGCCTTCTCCCACGCCAGGACCCGCGCCGAGTGCTCCGCCCCCTCCCGCGCCCCCTCCCGCGCAGGAGCCTCGCTGGAAGCCGGACATGAAGCTGGCTGACGCCCACAACGCCCACTCCACCAACACCCGCGGCGACTTCAACAAAGCCGCCAAGGGGGACTACAACTGGATGGAGGGCGACGTCAGCATGGAAATCAATGACAAGGGTCGCATCGAAATGCGGCACGACCCCATCCATGAGAAGGGCGACAACCTCACCCTCACGGAATGGCTGAACAAGGGGAAGGAGCTGGGGGTCGGCCTCAAGCTGGACGTGAAGGATGCCGATGCCTTCAACAATGGGTTCCTGAACGAAGTCCGCGCGTCGGGCGTTCCAGACCATCAGCTCATGTTCAACTACGGCTTCCAAAAGGCAGCCGACCATGGGGTTGAGACGCGGGCGATGTTCCCCGGAGCCACCATCGCCATCAACCCTCCCTCCCCCGACAAGGTCCCAGCGGGGTCCGACCCGATCTCCGAAATGGTGAAGATGGTCGAGACTGGCGGCGTCACACAGCCTGTCACCTTCGTCTTCGAGTACGGCAAGCACCCCACGAATCCAGACGACATCAAACGCTTGCAGGACCTGGGGCCCATCTCTGTCTGGAGAGGCGCGACGCTCACCGGCATGAGCACCGAGGATGCCACCAAACACCTGAAGGAAAAGCTGGGCTACACCGGCATGATCGACCTCAAGGAGACCGCCATGAACGACCCCGGGGGCGCCATCACGGATACCGTCGACAAGGGGTTGAACTACGCGGTGGATTTCGCCAAGGAGCCGGGCAAGTACCTGAAGAAGCTCTTCTGAGACGTGCGCGAGCCCCGCTTCATCCAGGGCCCATCCTCAACGCGGGGAGCACCCCACCCGCTGCCCACCGACGGCCAGGTCGTCGAGCCACCAGTCGGTGGGCACGGAGAGCCCCTGGTAGAGGAAGACGCCCGTCTCCAGCACCGTGAAGCTCCGGGCCTTCTCCCGCTTCGGAGGCGTGTCCGTGGGCGGGTCGGAGAAGACGAACTTCCGGGGCCAGGCCAGCTCCACGCCGTCGAGCCAGACACGCGGCTCGGCGGCCTCCGGGGCCTCCCCGTTCGCCGCGTCGAAGAGCCACTCCAGACACACCCACCGGTCCAGCACGAGCGGCGTGTCGGAGACCTGCACCCACTCCGGAAAGCCGGGCGGCTCCGGCGGATGCCAGAGGGCCATGTATTTCTCCTGGTACGTCGCCACCTCGTACCAGTCGAGCGCCTGGAACGCGCCGTCATCACTCCCGGGCCGGGGATAGCGCGCGTTGAAGAGTCCCGCGTGTGAGGCCGGGCGCGCGGGCGTCGTGTAGACGAAGACGCGCCCCCAGAGCACGGGGCCGAAGTCCCCGGGCAGCTCGAAGCGCACCGTCTTCTTCGGTCCCCCCTGCTCGCCCTCCCGGCCTCCCACCAACTGGCTGGCATGCAGCGCATACCTGCCGCCATGGGCCCGGGTGTCATCCACGACGAGCCGCCCGCTGAACTCGTCACGGTGCGGTGTCCAACCCGCGGGCAGCCGCCCCTCCTCGAAGTCCCAGCACAGCGTCTCCCCCGCCGAGCACCTCGGGGACGACGGCCGGTGGGCACACGCGAGGCAAAGGACAACCAAGGCCAGTCCGACACTCCAAGGGGCGGCGATTCGGGCGCGCAAGCGGGAGTCCTCGTCAAAGGCTCCAATCTCGCACGCCCGAGCAGGGCTGTCCCGCCGACCTCCCTCAGACCCAGATTTGACTGTTGCCGATCTCCGCCTTCTGGAGCGCCTCGAAGGAGGGATAGGCCTTCGCCGCGTCATGGTTGTAGCTGTCGTAGCTGGACCAGACGCCGTTCTCCTGGCGCACGGTGAAGAAGTGGCCGCGGGTGGTGTCCGCAATCACACCCACGCCCCGCTTCTTGAGCGTGTCCGCGTCACTCTGGGCCAGGCCATACAACCCCAGGACGGAGGGGTCATTGCCATCCATCACCATCTCCTGGGCCTCCTTGTTCGGCAGGCCGAGCGCCGTCTCGTAGTGCTGCGTCGCCTTCTGGATGAACTCGTCCCGCGTCAGCCCGCCATTGGTGAAGTGGTACAGCGCATAGAAACCACAGAGCTTGGAGTCGGGAGGCGTCTTCGGCTGCTTCAGGAACTTGTAGGGCACGGTGCACCAGGGTGGTTGGAGAGCGTGAGACCGGAAGCCCCGGCCGCACATCCCCGAGACGACACGCCCCCGGGGCTTGTGACACGTCCGCCACGTGCGAGGTGTAGCGGGAAACTTCACAAAACCACCCCGTGAGTAACCCATCCCGCCACGCCGTGTCCCCGCAACCGCCTGAATGACTCGCAAGCCCGCAATGGCTTGCTTCCTGCTCACAAACCGCCCGCCACGTCGACGCCCCGCCAATCCCTCTCCGACATGACGTGGAAACCCCGTAGGAGAAAACCACTACATGTCAAAGTCAAACACGCTCCGCCCACGAGCCATGTCCTGGCTCGGCGCGGCAATGCTCTGTCTCTTCATGTCTTCCCAGGTCGCCTCGGCCGCCAGGGTTCCCGCCCCGGTTCCTCCGAAAGAGCCGCCCCAGGTCGACCCGTGCGAGTGCGGCCCCCTGGACGTGGTCTTCGCCATCGACGACACGGGCAGCATGGGCGGCTCGTTGACCGCCCTCCAGGCGAACTTCTCCAACCTGTTGACGCAAATCCAGACGTCGTCCAACGGCGACTACCGGCTGGGCCTGGTCACCTTCCAGGACGACGTCACCGTGCGCGTGGACCTGGGCGCGGGCAACGACGCCCAGATGCAGGCGCAGATCGCCAGCCTGACCGCGAACGGCGGGTGGAACCTGCCGGAGGCGTCCGACGAGGCGCTCAACACCGTCATCCACAACATCGCCTTCCGCCCGAACCAGAACGGCGCCTTCACGGGCTACTGGCGCACGGGGGCCCGCCGGGTCGTCGTCCTCATCACCGACAACCTGCCCGGCGGCTTCAATGACTCGTACACGAGCAACGCCCTGGCCAGCCTCCAGGCCCAGGAGGCCTACAACGAGGGCATCCGGATTCACGCCGTCTACGTCCCCACGGGCGGCACGCCCGACCCGACGGTGGTGGGCATCATGCAGAACTACGCCACCGTCTCCCAGGGGGCCTACCGGCTGACGGCGCCCAGCGGCGCGGACGTGCCCCAGGCCGTGCAGGACTTCCTGAGCGACTGCCGCACCCCGTCCGACGTCTTCATCCGCGACACGCCGGCCGACAACGGCTGGGAGCCCAGCTCCGGCGCCATCTGGACGAGCCCCGACATCAAGGTGTGCAACAACGTCAACGGCTGCGCCAGCTCCACCAACCCCGTGTTCGGCACGCCCAACAACTACGTCTTCGTCACCCTGCGCAACTACGGCCCGCTGCGCCCCACCGGCCCCATTGGTGGCTCGCTGCACCTGTACTACCTGGCGTCGGGCGGCAACTCCTCCTGGGGCTCCACGAGCTGGAGGCGCATCCAGACCCAACACAACATCTTCCTGGACGCGGGCGAGACGCGTGACATCCGCATCCAATGGGCCAACGTCCCCCTGCCCGGCCACTACTGCCTGCTGGCGCGGTGGGTGTCCGACGGCGACCCGATGAGCTACCCGGAAATCATCGGCTCCGACACCGTCACCAACACCCAGCTCAACAACAACATCGCCTGGCGCAACGTGGACGTGGTCCGGATGCTGCCCGGCGGCACGGGCACCACCACGTATGACGTGCGCCCCACGGTGGGCCATGCGACGACGCTCTTCATCCGTCCCGAGGCAGAGCCGTTCCCGGGCCGCGTGACGCTGACGCTGACGGACCGGCTGTTCGCGGCCTGGGAGGCCGCGGGCGGCGAGGCCGAGGGCCTGGAGGGTGTCGAAGGCACGACGCTGTTCTTCGGCGGCCACGGCGGCGCGCTGGGCCTCCACACCGACAAGGAGATGGATGAGCGCATCCACGTGAACTTCCTGTCGGACGGGCCCGAGGGCTTCTTCCCGATGAACATCTTCGAGAGGGATGACCGGAAGGACCCCATCGGTGGCGTGAGGTACGAGGTCAACGTCATCTCGCCGGATACGGAGCCGGTCGCCGTGGAGCTCGCGGTGCGCGGCGTCGACGGCAAGTACACGGAGCTGACGTGGCCGCACACCGTGCACCACAAGCACTACGTCGTCTACCGGAGCGAGAACCCCGAGGCGGGCGACATGGAGGCCATTGGTGAGGTCGCCGCCAGCGAGGACCTCTCCGAAACGACCGCGGTGCGCTTCGTCGACGCCTCCGACGCGACTCGCCACTTCTTCTACGCGGTGGAGAGCCACACCGACGGCAACAAGACGCTCAGTGGCTGGGTGACGCTGGGGGCGCCTCCCAACCGGTAACACGCGCGGCACCCCTCCTTCCCGGGCGAAACGTGCCCGGGAAGGAGGACGTCGTCGTCAGATGGTCGGCTGGGCGATCTTCACGTCGCTCTTGTCGAAGTGGTCGAACGCCTTCGTCATGCCCCACGCGCCCAGGCCAATCGCCAGTCCCACGGCGGCTCCCGCGGGCCCGCCCCAGGCTCCCGCCGCGGCGCCGGCCGCCAGGTAGCCACCCACCGCCGCGGTCGCCGTCGTCACGCCGCTGGCGACCGCCCAGCCATTGCCCTTCTGGATGCCGTCGTAGGCCTGCATGCCGCCACTCAGGACGCCCAGCCCCGCGGTGAGCTTCGCGAGCCCGTTCAGGCTCTTGGCTGCCTGCATGGGCGTCAGGCGCTGTCCCGCGGTGATGACGCCTCCGTCCAGCGTCAGGCCACTGCCCGCGCCACGAAGCGCGGTGGTGACGGCGCTGCCACCCGACACGACGCCGATGGTGCCCGTCACGAGCGCCACCCCGTCCTTCGCCGCGCCAAGGTAGTTGCCCTGGCTGAAGTCCCGCATGAACAGGGGCCCCGCCTTGGCCAGAATCTCAGCGCTGCCGGCCAGGCCGGCAATCCCGCTCGCTCCGCCCACCAGGCGTGCCTTGGGGTCCAGGCTGAGCGACGGCTGGCCATTGAGCGCGGGCGTGAGCGCCTCCTTCAGGCGGAGCATGCCCACGGAGTTGGCTGAGACCGCCGCCTTCACCTCCTTCAAGTCGTTGCGCTCCACCTTGTCCGGGTTCAACGCCCGGTTGGGAGACATCGCGAGCGCCAGCTCATTGAAGTCCCTGACCTGTTGCGACAGGCCATCCACCGCCGCCCCGCCCAGCGACGCCTGCCCCTTGGGCAGCGCCTTGAGCGCGTCGACCGAGTCGACCTTCTCGCCATTGACGGTCAGCGTCTGTCCTTCGGGGGTGATGGAGTGCTGGGCCGTCCCGTCGGCGTTGGTGATTTTGTTGGAGGCGCGGATGAGCTCCGGTCCCGTCTTCGTGTCGACGGACACCTGCTCCTGCTCCTGGGTGCTCTTGGGGCCGTCCTTGGGCTTCAGGCTGGATGTGGTGCGCTCGTGGATCTCCACCTCGCCCTGGGCGTTGCGCTTCTCCTCGCGCGAGTAGTCCTGCACCGCGCGCGCGCCCGTCTCGTCCGTCTGGTCCAGGTGCGATGCGACGACCCTGTCCTTGTCGTCGAACGTCCGCGTCAGCTCGCTGCGAGCCTCGACGGCGGGGCCGTCCTTGGGCTGCGTGGAGGTGGTGCTCGATTCGGTGGTCTGGAGCCGGCCCTTGTCGTCCCGCTTCTCGGTGAGCGCGTAGTCGCGCACCGTGCGCGTCCCGTCCGCCTCCGTCTGGTCCGAGTGCGCCGAGGCCAGCCGCCCCTTCCCGTCAAACGTGCGCTTCGTGTCGCCCTTCACGCTGACCGGGTCCCCGTCCGGGTTCTTCGGGTCGGGCACCCGGCCCTCGGTGGTCTCCGTGACGGTGTTGCCGTCCAACTTCTTGCGGGTGGTGACGGAGAGGTCTTCCTTGCCCTCGATGAACGTCTGGGTGTTCAGCTCGCCGGGATTGCTCGTCTGGAGCGTCCAGCTCTTGGGCGAGCCGTTCTCCTTCTCCGCCCGGTACTCCACGTCCCCCGCGGCGTCGTAGAAGCCGCTGTCGTACGAGCTCTCGCCAGGCTTCTTCTCCGGCCGGTCCAAGACCTTGCTCTCGCTCGCGGTGACGCGGGCGTTGTCCTGGGAGTACGACGTGCCGAAGGTGTAGCTGGCCTTGGCGGGCTTGCCGTCGGGGTCCTTGGCCCCCTCGGGCGGGATGTGGACCGTCTTGGTGTCCACCTTGTCCAGGGGGCGGTCGTCGTCGAACTTGCCCTTGAGCTGGTCGTTCAGCCCCTTCTCGTCATCCTGGGTGCCGAAGGTCCGGGTCGTCTGGGTGGTGCCGTTCTTCGCATCCTCCGTGACGGTCTTCTCGACCAGGCGCTTGTCCCCGTCGACCGACAGCTCGCGGGACTCGAAGGATGCCTTGGGGTCGGCGCTCCTGCGCTTCTCCACGTCACGCAAGCTGGAGACCTTCGACGCCGCGTCGACGTCCTTGTCCGTCCAGGCGGCGCGGGTGTTCGTCAGCGTGCCCATCTTGTGGTGGTCCTCCAGCGTCTCCTCCTCCACCGTGCCCTTCGCCCGGTCGAACTTCTGCGACGTGACGTACGTCATGTCGTCGCGGTCGCCAAACCGCGTCCGCTCGGTGACCTGCCCCTTGTCATCCTTCGTCACGAGCGTGGTGCCATACCCGTCCCGGCTCTCGATGGAGACTCCGGGCGGCAGCTTCTCCGGCTGCTGGGCCAGCTTCTCCAGCGCCTGGGTCCGAGCCTTCAGGTCCTTCTGGGTCTGCGACATCCCCTTCTGAAGACCGGCCTTCTCCTCGGCCACCGTCTGGAGGTCCACCTCCTTGCGCAGCGCCGTATCGAGGGGTGACTCCGCCGCCGCCTTCTTCAGCTCGGGGCTGGCCTGGGTGATGGCGTCGGCCTTGTCGAATTGGGCGGAGGCCCGAAGCTCGCGGGCCATCGTCGCGCCCAGCGCCAGGGTGTTGGCATCCTTGCCCTGGGACTTGAGGCCTTCGATGACGGTCGCCTGGTCCTTCTGCGCGTTGAGCTTGTCGACAATCGGCTTGCGGCCCTCGGGCCCCGCCAGCGCCGCGCTGTCGGCCAGGCTCTTCACCATGGCATTGCGGTCCTCCGCGGGCGTCTTCTTGTCACCCACCGCGTCCGCGGCCTTCTGCACCTGCGGCGCGGACTCGCTCACCAGGGCCTTGCGGTACGCGGGGTCCTGACCGAGCGCGAGCTGACGCTTGAGTTCCTCGGCGCCAGCGCGCGGGCTCTTGGAGGAGGCGTCCGCGACGCGTCTGGCATCGGAGGTCGCGGCTTCCTTCGAGGAGACGACGGACTTCGTCCCGAACAACTTCTCCTGGTCCTTGGCGGACAGGCTGCCCGCGTCGAAGACATCCTTCTGCCGGTCCGCGAGGGCGTACGGCTTGGGCAGCTTCTCCTTCTCCGCGGCGTCGTTCGCCTCCTTCTCCGCGGCGAGCGCCTTGTTGGCCGCGGCGAGGGCCTCGCGCTTGTCCTTGGCGGCGATTTCGTTCGCCGTCTTCGAGGCCTTGTCCGCCTTGTCGAGGTCCTTGGACGCCGTCTCAACCTTCTTCTGGGCCGTGTCCTTCGCGCCGGGAGAGAGCGCGACGGCGCGCTCCTTGTCCGCCTTGTCCAGCCGGGAGCCGGCGTCGCCGCGCGTCTTGCGCGCCTCCGTCGCCTTCTTCTCCGACGCGTGCGCCTTTTGCAGCGTGCGTTTGGCCTCCGTGCGCGCCTTCTCCGCCTTCTTCTTCGCCTGCGCGGCCGTGACCTTGGGAGCCTTCGGCTTCGGCTTGGGCTGCTCTACGGGCTTGCGGACCTTCGTGGGCAGCTCTCTAGGAATGGCCATGACAACCTCCTGGGGGATGGGGGAGGCGCGGGAGAACGGCGAGGAGCCCGGCACATTGCCAGCCCGCGCTTCAACATTGTCGGAATGTGAGACAGCGAGTTTCGCGACAGGATTTAATGCCTGTTTTCACCGAAAAACCCTTGCGTCACATGAAACATGAAACACATACAGCGACCGTCACGCGCCGCGAGGGTCGGCGCATGGGTCGCGTGACAGGTCATTCAGGTCGCGGGTGTCGCCCGACAGCAGACGTTTCGGACAGGGTGCGGCTCGCACTCCGGCTTCATCAGGGAGACACACCTACCGCCCAGGTGGCGCACCGCATTCGACGCTTCGCGTTCGCGACCTGGAAATGAAGAAAGAATGCGCCACCGCGCCTGGGCGCGTGTCGCCCGGCGCGATGCCTTCAGTGCCACGACCTCAGGGGAGAGGCCCCCGCCCCGGGCACGGGGCTGGGGACCGAGCCTCAACCGACCGCGGGCTTCTCCAGCACGAGGCCGAAGTGGGTGTAACAGGTCGGGTGCAGCTCGAGGATGTTCTCGAAGTGGATGACGCGGGACGTGAGCCCCGCGGCGTGAGCGGGGTCCAGGACGCGCTCCTTCAGCGTGTCCACGCCATAGAAGCGCCCGTGCCGCTCTCCCCAGCCCGGGAAGAGGTGGATGACGGGCTCGGCCTCGCGGCGGATGTCATAACCCCACGCGGGGTCGCACATCGTGAAGGCATACTCGCCCAGGTACAGCGGGACGATGCAGACCCGGCCCCCGGGCCGCAGCACCCGCGCCGCCTCCCGGATGAAGCCCGTGTCCGCGGTCCCCTCGAAGTGCTCGAAGGAGCAGTGCAGCGTCATCGCATCCACGGAGGCATTGCCCAGCGGCAGCTCCGCGGCCGAGCCGCCAATCTCATGACCGTTGATGCCGGGCGGAAACACCAGGTCCTGGACGAACACGTTGCGCGTCTTCGCCAGGGCGCGGATGACCTCCAGGTAGGGGCTGTTCAGCGTGGAGGCGATGTCGACGTAGACGGCGTCCTCGCGCGACAGCAGCGGCGCCAGCTGGGTCCAGGAGTAGTGGTACTGCGAACGCTTCTCCCAGTAGGGCTGGAGCGAGCAGTAGTGCCGGAGCACGGGGCTGCCCGCCTGCAGCTCGTTCCAGAAACGGTCCAGCCCGGCCACGTCGAAGCGGAACGTCTCGTAGGGGATGCCCGCCTGCCGCAGCGGCTCCGGGCTCTTCAGCTGGGGGCCCGGCCCATAGCGGCCGAAGCCGGTGAGGCTGAGCAGCTTCGAGAGGGGCTGGGAGGCCTGATGGGCGGCCCGGTGTCGGAGGCTCTTCTTCACGCGGGTCAGCAGGTTCAAGCGGGGCTCCACGGGGCCTGGGGAGCGCGCATTCTCGGAGCCCCCTCCAGGCGAGTCAACGCGCCCCACGCCCCCTCGACAGCTGACGGGGCGTGGAGGCGGAAGGGGACGGGCTCAGTAGGGCCAGAAGCGCGCCACGAACGGGGTCTCCACGGACTGTCCCGGCGCGGTGTGCAGTCCCGCCACCCGGAAGAAGCCCTCCGCGTCGAGCCGCGCGACGAGGGGCCGCTCACTTCCGGGCAGGTCCGAGTGGTGCGAGCGCAGCACCGTCAGCCCATTCGCGGAGACATGGATGAGGCCCAGGCCCGGCACGCCCGACTCGTCCCGGTACACCGTGGACAGCGCGATGTCGCCGCCCGGCAGCAGCCCCGTGCCCACGAGCACGTCCCTCGCCTGATTCTCCACCGTCACGAAGTAGCGGGAGCCCTGCGTGCCGAAGGAGGAGTCCACCGCGCCCGTGCCGCTGTCGATTCGCAGCAGCCCCGCGCCGGTGCCGGCCCCTTCCCCACTGAACACGGCGCGAGTCCCCACCAGCACCTTGCCACCCTCCAGGAGGTGCAGCGTCCGGGGCGTGAGCCTGGGGGTGACATAGGCGGGAGGGCTGTAGCTGAAGGCGCGGTCCCGCTCACCGTTGACCTGATAGCGCCGCAGCGACAGGCCATGGTTGTGAGACGCCGTCGTGCCCGCAAGCAGGAGCGAGTCGTCCGCGAGCGCGATGACCCCCAGCCCCTCGTCGTCCTCGCCGACGTCCTCCCAGGCGAGTCCGTCCGCGCTGAACGAGGTGTCGAGTTGGCCCGTCGGCAGCAGTCGCACGAGGACCTGGTCCCGGTCCGTGTTCTGCACGGTCCCCGCGCCCACCACGCGGCCCCGGGAGTCCACGGTGAGGGCATGCAGCGTGGCGTTGCCCGCGGAGAGCTGGAAGGTCCTCACCCCCGTCGTCCCGAAGGTGGTGTCCAGCGCGCCCGTGTCGGTGAGCCGCACGAGCAGCAGGCTCTGGTAGTTGCGCGCCGTGCAGCTGTTGGTGTCCGCGATGGCGCCACCGGCGAGCACGACCCGCCCGTCCGAGAGCACGGTGACGGCGTCGACGTAGTCATCACCGTCACAGACGTCGATGACGCGTGTGCCCTGGGTGCCAAACGAGACATCGGGCGTTCCGTCCGGCAGCAGCCGCGCCACCAGCACGTCCCTCAGGCCCGCCGAGCCGGTGGAGCCCGCGAGAATCCACTTCCCGTCCGGCGTCACGGCCATGGCGTTGATGCTCACCGCGGACAGCCCCAGCGCGGGGAGCATGAGCCCCTGTGAGCCAAACGAGACATCCAGCGCGGCCTGCCCCGGCTGGACCTCCAGCGTCACCGACACCTCGACACGCTCCCCCCGGCCCTCTCCCACCACCCGGATGGGGAAGCGCCCATAGGCCGCGGCCTCCTCCACGTGGAGCTCGAAACTGGCCAGGTTCTCCGCCCCCGGCACGGACAGCGTCAGCGCGTCCGCCAGGACGTGGGCGGGCAGCCCCTCCAGCGTGAGGGTGACGTCGCCGGTGAACGAGTCATCACGTCGCACCTGGACGCTGAAGCGCGTCGTGTTCCGCGGCGCGAAGCGCAGCGTCGGCTCGGAAGGCGGGAGCACGGTGAAGGCAGGCGCCGGCTCTCCACCGGCATCCGGAGCGGGCTCCTCGGTACCGGCGTCCGACGGTGGACCTCCCGCATCCGGGCGGGGCGTGCCCGCGTCTCCACCCGAGGAAGGGGGCGGCGGGCTTTCGTCCGATGAGCACCCCATGCCCGTGGCCCCCAGCGCCACCAGGGCGACCAGCAACGAGAGCCGGAGGCGGGAGGGTGCGCGCTGACACGGGACGGTGGTTCGTACGGACCCGGGGACCGAGACGGCGGAAGAGCGACATGCGGGGAGGTTCATGTCGGCGGCACACTAAAGAGCGGGGCTCCCCGTCGAAAGTGGCTTGTCGCATGAAACCACCCGGGGTGAAGACAGCCCGGGGTGGAGGGAGCCGGGAGACTCCCTCCACCCCGGTGTCCTCAACTGGAGTAAGACAAATCATTCTCTCCAGGTGAGGACTGATTGCTTTGGTAGCTGTTGGCACGCACCTGCCAGACCCCTCCCTGATTCGTGCCGAGCCACTGGGCAATCGTGGTGATGAGTGAAGCGTCGTGGACGTGCTTGTCCTGTTGCCAGCACACCCAGACTTCCTTCCCCGTGGTGGAGTTCTCGAACTTCTCTCGACAGTATTTCGGCATCGACTTCCTCCCGCGCGAATCGCATCCAGACCGCGCCTCCCATAACGGTCCGTAAGCAGGGCTCGTGACAGCCCTCGAGTGCTGGCGATTGACGTCCGCGGGACGTGTCACGCCACGCGCCCTCCGTTCGTTCTCAAGGCGCACCACCCACCGCGCTTTCGCGGTGCTCCCGAAGCGCCCCAGGAGGCGAAGCACGCCATGAGTCCTTCTACCCCGAGCGGCACGGACGCCACCCCCAAGCCCCCCGCGAGTCCGCCCCCCGCTCCCAAGGAAACACCGACCAAGCGCACCTCCTCGGAGCTGCGCGCGCCGAACCAGATTCGCAACCGCAAGGCCGTCGTCGCGGGCATCAACAACTACCGTCCCCAAATCAATCAACTGTCGAGCTGTATCAACGACGCCAACCTGATGGTGAGCCTGCTGGGGACGCAGTATGGGTTCGCGCCGAAGGACATCCAGGTCCGGCTGGACGAGGCCGCCACGCTGAGCAACCTGAAGGAGTCGCTGGCCTGGCTGTTCGACGGTGCCACGCAGGATGACGCGCTGGTCTTCTTCTTCTCCGGCCATGGCTACCGCGTGCAGATAGACGAGGTCTGGCGAGAGAGCCTGGTGCTCTACGACGACTTCTTCTTCGACCAGGACTTCTCCAAGCTGACCCAGCCGCTCCCCGAGGGCGTGCTGACCACCGTCCTGGACGCGTGCCACTCCGGAGGGATGGAGAAGGACCTCTTCATCGCGTCGGACTTCGCCCGGAAGCTCCATCAACTGGGAGCCACCCGCCGCGTCGAGCTGGCCAAGGTGAAGGCATACATCGACCCTCGCGACTTCGGAGCCACCACGGGAGAGAAGGCCTTCCTGCCCGCCACGCAGGCGCACCAGCGCTCCTGGCTGCACCGGAGCTCCGACGAGCGCGCCGGGGAGATTCCCTTCCGGGGCTTCGGCCGGCCCGTCCAGATTCTCCCGGGAGTGGCTGTCACCAAGGCGTATGACCCGCAGGTGGCGGCCGAGCCACCCCAGGCCAACTGCACGCTGCTGACGGCCTGCACCGCCGAGCAGACGGCGGCCGCGGGCACGCAGCTCACCAAGAACCTGTCTGTGTTCACCTTCACGCTGGGACAGGTGCTCGGTGGGACGCCGAATGTCTCCTACGCGCAGTGCCTCCAGCAGGCCGCGGCCCAGATTTCCAGCCTGGGCTTCCAGCAGACGCCTGAGTTGCTGGTGACGCCCGACACCAACTGGGTGCGCAACCGCTCCGTCTTCCTCAACACCGATTTCGGCGCAGCGCCGAAAACCGTGGTCCCGGTCAGCCTGCCGTTCGGGCTGGGCGCTCCCACGGCTCCCGCAGTCACCCAGTCGAACGAAGGAGTCAAAACCATGACGTATCCGCAGATGCCGAATCTCCCTGGCCTCTCGCAACTCGTTGGCCTGCCCATCGGCCTCACACATCCCCTGATGGCCACGGGTCCGCAGGGCGCGGACAAGGGCTGGACGGACGTGCTCCAGCACCTGGTCAGCACCGCGCCCGCCCTCATCGGGCCCCTGGTGAACACCATCGGCGGCGCCGTCTCCGCCGCCAGCAAGGGCTACCAGCCCGCCGCCGACAAGGGCTGGTCGGACGTGTTCCAGCACCTGGTCAGCACCGCGCCCGCCCTCATCGGGCCGCTGGTGAACACCATCGGTGGCGCCGTCTCCGCCGCCAGCAAGGGCTACCAGCCGGCCGGCGCGGACAAGGGCTGGACGGACGTGCTCTCGTCCCTCGTCTCCTCCGCGCCCCACCTCATCGGGCCGCTGGTGAACACCATCGGCGGCGCCGTCTCCGCCGCCAGCAAGGGCTACCAGCCCGCGGTGATGGGCACCGCCGCCGACAAGGGTTGGACGGACGTGCTCCAGCACCTGGTCAGCACCGCGCCCGCGCTCATCGGGCCCCTGGTCAGCACCGTCACCGGTGCCGTCGCCGCCGCGCGCCAGTGAGCCTTCGTCGCGGCTGAAACCGGGCCGGCTCCCATCCCTCCTTCATGGATGGGAGCCGGCTCGGCGCGCATCAGCCGTCCGTCCGCTTGCGCCGCCCCGACAGCCAGCGATGGAAGCTGGCCTCGTCGCGAATCACCCCCGCCTGGGCCAGCGGCTGGACGAGCCGCTTGCGGGAGCGCTCCACGATTTTGCGCACGTTGGCGGGCGTCAGCCGGAGCGTCGCCGCGATGTCCGCGTAGCCCTGCTGTTCGACGAAGGCCAGACGCGCACAGGCCCTCAGTTGCGGCGGCAGCGACTCCAGCAGCTCCAGCAACAGCGATTGCAACTGCTGCTCCTCCTGCTCCCCACACGGCCGCGCCGCCTCCAGCTCCGCGCCATCCCCCAGCTCCTCGTCGAGCGACGTCCACCGCCACGACTGGCGGCGCCGCTCACGCTGGAGGTCGATGCAGACGTTGATGGCCACCCGACGCAGCAGCGCCCAGGGCCACTCCTCCTGGGAGGAGGAGCGCGACATCTGAAGCCAGACACGCACTCCCGTGCGGCTCATCGCCTCTCTCGCCGCGTCCAGGTCCCCCAGCGTCCGCTCGCAGATTCGCAGCAGGGCGCGCTGGTGCTGACTCCAGAGCGCCTCGAAGCGCGTGGACCCGGACGCGCTCGACTCCTCTTGCTCGGGGCGCATTCAGACCTTCCCGAGCGTCAGGTCCACCAGGTCCGTGAAGGGCGAGGGCGACTGCCCCACCGCCTCGACGAGCGCGTCCACCTTCCGCAGCTCGCGCTCGAGCGCCTTGTAGTGATTGCGATTCTTCAAGAGCCGCTTGCGGCCCAACAGGAGGAAGGCCTCCTCCCGCCCCACCTGCCGCACGGCGGTGCCGAGCACGAAGCCACGAAACGCATCCGCCAGGTCCAGGTCCCATGGCACCGCGGCGCGCTGGGCCTCCATGACGAAACACGCGGACGCCACGCGCAGCGCCTCGATGAGCGAGCGCGACGTGGGCGACTCCTCGTAGCCCAGCGCCTGCATCACATGACTGTCCCTCAGCAGGACCTCGTGCTCGACCTGGGACATCACCGCCAGCGAGTACGCACGGCGGACGATGTTGTCGAGCTGCCGGAGGTTGCCCGGCCAGCTGCGGCTGAGCAGCTGCGCCTGCGCATCCGGGGCCATCTGCGCCTGGCCCTCGCGCTCGCGCTCCTGGTGTCGCCGACTCAACATGTACTGCGCCCACGGGATGATTTCGTCCCGGCGCGCATCCAGGGGCGGAATCTGGATGGGGAGCACGTTGACGCGATAGTAGAGGTCCTCGCGGAACCTCCCGGCCGTCACCGCCTCGTGGAGGTCCACGTTCGTCCCCACGATGAAGCGCACGTCGGCGCGGTGCAGCGTGCCCTCCCCCAGCACCCGGTACGTCCGCTCCTCCAGCACGTGGAGCAGCCCCGCCTGCGCGCGCAGGGACAGCTTGTCGATTTCGTCGATGAACAGCGTGCCGCCCTTCGCGAGCGCCAGGCAGCCCGGGCTGTTCTGCACCGCCCCCGTGAAGGCGCCCTTCCTCCAGCCGAACAGCGCCCCCATCTGCAGCTCCTCCGGCACCGTCATCAAATCCAGCACCTCGAAGGTCCCCTCCTTGCGCCCCGAGTGCTCGTGGCTCCAGCGCGCCAGCCTCGACTTTCCCGAGCCCGTGGGCCCGCTGATGAGGATGGTGTCCTCCTGCTGCGTGAAGACCCGCAGGACCTGAATCAGTCCGGACATGGATTCACCAATGACCGGAAGAAACGCGTCGGTTCGACTCGTCGGCATTCGTCCGCTCCAAACTCAAACATGGGTGGGGGAAGCGGGGCGCACCGGCCTGCAAAACCTCAACCAGTCAAAAATCTCGACAACCCTCTCCTTTCGCGCGCGTCTGGGATGAAAACGCGTGTGCCGGCGTCCCCGTGACAAGCAAATGCTTGTGGCAAGCAAGCAGCGCGGCGACTTTCGAGACGCGGGATGTGTCGCATCCCAGCGACAGGACTCGCGAGCGTGGTGGTGCTCGCGTCTGGCGTGCGTCATGCACAACGCGGCGGCGGCCCTGTCGAGCGTGTCTTCGCGTACTGGTTTTTCATCCGGGGCCGCTCACCACTCGCAGCGAGGCATGAACATGGCGGACTTCCGCACGGCGTACTCCAAGCTCATCCAGGATGTCTGGGCGAACCCTGGCAAGAAAGGCCAGATTGAGCAGGACCCGAACCTGTTGAAGGTCTACGGCTTCGACACCATCCCCAAGTCGGTGGCGTTCACCGAGGCGTACAGCGGAGCGACGACGACGGGCTACGACGAGCAGCTCAAGAGCTGGGACCGCAACAAGGACGGGAACATCACCCTGTTCATCCCGCCGCAGCCCACCGTGACGCCGGGCGGGACGGCGGGAGCGGCGGCCAAGGATGTCTCGGTCTGCTGCTGCTGCTGTCCCTGCTGCACCTGCACCTGAGCCCCGCGCATCGCTCCGGACCCGGCGGCCGCGCGCCACCGGGCTCCGGTGTCGCCCCTGTCGTTCCAGCGGTGCCCACGCTTCATGCCCCCGGGAGTCACGAATGCTGTCGAGACCTGTCTGGAAGAGCCACTGCCGCGTGGAGCGCGTCGACGAGTCGACGGTGCTGCTTCTGCACGAGAAGGACTACCTGCTCCTGCGAGGTCGCGCCTTCCCCCTGCTCGTGCCACTGCTGGACGGACACCACTCGCTGCCGGAGGTCTTCGAGGCGCTCTCCTCGCGACTGTCCCTGGTGGAGGTCTCCCACGCGCTGGAGATCGCCGCGGAGCAGGGCTGCATCCTCGAGGGCAGCACCGACGCACCGGAGCAGGCCCCCTTCTGGCACGCGCTCGGCGTGGACATGGCCACCGTGGCCGAGCGCCTCCAGACGCCCGTGTCCATCGTCTCGCTCGGGGGCGCGTGGCAGGAGTCCCAGCGAGAGGCCTTGCGCGCCCAGGGCCTGCGCTCGGAGGGTGAGGCGGGCTTCCAGCTGGTGCTCTGCGACGACTACCTGCACCCCGCGCTCGATGCGCTCAACCGCCAGGCGCTCGCGGCGCGGCGGCCCTGGATGCTGGCCAGGCCCGTGGGTGGCACGCTGTGGCTGGGGCCCGTCTTCCGCCCCGCGTTGACCGCGTGCTGGGCCTGCCTCGCGCAGCGCCTGCGCTCCAACCGGCAGCTCGAGTCCTTCCTGGAGCGGGAGCAGGGCCACGTCCATCCCCTGGTGCTGCCGGCCGCGAGCCTGTCGGCCACCACCGGGACGGCCTTCCAGCTCGCGGCGCTGGAGGTGGCCAAGGCGCTGGTGCTCGGCCCCGAGCACCCGCTCAGCGAACAACTGGTCACCCTGGACCTGACGACGCTGGAATTGGAGCGACACGCGCTCGTGCGCAGACCCCAGTGTCCGGTGTGTTCGGACGCGGAGGCCACGTCGCGCGCGCCGCTGCCTGTCATTCCCAGGCCCTGTCCCAAGCGGTTCGACGGTGACGGGGGCCATCGCACCCAGTCCCCCGAGCAGACCCTCGCGCGACTGGAGAAGCACATCAGCCCCATCACCGGCGTGGTGCGCAACCTGGAGCCGCTGAGCGCGGACGACGGCGCGGGGCTGGTCCACAGCTACGCGGCCGGACACAACTTCGCGCTGATGCAGCAGGACCTGCGCTTCGTCCTGCTCAACCTCCGGGGCCGCAGCGGGGGCAAGGGGACGACGGATGCCCAGGCCCGGGTGAGCGCGCTGTGCGAAGCCATCGAGCGCTACTCCGGCGTCTACCGGGGTGAGGAGTGGAGCCACGTGGCAAGCCTCCACGAGCTCCGGGACGAGGCCGTCCACCCCAACGCGCTGATGAACTTCAGCCCCGCGCAATACGCCCAGCGCGCGGAGTGGAACGCCTCACACCCGTCCGGCTTCCACCATGTGCCGGAGGTCTTCGACCCCGACCGGCGCATCCATTGGACTCACGCGTGGTCCCTCACGCACGAGCGCTTCCGCCACGTCCCCAGCGCCTACTGCTCCTTCGGGCACCCGGACCTGCGCAAGTGGTTCTTCTGCTCCAGCGACTCCAACGGCTGCGCGGCGGGCAACACGCTGGAGGAGGCCATCCTCCAGGGCTTCCTGGAGCTGGTGGAGCGCGACTCGGTGGCGCTCTGGTGGTACTCGCGGACGCGGCGGCCCGCCGTGGACCTGGACAGCGTGGACCTGCCGTATGTCCACGCGCTGCGGGAGCACTACGGCCGACTCCAGCGAGAGCTGTGGGTATTGGACGTCACCGCGGACCTGGGCATTCCCACGCTCGCGGCGGTGTCACGGCGATGGGACTCGCCGGTGGAGGACATCGTCGTGGGCTTCGGCGCGCACCTGGACGCGCGCGTCGCGCTGCTGCGGGCGCTCACGGAGGTCAACCAGTTCCTCCCCGCCGTGCAGCACCGGGACGCGGACGGCAAGACGCTCTACTGGTTCCCCGAGCGGGAGGCCGTCCGGTGGTGGCAGACGGCGACGGCGGCGAACCAGCCCTATCTGCTCCCTGACCCGAACGCCCCCGCGCGCCCCCTGGGCCTGCTCCCCGACCTGTCCTCCGGTGACTTGCGCGTGGACGTGGAGCGCTGTGTCGCGCACGCCAGGCGCGCGGGCATGGAGACGCTGGTGCTGGACCAGACGCAGCCCGACGTGGGGCTGCCCGTCGTCAAGGTGATGGTCCCCGGCATGCGTCACTTCTGGAAGCGCTTCGGGCCGGGCCGGCTCTACGACGTGCCCGCGCGGCTGGGCTGGGTCCAGCGGCCGCTGCGCGAGGAGCAGCTCAACCCCACCGGCATCTTCTTCTGAGGAGCGGACGCGATGCGGCTCCATGAATCCTTCGGG
This sequence comes from Myxococcus sp. CA033, assembly GCF_013336625.1. NCBI lineage: Bacteria > Pseudomonadati > Myxococcota > Myxococcia > Myxococcales > Myxococcaceae > Myxococcus > Myxococcus sp. CA033. Next base: position 86,145 of record NZ_JABUMU010000019.1, on the reverse strand, counting down.
CTCACGCCCGGCATCAAGGTCCACACGCTGGAGGATGGGCGGCGCGTCGTCGCCAGTCCTCGCTTCGGTCTGGAGTTCGGCGGCCTGTCCGCTGGCGCCCGGGCCGCGCTCCAGCAATTGGAGACAGGCGGCACGGAACACGAGCTGCTCGACACCGCGGAGCCGCATGACGGGCCCACCGCGAGCCTCCTGCTGGACCACCTGCTCCAATCCCTCGCACGGAACGACTTCCTGTACCGGACGCTGCTGCTGGAGGACGCACCACTGGCGACGCTGCTGCCGAGCACGGCCCCCGGCCACTCGGAGCCCCGGAGGCCCGAGGCGAAGTATGTCCTCTCACGGCTCGCGTGCGTGCGTCGCGAGGACCACCAGCTCGTGGTGGAAGTCCCCGCGTCCCACGCCCGCGTGCTGCTGCGGGACACACGGGCGGCGGCGCTCCTCCCGGAGCTGTCTAGCCCGCGCTCCCTGGCCGAGCTGACGGAGCGCGCCGCCACGCTGCCCATCAAGGCCGTGGACCTCCTCCTGGGGATGCTCCTGGACGCGAAGGCGGTGCACGTCCCCGAGGAGGAGGACGCCGCGCTGGCGCTGTGGGAGCCGGAGGACCTGCTGTTCCATGGGCACAGCCGACTGGGGCGACTGCCGAGCCCCTATGGCGCCACGTATCGCTTCGAGCACCGGATGGAGCCCCTGCCCGCGCTGAAGCCCCGGATGACGGAGGCGGTGGTGCCGCTGCCCCGGCCCGACCTCAAGCGGCTCTCGCAGGAGGACGCGCCCTTCACCCAGGTGCTGGAGCGACGCCGCTCGCTTCGCACGTATGGCGAGCCGCCCATCAGCCTCGAACAGCTTGGTGAGCTGCTGTACCGCGCGGCGCGCACGCGTCGGGTCCTCTCCACGGAACATGGCGAGCTGGGTGAGCGCCCCTACCCCGGTGGAGGCGCGCTGTATGAGCTGGAGCTGTACCTCGTCGTGGACCGCTGCGAGGGCCTGGAGTCCGGCCTGTATCAGTACCGCTCCGGGCAACACGAGCTGTGCAAGCTGACGCCCCGAACGCAGCAGGTGGAGCAGCTGCTGGAAGGCGCCTGGCACACGCTCGCCCGGGAGGGACGGCCGCAGGTCTTGCTCGTCATCACGGCCCGCTTCCCGCGCGTCTTCTGGAAGTACCAGGCCATGGGCTACGCGCTCATCCTCAAGAACGTCGGGGTGCTGTTCCAGACGCTGTATCTGGCGGCGACCGCCATGGACCTGGCGCCGTGCGCGCTGGGCGGCGGCGACTCCGAGCTGTTCGCGCGCGCCAGTGGAATCCCCCCGCTGGCCGAGGGCGCGGTGGGTGAGTTCGCGCTCGGCACCCGAGCGAAGGAGGACGGCACATGAAGGTCCTGTTGCTCTATCCCAACGCGAAGAGGGAGCTCATCGGCTGGGGAGACCTGGGTGCCATCGCGGAGCCGCTCGCCCTGGAGTACCTGTCCGCGGGGGCCCGTCAGGATGGCCATGAGGTGCGGCTGCTCGATTTGCGCCTGCATCCCCATGATTTGACGCTGACGCTGTGGAGCTTCGAGCCCGACGTGGTGGGCGTCACGGGCTACTCCATGCACGTGCCCCGGATGCTGGAGCTATGTCGGCAGGCCAAGGCGTTGCTGCCCCGGGTGCGCACGGTGGTGGGGGGACACCATGCGACGCTGATGCCCGAGGACTTCTTCGAGCCCCAGATTGACTGTGTCGTGAGTGGCGAGGGAGTCCGCCCGTTCCGGCGCATCCTCCAGGCGCTGGAGGCGGGAGACGGGCTCACGGAAATCCCAGGGGCGTGGGCGCGCGCCCCGGACACGTTCCGCTTCGGAGGCGAGGCGCCCAAGCTGGACATCGACGCGCTGCCCTTTCCGGATCGGAGCCTCGTGCCGGCGGACCGGGCGCGCTACTTCATCGACTGGATGAAGCCCATCGCGCTGCTGCGGACCACGGTGGGCTGTCCCTTCCGGTGCAACTTCTGCTCGCTGTGGAAGATCATGGACGGCCGCTACTACAAGCGCGACGTCGAGCGCGTCGTCGAGGAGCTGGCCACCATCCCCGAGCGCTATGTCTTCCTCGTGGACGACGAGCCCTTCGTCAACCCGCGTCGCATGTGGGCGCTGGCCGAGCAGATTGAAGCCGCTCGACTGGAGAAGGAGTACTTCGCGTACTGCCGCATCGACTCCTTCCTGAGGGATTTGGACCTGATGCGGCGGTGGCGGGACATCGGCCTGCGGCGCGTCTTCTTCGGGCTGGAGGCGGTGCTCGACCACGAGCTGAAGGACTACAACAAGCGGCAGGCGCGCGAGCAGATACTCCAAGGGCTCCAGGCGGCGAAAGAGTTGGGCATCCACGTCTTCGCCAGCTTCATCGTCAAGCCGGAGTACACGCCTCGGGAGTTCGACCAGCTCGCGACATTCATCCGTGAGCAGGGCGTCGACTATCCGTCCTTCACCCTGCTCACGCCGCTGCCGGGCACACCCGCGTGCGAGTCGTTCGAGCACATCCTGGAGCGGCAGCCGAATGGCCGGCCCCACTGGGAGCACTTCGACTTGCAGCACGCGGTGACGCGGACGCGGATGCCTCGGGAGGAGTTCATGCGGGAGTACCGCAAGCTCCAGGGGGTGTTCTCCGCGTCGTACCGCGCGGCGAAACATCCCCTCTTCCAGGACCGAGAGCCTGTGCTCAGGGTGATGCCATGAGCCTGACGGACCTCAACCTGCCCCTGCCTCCGCTGGTGACGGATGCTCCTGACTTGGGAGCCCTGCGCGCCCAGCCGCTGCGCTTCCTCACGGAGAGCGCCAGCAGGTACGGGAGCCTCTTCCGCTATACGGCGGGAGGCTGGTCCACCGTGGTGGTGAACCATCCCCTCCACGCGCAGCACGTGCTCCAGAGTCACGCGCGCAACTACGTCAAGCAGGGCACGCCCGACTTGATGATGCTCCTGCCCATGCTGGGCCAGGGCCTGATGACGACCGAGGGTGAGCCCTGGGCCGAGCAGCGCCGCGTGGCCCGTCCCGCCTTCGAGCACAGTCGCATCGAGCCCTGGGTCCAGGTCATGGCGGAGTGCACCGAGGACATGTTGCGTCGCTGGGAGGACCCGGCGCGCACGGGCATCCCCTTCGACGTGGAGCGCGAGCTGGGGCACCTCACGCTGCGCATCGTCACCCGCTGTCTCTTCGGCTGTGATTTGGAGGACGCCACGACGGACTTCGCCGGGGCGGTGCAGCGGCTCAACAGCTTCATGTCCCGCTTCGACGCCGAGGACGCCGTGGGCCTGCGACAGTTCCGCGAGGCGAGCCAGCTCATCGACACGCTCGTCCAGCGAATCCTCTCGCGGCGGCGCGAGACGGGTGGAGGCACGGACCTGCTGGCCCTGCTCCTGGAAGGGCATCCTCCCGCGCTCGACGGACCCGCCGGTGAGCGCGTCCTGCGCGAGCAGATCTTCACCTTCCTGATGGCGGGCCACGAGACGACGGCCAAGGCGCTCACCTGGAGCCTGCACCTGCTCGGCCTGCATCCGGAGGCTCGGCTTCGCGTGCGCGAGGAGGCGCGGGCGCTGCTGGGCACGAAGCCACTGGTGGCGGAGCGGGTGCGGGCGCTCGACTTCGGAGGACGGGTGCTCCAGGAGGCGATGCGCCTGTATCCCCCGGTGTGGTTGATGTCGCGCATCTGCCGGGAGGACGACTGCGTGGGTGGCTATCACCTCCCCGCCGGCACCCTGGTCATCGTCAGCCCGTACCTGCTCCATCGCCACCCTGACTACTGGAGCGAGCCGGAGACCTTCGACCCGGAGCGCTTCCGGGACAGCCGCGCCTCGGCTCGACATCCCTATGCGTACCTGCCCTTCAGCGGAGGCCCACGTGTCTGCATCGGTCGCAACTTCGCGATGATGGAGGCGCGACTCGTCCTGGCCATGGTCGTCCAGCGCTTCCAGCTCCAGCACGTGGAAGGACGCCGCGTGGAGCCGGAGGCGCTGGTGACACTGCGTCCCTCGGGCGGGCTGCCGATGCGTGCTCGCCGCTGGGATGCGGAATGAGTGGCTCATATCGTCCGGAGGAACACTCAGGAGGGCTCGGCGAGGAGCTCGCGAGGCTGAAGGCCCAGGTGGAGCTGAGCTGGCCGGAGGAGCGTCGGCTCCTTCGTGCCCTGGGGCTGACGGAGAGCATGTCCGTGGTGGAGCTGGGAGGCGGGCCTGGGTTCGTCGCGGAGAAGCTGCTGGAGCTGGTGCCCTCCGGCGCGTTGCATGTCGTGGAGCTGAACCCTGGGATGTGTGTGCTCGCGGAGGCCCGACTGGGCGCACGCGCGCGGGTGCACCGCTGCTCCGTCCTGGAGACAGGGCTGCCCGACGCGCGCTTCGACCTGGCGCTGGCGCGCTTCGTGTTTCAACACCTGGAGGAGCCCCTGCTCGCGGCGCGCGAGGCCCTCAGGTTGCTTCGTCCTGGAGGGCGACTGGTGGTCAGCGAGCTGGACGCGGGACTGTGGGGCGTGGCGGAGCCGTCCCTGCCGGAGCTGGAGTCCATCCACCGCAAGGCGGAGCGGCTTCAGCTCCACCGCGGCGGCAACCGCTTCATCGGTCGCCAACTCGTGCGCCTGCTCACCGCCGCGGGGTTCACGGACGTCCGGCTGGACGTCATCGCGTACCACAGCGACGCGCTGGGCCTGGAGGCGTTCCGACGCCAGTTGGACCCGGAGCGGCTACGACCGGCGATGGATGCCGGGCTCATCTCCCTGGAGGAGCTGGAACAGGTGCGCGCGGGATACCACCGTTTCTACAGCACCCCATCCGCCTCCATCCTGATGCTGGGCTTCGTGGCCCACGGCCTCCGGGCGCTTCCCGTGGAAACCTTGTAACGACGCCGCTACTGGAGACCTAGGGGGCTGAGACCCTCTTCAGGAGCAGGAACGTGACGGCCAAGGACATCTCCCAACTCCCCGCCTCGCCGCCCATCTCCCCCGGCTTCTTGTCGTGGGTGGCGGAGCTGGTGCATGAGCACCGGGAGCGTTTGCTCACCCATGCCCGCCGTCGGGGCCTGGATGCGGAGGATGCGCTCGACGCGGTCCAGGAGAGCTTCTTTTCGTTCTTCCGCCTCCCGGAGGCGCGGGAAATCGCGCGGGACTCCGACGACTCGGTGAAGCTGCTGACGGTCATCCTCCGCCACAACCTCATGAACCGCCGACGCAAACACTCCCGCCAGTCCAAGGCGCGACTGCTGCTCGAAGCGGGGGAGGCCGCACAGGACACCGTGACGAGCGAGGAGTTCATCTCCCGCACCGAGCAACTGGCCTGGATGCACGGGTGCATCTCCCGCATGGCCCAGCTTCAGCGTCGCGTGGTCATGCTCAGTCTGTTGGATGAACAGCCCAGCGGCGAGGTGGGAAAGCTGCTCGGCATCTCCGACGGCTATGTCCGAGTCCTCCTCCACCGCGCCCGTGAGCAATTGCGCCATTGCTCCTTCGAATACGACGGCCTGTAACAGTCCGGCGCGTGACGACCTAGGCCCGGCGAGACGGGCTTTTCGCCCGTTCACGGAGCGAAACCATGGGTTCACAGGTCGCGGTCGTCACGGGTGCGTCGAGTGGAATTGGTCTGGGCCTCACCCGGGCCCTGCTGGAGCGAGGGTTCTCGGTGGTGGGGACGGCGAGGCAGACGTCGCGCGAGCCCTCGCTCGTGCCGACGGAGCAACTGGCGCTCGTGGACGGCGATGTCGGGGACAAGGCGACGGCGAGGAAGGTCTTCGAGGTCGCGGAGTCGCGCTTCGGGCAGGTGGACCTGCTCATCAACAACGCGGGCCTCTTCATCGCAAAACCCTTCACGGATTATGACGAGAGCGATTTCGCCCAGCTGGTGTCGACGAACATCGCGGGCTTCTTCCACATGAGCCAGCAGGCCCTCCGGTGGATGGTGCCCCGGAAGGCAGGGCACATCGTGAACATCGGCACGTCCCTGGTGGGGCAGCCCATCTCGGGCGTCTCCGGAGCGCTCGCCATCCTGACCAAGGGCGGACTCGAGACCGCCACCCGCGCGCTCTCCATCGAATACGCGGGCCAGGGCATCCGCGTGAACACCGTGGCCGCGGGCGCCATCGACACGCCCATGCACTCCCAGGACAAACATCCCTTTCTCAGGACCATGTCCCCCATGCACCGGGTCGGCACGGTGGCGGAGATGGTGGACGCGGTGCTCTACCTTCACGGCGCGACCTATGTCTCGGGCGAAGTCCTCCACGTGGACGGAGGCGCACACGCCGGCAAGTGGTGACATGACATTACATGCGAATTACACGAATAACAACTTTTGCGGATTTGAAACCCTGTGACTGATGCAAGATGTCCTCTTCCCCATCCCGAGGAGGACACCTTGCGACGGCTTCAATCCCTCATCAGCATGTTGGTGGCGAGTGCGCTCGTGAGCTGCGGAGCACCGGAGGGCGACGAGCGCGCCCTCCAGCCCGCGCAGCAGCGCGCCAGAATCGACGAGCTCATCAATGTCACCTTGAACAAGCCGGCCACGGCCAGCTCCACGCAGGACCCGTTCCGTCCGGAGTACGCGGTGGATGGGGACATCAATACCGATACGTCGCGCTGGTGCCCTGGCATCTACAACCAGACGCGCCTGCTCGACATCGACCTGCAGGGGACGTTCGACCTGGTCCGGATGGAGCTCTACACCGGCTTCCGGGACACCCGTGTCATCCAGAGCTACGAGCTGTTCTACGACGACGGGACAGGCTGGAAGCCCATCCCCGGCGCCAGCCAGACGGCCAACACGAGCATCGCGGTGTCCACCACGTTCACGCAGCCGGTGACGGCGAACAAGGTGCGCTTCTCATGCAGGGACCCGCTCGCGGACAACTGCCGGGTGAAGGAGCTGTGGGTCTTCGGCACGCCCCACTCGACGCAGGTGAACATCCCGCCCGTGGCCGACGCGGGCGCGGACAGGTCGCTGACGCTGCCCACCAGCAGCGTGACGCTGGTCGGCGGAGCCACCGACGCGGACGGCACGGTGACGTCGCTGGCCTGGACGCAGGTGAGCGGCCCTTCGGCCACGCTGAGCGGCACCACCACCGCCTCCTTGAGCATCGCGGGCCTGTCCGCCGGCGTCTTCGTCTTCCGGCTCACCGCCACGGACGACGACGGAGCCACGGCCTCCGACGAGGTGAGCGTGACGGTGACGGCGCCGCCAGCCGTGCTCACCGACGTGGCGTTCAAGAAACCCGCCACCGCGGGCTCCTTCAACACATCCCTCCCGCCGGCGAACGCGGTGGACGGAGACCTCGCCACCCGGTGGGAGTCCGGTTTCCACTTCCAGACGCACAACTACCTCGACGTGGACCTCCAGGGCGCCTACGAGGTGAGCAGCGCGGAGCTGCACCTGGGCACCTCGGCGACCGCGACCAACGCGATGCCCGCCTTCGAGTTGCAGGCCTGGAATGGCGGCTGCTGGAAGACGATTCCTGGCACCGTGGTGGACGGCAACCCGCTCAGCACCACGCAGAAGACGCTCACCTTCACCACGCCCGTCATCACCACGCAGGTCCGGGTGGTGTGCAAGGACAAGCCCCATTGCCGGCTGCGCGAGCTGAAGCTCATGGGTACACCGGCCGCCACTCCCACCGGCCCCACCACGTGCGCGGCCGGACAGCAGACGCTGGTCCGCAACGTCCGCTACGACTACGCCCTCTTCCTGCCCGAGCAGTACAACAATGACCGCACCACCCGCTGGCCGCTCATCATCGGGATGCACGGCATCGGAGGCAGTACCCTCACCGTCGACCGCACTGCGGTGCTGAGCAATCCGGAGGGCCTGGCCCGGCAGTTCTCCTCCGCCAGCTTCCGCGCCGCGATGAAGGCCATCGTCATCTCGCCCAATCAGCGCCTCCCCTTCGACAACACGGGCACCGGCTGGTTCGCCGCGCCCTCGCTGCTCGCGCTCATCGAGGACGCCAAGAAGGACTACCGCGTGGACGCGGACCGCGTCTACGTCACCGGACTGAGCGGCGGCGGCAACATCAGCATCGAGCTGGGCATGAACCACACCAGCCAACTGGCGGCCATCGTCCCCATCTCCATCACCTCCACGCCCACCAATAACGCGAACATCTGCAACCTGAAGCCGTTGCCAATCTGGGCCTTCCACGGCGCCCTGGACACGCCGTCCCGCGCCACGAGCGTCAAGACGTGGCTCGACACGAAGTGCGGCCCGGGTGAGAGCAAGATGCGCGTCACCATCATCCCCAACGCAGGTCACAACGAGGCGACGTGGGACACCGCCTACGCCACCCTGGAGCTCTACGACTGGCTGTTGCAGCAGCGAATCAGCGACCGGTTGTAATCGCCTGTCGGTCCCACCTCCGGGCGTGGTGTGCTAGGCACCAGCACGAGCACCCTGTCGCCCGGGGTGGGGAGCGCGAATGCGAGCAGTCCGCTGGTTGGCGCTGGTGGCATGCATCCTGGGGGTGACGTGGGCCGAGCCTGCCCTGGCCGGCCGCCGCCCCTTCATCTGGACGTTCGACACCGACATCGTGCCCAAGGGCGACGTCGAGCTGGAGCAGTGGCTGTGGGCCCGCAGCCGCGCGCCCGCGTTCCCGGACCGTCCTTCCGTCTACTGGATTTGGTGGGGGCCCGTCATCGGCTTGAGCCAGCACCTGGAGCTCGCCATCCCCTTCCAGGTGCGCGCCAACCGGGACATCACGGAGCTGGACTCCTTCGAGGCCGACTTCCGCTACCGCCTCTTTCCCCGAGGCGATGACCGCGCGTTCCAACCGCTCATCCGCGCCGTCTGGCACCAGTCCATCCGCGAGGCGAGCCCGTCGCGCGTGGACGCCGACCTCGTCGGCTCCTACCAGTGGGACAGCGGGCTGCGCGTGGCGCTGGACCTGGGCGCACAGGTGGGCATCCCCGGGCTGCGCGGCGGCGACGCCCCGGTCCAAATCCTCGGGACGTACTCCGCGGGCGTCTCCTATCCCGTCATCCCGGACGAGCTGCGGCTGTCGTTCGAGTCCTTCGGTGAGTTCGGGCTGAAGGACGTGAAAGGCGACCCGCACCTCTTCGTCGGTCCGAGCGTGGCCTGGACGTTCGGGCGCATGTGGATTACCGCCGGCACCTTCGTCGGGTTGACGGGCATCACCGACGAAACCCCTCGCTTCATGCCGAGGCTCATCTGGGCGGTGGCGCTGTGAAGTCGCTCCTCCTGTCGCTCCTGATGACCGCGTCCCTCGCGAGCGCCGAGCCGGGCGCGGTGCGAGGAGAGGTGCGCATCCTCGTCATCGGTCCGGACGGCAAGCCGACGCCCAAGGCGGACCGCTCCGGCGTGGTCGTCTACCTCACCGGCTACACCGAGGAGCCCCCCGCCGAGGTGGCGAAGATGAGCCAGCGGGACAAGACCTTCTTCCCCTCGGTGCTGCCCATCGTCGCGGGACAGAAGGTGGAGTTCTCCAACCGGGACGTGGTGCTGCACAACGTCTTCTCGCGCTCGGTGGCGCGCAGGTTCGACGCGGGCAAGAACCGGCCGGGCGAGGCCTACGTCGAGACCTTCAAGAAGACGGGCATCATCGACGTGTACTGCGACATCCACGAGCAGATGGTGGCGACGGTGGTGGTGGTGCCCAACCGCGCCTTCGCGGTGACGGACAAGGACGGGCGCTTCGAGCTGCGAGGCGTGCCTCCCGGACGCCATCCCCTCTTCGCCGTGCATCGGCGGGACGAGAAGAGCAACATCGCCCGCGTGGAGGTCGTCGTGGAGTCGGGAGGCACCGCCACCGCCACGCTCGAGCTGACCGAGACGCGCGCCGACGACACCCACCTGGACAAACACGGCAAGAAGTACGGCCCCCGGCCCGATTACTCCGGCAAGAGTCCCTAGATTCGCGGGGAGCGCCCGGGCGCGGCTATCCTTCGCGCGGTGACGCTGACCCGGAAGCTCGTTCTCGCCTTCATGGCGCTCGCAGGCGCGGCGCTCGTCGCGGCGCTCGTGCTCACCACGCTCGCGGTGGAGGCGGCGGCCAAGCAGAAGATCGCCAGCGACCTGGAGCGCACGCTGGTGGCCTTCCAGCAGCTCGCCCGCGCCAGTCAGGAGCGCATCCGCGACGTGGCCGAGGCGCGGACGATGGACCACTCCTTCAGGGGGATGTCCCTCTCGGTCAACTCCCTCGACGCCGAGGCCGGGCTCGGAGACGAGACGGCGGAGACCGACGGCATCCGCTATGCCCGCGAGGTCATCTCCTCCGCCGACACCGACGCGTTCGGGGGCGAGCCTCCCTGGGCCTTCTTCAACGCCAGCGGGCGGCTCGTCTACACCCGCGCGGAGCCGGAGCAACTGGGGGACCAGCCACTGGCGCTGCCGCTGCTCGACACCGCGCTGAGGCGCGGTCCCACGTCGGCGCTCTGGTCTCCCGCGCAGCTGCGCTCCCTGCCCTTCACGTTCATCCCCTTGGAGCAGGTGCGCGAGGGGGACCTGCTGCTCGTCCATGCGCAGCCCGCCTATGGGGCCTCGCGCGAACCGGTGGGGGTGGTGCTGTCGGGCCAATGGGTGAAGGACGTGCTGCTGGAGGACCCGATGGCCCCCAGGGCACCGGGGCCGCAGATGGCGGACACCCGCGCCAGCTTCGCTGTCCGCGCGGAGGACGGAGCCACGGCGTCCCAGCTCCCGCTGGAGACGCGGTTGGACGGTCCGAAGCTGGAGGCCGGGCAGGCGCGTGATGTGTACCTCGGCGACACGCACTACCTGGTGCGCGAGGGGACGCTCCTCGGCGTGGACGGGGCCCGGATGGGACAGGTGTTCGTCCTCCGGGACTTCGACGCTGAAATCAAGCCCATCCTCCGGCGCTTCCGACTGTGGTTGGTGCCCACGGCCGTGGGCATCGCGCTGTTCGCGCTGGCGGCCGCCTTCTTCCTCGCGCGCGGGCTGGCCTCGCCGCTGGTGCGGTTGGAGGAGGCGGCGGGGCGCGTGCGGCTGGGAGACCTCACCGTCGAGGTGCCCGTGCGCGGCACCGACGAGGTGGGCCGGGTGGCGCAGGCATTCAACGAGATGGTCAGCGGCCTGCGACAGCGGGACCAGATAAAAGGCCTCTTCAAGCGCTACCTCGCGCCGCAGGTGGTGGACGAGCTGCTCAAGAATCCGGAGAAGGCCGCGCCGGGAGGCGAGCGGAAGCTGCTCACGGTGCTGTTCAGCGACCTGGTGGGCTTCACCTCGATGAGCGAGCAGCTCAGCCCGGAGGAACTGGTCGCGCTGCTCAACACCTACTTCGAGCAGGCGACGGGCGTGCTGACCCAGCATGGAGCCACGCTCGACAAGTTCATCGGCGACGCCATCATGTGCTTCTGGAACGCGCCGCTCCCGCTGGAGGACCATGCGGCGCGCGCGTGCCTCACCGCGTTGGACCTGCTCGCGGTGGTGGACCGGCTGTCTCCGGTGTTCGAGGCGCGAGGGCTGCCCAGGCTCGACTGCCGCATCGGCATCAACACCGGCCACGCCGTGGCGGGCAACCTGGGCTCCAGCGCGGCCCAGGACTACACCGTCATCGGCGACACGGTGAACCTCGCCTCGCGCCTGGAGGGTGCCGCCAAGGTCTACGGCACCCGCACGCTCGTCGCCGAGGACACGCTGCTCGCCGCGCGCGGTGTGGTGCTGGCCCGCGAGTTGGATTTGCTGCGCGTCAAAGGCAAGCAGCAGCCCGTCCGCGTGTTCGAGCTCGTGGGCGTGGCGGGCACCTCTCCCGCGCCGCACCTCGTCCGCTTCGCGGAGGGCCTCGCGCTCTACCGGGCCCGGCGCTTCACCGAGGCCCGCGCGGTGTTCCTCGCCTCGCCCGAGGACCCTCCCTCCCAGCGCTTCGCCGCGCGGTGCGACACCCTGCTCGTGACGCCGCCGCCCGAGGACTGGGACGGCGTCTTCACGCTCGACAGCAAGTAGCGCGCACCGGCGGCGCCCACTACGGCGCGTGGCAGGCGCGATAGGAGTCCGTCACCAGCGGGGAGTAGTTGCCCAGCGCGTCGCGCACCCGGAGGGTCGGCTGCTCGTCGAAGGTCGCGGGCTGCTCTTCGGAAGGAGGCGTGCAGCCATAGGGGTACCAGCCCCCCGTGCCTGGCCCCGTCACCGAGTACTGCCGCCCCGTCTCGTACTCGATGATGTTCCGCCCGAAATAGAAGGTGTAGGGCGCCACGCCCCCTGTCACGTACCCCTCGCACGACGTGAAGACATTCGGCGGGTCACAGACGATGAAGGCCTGCAACGACATGGCATGCACCTGTCCATCCGGGGTGCTGGGGAGGTGGGGTGCCATCTCCGGTGGGGCCGGACTTTCGACGGGCGCGTCACCGCACGAGGCCAGCAACAACCCAAGGGCCACCACCAGGGAACGGCGGCACCCACTGACGAGGTTTCGCATCGAGATGGACTCCAGTCAGGCGCGGCGCGAAAGCGCGCTCGAACGCCCGCGGTCATCATGAAGCCCCCGTTTCACGCCACCAAACAACCGTTGCAATCACGCTGCTGATTTCAGCGTCGACCAGAATCCCCTTGAGTTCCGGCGCCCCGTGACTCGGGCACTGGCAGGCGCGCCACACCGACACCTCCCTGGGGTCTGCTTCCCCTCCGACCTCGCGGTCCTGGATTCGACCGGGGCGGGTCGACGGACACGGGGTCGAGGGAAGCGGACCAGCGCGTCGGACATGGTGGGCCAGGCGAGGGCCTGACACACCGGCCCTCGCCCGCGCTCAAGCCGAGGCCGCTTCCGTCGACCGCGCCAGCTCCGCCAGGGTGGCCGAGACACCCTTGAAGCGCAGCTCCCGTCGGAAGTGGACGCAGTCCTTCACGAACCCGGGATGTTCGGCCAGACCCCACCCCTGGAACAGCTCCAGGCCCAGGGGCGCCTTCAAGTCCGTGGCGTGCGCGCGCCTCACCTCGGCCCCCGTCAGGTGCGGCTCCAGGGGAAGGAAGACATGGCCGCGCTCGTCGACTCCCCGCAGGTACTCGCAGAACGCGGCGAGCAGGAACGCGATGCGCCGGGTGTCGCGGCCCTCGCGCAGCGCCTCTCGCGCCGTGGGCTGGACGAAGAGGGGGAGCTTGGAGGCACTGTCGCTGGCGATGCGCAGGAGTTGGTCGTTGATGGCGGGGTTGCTGAATCGCTCCAGCACCGTGTCGCCGTAGTCCCGCACGGAGAACCCTCGCGGCGGATGCAGCAACGGCTCCGCGTCCTCGCGCAGGAACGCTTGCAGCAAGGACACCAGCGCGGGGTCCTCCATGGCCTGGGCGACGAAGCGGTAGCCCATCAGGAGGCCAGGGAAGGCGAGCAGGCTGTGTGAGGCATTCAGCAGCCGCAGCTTGACCTGCTCATAGGGCCCGACGTCGTCGGTGAATTGGACCCCCACCCGCTCCAGGGGCGGCCGCCCGGCGCAGAACCTGTCCTCGATGACCCATTGGATGAATGACTCGGAGTACACAGGTAGCGCGTCATCCAGTCCGCTGGCCTCGTTGAGCCGGGCCGCCTCGTGCTCCGTCACGCCGGGGGTGATGCGGTCCACCATGGCGCTGGGAAACGTGACGTGCTCCTCCATCCAGTTCGCGAGCGACGGCACCCGGGCCCGGGCGAATGACAGGAAGGCGTCCCGGGCCACCTCGCCATTCTGACGGAGGTTGTCGCAGCTCAGCACGGTGAACGGCCCCAGGCCCCGCTCACGCCGTCGACGCAGCGCCTCGGTGACGAGCCCGAAGGCGGTGGTCGGCACCTGGCTGTCCAAATCCCTCGCGACGGCGGGCGTCTCCAGCAGGAACTGCCCTGCCTCGTCCAGGTTGTAGCCCCCTTCCGTGAGCGTGAGGGTGACGAGGCGAAGGTCCGGAGCCGCCAGCAGCTCCAGCACGCGCTCGGGGTCCTCGGGTGCATGGAGGTAGCCCACCAGCGAGCCCACCACTCGCACCGTGGGACGTCCCCGCGCGGGAAACTCCGTCAGGCTGTAGAGGCCCTGTTGCGCGTGGAGCGCGTCCGCCTTGTGGCGCTCCCGGGCTCCATCCAGGACGCCAATGCCGACGATGCCCCAGCGCTCCTGCCCGGGGAGGGCGAGGCAGCGGTCCAGGTAGAGCGCCTGGTGCGCGCGATGGAACTGGCCCACGCCCAGGTGGGCGATGCCCGGCGTCACCCGGGTGCGGTCATAGGCGGGGCCCTCCACGCCGGCCGGAAGGGACACCAGGGTGCTGTTGCTCAGACGAATCACGAGCCGACCTCCAGGGCGAACCGTCGCGCTTCCACGTCGGTCCAGGGCCGCGCGACCCATGCGTCGCTCGGAGCGCTTCCGCCCACGAAATGGACCGTGACCTCTTGGAGGAGATGCGTGTCCACGTTCCACCAATGAGGCAACGCCCGACCCTCGGCCCAGGGCTCGCGACCTCGGCCGCCGCGAAGCAGGCGTCGACGCGAATCCCCGAACCCGCCCCTTCAAGCGCGATGGCCCGAAACCCCACCCCGTGTCCTCTGGCTCCGTGGTCGACGAGCGCCCTCGGCCATGGTTAGTGGGGCCGCATGATTGTTCGTCCGCGAATGCACTGGCTTCGCATGCTGTTCGTCTGGCGCGGTTCCGTCGTCCCCCGCATCCTGCCTCGGCTGGGCTTCTTCCTGGCGCTCGCCTGCCTGGCGGTGGCCACTGGCCCCCATCCCTTCAACCTGCGGGAAGGCCCCCTGGGCCTGCTCGGCGTCGCGCTGGCCATCTTCCTCGGCTTCCGGAACAGCACCGCGTATGACCGCTTCTGGGAGGCCCGCAAGCTCTGGGGCTCGCTGATGATTGTCTCGCGCTCCTTCATGAGACAGGCGCTCACCCATCCCTCCCCCGCGCTCTCCCTGGAGGAGCGTCGCGAGGTGACAGACCTGCTCCGCGCCCTGGCCGTCTCGCTGAACCACCAACTCCGCGGCACCTCGGTTCCACTCGACACCCTGGACTCCGGCGTGCGCGAGCGCGTGGTGGCCGCGGAGCACCGCCCCGCGCGGGTGGTCCTCGGCCTGGCCGAGTGGGTCGCCCGCCTGCGCCACCAGGGCCGCCTGGGCGAGGTGCTCGTGGCCTCGTTCGACGACAACCTGGACCGGCTCTCGGAGGTGCTCGGCGGATGTGAGCGCATCGCCGGCACGCCCATTCCCTATGTCTACAGCGTGATGCTGCATCGCACGGTGTACCTCTACATCCTGCTGCTGCCCTTCGCGCTGACCGGCAGCCTGGGCTGGTCCACGCCGCTCGTCTCCGTCTTCGTCGCCTACACCTTCATCGCGCTCGACACGGTGACGGCGGAGCTGGAAGACCCCTTCGGCACCGAACCCAATGACTTGCCGCTGGACGCCATGACCCGCGCCATCGAGCGCTCGGTGATGGACCTCGCGGGAGAGCCGCTCCCTCCGCCCCTGCTCCCTGACAAGGATTTCGTGCTGAACTGAGCCCTGGCGCGTTTTTCACTGCGAGCCCCCGCAAGACCATATTACGCTCATCATACGTCACCCGGGAGCTACCCCATGCAGCTGAAGAGCGCGGT
The DNA here is from genome assembly GCF_013336625.1 of Myxococcus sp. CA033. NCBI lineage: Bacteria > Pseudomonadati > Myxococcota > Myxococcia > Myxococcales > Myxococcaceae > Myxococcus > Myxococcus sp. CA033. Next base: position 70,634 of record NZ_JABUMU010000019.1, on the reverse strand, counting down.
CCCCTTGAGCACCGAGGCCAGCAGCGAGCGTGGGACGAGCCCCGGGGGAGCGAGCGGCATCCGCGAGGCCCTGCTCAACGCCCCCATCCTCCCGACGCTGCTGAAGCTGGCGGTGCCCACCACGGTGGTGCTGGTGGCGCAGGCGTTCGTCGGGGTGGTGGAGACCTGGTACGTGAGCTTCCTCGGCACCGACGCGCTGGCCGGGGTGTCGCTGGTGTTCCCCATCTTCATGTTGATGACGATGATGTCCAACGGTGGCATCGGCAGCGGAGTGGCCTCCGCGGTCGCCCGCGCGACGGGGGCGAATCGCAAGGAGGACGCGGACGCGCTGGTGTGGCACGCGGTGGTGATGGGGCTGGGGCTGGGGCTGGCCTCCACCGTGCTCGCGTGGCTCTTCGGACCGGCGCTCTACCGGGCGCTGGGGGGCGCGGAGGGGGCGCTGGAGGCGGCGGTCCGGTACTCGAACTATCTCTTCGCGGGCGCCATCCCCTTCTGGGTCGTCAACCTGCTCGCGGCGGCGCTGCGCGGCGCGGGCAACGTCAAGCTGCCAGCGACGGTGACACTGGCCGGCGCGGGCATCCTGGTGGTCATCTCCCCCGTGCTCATCTTCGGAGCCGGGCCGCTGCCCGCGCTGGGCATCGCGGGCGCGGGGCTGGCCATGGTCCTGTTCTATCTGGGGGCCTCGCTCTGGCTCTTGCGGCACCTGGCTTCGGGCCGCACCTCGCTGCGCCTGGCGCCGGTGCGACTGGAGGCGCGGCTGATTCGAGACATCCTGCGCGTGGGCCTGCCGACGGCGCTGAGCGCGGTGCAGCCCAACCTGACGGTCATCATCGTCACGGGCGCGGTGGGATTGTTCGGCGTGGAGGCGCTGGCGGGCTACGGAATCGCGGCCCGGCTCGACTACCTGCTCGTGCCGCTGCTCTTCGGCCTGGGCACGGCGGCGCTGACGATGGTCGGCACCAACGCGGGCGCGGGCAATTGGGAGCGCGCCCGGCGCACGGCCTGGGTGGGCGCGTGGCTGGGCTTCGGGGTGGCGGGGTCCATCGGGCTGCTCGCCGCCGTGGCGCCGAATGCGTGGCTGCACTTCTTCAGCAAGGACGCGGCGGTGCTGGCGCCGGGCGTGACGTACCTGCGCATCGTCGCGCCGTTCTACGGCCTGCTGGGGTTGGGCTTCGTGCTGGGGTTCGCGGCCCAGGGCGTGGCGCGCGTCTTCTGGCCCGTGCTCGCGGGCACCGCGCGCATGGTCATCGCGGCGGGCGTGGGCTGGGTCGCCGTCGTGTACTTCGACGCGGGGCTGCCCATGTTGTTCTCGCTCGTCTCCGCGGCGCTCGTGGCGTTCGCCGGCGTGACGGTGGCGGCCACCCTCGCGGGAGCCATCTTCCGCGAAGGGCCGAAGTAGTCCCCCATCCGGAAGCAACGCCGCGAAGGCCGCGGGGCCGGGCTTTACACCCATGCCCGGCCCCAGGCCCCGCGCGTGCGGCCTATGCGCCCACGACCTGCTTCGCCAGCAGGCGCACGAGCGGCACGTCGGAGGTGACGAACGGACGCGCGAGTTCGCGGCCCAGGTCCGGGTGTGCCCGCAGCGCCAGCAGCGCCCAGGCCAGGAGCGCGTACCCGTCATAGCCCGTCCAGTACTTGGAGGAGCGCGCCTCCCACTGCGTCAGCACGCCCGTCACCAGCTCGCGCAGGTTCGCCAGCGCCTCCTCGCGCCGAGCGCCTTCGGTGAGCCCGGCCATCGCGACCTCCAGCATCAACTGACCCGACGCCGCCACCGTCAGGCCGCCCACGTCGCGGAAGAGCCCGGCGATGGTATTCGGGTGCTTCTGCTTGTTCACGTCGATGAAGAACCCCTTCGAGAAGCGGTTGCTCTCGAGCAACGCGAGGGCCTTCTCGCGCGACGCGGGGTCGGCGGTTCCAGCGAGCCGACCGAGCGCGAAGCACGTCGCGGGCGAGCTGGAGAGCTTCCACGGCTTCTCCTCGAAGCGCGCCAGCAGGGGCGCCAGCGCCCGGGTCTCCCCCACCGCGCCCAGCGCGTAACAGACGGCCTCCGAGAAGGAGATGGGCGCCTCCTTGCCCACGGCGTCCACCGTGCGCTCCAGATAGCGCAGGAGCGTGTCACCGACAGCCGGGTCCCCCAGCTCGCCGAGCGCGAAGACGAGCGCGCCGAGCATCCGGTTGCGCTCCGAATCCCCGTCCTTCAGCGGATACATGCGCAGCACCGCCAGCAGGTGCTTCGTGTTCGCCTTGTCTCCCAGGGCCTGGATGAGCTGGATGAACAGGTGGCGCTTGAGGTGGAAGCGGTCCTCGGCGAACGCCGCGTCACGGACGAGTTCGACGGCGCGAGGCTCGGCCCACGCCGCGAGCACCTCCAGCGCGATGAGGTCCTCGCCACCCTCCCCGTACCGGGCGATGGAGATGAGCAGCGGCGTGGCGCGACGGTCTCCTTCCGCGATGAGCTCCGCGATGACCCCCTCGTCGCGGTAGTTCTCCTCGTCCTTCCACGCAGACATCAGGGCGACGGTGGCCTGCATGGACGGATCCGCCGCATAGGCCTCCTGGATGGCGGCGCCGAGCGCGGGGTCCTTCACGGCCTCCCAGGCGAGCGCGTCGAGCGAACCCTCTCGCGCGGCGCTCGCGACCTTCACCGCCGCCGCCGCGGCCTCCTTCTCCTTCGCCCGCGCACGCCCCTCCTCGTCCCACAGCGCCAGTCCCATCACCCGCTGTCGCAGGGCCTGGACGTCGGAGATGGCGCCCAGTTGCTTGCGGCCCGCGCGAAGCTCCTCCATCAGCGCGACCAGGTCCTTCACCAGGGGGGCATCGCTCAGCCGGCACAGCTCCAGAGCCTGAGTGAGCCGCGCCTCGTCGCCAGCGAAGAAGCTCGCCATGCAGAAGTAGAAGGCCGCGGGCGGATACGTCTTGAACCGCTCCGCGCTCGTGGCGAGTCGCTCCTCGGTGAGCGGCGGGTTCATCTCGACGTCGAAGGCTCCGCGCAGCTCCGCGTCGGACGCGCCCACTTCCGTCAGCAACGTCACCAGCCAGCCAGCCCTGAGGTCGTTTTTGTAGGCCGGCTCCTCCTTGGCCACGTAGGGCTTCACTCCCGCCAGGGTCTCCTCGAAGCCCAGCTCTCCGACACACGTGTCCAGCTTCTGACGGGCCTGCTTGAACGTCTCCGCGTCGACCTCACCCAGCGCATGAGCCCGCACGAGCGCGGCGCGGAAGACCAGGGCGTCGAGGTTCTCGGCCTGCGGCGCCTCGATGCCATCCGTCTCATGGTTGAAGAGATAGATTTGCGCGCGAGCCTTTCCACGCTGGGGCTCACGGGCATACAGCCAGAGGTCACCCGAGGACGTGGCGCCAATCTCGACGAAGCCGCCCGTGAGTTCCTTCCAGAGCGGCCGGTAGCTCTGGGCCGCGACGATGCGCTGCTCCATGAGGTTGCCGGGCGTCGTCCGCGGAGCATCCGAGCCGAGCGTGAGTTCCTCGAGCGGCGGGGGCTCACACTCCGCCAGCGGCTGCAGCAGCTGGGTCAAATCCTTGGGCAGGGGCTGCCCCCAGGACGCGAACGCATCGCTGATGGGCCCCCCTCGCGACCACGGCTTCTTTCCGGCCGAATGCTTTTCAACGAACGACGGCCACTGCGTTCCCAGGAACTTGCCGACCTGGCTCCAGGAGGCCGCCACGGGGGTCTCACTCGACGTGGACTTCTTCTTGCTCGCCATGCGCGGCACGCTACCAGCTTGCCCGATACCCCTGGCGGGCTGTTTCAGGAGGGGCGCGCCTCCCATTTTCCAGGGCTCCTGTCCTCTCACGGCTCACGGGATGACACGCCCGGAACACGGCCGTGACGTGTCTCACGGAGGTGACAACCAGACTCGTCCGGCGGAGGCCCTCTGGTAGCTTGCGTCGCGGCATGGCCTCCCATCGCGACTCGAGCTCCCTGGCTCCATCGACGCTCTGGCTCCTCCTCGCCTGGCTCCCATGGCTCACGGGTGCGGCGCCCGCGCCAGCCGACCCGGCACAGGCCCTGGTGGGCACGTGGGGAAGTGAGCGCGTCCTGGGTCCGGAGGTCCGGGGCGAGCTGACGCTGACGCGCGACACGCACGCCTGGCGCGCACGCATCGCGGGCTTCGACGTGCCCGCGCGCCTGGAGGGAAAGGCGGTCTCCTTCATCCTCCCCGGCGGCCAGGGCGAGCTGCGCGGGACGCTCTCGGACGACGGCCAGCGCATCAGCGGCCACTGGATTCAGCCGCGCGTGCGCACCAGCGGCATGAAGTTCGCCACCCCGGTGGAGCTGCGTGCCCTCCGGGCCAACATCTGGCGGGGCGACGTCGCCCCGCTCGAGGACCGCTTCTCCCTGTATCTGGTCATCCAGCAGCAGGCCGACGGCACGCTGAGCGCCTTCATCCGCAATCCGGAGCGCAACTTCGGCAACAGGCTGCTGTTTCGCGTCAGCGTCCAGGACGGCCTCGTCCAACTCGTCGCGACCCGGGGCACCACGCGCCTCGAAGGGCGCTTCGACGCCCAGGCCCGGCGGCTGTCCCTGTTCTACCCACCGCTGGACGCCACGTTCGACTTCACGCCCCGGGAGCGGGACCAGGCCGTGGGCCTCCATCCGCGCATCCCCGCGACGGGCGCGTACGTGTATGAAAAACCCATCGCGGAGGAGGATGGCTGGACGACGGCTTCTCTCGACGACGTCGGCATGGACGTCCAGCCCCTGCGCGAGCTCGTGCAGCGCATCCTGGACCAGCAGCCCGGCCCCGACGCGGCGCCCGCCATCCAGGGGCTGCTCGTGGCGCGCCATGGGAAGCTGGTGCTCGAGGAGTACTTCCAGGGCTTCGACAAGGAGCGGCCCCATGACCTGCGCTCCGCGTCCAAGACACATGCGCCCCTCTTGATGGGCATCGCCCTGGACCAGGGCGCGCCCTTCACTGTCGACACGCCGGTGGTCTCCCTGTTTCCCGAGTACCGGGGGAAGCTCGCCCACCTGGATGCGCGCAAGCGCAAGCTCACCGTCGAGCATTTGATGACCATGTCGACGGGCCTCGCGTGTGACGACGACGACGAGGCCTCCCCGGGCAACGAGGAGCGCCTCGATGACACGGTGCCCGACTGGTACAAGTACACGCTGGACCTGCCGATGACGCGGGCGCCGGGCGAGAAGGGCGTGTACTGCTCGGCGAACATCAACCTGCTGGGCGGCGTGCTGCGCAAGGCCACGCGGACGTGGATACCGGAGTTCTTCACCCGGTACGTCGCCGAGCCGCTCCAGCTGCGCGGCTACCACCTGGACCTGATGCCTTCAGGGGAGCAGTACCTGGGGGGCGGCATCTTCATGCGGCCCCGCGACGCGCTGAAGCTCGGACAGCTCTACCTGTCGGGCGGCGTGTGGAACGGACGGCGCGTCGTGAGCCAGCGCTGGGTGGAGCGCTCCACGGCGCTCCACGCGACGATGGAGCCCGGCAGGACGTACGGCTATGCGTGGTGGCGCCACGAGCTGCGCGTGGGCGACCGGGTGTATTCGCAGTACGAAGCCAGCGGCAACGGCGGACAGCTGGTGATGGTCGTCCCCGAGCTGGACCTCGTGGTGATGTTCACCGCGGGCAACTACAACCACGTGGCCCTCTGGAGGAAGTTCCGCGAGGAGCTGCTCCCCCAGTTCATCCTCCGCGCGGCGCGGCCCACGTCGCCGAGCCGTAGTCCAGACGGAACGCGTCCGTGAGCCACTCCGCGAGCTGGGCCCGGTGGGCCGCGAGGTCCAGCTGAAGCGACTTCTCGCGCACCCGCTCGCGCACGCGCGTCATCACCTCCCCGCAGTCCCGCTCCTCCACCAGACGCCCGCCCTCGAACAGCAGCTCCTGGATGCGCTTGCGACTCCAGGCGGGGTGCAGTCCGTCCTGGACGGGCACCCCTCGGGTGAAGCCGTCCACCACCAGCAGACCCCCGGTGAAGGCCACGGGCGCGCGCAAGCGCGTGTAGATGACCCGCTCGTGCGTCTCGCTGACGTAGGCGGGAAGCTGGCCGAACAGCGGCGTGCCCCGGCCCTCCTGGACGGCCTGCTCCTCCTGCGCCGACAGGCCGATGCGCAGCTCCTCCAGTTGGAGCCGCTTTTCCGCGACGCGGTACAGACAGAGGAAGCCTCGCTGGCAGGCCGTCGACATGGCCGCGGGAGTCAGCCCCTGGGTCGATGGCTCGAACAGGCTGGAGCCACGGACCCCCGCGAGCTCGAAGGCGTGCTTGCGGTATTCGACGGTGTCGCGGAGCTGCGCGGTCATGGTGGCGTGCCTTCGCTGAAGAGATTCCCCCACAGCGTACCCCAGACCACCCCCTCACGAGGGGACCGAGTCCCTGTTGTCAGCGAGGTCGGTTGGGTGATTCGTTGCCTCCCCTGTCGCCCGCGCGATGGGGGGAATCATGAACCGTGGCATCCGAGGAAGCTCCGGCGCTTCGAGCTGGGGTCCGTGCGAGCAGCCGAGGGCTTCGCTCGACAGGGCACGGTGCTCGGGGGTCGCAACCACTCCCTAGCCCTGCGCTCGGATGGGACGGTGTGGGCCTGGGGCGACAACACCCAGGGGCAGCTCGGAGTCAGCGCGCCGGCCTTCTCACGGACACCGCCCCAGGTGCCGGGCCTCTTCGGCATCACCGCCATCGACGGTGGCGACGGGCACACACTCGCCTTGAAGACAGGAGGCACGGTGTGGAGCTTCGGCGCCAACGACACGGGACAGCTCGGCGATGGAAGCCTGGGGGTCCGGCGGACGTCACCCGTGCAGGTGCAGGGGCTCTTCGGGATGGTGTCCATCTCCGCGGGCGCCCAGCACTCCCTCGCCGTGAAGTCGGACGGCGTCGTCTGGGGGTGGGGAGACAACTCCCAGGGCGCGCTCGGCAATGGCATGTCCTCGATTCGGCTCCGGCCCGTTCGCGTGTTCTAGGGTTTGGGACTCCCCGCGATTCATTCCGGGCGAATGCTGAACCAGCGACAGCGGAACATTGCGTTCGTCCCGGGAACAACGGGTGGCATGTGAGGAATTGAGCCGGCGACGTCACTGTGTCCCGGTAACATTTGCATTGGAGTGGGCGCACGGCGCACCGCGCGAGCAGGCGGGCGCCGGGTTCCCTCTCGACATCCCGTCGAGCCTCGCCAGGATGAGGAGACCGCCTCCGATGAGGTGGCCACACATCTGCTTGAGAAAGGATTCGACATGACCTCCCGCTCCATTCCCTTGTTCCTGCTGGGTGCCGCGCTGCTCGGTGGCTGTGGTGGTCCGGAGACACCGTCCTCCATCGCGGAGGAGGAAGGCGCCCTGGTGCCAGCGGTCCGCACGGAGACAGGCGGCACCGCGGCCGGCGACGTCACGGCCAGCGCGGTCTGCGACGATGTGGCGACGTGGGACCCGGCCTGGGCGGGCTTCGAGGACCAGGTCCTCACGCTCGTCAACCAGCGCCGGGCCGCGGGCGCGGTCTGTGGCGGGGTGGCGCAAGCGCCCGCGCCCGCGCTGACGCACCACGCGAGCCTGCGGTGTGCGGCGCGCAGGCACTCCAAGGACATGGGCACCAACAACTTCATGAGCCACACCGGCTCCAATGGCTCCACGCCGTGGCAGCGCATCACCGCGACGGGCTACACCTACCGGCGCGCCGCGGAGAATGTCGCGGCCGGGTATTCCACGCCGGCGGCGGTGGTCAACGGGTGGATGGCCAGCAGCGGGCACTGCACGAACATCATGAACCCGCTGCTCGTGCACATTGGCATCGGCTACTTCAATGCCCCGAGCAGCACCTACCGGCACTACTGGACCCAGGACTTCGGCACGCCGTGACGCCGAGGGAGCTTCGCCGTGGGCATGGACGCGCCCACGGCGTCTGTCTTGCGCCTCCGGTGCGGGCCACGCGAGTAGCGTCACGCGCTACACCCCGGGCGGTTTCGTGGCGCAAAAGGCCACGAGCCCCTGTCCAAAGTCAGACACAGCCCCCTCAAGACCTCCGCGCCAGCCCTGCTAAAACAGACATATCGCATCAACCGGCATGGGACCTGCTTGGACAGACATCCACGGACGACAACCCCTGTCGACCGTGTCTCCTGCTTCATAAGGAGTTTCCCCATGTCATATCGTTCCGTACGAGGTCTCCTGGACCTCGTCTCGCTCCCCCTGCGTTCCCTTCCGCTGTCCGTGCTCGCGCTCGGGGGCCTGTTGCTGGCTCCGTCGGCGCGAGCCGCCGCCGAACCTGGTGAAGGAGAGGAAGGCCCGGTCGCGACCATCACCAGCCTGAAGCTGGAGGAAGGAGCCCTGCGGGTGGGCATCCTCTGGTCGGACAAGCAGGCCCTTCCCGATGGCGCGAAGCTCGTCTCCTATGACGGCAAGGACAGCGCCAATGACAGCGTGGAGGTGAGCCCGCAGCCCGGCAAGGAATCGGAGGTCAAGCTGGAGAAGGCACTCCTGCGGCCCTGGGAGACCGGCTGGAACCAGCGGCTGGTCCTGGTGGACACCAAGGACCCGAAGGCCGAGCCCCTCGCCACCCTTCCCATCACCGTCAACCTGGACTGCACGGATGGGGACGACAAGTGCACGCTGACGGTGGCGCCCGGCGCGGCGTCCAACTCGGACGTGGTGCATTTGAGCGCGGAGCTGGATGAGGTCATCACCAAGCTCGAGGAGAGCAACCCCGACAAGGAGATTGACCTCATCGAGGCGGTGAAGGCCAACAACCCCCGGCTGCTCGGCGAGGCGCTCGCCTACACCCACGCGATGTCGAAGTACATGCTCAGCGGCCCCTGCACCTGCGTGTGGCAGGCCGTCTACACCCACAGCCCGGCCTTCCTGGGCTATGGCATCAACTTCACGAACGCCTCGGGCACCCTCGCGGGCTGGAACGGGCCGGGCGCCAAGCACTCCCTGGTCGCCATTGGAGGCAACGCGTCAGGCATCGCCACCAGCGTGACAGGCATCAGCCAGGTCAGGCTCAAGCTCAACTGCACGAAGTGGGTCTTCTATTACTACAAGGACATCATCCTCAACTGGCCCTGGGGCAAGGTGATTGTCATTCCCTTCCCCTTCCCTCGCCTCGTCCCCTGCATTTCCAGTTGCACGGCCCGCTTCGACCACCAGGGACGCGTCAGTGGCTCCACGTTCGTCACCTACACGAGCCCCGGCAGCTCCGCCACCGCGAAGGAGCAGGCCGTCTACCGCGTGGATGGCACCCCGTTGCTGACCCCGTCCGCCAGCCAGGGCGGCTCGTTCAATCAAATCAACGGCGCCACGGTCTTCTCCAACATCGGCAGCACGGGCCGGGTCGACTCGTATGGCTACGTGCAGGCGGCGGCGACCTTCCCCTACTTCGCGTCGGCATCCGTGGCCAACGGCCACTCCATCGCCATCCACGGGTACGCCCGGTGCCCGTACGGCCCCAATGGGCATGCCGCGGTCTGGACCTACGGCACGTCGCAGGGCATCCCGCAGACCAACAGCCTGCGCTCGTCCATCCAGAACTTCTTCCTGCAGTGGGGCATCCTGACCTTGCCGTAGGCAGGAGCCGAGGCTGATGGCGCCCCGGAGGCCGGCCCCTGTCGCGGGTGCCCGGCGTCCGGGGTTCGTCGTTTCAGCCTCGCGGCGTCAGCGCCCCGACGCCTGTGCATCCACGGCGGCCAGTTCCTCCTTGCCGAGCTTCACCTCCGCGCCCGCGAGGTTCTCCTCCAGGTGCTTCACGGACGAGGTGCCCGGAATGGGCAGCATCACCGGCGAGCGGGCCAGCAGCCAGGCGAGGGCAATCTGCGCGGGCGTGGCCTGGTGCTTGCGCGCCACCGCGTCGAGCGCGCCGCCGGGCTTCGCCAGTCCGCCCGTGGCCAGGGGGAACCAGGGAATGAAGCCCAGCTTCTCCCGCTCGCAGTAGTCGAGCACCTTTTCGTGGACGCGGTCCGTGAGGTTGTAGCGGTTCTGCACCGACACCACGTCCACCACCTTGCGCGCCCGCTGGATGTCCTCCACGGAGACCTCCGACAGGCCGATGTGGCGAATCTTCCCTTCCTTCTGGAGGTCCTTCAGCTCGCCGAGCGACTCCTCCACGGGGACCTTCGGGTCGATGCGGTGAAGCTGGTACAGGTCGATGCGCTCCAACTTCAGCCGGCGCAAGGACAGCTCGAGTTCCTGGCGCAGGTACTTCGGCGCGGCCACGGGGTGCCACTCATGGGGGCCGGTGCGCACGAGCCCCGCCTTGGTCGCCACGACGACGCCCTTGGCGTAGGGGTGCAGGGCCTCGGCGATGATTTCCTCGCTGACATAGGGGCCGTAGGAGTCGGCGGTGTCGATGAAGTCCACACCCAGCTCGACAGCGCGGCGCAGGACGCGCACGGCCTCCGCCCTGTCTTTCGGAGGTCCCCAGATGCCGGGGCCGGTGAGCTGCATGGCGCCGTAGCCCAGGCGGTGGATGGGCAGGTCTCCGCCCAGCTTGAAGGTTCCGCTTTTCTCGACAGGTCGTGACGAGGCTCCGCTCATGGGACGCTTCCTCCTGGACTGAAAGTAGGGTGTCTGGATGACGAGCCACCAGCTCGTCCGCACGGCCCGTCAGCGGGCGTGGAGGCGGGAGCGGCCAGTCGCCAGCCACCTCATCCCAGCGTCGCCGGGTCGACGACGTCGAGGTCCTGGAGCGCAAGGCCATGCGTGGGGAGTATCCAGAACACGCCGCGACCTTCCGGAGACCAGCCAAGCGCCCTTCCGAGCAGGATGGCGGCGCGAGCGTCCTGAGGCACGGCGGCCGCGCAATCGACCATGCCGCCGTGCTTGTTCACCAGCTTCACCGACAGCACCGGGCCCACCGGCCGCTCGTCGTCGGTCTGGTGCCACGCGCGCAGCGACACCACGCGCCTCCCACCGATGTGGGACCAGTCGCCCGCCCAGGCGAAGGTGACGTCATCGACCACGATTCGGCGGTGCTTCTTCTTCATGCACGGAGACTCTCGGATTCACCCAAGGGCCCTGTCAACGCGAGCCCCCAAGGCGACACGTTCACACGCCCTCGGCGCGGGAGCGCGGCGCCACTGCCCTCCGAAGTACAAGGTCGGCACGGTGTGTCGGCTCGATGTCACCTTCCACCCCGCACGCGGGCCCCCCGGGTGGGCGCTTCCGATATTCTTCGGGCGGCCGGACGTTCCAGCCCCGCCTGCGGAATTTCGAAGGAAGAGAGCCCTCCGATGCGTCGAGCCCTGGCCGGTCTCGTGTTGCTCCTCGCGGGATGTGCGACGACCGCGCGTCCCACGCAGGCGCCAGCCGTGGCGGAGGCCACGCCCCCCGTCGCGCCCGAACCCGAGCAGCCCCGTTACGAGCACATCTTCATGATACCCGTGGACAAGGCCCTGGCCGAGGCCACGAAGCTCATGACGGAGCAGGGCTGGGTCCTCAAGCCCCTCGAGGACCCGAGATATCTGCTGACCGAGTGGCGGACCGCGCAGCTCAGCGCCCAGTCCTGGGGATGGCAGAGCGACGGTGACTCCACGCGTTATCTGGTGGCCGGCGAGCTGATCTCCGAGCGCGAGTCCGTCATCCGCATCTTCCGCATGAAGCGCGTGGCCTTCAGCAACGACGTTGAAATCAAGCCCGAGGCGTCAGGGCAGCTGAACTCGCGGTTCATGCTGATGGAGCGGTTCGAGCAGAGCTTCGTGAGGAGAGGCGCACCCGTGGAGCTCGCCCAGCGGGAGCGAGACGTGGCGCCCTGGGTCGAACTGAACGGAGCCGTGCAGGGCACCCGGGATTTGGAGCTGGAGCAGACCCTCACCCTGCGATTGGAGTCGCGCCCCTCGCTGGAGACGCTCACCGGCTCGCTCAGCCTCGCGCGCGATGACTCCTTCGCCAGGGACCCGTCTTTCTATCTCAAGCGCTGGAAGGATGAGGTGCAGGAGCCCTGCGCACGGGAGGTCACCGGCTTCCAGTCGATGCTGCGGCCCGGGCTGACGGTGCTCATCGGCGAGCAGCTCGGCACCCGCGAGATTCCCGCCACTGTGGGAGACCTGGCGTGCGAGGCCACCCAGGCGGGGCTCGGCGTCACCGTGGCCCTCGCCATCCCGGAGAAGGAGCAGGAGCGCATCAATACCTATCTGGCGAGCCCGGGGCGCCCCGCGGACCAGGATGCGCTGCTGCGCGGGAACTTCTGGCGCAAGCCGCAGCAGGACGGCCGGGGAAGCCGCGCGGTGATGGACCTCATCGACCGGGTCCGGGCGCTGCGTGCCGCCGGGCGCTCCGTCTTCGTGGTGGCCATGGACACGGACATGAACCATGGGAAGGCACGCGACGCCTACATGGCCCGGAAGGTGTTGAACCCGCGCAGCGCGCGCCCCCAGGACGTGTTCCTGGTGCTCGCGGGCAATGCCCACACACGGCTGGGGGACGCGGACTGGAGCGACGACTTCGTCCCCATGTCGAAGCACCTGCTTCAGAGCACCCGGGATTTGAAGGTGCTGGAGGTGGGCTACGCGCAGGGCCGACGGTGGGGATGTGACCTGGAGCTGAACGGGGAGATGGACTGCAACATCATGGGCATCACCCCGGGTCCCCAGGTCGCGATTCGCCCGGAGACGCCCGCGGCAATCCGCATGCTCCCGGAGCTGGACGACGAGGGGTTCCACGGCTTCCTCGACGTGGGTGTGCTGACCGCCTCACTGCCCGCCATCGCCCTGCGCGGACACGAGCCACCCGAGCCCTCGGTGCCAGGAGAGTCCCCGGGCCCCGCGAACCTCGTGACTCCGACGGGGACCTCCGCGCCCGTGAACACCGTGCCCCCTCCACAAGACACCGTGCCCCCCGCGCGGCCTCCGACGCCGTAGGCCCCTGGGCGTCGCGGAGGTTGACCGGCGCCGAGGGCCTCGTCTACGTGAGCAGCCCGTGAGCCCCCCGCCCTCCATCGAGCGCTTCCCCGCGACCCGGTATCAGGGCAGCAAGCTCAAGGTCCTCGGGTGGCTCTGGGAGCAGCTCCAGTCCCTGGAGTTCGACTCCGTCGTCGACCTCTTCGGCGGCACGGGCTCGGTGTCCTATCTCTTCAAGGTGCAAGGCAAGCAGGTCCACTACAACGACTGCCTTCGCTCCAACCACCTCATCGGCAAGGCGCTCATCGAAAACCCCTCGACGCGCTTCGAGCGCGACGACGTGTCAGCACTGCTCGCCCGGCGGCAGCGGACCTATGGAGACTTCATCGCGCGGACCTTCGGTGGCATCTACTACCCGGACGACGAGAACCAGCTCCTCGATGTCCTGGCGCAGAACCTGGCCGAGCTGCCGGGTGATTACAAACAGGCCCTCGCGTACCACGCGGTGTTCCAGGCCTGCATCGCCAAGCGCCCCTACAACCTCTTCCACCGCGCCAACCTCTACATGCGAGAGGCGAGCGTCGAGCGCTCCTTCGGGAACAAGGCGACGTGGGACAGGCCCTTCGCGGACCACATCGCCAAGGCCGCCTCCGCCGCGAGTGACGCCATCTTCGACAACGGCCGGGTGAACGTCGCGACGTGTGGGGACGCGGTGCGGCTCGAAGCCCAAGCGGACCTGGCGTACCTCGACCCGCCATACATCTCGGCCAAGGGTGTTGGCGTCGACTACCTGGGCTTCTATCACTTCATGGAGGGATTGACGGAGTACAGCAATTGGCCGGAGCGGTTCGATGCCCGCTACAAACACAAACCCTACCGGCGGGTGGAGACACCGTGGGCCAGCCCGGCGCGAATCGCCTCCGCCTTCGAGGCGGTGTTCGAGCGGTGGCGGGACAGCATCCTCGTCGTGTCCTATCGCTCGGATGGAGTCCCCTCGGTGGAGGAGTTGAAGCGGATGCTCCAGCGTCACAAGCGCAAGGTCACCGTGAGAGCGCGGGACTACCAGTACGCGCTCTCCACGAACCAGACGAGCCGCGAGGTGCTGCTCATCGCCGAGTAGGTGAAGGAATCACACCACGGCGGAGCGCGCGCGCTTGAGGGCCCGCGCCGCGGCGTCGAGGAACTCGTTGCTGGCCTCGGCGAGGTCCACGGCGCGGGCATCCACCCAACCCTGCAAGGAGTTGTAGCCCATCACCGCGGGGATGGCGACGAGCAGCCCGAAGGCGGTGGTGACCAACGCCTCGGAGATGCCTGTCGAGATGGTGCCAATGCCGCCCGCCCCTGCCTCGCCCATCTGCTGGAACGCGGTGACGATGCCCATGGTGGTGCCGAGCAGGCCCACGAAGGGGGCGGTGGAGGCCACGGTGGCCAGATGGCCCAGGCCGCGCTTGAGACTCTGCACCTCGCGCTGAGCCTGACGCTCCAGGCTGCGCGCCACCGACTCCATCACCTCGTCACGACTGTCATCGGAGGAGATGCGGTACGCCGTCAGCCCCGCGCGGATGGTCCGGCCGAGGTAGCCCACGTCCGCGCCCAGCTTCGCGTGGGACGCGGTCTCGAAGTCCCCTTGAGAGAGCAACGTGGCCATCTCCGAGGCGAACCTGCGGGAGTGTCGACGGGACGCACGGAAAACCAGCGAGCGCTCGGCGAGGATGACCAATGACAGCACCGACATGATGCCCATCGCGATGACGATGCCCTGCGCGAAGAGGCCCATATGGGCCCACAGCCCCGAGAGGGTGAATTGCATGGCGGATCCGGAACGCGCCTCCTCGCGCGTGGGGCCACGAAGGCCCCTGGGTGGGAGCACCCAACCGCCACGGTACGCAGCCACTCGCCCACGAGGGTGTGTTCGCCTCCATCAGACGGTCATCATTCAGTCATGGACGACGCGTGGGCTCAGAAGTAGCTGGGCGACTCGATACCTCCGCCTTGAAGGACGGTGATGAGCGAGGAGGCGCTGAAGTCGCCTTGGTAGCGCGCGCCGTTGATGAAGAAGCCCGGGGTGCCGCTGACTCCGCTGCGCACGCCGCCCATGAAGTCGCGACGGATGCGCTCCAGGTAGCGGTGCTCGGAGACTTCGCGGGTGAAGCGCTCCATGTCCAATCCCAGCTTCTGGGCGTAGGCCAGCAGCGACTCGGGGTCGAGCGCCTGCTGGTTCTCGTAGAGCATGCCGTGCATCTCCCAGAATTTGCCCTGGGCATCGGCGGCCTCCGCGGCTTCGGCGGCCTGGAGCGCGTAGGGGTGCGCCTGGGTGAGGGGGAAGTGGCGGAAGACGTAGCGCAGCTGGTCGCCCATCGAGGCCAGCACCTTGTTCACTTCTTCGTAGGCCTGTCCGCAGAAGGGGCACTGGAAGTCGCCGTACTCCACCAGGATGACGGGAGCGTCGACAGGTCCGAGGATGTGGTCATGGGAACCCACGGGAGTGCGCAGTCTGCTCATGGCCGTGCCTCCTGCTCGGTGCTCTCCTCGCGCTGACTCAGGGACGGACCTCCATCGTCTTCGGCGGCGCGCTGCCCTGCGAGGCGCTCCAGTGCGTCCAGCACGCCGTCGGCACCAGGGTTGACCGCCACGGGCGAGACGTAGCTCCAGAAAATCTTGCCCTCGGCGTCGATGACGAAGAGCGCGCGTTCGGAGATACCGTCCTCTTCCCGGTAGGCATGGTAGGCGCGCGAAATCGCTCCCTTCGGGTGGAAGTCGGAGGCCAGCACCATGTGGAGGTTGCGCGCGCGGGCGAAGGCCAGATGGCACCACACGCCGTCGCACGAGATGGCGACCACCTTCGCGCCGAGGCGCTCGAACTCGGGCATCAGCTCGTTGAAGAGTGCCAGCTCATCGCTGCACACCGGGCTCCAGTCGGCTGGGTAGAACACCAGCACCAGCGGGGCCCCTCGGAACTCCTCGAGCGAGACCTTCTGGTCCGGAGTCACCGGAGCACGGATGGGCGGCGCGAGCGTGCCGAGAGGCAAGGGCGCGTTCGACTGTCTGGCGGAAAAGGCCATGAAATCCTCCTCGCGCAAAGCTGGGCCGTGGGGCCGCTGGCTGCACCGAGGGGCTCGGCACTCCACCGTCAGCGTGGCTGCTCTCGCGCCACTGCCACGCTGACCGTTCCAACGACTACCAGAGGAGGCTGCGCAACGTGGCGCCGTCCTCCACCCGCACCCACGGCTGGACCACCTGCGCCAGCGAGGGAAAGGGCCGTCCCGGGTCGGCGACGAAGAGCATGCCCGGGGAGGCGCCTACCAGCGTCTCCTGTCCGCGCCCGTCGCCATCGGAGAAGACCACCGTGAAATGGGCCGTGGCCCTTGTCGGGTCGTAATTATCGAGCTTCGCGGGCGTCGGCATGAACCAGGCCAGGGGCACCTCCACCTCCACGGCCTCCGGGGAGGTCCACCGAATCGTCGGCGGTGGCGTGTCCTTCTTCTTGGGAGGCTTGAACCACGTGGCCACGGGCGCCCCCTGTTTGTTGCGCGCGACCCCGAGTTCCACCTGCTGGTCCCTCATGAACCTGGTGGTGCCCCACTCCATCCATCGCAGCTCGAGGTGGTCCGCGGCGAGGATGGCCTTGGGACTCGCATCCGCGGCGACCACTGTCTTGTCATCCCTCAGCCGGACACTGACCACCATCAGGTCGCCCCGACGACGCAGGCTCACCGTCAGGTCCGCATCCTCGGGCCCCTTCCAGTTCTCCGGGCCCCAGGTGACCTGTCCCGGAGAAGGAAGCACCGTGGACTCCAGGTCCGACACCACCCGAGCCGAACCCTCCCACTTGGACTCATTCCCTTCGGAGTCCGGGTCCTCGGGGTCCGGTGGTGTGTAGTGGAACGCGGCGGCGCTCTGGGCCAGCAAATCCATGCGCCTCAAGCTGAAGCGTGGATTCACGTTGCTCGCCACGAGCATCGGGCCCTTCCGGTCGAAGCGCAGCGTCACCGATGACGAGGTCCCCGCGCCGGCACGTTGCAGGAGCAGGGTCGGCAAGCCCGAGCCGGAGGCGGTCGAGGTGGGCGACGGACAGCCCAGAGGCTCGTCCACTCCCGCGCCTCCGCTCATCGCGAAGCGCTCACCACTGGCCAGTCCCACCAGCGTGACGGGAGGTCCGTCCCAGGTTTTCGGACGGTCGACTGACGCCATGGGAAAGCAGACCACCTCGTCCTCGCGACCATCACCGTCGAGGTCCACCTGGTACCGCTCAGTGATATTCGGCGCCTCCTCCTTCACGCGCGCGTCGAACCAGCTCGCGAAGGAGACAGGTGCAGGCGCCGGTTTCGCTGGGGCGGCGGGTACGGAATGCAGGGCGACGACCAAGGGCAGCCAGGGGGCGAAGGCCATGGCTGTCTACTGAACCCTGGATGCAACAGTCTCGCAAGGACAGCCTTCAGGGAGCGCCAGCTCCACGTCCCAGGGGAGCCATGTGTCACCCCCTTGTGGGCGGTGAGCAAGACGCGGAGTACGGCGGCGGGAAGCGGAGTGTCTCCCACCACGAGGGCACGCGGTGTAGGGTGCGCGAGTGCTGCTCAACGATGGCTATGTGTACCGCGAGAAGCTCGGGAGCCGACCGGGCAGCAGCGCGCTCGCCCACCTGACGGACAAGTATCGTCACTCCTCGGAGGAGGAGTGGCGGGCGCGCTTCGCGCGGGGCGAGGTGCGACTCGACGACGTCATCGCCGACGGCTCGGAGTCACTGAGGCCGGGGCAGCTACTCTGCTGGCACCGCCCACCCTGGGAAGAGGCGGACACTCCGCGGTCCTTCGAGCTCGTGTACGAGGACGCGGAGCTGGTCGTCGTGGTGAAGCCGAGCGGACTGCCGACCCTGCCCTCGGGAGGCTTCCTCAAGAACACCCTGCTCTCCTTCGTCCAGGCGCGATGGCCCGAGGCGGTTCCCATGCACCGGCTGGGACGCGCGACGTCGGGCCTCGTGCTCTTCACCCGCACCCGCGACGCCGCCGCGCGCCTGGCGAGCGATTGGCGCGAAGGCCGCGTACACAAGCGCTACCGCGCACTCGCCCAGGGAATCGCGACCCAGGAGACGTACGACATCCGCGCGCCCATCGGACTGGTGCCCCACCCGCTGCTGGGCGAGGTGCATGGCGCCACTGCACGGGGAAAGCCCTCACACAGCACGGCCCGCGTGCTGGAGCGGCGCACCGAGCACACCCTCTTCGAGGTGGACATCCACACGGGACGCTCCGAGCAGATCCGCATCCACCTCGCCTTCATCGGCCACCCGCTCGTGGGGGACCCGCTCTTCGCCGTGGGGGGACTGCCGTTGGCGGAGCACCCGGGCCTGCCCGGAGACGGCGGCTACCTGCTGCACGCGGAGTCGCTCACCTTCCAGCATCCACGCTCGGGCGAGCAGGTTCAGCTTCAGGCGCCGCTCCCGCTCGAACTCCACGCCCAAGGATCCTCGCGGTAACGCCGAGCGACTCCCCATCCAGCGGTCGAACCCCTCGTGCGCGCCGGCCACCGGTCGCCACGCAATGGGATGTTCGACCGTGAGGCACGGACAGGCCTCTGGCCCATCACCCAGGCGGGCCGCGTCCGCACGCAAGGGCCTGTTCGACCGTGAGGCACGGACAGGCCTCTGGCCCATCACCCAGGCGGGCCGCGTCCGCACGCAAGGGCCTGTTCGGCCGTGAGGCACGAACAGGAGGTCGTCGGCCGGGATGCCGCGGGCGGGCGGCCTGCGTCAGGTACCGGTCTTCTGGCCCTGGCTCAGGTCCAGGTCCGCGAACCGCCACAGCCCCATGTGGCGGCCCTTGTGAGCGTCCTCCACCAGGTGGATGGGCTCCGGAAAATGGAACGGCGCCAGCCGCAGGTTCACCGGCCGCCACATGCCGGTGACGATGTCCTCGTTGCGGCTCAAGCCCACATGGGTCGTCGCGAGCAGGTGCTCGGTGCCGCTGCGCCGGAGGTTGGCCAGCGCCCGGAAGATGTTCCGATACGACAGGTGGATGAACAGGTCCCTCACCATGACCAGTCCCACCTTCGGAAGGTCATCCTGGATGAGGTCTCGGACGATGAACTGGCGGCGCTCGCTTCCATGTCGCTGCTGGTTGAGCGCGATGAGGTCCGGGACGATGTCCGCGCCGATGTACTGCTCCAGGTCCAGCTCCACGTGCTGCATCCAGTTGAAGTCGCCGCAGGGCACGTCCAGCATCGTCCTTGCCTGGGCCTTGCGGAGCACCTCCGGCAACTCGCGGCGGATGGACTCCGTCGCCTTCAGCGTGGAGCCCGGCCCCGAGCGCGACTCCGAATCCAGCCAGAAGTTGTGCTGGTAGATGCGCGAGAACCAGAGCTGCCGGTACTTCTGCTCCAGCGCCCCGAACTGGGGAACGTGCTCGTTGAGCCGCGTCCGCGCCGACGACACGGCCTCGTTGAGGTACGACTTCATCGTCGACCACACCACGGCACGCCGAGGGCTCTTGGGCGAGGAAGAGGAATCCATGGTGCGAGGGGCCTTTCGCTGACGCGGAGAGAGTGAAACATTGTATGCGAAGCTTCACTCTCCGTGCCACACCCCGCCATTCCCCTCCCGGCCTCCGCGCGCGGGGACTCAGCCCCGAGCCTGCCAGGTCAGCCACTCCCCCGGACGCGCCAGCTCCACGTTCACCTTCCTCTTGCGCGCCGTGGCCAGGAGCAGCGCTTCCGCGCCCGGAACCTCCTGATAGTCCTCGGAGGACGTGACGCCGTAGTGGATGGGCACGAGGAGCTTTGCTCCCAGCACGACAGCCGCGGCGACCGCCTGCTCCGGGGTCAGGACGCCATGCACGTCGCTGACGGGCTTGCGCCAACCGAAGCGCGCCCCGTTGATGGGCAGGAACGCCGCGTCGAAGGGGCCGAACTGACGTCCGATGTGCCACCAGGACCCGTGCCACAGCGTGTCACCGCAGTGGATGACGCGGCGGCCTCCACCGGAGACGATCCACGACACCTGGGTGTCTCCGTAACCATCCTCGGCGGGAACGGCGGTGGCGGTGAAGTCATTGAGCAGGACCGGCTCGTAGAGCGGAGCGGGCCGCACGCGGAAGCCCGACGCGGCGGCGGTCGCGGCCATGTCCGGGGGGCACACCAGCGTGCCGGTGTCGCCCAGCGCCTGACGGACGGCCATCCGGTCGAAGTGGTCGGGATGGCGATGCGTCACCAGCACGTAGCGCCCGCCGTCACCCGCGTCCATCGGGACGAGCGGATCCTTCAGCGCGGCCCCCCACACGGTGGAGTCGACCAATGGGTCCAGGAACAGCGTGTCCTGACCGAGCCGCAATCGCACTCCGGCCCAGGCCAGCCGCTGGGCGCGCAGCGTCGCGGTGTCGACAGGTTTCGTCGCGCGTCCCACGCCAGGGGATGACAGGACCGCGCCCGCGGAGAGCACGGCCGCCGCACGCAGGAAGTCCCGGCGGCCCGTCCGCGCGGGCCGAACCAGCAGGTCCCCGTTGTCGATGCTCATCGCGCCACCGAGGAGGCCACGAGATTGATGCCGAAGAGGCGCACGCCGGTCTCGGTGCGCGGCTGGTGATGGCTCGCGGGTGGGAAGAACAGGTAGGTGCCTGGGCCCAGGCGCTGCTCTCCCTCGATGAGCTCACCGCTCACCACGAAGACCTCCTCGCCGGTGTCGTGGACGTCCACGGAGGGCCACTGAGCTCCGGGAGCCATGTCCACGACCCAGACCCTCACGTCACGTGTGCTTGGCAGGTCCCTGCGCAGGCAGCCAGGGCCGACGATGACGGGCTCGATGTCGTCGATTCGCACGGACGACCAGGGGGATACGACAGGGCTCTGCGGGCTCGGGAAGCTGTCGGTGTGGGGCATCTGTCCGCCCTCCTTGCATGGGGACGCCAACGTTAAGGAGGCCGAGGCCATGAGCGCAGCGAAACGATTTCTCCATGATGCTGAATGGGGTTCATGTGAAACTGCCCGGCATGCTCGAGCTCCGTCACTTCAAGCTGATTGCCGCGGTCGCCGACACCGGGAGTCTGGCCGCCGCGAGCCGGCAGCTCCACCTCACGTCCTCGGCGCTGAGCCATCAGCTCCGCGATGCCGAGGAGCGCCTGGGCGTGCAGCTCTTCCAGCGCCGCCAGCGACGGCTGCTCCTGACCGGCTCGGGCGAGAAGCTGCTCGTCTCCGCGCGGCGCGTCTTGAGCGAGGTGGCCCAGGCCGAGGCCATCTGCCGCGCGCACCCGCAGGACGACCTGCTGCGGCTCAGCACGGGTTGCTACACGGTGTACGGCTGGCTGCCGCCCATCCTCGGGCGATGGCAGGCCGAGCACCCGCGCGTCGAGCTGCGCATCGTCCTGGAGGCCACGCGCCAGCCGCTGGGAGCGCTGCTGAATGGCGAGCTGGACCTCGCCTTGACGACGGACGTCCCTCGGCAGGCCCGCCTGGCGCAGACGGCGCTCTTCGAGGACGAGCTCATGCTGGTGGTCCCCGAGGGCCACGCGCTGGCGCGACGAGGGCACGTCACGGCGCGGGAACTGGTGTCGGAGAACCTGCTCACCTATGCCGCGCCTCGGGAGCAGCTCGACATCTTCACGCGCGTGTTCTGGCCCGAGGGCCTCGAGCCGCAGCGGGTCTCCCCCGTGCCCCTCACCGAGGCGCTGATTGAGCTGGTGCGTGGCGGCGTCGGCGTGACGGCGCTGCCCGAATGGATGCTGCCGGCCCAACGCAACGGGCTGCACACGGTCCGACTCACCCCTCGCGGAATCCGCCGCCGCTGGAGCGCCGTCACCCGAGCCTCCCGCCAGCGCTCCGCGCCGCTGACGTATTTCATCCAACTCCTGAGCGAGCGATTCTCCCTCCAGGGCAAGGCACGGCCACGGGCGGCCTCACGAAAGGGGATTCAGCCGAACGTGGAAGGCCGCGCTCGATGAACCACCCAAGGATGGAAGGGTGCGGGACCTGCTCCCGACCGCGTCACCGCGGATAGGAGTCTCGAGCGCCCTGTTCGCGCGCCTGCTGCGCGTCCTTCCGCGCCTTCAGCTCGCGGTCGTACGCCTCTCTCTGCTCTCGTTGCCGGAGAAGCACGGGCGGGTACTGCTCGAGGATGAGGGGCGCGAGCTGCTCCAGGGCGCCCTTGAGCGCGGGGAGCGCCACCCGGTCCTTGTCGACCAGGACCTCCCACGGCTCCGTCCTGGACTGACGGGCCATGTCGAAGGTGACGCCCTCCGTCCTCCGCTCGATGGGCACGTCGACACCGACGACCTCACTGGACTCGGCACACGAGAAGACCTTCACCGAATCCGAGGAGCCGAAGACCTGGCGACCGCCACGACGCGCGCCGTACTCAATCCTGCACGCGTCCAGGGGTTGCATTTGTGACTGGATGGACGCCAGCTCCGCGAGGCCCCCGACATCCTCCGAGGTCCGCGCGAAGTTCCGGCCGCCACGGAGAAGCATCATCGCGAGGCCCAGGACGACGAGCAGCCCCACTCCGGCGGCGATGAGGAGGGGGGACTTCGTGCGGCGGTTGTCCGGAGGCGGCATGGGCGGAGTGTGCATCAGGCCCGCACGCTAACGAAGCGCCATACCCAAGGCCACCGACGTCTGAGTGGCGTCGCTCTGGAAACGCGCGCTTGAAATCGTCTTCGCACGCCGGCTTCGCTACAAAGGAGCCCAGACATGAGCGGACCGAGCTGGCGACTGGTGATTCTGGCGTGGGTGCTCACCTCCTGTGCGGCTCGCCCCGCCCTCCGCCAGGCCGAGACCCTTCAACCCTCCCCGACCGAGCAGGACCTCCGCGCACGCGTGTATCTGGCGAAGGGGGACACAGCCCTCGAGTCCCGACAGTGGGGGCTCGCCGTGGGCTACTTCTCCGTGGCTCGCGCGACGCAGGACTCCGCCGAGGCGCGATGGGGCCTGGGCTGGGCAACGGACCGGGCCTCCCGCCAGCTCTGGACGACGAAGACAGAGGGCTCCGTGCTCGCGGCGGCCTTCTCGCCAGACGGGAAGCTGCTGGCCTCGGCGGGCTTCGACGCCGTCATCCGTCTCTGGAACACGGCCAGCGGTGAGCCGGTGGCGGAGCTGAAGGGCCATGCGGCGGAGGTGCACGCCGTCGCGTTCTCTCCGGACGGCCGCCTGCTGGCCTCCGCCGGACGGCCGGGAGAGATTCGCCTCTGGGATGTTCGCACGGGCCAGCAGGTGGCCGTCTTCCAGGGACACACCGATGTCGTGCGGGGACTGGCCTTTGCCCCCAGCGGAAATCAGCTCGCGTCATGCGGATTGGACAAGACCGTGCGCGTCTGGGACGTGGCGACTGGCACGGAGCAACTGCGTTTCGAGCACGACGCGTATGCCGTCGCCGTGGCCTTCTCGGGGGACGGCCGATGGCTGCTGTCGACGAGCATGGACAAGACCGCTCGCGTCTGGGACCTGGAGACCCGCGAGGCGCTCCATCGCCTCACCGGCCATGAGGAGATGGTGGTGTCGGCCGCCTTCTCCGCCGATGGAAGCCTCGCCATGTCGGCGGCCTCGGACCATTCCATCCGCTTCTGGAATCCCCGGTCCGGGCAGCTCGTCGACGTGTTGAGAATTCAGGCCGACATCTCGACGACAGCCATCGACCCTCTGTTCCGGCTCGTCGTCCAGGCAGGCTGGGATGGGCGCGTGCAGCTCTTCGATGCGCGCAGCGGCGAGCTGCTGGAGCGCCTGGATGCCCACCGCGCCGCCGTGGCGTGCATCGCCTTGTCACCGGATGGACGCACCTTCGCGTCCGGGGGAATGGATGGAGCGCTGCATGTCTGGGCCCGGCCCGCCTCACCCGCCGAGGTGATGCTTCGAGGTCACGAGGCCTGGGTGGAAGCACTGACCTTCACCCAGGAGCAGGAGCTCCTCACCGGGGCGGAGGACGGCGTGCGCCGCTGGAACCTCGCGGACAGGAGCGCCCCCGCATCACGAGCAGAGCGCACGGAGGCGGTGGTCTCGCTCACGTCGAGCCCGGACCGTCGGCTTCTCGCCGCGGGCACACTGACGGGACAGGTGCGCTTGCTCGAAGCCGCCACGGGCCGGCAGCTCCGTGAGCTGTCCACGGTGAAAGGCTCGGTGCGGGCGCTCGCCTTCAGTCCGGACGGGAAGGTCCTGGCCGTGGGTGATGAGCGGGACGTCTCCTTGTGGTCGGTGCCGGACGGCGTGCTGCTCGGGCGACTCGTCGGGCACACGGGGAAGCTCTGGGCCCTGGCCATCGACTCGACGGGGACGCGGCTTGCCTCCGGAGGCGCGGACAAGGTCGTGCGTCTCTGGGACCTGGCGCGACGCCAGCCCCTGCGCCAGTGGGACGTCGGAGACCGCGTCCGCGCACTCGCCTTCACGCCGGGCGACAACCACCTGGTGACGGCGGGGATGAAGCAGCCCATCCGGCTCTGGAACGCCAGCGATGGCCTCCTGCTGAAGAGCATGGATGAGGGCGCCGTGGGCGTGCTGTCGCTGAGCGTGTCGCCCGATGGCAGGTTCCTGGCCTCCGGCGGCATGGACATGCGGGTGAAGGTCTGGAGCCTTCCCAGCGGGGAGTTGCTGGGCAGCGTCCGGGGCCAACAGGGCTTTGTCTCGGCGGTGGCCTTCTCACCTGGGATGTCCGTGCTGGCTTCGGCATCCTCCGACCGCACCCTCCGACTCCTCCACTTCGACACCCTGGAGCATCCTCCGCCCGCGGGAGCACCCCTCTCGGAGACCTTGCTGCGTCATGGGCTCGTCTGGGACGAAGCGCGGCTCGTCATCCAGAACCGCTAAAGGCCCTCGACTTCAGCCTCGGCACCCACGAGCCCGCGCGGATGAATTGCCCAAGGGGGCGAGAGTCGACGGCTCCTGGCTCGTTGATGACAGCTCAACCGGCGACAGGTGGCCACGCGAGCATCGCGGCATCGATGATGGCGGTCAGCTTCTCGACGGAAGCACCATCGCGGGCCTGGATGGACAGTCCCTCGAGCACCGTGGTGTAGAACGCGGCGAGCTTCTCCACGGGAGTGGACTTGGGAAGCTCTCCGTTGGCGACTCCCCGCTGGAGCCGGCGCTTCAACGCGCGCTCACCGCTCAGGCGGTTCTCCGCGAGGAAGCTCCGCACCGCCTCGTTCTCCGGCGCACCCAACAGCGACGCCAGGACAATCATGCACCCCCGTGGCTTGTCGGCGGCGGTATAGGCCCGTGCATTGGCGCGCAGCATGTCCTCCACCGCCGCGCGCGCGGAGGTCGCTTCCTCCAGGCTGCGCGAGACATGGATGCCTTCGGTCCGGTCATAGAGTTCGACGGCTTCGCGGAAGAGCTCCTCCTTGCAGCCGAAGATGGAATAGAGGCTGGGCTTGTTGACGCCCATCGCCTCGACGAGGTCCTGGATGGACGTGCCTTCGTAGCCACGTGCCCAGAAGACACGCATGGCCTCGACGAGCGCCTCGTCGCGGTCGAACCCTCGGGGCCGCCCCATCACGGAGACGGGCTTCTGCTTCTTCGCCTTCTTCGTCGTCATCTGTCGCCTGCTGACGCGGGTCACGCGGTGAAGCCGCCATCGACCGCGATCGAAGCCCCCGTGATGAAGCGCCCGCTCGGGCCCGCCAGATGTCCGACGGTGGCGGCGATGTCCTCGGGTCGAGCGAAGTGCTTGACCGCCATGAGCGCCAGCTCGGCCGAGACCTGGGGACCATCCGCCGGATTCATGTCCGTATCGGTCGACCCGGGGTCGACCACGTTCACGGTGATGCCTCGCTCGCCGACTTCCCGCGCCAGGCCCTTCGTGAGGCCCACCAGCGCGGACTTGCTCATCGCGTAGAGCGTGACGCCGCCATAGGGAACGCGCTGAGCGAAGCACGAACCGATGGAGATGATGCGGCCACCGTGGGTCATGTGGGCGAGCGCGGCTTGAGCGGCGACGAACACGCCTCGGACATGGACCGCAAGGGTCCGGTCGATTTCCTCGAGGGAGACTCCTTCAAACGGTCCGGACGGAAAGATGCCGGCGTTGTTGACCAGGATGTCGAGGCGCCCCAGCTCCGACACCGCGCGCTCCACGGCTTGCCGGACCGCGTGGGCGTCACCACTGTCCGCCTGGATGGCCACGCAGCGGCGGCCCTGCGCCGTGAGCTCCTCCACCAGCGCGGCCGCCTTCTCCCCGGAGCTCGCATAGGTGAAGGCGACGTCCGCTCCGCCCCTCGCCAGATGCCGGACGATGGCGGCGCCGATTCCCCGCGTACCACCCGTCACCAATGCCGCCTTGCCACTGAACTCCGCCATGTCGGCCTCAACTTATGTACCGGTCGTTTAAAATATCTAGAGCCCGAGGTCTCCTTCGTCAACACTTTTTAACCGACCAGTTCATATGTGCGCATGGGCCGCCCCGCCCACGCGCGAGGGTGGCGTCACCCTCACTGACACCGCCCCCTCCATGGCGTGGACAGACTGCTTTGGCGGCCGGATGGACATGTGGCATTGGCCTGGGAGGTATCCCGTTGATCGAGACACGACATCTGACTTCAACGGCCTGCCACCGACAGAATTTTCCCGCACGGACGACGCCGGACTCCATCATTCCCGCATCGAGGGCCAATCATCGTTTACGGAGAAATCGGCCATACATAGGATGACCGATGGCTCTTGGTTCGCGGAGACTCGCATGACGGATTCGCGTTCGACTCGACGGGCTGAACTTCCCTTCACCGCGGCCTTTGGGGCGCAGCTCCAGTCCCGCGTGCTCCAGCGCTCAAACCTGGTCGCCGGCGAGTTCCGGTCCGACGCCCCCAACGAACTCATCACGGGCACGGTGCCGCGCGACGAAGCATACGTGCTCACACTGCATCTGCGAGAACGACCGCGAGGCGCCATGCGCGCGGAGAACCGCTGGATACAGCCTCAGAACTTCCACGCGGGGCATGCCGGCATCGTCGACCTGCGTTCGACACTGACCTCGGAGTATGTCGGGCCGTTTCACTACGTGAGCATCTATCTGAAGCGACAGGCACTCGGGGCGTATGCCGCGGACGCGGGTGCACAGACGCTCGATGATTTGCGTCACCAGCCGGGCGTCGGCTTCTCGGATCCCGTCGTACAACACCTGCTGCTCGCACTACGCCCTGCGTTGGCTGCTCCGGAGGAGGTCAGCACGCTCTACGCCGACCACGTGGCGCTCGCGCTCGTCACGCATCTGGCGAGCGGTTACGGCGCATTCCACGCAGCGCGCACGAACCTGCGAGGCGGCCTGAGTCCGGCGCACGCACGACGCGTCAAAGAACTCATTGATTCGCGCCTGGACGGTTCGGTTTCACTCGCTGAGCTCGCCCGTACGTGCGGGCTTTCCGAGCGGCATTTCTCCCGCGCCTTTCGCGAGACCACCGGCCAGCCGCCGCACCGCTGGCTCGTCGGGCGGCGACTGGAGAAGGCTCGACGATTGATTGAGGCTGCCACCCAGTCACTGAGCGAAATCGCCGTGGCCTGTGGATTTGCCAATCAGAGTCACTTCACGCGCACGTTCACGCGAGTGGTCGGAATGAGCCCGGGCGCCTGGCGACGCCAGCGCCTGCGCTGAGGCATCATCTCCCTGGCCTCAGGCGGCGCGCAGCCGCGGCGTTCATGTCCGCGACCGACTTCGGCTGCGAGACGTAGACGGCGTGGCTGCCGGCAACCTGGCTACTGGGCCTTGGCCGCGAGTGACCTGGCCGCATCGGAGATGATCGCGGCAACCTGCTTCGGTCGCGAGACATAGACCGCATGACTGGCGGCGACTTCTCTGACCGTCGCGCCGGCGCGCTTGGACATGTTGCGCTGGGCCGCCGGCGGGATCATCCGGTCATCCGACGCAACCAGGTACCAACTCGGCTTCGTCTTCCACGCGGGCTGCGAGATCTTCCCTCCCAGCGCCTCCACCCCCCAGGGCACCTGGGAATCGGCCATGAACGCAGCCGTGTCCGCATCGAGGTCAGCCGCGAAGGACGCGCGGAACTTGGAGCGGTCGAGGAAGAGGAAGCCGTCCTGCGGCGGCAGGATGGGCGGGACCGGCGCGTCGGGCGGGGGGTTGGCGATGAGCGACGAGACCGACTCGCCCGCGTCAGGTGCGAACGCGGAGATGTACACGAGCCCGACCACCTTCGGGTCGTTCCCTGCCTCGGTGACCACGACGCCGCCATAGGAGTGCCCGACGAGCAGCACGGGGCCCGTCTGCGCGGCGATGGCGCGCTTCGTGACCGCGACGTCGTCGGCCAGGGACAGCGTGGGGTTCTGCACGACGGTGACGTTGTAGCCCTCCTTCTTCAGGAGCTTGTGGACGGACGCCCAGCCCGCGCCGTCGACGAATCCGCCATGAATCAAGATGATGCTGACTGCCATTGCAGCCGTAGGGGAAGCCATGGGTTCTCCTTGTCCGCTTGTGCTGATGGGGTTTGCGCTGCGGGGCACGACTTGCGTTGCGCACCGTGCGACCCCAATAGGAGCGGGCATCCCATTGCACAAGCACCCGAGCCTTCCCCCACGCGCTTCGTGACCGGATTGGCCAAGGCGCGGCAAGAACGTGAAAGGGAGAGGCGGAATCACCCAGGGCACACGTCTCCCCTCCCCTGCCCCCCTTGACAGGATTTTCGAAGTCGTTATTTTGAAACCCATCAAACAATCAAAAAGGTAGCGATGCGGACGCAGGAAGTCTTCAAGGCGATTTCGGACCCGACCCGGCGCAAGGTGCTCAAGCTCCTGCAGGGCGGCTCGAAGAGCGCGGGGGAGCTCGCGGAGGCGTTCGACATCACGAAGGGGTCGTTGTCGCATCACTTCAACGTCCTCAAGGCCGCCGACCTGGTGCGCTGCGAGCGACGCGGACAACAAATCGTCTACTCCCTCAACACGACTGTGTTCGAGGACGTAGCGGCCCTGCTTCTCGACCTCTTCAAGGTCGACAAGCCGAATGGAGAAGAGCGATGAGAATCAGCCGCGCGAACGTGCTGAGCCTGGGACTCGTCATCGCGTCGTTCGTGATGGCGGCCGTGCTCTACAGCCGACTCCCGGAAGCGATACCCACGCACTGGAATGCGCGGGGAGCCGTGGATGGCCACACGCCGAAACCGTGGGGGCCCTTCGTCCTGCCGTTGATGATGGCCGGCATCTATCTATTGCTGGTGGTGCTCCCCCGGATTTCGCCCAAGGGCTACCGCATGGAGCGGTTTCAGGGTGTCTTCGAATTCGTCCTGGCAACGACGCTCGCGTTCCTGTTCCTGATGAATGCCTTGCTCCTGCTCGCGGGCATCGGGACCGCCGTACCCATGGAGCGAGTGGTTCCCGCGGCGACGGGCCTGCTCTTCGTGCTCCTGGGCAACGTCATGGGGAAGCTCACCAAGAACTTCTTCGTTGGCATCCGAACCCCCTGGACGCTGGCGAGCGACGAAGTCTGGCTTCGCACGCACCGCCTGGGCGGAAGACTCTTTGTCCTCGCGGGCATCGTCATCTTCGTCGCGGGGCTGCTGGGCGCCGGGCCGAACCCCGTGCTCGTGGCCGTTTCCATCGCCTGCATCATCCCTGTCATCTACTCGTACGTCCTCTATCGCCGCATCGAGGGGGGCAAAGGCAGGTCGACGAACAACGAAGGCCCACGACGTTTCGTGTGACGAGGAGAGCCACATGCTTCGCGCTGCCTGTCGCCCTTCAGACGCCGCCCCTCATCGGGCGAAGATGCTTGGAGTCATCACCCTGGTCGCCGCGGCCTGTGCGAGTTCGCCGGAGCCTCGTGTGTCGGAGCCCGCCCCCGCGAAGGTCGTCGTGCAGCCCACGTCCGCCACGCCCGCCGTCAACGGCGCCGCGTTCCGGACCGAGGAAGTCTCCGTGGGACGAGCGCCGTTCCTGCTGAAGGGCACGTTGACGGTGCCGACCGGGAGCGGCCCATTCCCTGGCGTCGTCCTGGTCCACGGCTCTGGTCCCCATGACAGGGATGAGAGCATTGGCCCCAACAAGCCCTTCAAGGATATCGCCGAGGGGCTTTCGTCTCGCGGCATCGCCGTCCTGCGCTACGACAAGCGAACCTTCCAGTACGGACAACAGCTCACGAACACCTCCATCGACGATGAGGTCGTCGTGGATGCAGTCGCGGCCGTGGGCGTCCTCAAGGCACGTCCGGAGATTCATCCCGAGCGGGTCTTCGTGGTGGGGCACAGCCTGGGCGCCCTCCTCGCTCCGGAGATCGCGGTCCTCGCGGCGCCCGTCGCGGGCGCGGTCCTGTTGGCGCCTCCCGGACGTCCGCCCTGGGACCTGGTGCTCGCACAACTGAGGTATCTCGAAGTACCGGCCGAGAAGCTCGCCGAGTTCGAGCAGACCGTGGGCCTGCTGAAGGCAGGGAAGCTCGGCACCGGGACACTGCTGGGAGCGCCCGCGGCATATTGGCAGGACTGGGCGTCACGCGACGGCGTCGCCATGGCCCGGAAGCTCCAGCGCCCCATCCTCATCATGCGAGGCGCACGGGACTACCAGGTCACCGACGAGGACCTGTCGCCCTGGAGAAGTGGTCTCGAAAGCGTTGCCCAGGTCGAGGTGGTGACTGTTCCGGAGAACAATCACCTGTTCATCAAGGGCACCGGCAAACCCGGGCCCGCCGAATACGCGGTCCCAGGTCATGTGGACGAGCAGGTCGTCGAGAAGCTCGCGTCCTTTCTCCTCTCCAAGCCGTAGCGCCGGCTCCGTTCGACGTGCGCCCTGGGGGGCATGGTAGACAGAGGGGCATGGATGCGACGCACGCTCCGTGCCCCCTACATCCCGAGCGCCCCGCGGAGGGGACCTGCAGCCGCTGTGGCACCTTCCTGTGTGAAAGGTGCCGCAAGTGGCAGGTGGGACGGATGCTCTGCTCGCGCTGTCACACGGTGGCGTTGGGGGAGAAACCCTCTCAGCGCGCGACGCTGGCGCTCATCTTCGCCACCGTGGGCTTCATCGGCTTCGTGCCGGGACTCGTGGGGCTCGTGCTGGGCTACCAGGAGCTGGCGGCCATCCGGCGCGGCACCTCACCGGGCTCGGGCGAGGGCTGGGCCCTGCTCGCTCGCAACGTGGGCTGGTTCCACCTGACGGTGCTGCTCATCATCGGCCTGGGATGGATGGCGCGGAGCTGAACGGCTAGCGTCGGCCTCTCGACCCGGTCCGGGTCAGAGATGAGGGCTTCACATGGGTGCGAAGAAGCTGGCGCTGGAGGAGGGCGGGCCGCAGCGACTGGAGCTGTCGTGGGGACTGGCCTGGAAGAAGTTCACGGTCATCCTCGATGGCACGGTCGTGGGGACCACGGACGGCGGGTCGTCCGCGCTCAAGAAGGGCGTGAACTTCACGCTCCCGGACGGAAGCACCCTGAGCGTTCAAATCCAATCCGGGGTGTTCAACGTGGAGCTGGCGGTGCTGCGCAACGGGCTGCCCCTGCCCGGGTCCTCCACGGACCCCGAGCAGCGGATAAAGTCCGCCGCGTACATGCTCTACTTCCTGGCGGGCTTGAACACCCTGCTCGGCGTGGTCGCCATGGTGACGGAGAATGAGGAGCTGACAGCCCTGGGGATGGGCGTGGGCTCCCTCCTCTTCGGCGCGGTGACCGCGGTGTTCGGCTTCTTCACCTATCGCGGCACCCGCGCGGGCCCCATCCTCGCCATCCTCCTGTACCTCAGCGACACGGTCCTGACGGTGATGGACACCATCAACCAGGGCGGCAAGCCCCAGGTCTTCGGCCTCATCATCCGCGCCTATATCGTCATCACGCTCGTCAAGGCGGTGCAGGCCGCGGGCGAGCTGAAGCGCCGTGGCGAGGCGGGCGTGTCGCTCCAGCCCTGACGCCCGAATCCCAGACGCCGACGCGCCTGGCGCGCGGTCGGCGTCAACGGACCACTTGCTCCCGCTGCATCAGGGGCGCGACCTGGCGCTGGATGGCTTGCAGTTGATGGAGCTTGTCCCTCAGCGAGTCGCGCAGCTCGCGCATGTCGGTGTGGATGACCTCGTCATGCAGGTCCTCGATGCTTTCAGCCAGACAGGCGTAGAGGAGATGAATCTGCTGCTGGGAGAGCTCCAGGACCATGGGACACCTCTCTGACAGCGGAACAGCGGTGGCACTCATCCCTCACACCCGAGGGAGCGGGTGCGAGCGCGTCAGGCTCGCGAGGGTCGCTGCTGCTGCCCCCCCATGCCTGGTGCGCAGGCGGTCGCGAAACACCCCGAAAGGTAGCACGCGCGCACGCACCGCCCCGGTGCCCCGCATGGCGGAGTCCGCGAGGTGTTCGCTGTCTGACATTGGAGGAGCGAGCCGCTTGCGGGCTCACGCGTCCAGGAGGTGCGCAGGGCCAAAGGCCCGCGTCTTCCTCCCGTCGGAGCTTCCGAGGACCCACGCGGCCCCTGGAGGAGGCCGCGAGGTCCGTGCCACTGACCGCCGTGCGGCGGCGCCTCGGAACCGAGGCGCCGCGCCACATCACGCGGACTACCGGAGCGCGATGAGGGAGGCCACGAGCAGCGAGACGACGCTCATGACCTTGATGAGGATGGCGACGCCAGGACCCGAGGTGTCCTTGAACGGGTCGCCCACCATGTCGCCGACGACGGCGGCCTTGTGGACGTGCGAGCCCTTCGCGTGGCCCGGCAGCTTGCCCTTCTCGATGTACTTCTTGGCGTTGTCCCACGCGCCACCCGCGTTGGCCATGTAGAGGGCCATGGTGGCGCCGACGACGAGCGCACCGGCCAGGAGGCCCGCCAGGGCGCTGGGCCCCAGCACGTAGCCCACCAGCGGCGGGGCGACGACGGCGACGAGACCCGGGAAGATCATCTCGCGCAGCGCGCTCTTGGTCGCGATGTCGACGATCTTCTTGGGGTCGGGGTCCGCCTTGAGCTCCATCAGGCCCGGAATCTCGCGGAACTGGCGGCCAATCTCCTCGACGATGGCACCCGCCGCGCGACCGACGGCGAGCATCGTGGAGGCGCCCACCATGAACGGCAGGATGGAGCCGAGCAGCAGGCCCACGATGACCTTCGGGTTGGTCAGCAGCAGGCTCATCTCCGGCAGACCCGCCGCGATGCGCGTGTGGTTGACCTCCATGTTGAACGCCGAGAAGAGCGCGATGACGGTGAGCGTCGCCGAGCCGATGGCGAAGCCCTTGCCGATGGCCGCCGTGGTGTTGCCCACCGCGTCCAGCTCGTCGGTGATGGCGCGGACCTCGGGGCCCAGGCCGGACATCTCGGAGATGCCACCCGCGTTGTCGGAGATGGGGCCGTAGGCGTCCACCGTCATCACGACGGCGGTGCCACCCAGCATGCCCACCGCGGACAGCGCGATGCCGTACAGGCCGAGCGCCTGGTCGGCGATGTAGGCCACCAGCGCGATGGTGGCCATGGAGATGCCCACGCTCTCCATGCCGACGGCGAGGCCGCGGATGAGGTTGGTGCCGGCGCCGGTGATGGACGCCTCCGCGATGCGCTGCACGGGCGTGGAGGACGTGTAGTAGTCCGTGACGAGGCCGATGATGGCGCCGCCGAAGGCGCCTGCGGCCAGGGCCACCGTGATGTTCTGGGAGAGTCCGAACACGTTCATCATCACGAACGACAGGCCCACCAGGATGACGGGGGGCAGGATGAGGGCGCTGCGCAGCACCTGCGCGGGGTTCATCTTCTTGAGGGCGCGCGCGATGAAGATGCTCAGCAGGCTGACGATGAGGCCCACCGCGGACAGCACCAGCGGGAGCACCACGCCGGCAACCTTCGCGCCTCCCGTGGCCGAGGAGTCGACGACGAGGCGGGAGAGCTCCGTGGCGTTGGCCGTCAGGGCAATCGCCATGGCCGCGACGATGGCGGCCACCATGGACTCGTAGATGTCGGCGCCCATGCCGGCCACGTCGCCCACGTTGTCGCCCACGTTGTCGGCGATGACGCCGGGGTTGCGCGGGTCGTCCTCGGGGATGTTCTCGATGACCTTGCCGGCGATGTCGGAGCCGACGTCCGCGGCCTTGGTGTAGATGCCGCCGCCCACGCGCGCGAAGAGCGCGATGGAGCTGGCCCCCACGGCGAACGAGTGGAGGATGGGCGACAGCTGCGCGTGGCCCCTGAAGAAGTAGTAGACGCCGCCCATGCCAATCAGGCCCAGGCCGGCGACGGCGAGCCCCATCACCGCGCCGCCATCCAGGGCGACCAGGAGCGCGTTCGGCTTCGAGCCGGTGCGAGCGGCCTGCGCGGTGCGCACGTTCGCGAACGTCGCGGCCTTCATGCCGATGTAGCCCGCGAGCAGCGACAGGAACGCGCCCACCACGAAGCTCACGCTCGCGAGACCGCCGAGGGCCCAGCCGATGAACACCGCGATGACCGCGCAGTACACCGCGAGCACCTTGTACTCACGGACGAGGAACGCCATCGCGCCTTCGCGGATGTAGCCCGCGATGCGATTCATCGTCGCGTCGCCGTCGGGGAGTGCCTTGACCCGGAAGTAGAAGAACGCAGAGAAGAGCAGCCCCACGGCGCCGATGACACCCGGTGCGATTGCCCAGAAATTCGACTCGAGACTCGACAACTCCATCCAATCCTCCAGAGCAGTCCCCGGGGCTGATATCCCCCCTCTGGGGCGCTCGCGTGCCGCGCACGTTGCGAGCAGGCCCTATACGGGATTTCCACCGAACCTGGGAGCCTTCTGGGAGCGATCAGGGAGGCGGCCTGTCGAGGGAGGGCGCTGGTGCAGGGAGGCGAAGAAGGGCTCATGACGCCCGCTCTCACGCCTCCACGGGGAAGGGGCTTCACTCCGAGTCATCCTCGGCGAGCCCCTGGCCGGGGAGCGGGGAGCATCCGCTCCCAGTGTCACATCCGAGGCGGGAGCCAGGCCGCACGCACCCAGAGCGAAATCATGGTCTGTGTTTCACCCGTGGGGTGAATCCCGACTTCTTCGTCCGCGCCCGTTTCCCCGGGCGGAAGCGGTGCTCAGCGCCTGTATCAGGGCTCGCGGAGACGACGCCCGCCCGCCCTGGGGAGGGCGGATCGGCTGTCCATCTTCTTGGTGGATGTAGACATGTTTATCTCGAAATCTCTTATTCCAGAGAAGACGTGAACGCCACGCATGCGCCCCGGCCCTGGCGCATGCGTGGCGGCACCGACGAAGACGGGAGGCGCCGCTCAGCGACTCGAGGACGCGGGCTTGTTGGGGGGCTCCGCGCGCAGAATCTGGAGCGCGCGCTCCAGCAGCTCGTCACGACCCGCCTGGAGTCCCGCCACCGTCGGCCGCAGCTTCACGTCGGGCTCCAGGCCCTTGCGCTGCAGTTGCCGGCCGTCGCCGTGGAGTACTTGCTGACCGGTGAAATAGAAGGAGATGTCTCCGGGCAGTATCGCCTCGGTGACGTCGCCATTGGTGCCCGCGGTGGCGCTGCCCACGAAGACGGTATCCGCCGCGGCCTCCAGCATCAGCCCGGTGTGCTCGGCCTGGCTGATGGTGCGCGAGTCGATCAACGTCACCGTGCGGCCCCGATACTTGGGGAGGTCCGTCTCCCGCAGCCAGTCGACGTACTTCACCCAACCGACGTTCTGTCCTCCCGAGTAGGGGCGCATGTACCAGGCGAAGGGACGTGAACCCTTCACGTCGAAGTAGGGCCCGAGCGCCCACATCGTCCCGCGGGGATAGGCGCGCAGGTCGAACACGATGCCGCGCGTGTCCTTGAGCTTCTCGAACATCGCGGGCACCTCCTGGACCTCCAGCTTCCCCAGGTCCACGAAGCCGATGTTTCCCTCCAGCATCCGGTAGGACTCGGCCTTCGAGGGAGGCAGCTTCGCCCGAGGCGTGCGGATGAGCTTCGCCTGCTTGGGCCCCTGGGGGCCTCGCACGCCCAGGGCGGCGGTGGAGCCCGCCTCGCCCCCGAGCGCGATCAGCAGGGTCAGGTCCCGGTGGTAGCTGGCCACGGAGGCCGCCACGTAGGGGGCGACCCGGCGTGCCCGTGCGTCGATGGGCTCCCCGTCGACCGTCTCGATGATGTCGCCTATCGCGAGCCCCGACGCGGAGGCCGCATCGCGCACCTCCACCACCACCGCCTTGCCGTCGAGGTCCGTCACCCAGACCGGCGGGATGGTGCCGTAGAACCGCTGGAGCTCCGGGTGGCCTCGCACCATCGCATGGGCGTCCTGGAGCCAGGTGGTCGCCTCGGCCAACGCGAGCACGTACGCCTTCGCGTCCTTCGCCGCCTCCAGCTTCTCGAGCAGCCCTGGCAGGCGGCTCTCCCAGGGCCGGTCCATCAGCTCCGTGTAGGCGAAGAAGAAGCGCACCACCGTCCACAGCTTGGCCCCGGCCAGCAGCCGCATCTCACGCGAGGGATAGAGCGCGTCCTTGTAGGTCGGCTCCGGGCGCCAGGGGAGCGCGGGCCGAGGGAGCGCGGCCGAGGCCTTCGGCTTGGGAGGCGGGCGGGAGGCCAGCAGGAGCGCCTGGCGCATCCCTTCATCCGGGCCCTCCAGACGAACACGCGCGGGGCGACTCACGTCCGCCTCCAGGGGCAGCACCGGCTCGTCCACGCTCAGCAGGGCGTTGTAGCCCTCTCCCAGCGGCAAGGTGTCCTGGTTGTTCATGGCGCCGTCATCGAGTGGGCCTTCGGCGACCAGGAGCGCCTTGCCGCGAGCGCGCAGGGCCAGGACGGGCTGGTCGATGGCGGAGTCCGTGTCGACCAGGAAGACGAGCAGCGCGGGCTTCTTGCCCGGAGTGCCCGTGACGACATCGTCCATGGGCACCCTGAACTCACTGCGGTAGAAGCCCTCCATGCCACCCTGTGGCCGCAGGCCACTGTGGCGAAGGTCGCGCAGACCGGGAACCCGCAGCTCGCCGTCGACGAGGTGGGGCAACAACGACGCCACCATCCAGGCGAGGCCGTAGCGTTTGAGACCGCGCATGCGCAAGTCCAGCACCACCGCGCGAGCCTTCGCCGCGTCCGCGTCCAGCGTCGTCCTCAACTCCTGCAACGACGCGGAGCCCTGCTCTCCCAGGAGGTTGCGCAGGTCGAGCACGAGGACATCCTTCTCCCAGCTCTTGAGCGCGCGAAGCGTGGGGGGCTGGCCCGCGTCAGGACGCTTCTCGGACTCCACCCGCGTGGCCCCGTCTCCCAGGGTCGCGAGCATGCCCTGGACCGCGGCGGCATAGGCCGCCGAGTCCCCCGCCGCCTCCACCTTGGGCAGCGCGGAGAGGAAGGCGGCATCCCACTCGGCGGGCATGGAGAAGGCCCTGGGGTGGCGGAACCGGACGTCGCCCCACAGCTTCACCAATCTCACCCGACGTTCGGCCCGGAGCGTCTCCGGCGACACCGTGACGGGAGCCTGCGCCAGGGCATTCCCCGTGACGAACAGGGCTCCCAGGCTCAACACCGACATCCATCGCAGCCAAGCGCGCTTCATCGTGCCAACCCCCATATCGCATGGAGCCTGCGAGAGTAGCCCAGTTTCAAGAAGCCTTCGAAGGGATGGCGGCGGCACTTCGACTCCGCAATGGAGTTGGCGGGGAGCCCTGGCCCAACACATCACAAACATCATCACCATTGAGGTCGTGCGACGCTGACACGGTCAGGGTTAGGCTGGGCGAATGCGCACAGCTCTCCTCGCCCTCCTCCTGTCTTCCATGGCCGCCACCGCGTGTTCCGCCGCGGGGCGCTCCACCCCTCCCACCCCGGAGGACTTCTTCCGCCGCCCGGACCGGGTGCAGATCTTCCTCGCGGACAATGACCAGACATGGGACATGGGGCCCGCACGCGACGACACCACTCCTCGCAGCGGCTTCTTCCTCCTCCCCAAGGAGGGTCCCGAGCTGAGTTCGAAGCAACGCCGGGCACTGGCGGACCTCTGGGTCTCCGCCAAGGACCCCGCGTCCTATCCTCCGAGGAAGTGTGGGTTCAACCCGGACATCGCCTTCCGCTTCTGGATTGGCAAGACGTGGGTGGACGCGGTGGTCTGCTTCACGTGTCGGGAGATCGCCTTCCATGACGCGAGCGGCAAACCCATCCCCGCCGCCCAGGCAGGCTTCCTCGACGGCTTCCCGGTGATGCAGGAACTCGCGAAGCAGGCGTTTCCCGAGGGAGGCTTCAACCCGGGGTTCTGAACGGCGGCAGTGGACGTGGAGCCCCTTTCGACTGGAGACAGCCATGGGTGCATTGGATGGGAAGCTCGCAATCATCACGGGTGGCAGCACAGGCATTGGACTGGCCATCGCCGAGCGATATGCCATTGAAGGGGCCGAGGTCGTCATCGCGGGACGGAACAAGGGGCGCATGGACGAAGCCCTCGCGCGAATCGGGCATGGCGCCCGGGGCGTGGTGACGGACGTCGGTGACGAAGCGCAGGTGCAGCGGCTCATCGACTCCGTGCCACGCGTGGACCTGCTGGTGACGTGCGCGGGCGGCGCGGTGTTCGGTCCCGTGGAGACGGTGCCGATGAGCGCCTGGCGGGCCCTCTTCAATGACCGCTTCTTCGGCCAGCTCTCCGCATGTCGCTACGCCGTCCCGAAGATGGCCGAAGGCAGCGCCATCGTGTTGTGCTCGGGCATCGCGGGCCACGCGGCGCTCGCCAACTACGCGGGCGGCGCGGGCCTGTGCGGCGCCATCAACGCCATGGGCCGCTCGCTCGCCATCGAGCTCGCGCCCAGGGGCATCCGGGTAAACGTCCTGTCTCCAGGCCTCACGCGCGACACCGCCATCGACTGGGGCGTGCCCGCCTCGCAGGTGGGCGCGTTCCTGGACACGCTCGCGAGCAACGTCCCGATGAAGCGGCCCGGTGTCCCTCGGGACATGGCCGACGCGGCCTGGTTCCTGGCGACGTGCGCCTACGCCACCGGCATGGTGCTCGACGTGGACGGAGGCTGGACGGCGGTGTGAGCGCCTCGTCGACTTGGGGCGATGTCGCGCGACCCCGCGTGAGCAGCCTCGTTCTTCCTGTCGAGGACCGGGGCGCGGCCGCCGCGCCCTGGCAATCCACTCCATGCCAGGCCCCTTCATCGACCTCCACGCCCTGAACCACTCCTCCGACGAGGCCCTCGAGTCGCTGCTGAAGCAGGCTGACTTCAGCCACTTCGAGGCCCACAGGGACCTGCCTTCCCTGCGGGCGCGGCTGCGGCGACTCCAGCGCCGAAGGGGCGTCACGGACCTCCACCGATGGGTCTCCGAGCGCGTCCTGGATATGGGCGCGCGGCTCGTGGAGACGCCGCACTCCTCGGGCGACCAGAGTTCCTTCGCGTTGAGCCCTTCCGGAAGGCATCTGGCCGTCGCCAGCCTCCGCGTCGACGCCTGGTTCGGCTTCTTCGGGGGCGACGTGCGCATCTGGGAGTTGGCGACGGGCCGAGTCGTCGCCAGCCACGGGTTCGACAAGGGCGTGGCGAGTCGCAGGGTGTCCTCCTGCATCCAGTGGTCTCCGTCGGGCCTGTGGCTCGGCGTCGTCTTCAATGACGTCGTCATCGGCGCGCTGCGTCCCTTCTCCGAGGGCCCTCCGTCCTTCAAGGTCGACGTCACCCGGCGCTGGGGCTCGCCGGATCCCCGCTACGTCAAGCGCCCCGAGGACGTGAAGAACCTCGGACACCTTCCCGCCTGGTGCTGGTCGCCCGATGAGACGCGCCTGTTCGTCTCCACCCCCGGCCCGGAGAACGGACTCGGCTGTATCGTCCCATTCCGGGAAGGTGCTTCGCTCAACGACGACTGCGCGGACGTGCGCTGGTGCCCGCCACCGCCAGTCCCGCCTCGCGACCGCCCGAACCCGGACACGTGGGTTCGCTGGAGCCGCGATGGCTCCCGCGTTCATGGCTACCGTTTTACGCCGGGAGGCGATTGGGACGAGGAGGCCTTCGATTACGTCGGCACGGGCGGCGCATCGTCCACCGACGTGGCGAGCGGCACGAGCCAGTTCCAGCTCGGAGGCGTGAAACCACCCATCGCGTTCTCACCCGACGGTGCACGCCTGGTCCATGACGACCAACGGCTCGAGCTCATCGATGGGCACACCGGCAAGCACCTCGCCACGCTCGTCGAACGCATCCCCGGCAAGCAGCCTCATGTCGGCATCAGCGAGGTCGTCTGGTCCTCCGATGGACGACGCCTGGCGGTGCTCATGGATGACTATGTGCATCCCACCGTCTGCATCTTCGAGGACGAAGCCTTCCTGTGTCGGCTGAAGCTCTCCGCGCTCGCTCACCCCAGTGACCAGACCGACACCCACCGTTGGGCCTGGTCCCCCGATGGCACCGTGGCCGCATGCCTGACCACTGACGGTGGCGTCGAGCTATGGGCCATCGGGCGGAAGCCCCGCCGCCTGCGCCGGCTCACCGCCGTCAAGGGCCTCCAGGGACTGCTCTGGGGAGGCGACGACACGCTCGTGGGCATCGGTCCCTCCGCGCTCGCGTTCTGGAGCGCATCCAACGGAGAGCTGAGGACGCAGGCCTCGTTCGACCTCGAAGCGGGCCGTCTGCCCCCACCCCCGTCCTGGTGTCCCTGGCCAGAGAAGCCAGGGCAGTTCCTCCCGACGGAGCGAGGCTGGGCCTTCACCCACGTGCGGTCGGACGGCACCGTGTCCTGCCATCCTGGACTGCTCGAGAAGCTTGAACGCCGGCTGATGTTCGCCGTCGCCGGGCAATATGCCTGGCCCTGGAGCTGGGCCCTGGGGACGCGGCACACGCGACTGGAGGACGGCGCCAGGGGACATGCGGTGAAGCACCCGACTCCTCCGCCCGGCGAGCTCCCCACCAATCACTACCAGGCCCAGCCCGTCTTCACGCGGGGCCCCGACCTTTGCCGCGACAACCTCACCCCCTATATCGGTCAGGTGATGTTGGTGCGGTTCGGTTACCACGGCCTCGTCACGGACCTCGCGACCCTGTTGGAGGTCACCGGGAAAGGGGTCCGCCTCCGCATCCAGGGCCGCATCGGGCCGGGCCCCGAGGAAGTCCTTCCCTACTCCTCGATTGGTTGGATGGGGCCCGCCGTCCAGCTCGAAGCGCCCGAGTCCCTCGCGGGCGCGCCGGAAGACTCCCGCTAGCGCGAGCCCCGGGTGCGCCACGGACCGACGTGGAAAGAGGCGACGGCGGAGCCGAGGTTTCACTCAACCGTGTGGAGTGACGACCCGTGCCCCGACAGGCCCCGCGAGGAGCGCGATGCCCACGCCGGGCACGAAGGTGGCCACCGGCTCGCTCTTTCCCTTCACCGCCACCGGGGCCGCGGGGGACCAGGTGAAGGTCTCTCCCGCGTTGGCGCGCGTGGTCGCGGACACGAGCAGCGGCGTTCCCACCTGCTTGGTGAGTCCTTCGATGCGGCTGGCCAGGTTCACCGCGTCGCCAATCACCGTGTACTCACGCCGCTGGGTGCTGCCCACGTCCCCCACGACGACGCGGCCGGTGTGGATGCCAATGCCGATGCGCAGCGGCTCCTCGCCCCGCGCCACGCGCTCCTCGTTGAGCGCTGTCAGCGCGTCGAGCATCTCCAGCCCGCACGCCACCGCCGCGCGCGCATGCTCCGGGTGGTCCAGAGGCGCGCCGAAGTACGCGAGGATGCCGTCGCCGATGAACTTGTCGAGCGTCCCGCCATGGCGGAACACCACCTCCACCATGCGCGACAGGTACTCGTTGAGCAGCGCCACCACCCGGGGGCTGTCCATCTGCTCGGACATGGAGGTGAAGTCTCGGATGTCGGAGAACAGCAGCGTCACCTCGCGATGCTGGCCATTCGCCAGTCCCGTGCCCCGCTCCGCGATGTGGCGAGCCACCTCGGGGGAGAAGTAGCGCCCCAGCCGCTCGAGCCGGGCCTGCTCGCGGGAGATGCCGTGCAGCAGGCGTTGAATGCGGTGCGTGGCGTAGCCGAGCGTCAGGGCCGTGACGCCGAGGATGACGACGAGCACGGGGGCGAGATTCCACGCGCCAGGCTCGCCCAGCTTCATCAGGGTGACCGTGAAGCCCATGCTCATCACCGCGCAGAGCGCGACGGTGCCCACGTCCAGCGACAGCACCGACAACGCGAGGAGCACGCAATACACCCCGCAGGACATGGGTCCCACGAGGTCGGCGGGCACTCCGGCCTGGAGGGTGACGTACTGCTGGAAGAAGACCATGGGCGCGTCCACCAGCGCCACGGCCATGCCCGCGAACCGGCACCAGCGGGCGACCCCTCCCGCCACCGCCCAGAGCGCACCCGCGAGCACCAGATATCCGCCCAGCGCCACCGGGGACGCGGGCCACGCAAGGCCCACGCTCAGGCAGAGCCAGGCGAGCACACCGACGAAGCGCAGCGCCCCCAGGCGCCGCGCCACCCGAATCTGCTCGTTGACGAGGTTGCGCTCGAAGGCGATGGACAGGTCCGGCTCAGCCGGTTCGGGAAGAGGAGTCACGAGCGTCGGAACCATGTATCGCGCACGCTACCAGAGGCCCTGGCTCACGGGGCGACGGGTGATACTCCCGGTACGGCTCACGACACACAACGACACATCGCTCCCCGTGCTCGATTTCAACGCGAGGCGCGGGACAGCCGCATGGGATGTGTCGCCGACATGTATCACGCCTGCATGACAACTCATTGCGGGTCCGGTGTCTGGCGCGCTTCCGACAAACATCACCGTCGACACCGTCGCGCATCATCGAGTCGGGCGATGGTGCGATGCGCCTATCAACGACGTCTCGACATCACCGCCAGGGTGATCAGCATCGCCACCAATCCCACGCCGATGCCCGCGATGCCACCCAGGGCGGTACAGAGGGAGTTGAGCCCGCCATGGTCGCCGGTCGACAGGCTGTCGAGGTACATGCCGAACGCCAATGGAATCGCGAAGCCGAAAAACCCCATGAGGAGCGTCATCCCCGCGACGTAGAAGGCGCGCATGAGTGGAGACGCATGGGTGCCGTTGCCCATGGGCAGGAGCATCAGCAAGGAACGCGCCGCACGTCTCTCGCGGGGGGCATGGCCACCGTTGCGCAGACGCGGGCACGCGCCTGTGCAGCCTGCTGCGCACGGGCGAGAGGCCACCCCGTTCCTTCAACCCTGAGTGGGGCGAGGCCACCCTGATGAGGATGGGAGCCATTTCGGAGGCAGACGGTCCCGGTGTAACGTCGTGGTCAGCATGGACGTCCGAGTCACCTTCACCGAAGAGCCTGCCGCGTGACTCGCGAGGCTTCCGCAAGCACCTCGCGGCGTTCGAGTCGCTGGCTCGTGGTAGGGGCCGTCCTGCTCGGTGGCCCGCTGGCCCATGCGGAGCCACCCGCCGAGGGCGCCCCCGCATCGCGTCCCGCGTTCTCCTCGGACTCCCTCGTGGGCGTGGTGGTGGCCAGCTACACGCTGGACCTGACCTCGCAACAAGAGGGCCGGCTGCAGTTGCTCAAGGCGCGACTGGGTGAACGCGTCACCTCCGGGCAGGTCGTCGCGCAACTGGAACTGGAGCCCCTCCAACTGGAGACCGCCGCGCGGCAGGCCCAGCTCCAGGCCACCCAGGCCGAGGTGAGCCGCACCGAGCTGCTGTTGCTGCAGGCACAGCAGCGGCTGAAGCGAGAGCAGAGCATCCGCCAGTTCACCGCCGCCGAAGCCGTGGAGACCGCGGAGACCGAAGTGGCCCTGGCGAAGGTGAACGTGGAGCTGGCGCAGGCGCGCGGCGCGGAAGCCAAGGCCCTGCTCGACTCCGCGAGCCGCAATCTGGAGACGGCCCGGATTCGCGCGCCCTTCGCGGGTCGCATCACCGAGCTGTATCAAGTGCCCGGGGGCCTCGTGGGCCGCGCGACACCCATCCTCCGGCTTGTCAGCGAGGAGCTGAAGTTGCGCTTCGCCGTCCCGGAACACATCGCGCCCACGGTGCGCGCGGGCACACTCATCCAGGTGCGCCTGCCGGCCCTGGGGGTGACGCTGAAAGCGCAGGTAGAAAGCCTCGCGCCCGAGGTGGACCCGTCCTCGCGGCACCAGAAGGCCGAGGCCCGGCTGCTCATCGACGGCGCGATGCGCGAGCAGCTCGCCACGGGCCTGCTGGCCGAGGTGGAGCTGGCTCCCCCACCGGTCTCCAAGCGCGCGCCCTGAGGGCGTCCGTCAGCCCACGAGCTTCTGCTGCGCGGCGCGGTCCTGCTGCGCGACCAGCTCATGGTAGTGCCCGCGCTGGGCCATCAGCTCGTCATGTGTCCCCTGCTCCACCAGCCGGCCCTGCTCCATGACGAGGATGAGGTCCGCTTCCCGGATGGTGCTCAGCCGGTGGGCAATGACGACGCGCGTGCAGTTCAGCTCCGCGATGGCGTCCTGGACCGCCCGCTCCGTCTTCGTGTCCAGCGCGTTGGTGGCCTCGTCCAGGAGGAGGATGGCCGGGCCATGCACCAGGGAACGCGCCAGCGCGAGCCGCTGTCGCTGCCCACCGGAGAGCGATTGCCCCATGTCACTGAGGACCGTCTCGTACTTCATGGGCATGGCCATGACCTCGTCGTGAATCTGCGCGCGACGGGCCGCCTCGAGCACCTTCTCCAGGGGCAACGTGGGGTCGGAGTAGGCGATGTTCTTCCGGATGTCTCCCTGGAAGAGCGCGGGGTTCTGGAGCACCGCGCCCATCTGCCGCCGCACGGCCCGCAGGTCCAACTCCCGCAGGGAGATGCCGTCGTAACGGATGTCACCTTGCGTCGGCAGGTACAGCCCGAGCAACAGGTTGGCCAGCGTGGACTTGCCCGCGCCCGAGCGGCCCACGATTGCCACGAATTGCCCCGGCCGGATGTCCACGCTGACGTCCTGGAGCACCGGCGTGGAGCGGCTGCCGTACTGGAAGGACACGTGAGACACCTGGATGCCACCCTGCAGCGTGTGCGCGCGGCGAGGCGTGTCGTCGGTCTGCTCGGGGCGGGCCTGGAGGATGTCGTCCACCCGGTCCAGATAGCTGCCCACCAACTGCAACTGGAACGCGGTGGCCACCAGACTGGAGATGGGCGTCAGGAAGTTCCCCGCCAGGGCATTGATGGCCAGCATCTCTCCGAGCGAGAGCT
This sequence comes from Myxococcus sp. CA033, assembly GCF_013336625.1. Lineage (NCBI taxonomy): Bacteria > Pseudomonadati > Myxococcota > Myxococcia > Myxococcales > Myxococcaceae > Myxococcus > Myxococcus sp. CA033. The sequence continues at coordinate 25,929 of NZ_JABUMU010000019.1, read as the reverse complement.
GCCGCTGGTCCAGCACCAGCCACGTGCCCACGGCCAGCGTCGCCAGCGGTGAGGCCATGCGCAGCGTGGACGTGAGCGAGTCGGTCAGCGCGGACAGCCGCCCCCGGTCCAACGAGACGTTGAGCACGTCGACGTAGAGGTTGGACCAGTGCTGCACGGCCCGGTCCTCCAGGCCCATGGCCTTGAGCGTCTGCATCCCGTTGAACAGCTCCACCTCGTAGTTCTGCGAGCTGGCGTTCACCTCGAGGCTGCGCGACATCAGCTCGCGCTGGCGCTTTCGCGCGAAGAGGAAGACGAGCACCTGCAACAGCGCCAGTCCCAGCACGAGCAAGGCGAGCTGCCAGCTGCCGAAGAACAGCAGCACCAGGTAGACGACGACGAGCGAGCCATCCAGCACCGCGGACAGCGCCCCCGACGTGAGCAGCTCACGCACCGTGGCGTTGCTGTTCAGCCGGCTCATCAGGTCGCCAGTCGAGCGCAGTTGCAGGAAGGAGAACGGCAGCCGCACCAGGTGGTCCAGGAAGCCCACCGTCATCCGTGCATCCAGATACGTGCGCAGGTGCAACAAGAGGTGCGCGCGCACGAGCGAGGAGACGAACTGGAAGACGACCAGCAGCCCCATGCCCCCGGCGAGGATGGCCAGGAGCGTGGTGTCTCCGCTGGGGACCACCCGGTCCACCACCGCGCCGGTGAGCGAGGGCAGCGCGAGCGCGAACAACTGCAAGAGCACCGACATCACCACCACCCGCCGGAGCGTGGTGCCGCGCTCGGTGAGCAGCCGCAGGTAGCGGCGAGGGCCGGGCGCCGTGCCCCCCGTCTCGAAGGTCTCCGACGGCTCGAAGAGCAGCGCGATGCCCGTGAAAGACTTGCGGAACTGCTCCATCGGAACGACGCGGCGGCCGAAGCCGGGGTCCACCAACTCCACGCCCTTGGAGGTCAGCCGCTCGAAGACGACAAAGTGGCGGAACTCCCAGTGGAGGATGGTGGCGGGCTCCAGCAGATGCAGCTCGTCGATGTCCACCCGCGCGGCCCGGCCCACCAGCCCGAAGCGCTGGCCGGCTTCGAGCAGGGCCAGCGCGCTGACGCCTCGCAGCGACAGGCCCGTGGCGGTGTGGACCTCGTCCAGGTCGATGCGTCGGCCCCAGTAGCCCAGCACCATGGCCAGACTCGCGGCGCCGCAATCCGTGGCCGTCAGCTGCGTCACGAAGGGGACACGCTTGCGCCGCAGGTGCTCGCCAATGCGGCCCAGCGCGGGGAAGCGGTCGAAGAGAGAGCCTGCCTTGTCGTCTTCTTCAGCCACGCGGTCTTCCGAGGAGCTCGAGCACGGGCAGCAGCGTCAGCCAGCCGTTGCGCGCACGCACGCGCACCCAGGCCACGCCGGGCATGCCGGTGTAATACGAGTAGCTGCGTCCATCGACGTCGAACGTCGCACCCGGCAGCCGGCCCTCCACCGCCACATGCGGGCCTTGCAGCGACAGCGCGTCTCCCAGGCCAGGCCCCAGGTAGCGCCGCACCTCCGCGGGCCCCACCAGCTCGTCGCTGACGGACGTCACCTGGAAGTACTGGTACACGTACGGAAAGCCAGACACCTCCATGCGAATCTGCTGACCGGGCTCCAGCATCGGCCGGTACTGCCCCGGCACGAGCGCGAGCGCGAAGGCCTCCGAGCCGTCCTGGAGGATGGAGGCCACCGCCTGCCCCGCGCTCAGGTACTGGTTCTCCCGCACGCGGACATCGTAGATGCGGCCGCTGACGGAGGCCCGGAGCACGCGCTCCGACAGCCGCGCCTCGCTCGAGTCCACCTGGCTGCGCAGTGAGGAGAGGGCCTGGCGCGAGCTGGCGTCGAGCGGGTTCATCAGGCCCGCGGCCAGCTGCGAGCGGAACTCCTGCGTCATGCGGCTTCGCTCGGCCTCTTCCAGGGGCGAGTGCAGCTCCACCAGCGGCTGGCCCACCTGGACGTACTGCCCGCGCTTCACCAGCACCTTGCTGACCCGCCCCGCGGACGTGACAGTCAAATCCTCCAGGCCCCGGACCTGGATGAGCACGGGCCCCGTCGCGTAGTCGTTGATCTCCACGACGGAGAGGCCCACGCCGAGGATGAGCGCCAGCACCAGGATGAGCCAGTACGTGACGCGCGCCCAGAACGGGTCGACCCGGAGCAGGGTTCCCCGAACCTCGGGGCGTGCGTAGTGGTCGAGCGCTTCCTGTCGGAAGAGGGACGACTGATGCGGTTGCTCACTCATGGATGCAGCCTCGGGCCGACGGCTCGGGACGATAGCGAATGCGCCGGAGCCGACCAACAGGGACGACTGCTTGTTGGCTCACCATCCCGGCCGTGCGCGAGCAGCCTCATGCGCTCCCCTTGAGCGGCCTCGCCAGCCGCGAGCGATAGAGCCGGGCCAGGAAGTCGTAGAGGATGAGTTCCTGGGCTCGCTGGTCGCTCGCCAGCAGTCTGTTGACGTGCATGTGCAGGAAGCTCTCGGCCAGCCCCGCCACGGGAAGCGTGAGCTGGCCTTCGCGCTCGGCCGCGTGGAGTTGCTCCGCGAGGGGCCGCAGCAGGGCTCCGCGCCGCGCCAGGATGTCGAGCCCCGCCTTCCACGGGCCCTCGTCCTCCGGAGCCGCGTCGAGCATCCGCTCCAGCTCCCGACGCTCCTGTCGGAAGCGCTGGCTGAGCTGGTCCTCGAAGCGCGCGTTGACGCGGAACTCCGCGCCGAACCCCTTGCGGCAGCGACTCGCCACGGCCAGCTTCTGCTCCAGCGACAGGCCAAGCCCTTCCAGCAGCGTGTCCATGCCCAGCAGCGCCAGTCGCCAGCGCAGATTGGCCCCCTCGTCTCCAGGGTGGGTTTCCAGCAGGGACAACACGGCCTCGCTGTCCGCCGCGAAGAGTTGCTCGGACAGCGAGATTCCCGTGGGGCCACCGTAGCGCTCCACCTCGCGCTCGTACGTGTCGAGCTGGAGCTTCCAGCCCTCGCCCAAGGCCAGCGCGTTCGCACACGCCGTCTGCAACACGGGCAGCGCCTCCGCGTAGAGCCGCTGCGGAGCGCCATGCAGCCTCAGGCGCAGATGCCAGTCCGGGTCGCCGTAGCGCAGGAAGAACCAGTGGGAGACAGCGCCCGTCTCGGTGAGCTTCCGGAGGACCGGCGCGAGCGTGAGCGTGAGCAACCGGTCCGCGGTGGCCGTGCCGGTGTAGAGCTTCGCGTAGAGCCATTCGGAGCCGGGCGGAAAGGTGCGTGGCACGGGCGCGGTGGCGGCGGGCGCGTGGGGCGTTCGAGCCAGGGGCTCGCGTCGACGGAACGGGAGCACCACCTCGTGCATGTAGCGTCCGTCCGGTCCGGTGACACAGAGCCCGTCGGGCGTGGGGAACAACTCCTCCAGCGTCACGCCCGAGGGACGATTGCGCGCGAGCTGGACGAACGTGTCCACGCTCAGCACGTTGTCCAGGTCGATGGGGAGCTGGTTGTCGCCATCCTGGAGACAGACCCAGCGCGGCAGTCGGGCCTGCTTCCGGAAGCGCTGGAGTGCCTGGTAGCGCGCGGTGCCCTGCGCCGTGCCCCAGGCCTTGAGTACGTCGGCATTCACGCGCCAGCGCGCCAGCGCCAGCACCACGCGGCCATACGTGACGCGAGGGAGGAATGGAGCCTGCGCCAGCGGCCCCCAGGAGAACGCGAGGCTCTGGACGCCCTGCTGCTGGAGCTGCCCCAGGAAGCGATACGCCCCGAGCCCCAGGGAGAAGTAGTTGTGGGCATGGGTCATCCGGGGAATGACTTCCCGCCCCAGCTTGCGGGAGCGGAGCACCAGTCGGCCCTGCTCGACGGAGAGCCACAGGTCCGACAGCTCGAGCCGATGCTCCGGGGGCACACCGGACTGTCCCAGGAAGACGAGGTCATGCTCGCGTAGCGCGGGGCGGCAGATGACATTGCCCATGCGGCCCTGCGGCAGATGCACCACTTCCGCGAAGACGGCCTCGGGCCTCAGTGCCTCCTCGGCGCGCAGGTACTCACGCGTCGCCGTCTCCAGCGCCGGGTCCGCGTGGCAGAACCGCCCGACCATCACCGCGCCCGAGGGACCGGAGAGACTCTCCAGGACGAGCTGGTAGTCCCCGTTGTCCACCTGCTCGGTGCTGGCGCCCACCACTGTCGCCACGATGGAGAAGGCCTCCGGCAGCGGCGGCACGTCCCTGGACTCAAGGGCGCGGAGGTCGTCCTCCGTGAGGACCAGTTCCTGGGTCTGCTCACGCCAACAGGACTCCAACCGGGTCAGCAGGTGGCGCCAGCGCGCACCGCCAGGAAAGCGCCCGTCGCCATCCTGGAGCGGGAAGGCGAAGCCCTGGAGCAGCGGGCCGGTGCCACTGCTCGTGCCGCCGTCCGCCGCGAAGCCGATGCCGGTCTCCTCGTCGAGTGCCTCCAGCAGCGGCACGGCGCGCGTCTCGTACCGCGCCACGAAGCGTTGCTGGAAGCTCGTTAGGGGCGTGGCCACGCCGCTGATCACGGAGATGCGGTGGAGCGCCTCGATGGCGCCCTGGCATGCCTCCACCACGCGAGGAGAGAGCGTGGCCTCCTCGGCGGGACGGAGCATGTCCACCTGGAAGAGGCGCGGCAGCTCCGCGGGCACAGGCAGTCCTTCGAGCATGCGGGCCACGTCGCGGTAGGACTCGACGGGAACACCGGGACGCGCGGCATCGATGCGACCCAGCGCCTCGTGCGCGGCGGCCAACTTCGTGCGCGTGGGCGTCAGCGCGGACAAGCCCTCGGATGCCTCCAGCAGCGCGGGGATGGGCTCCGGCCCGGTGAGCGGCGGAGCCCAGGTGGGGATGAGGACCTGGGACTCGATGAGCTCCACGATGAAGGCGCGGGCGTCTTCCAGTCCGACGTCGGCGTCATCCCGGGTGAGCGCTTCCGCGAGTACTTCCAGCGACGCGCCGCCACGGGCTCGCGCCAGCGAGGAGTCCAGGTACGACGAGGGCTCCACCGCCACCAGATGGTAGGTGCGCTCGCGTCCGGTGTGCCGCATCTCCATGTAACGCAGCCGCCCCGCGGCCAGGTACAGACTGGAGTTGGGGACGTACGAGAGCTGGTCTCGGACTCCAGGCTCCTGCCGCACCTTCTCCACGAGCGCGCAGACGTAGTCCATGTCCAGGCGGGTGTGGCGACGCAGGTCCTCGCGCGGAGAGAGGCGCAGCCGTGTCGCTGTTCCCGACCGCCCCATGGAGAGCCCCGCGAACAAACCGAAGGGAGTGCTGCGCCCGGCCATTCGCGCGAAGTACCGCACGAGAGTCCGCTCGACCTTCATGCCCTGCTCGGAGTCGGCGTTCTCCCGCCAGTAGTGCAGGCTCTCCACCAGCGCGGGAGAGGCGATGAAGAGCGACTCCTGGATGAGCGGGTCATCCACCCACTGGCGCAGCCGTGCGCGCAGTCGCGATGTGTCTCGCTGGAGCGCCGCTTCGAGCGCGTCTGGCGCGGCCTCCGGCCCCTCCAGTCCCTCGCTCCACGACGTGAGCGCGTCAAAGGGCAGCAACGGGGTGCGCAGGACGAAGAAGTCCGCGGCGACGAAGGGGGACGCGCGACCAGAGCGCGTACGCCCCGCTGGGTTCTCACGCGCGTCAGGCGAGGGGGAAGATGGGGGAGGCATGTGAACGGCGGCTGTCGTGTCGGAGAAGAACCCTCGGATTCCCTTATACAGCAACGATGCAGTTATTTCTTGAGGCTGTTGTTTTGCGTGACTTAGGCTTGGATGTCCCGTGCGACCCGTGGGGCGTGCGGTGTGCGACCACTCATCCCGGACCAGGAGCGCCCAGCCATGAGCACCCGACCCTCGAAGAAGCCCACCCTCAAGAAGGAGACGCTGCGCACGCTCGAATCGGCGGAGCTCCCGCAGCTGGATGGCGCGGTGGGCGGCGCGACGCCCGCCCTCGAAATCATCGACATCGACAACAGCCCCTCGAAGACGGTGCAGCCCACCGTGGGGACGCGCACCCGCACGCTGTGAGTCATTGAATCCGACGCCAACGCCGCTTCGTCACCGGGGTTGTCGTTGGAGACAGCAGATACATTCGCGCAAGCCATTGAACGGCGAGCCGCGAAGGTATTCCGGCGGGCAGCTCTCGGGCTGCCCGCTGTGATGACAGTGCAAGGACTGACCTGTCATCCCGCACAACCACGCCCCGGGGAGATTGGCATCCAGGGCCATCTCAACATCCTTGAGCGCGGCAGCTTGAGTGGAACTACCTCTGAATGTGGAGGTGGGGACCGCCCCAGACCGCCTGTCCCCTCGGGCGTGTCCGTTCGTCGCGCACGGTGTAGCCCTGCGCCCGGGCATCGGCCATGAAGGCTTCGAGGCGCGCCGCCGGGACGCCGCGGGTGCGCACGTCGATGGCCCGCCCCTGGTAGTGCATCGAACCGGGGTTGTGCCTTCCTCCCGTGGTCGAGGTGACGGTGAGGCCGTGCCGTTCCGCGAGCCGAGCCATCCCCTCGAACGCCCGTCCAGTCGTCGGCTGGGTGGTCGTGGCGCGGGTCGTCTTCGGCGAGAAGCTTGAAAGGCCGTTGAGGGCCTCGAAGGTTCGCCGCCCCACCACGCCGTCCACCTTGAGCCCCATCGAGCGCTGGAAGTCGCGAACGGCCTTCTCCGTGGCGCGGCCGAGCTTCCCGTCTGTCTTTCCGGGATTGAATCCCGCGGAGCGCAACCGGTCCTGCAAGGCCCCAACGGTTTCGTTCGACGCGCCCTTGCGGAGCGACCCACTCGTATAGCCGAGCACGCTCGACCGGTCCGCCGCTCGGGCCGAAGCCATCGAGCCTGACCGTGAGAAGCTGCTCTCGGCGGAGTATCCCTTCACGCTCGCCCGGTCCGCCGCTCGAGCCGAAGCCATCGAACCCGACTTCGAGTTCGGGGAACGACTCTCGGCGGAATATCCGCTCACGCTCGCCCGGTCCGCCGCGCGAGCCGAAGCCATCGAACCTGACTTCGAGTTCGAGGCGCGGCTGTCGCCGGAATACCCACTCACGCTCGCCCGGTCCGCCGCGCGCCCGGCGGCCATGCTTCCCGAGCTGCTCCGAGATGAACCCGTTCCACTCACGGACATGAAGTACCCCAATGCGGGAGGAGGTCAGCGGGGAGGCATGCCACCTGCTGTCTCTCTATTCTCCGACCCCCGATGACGAAGTTGCCGCCGAATCGGACTTGCCTCGTTGCGCCTGGAAGTGGCGTCTGTCCACTGCCTCGGCGACCAAAGCCATCCAAAAAAATCTGACTTCTCGTGAACTCACGCCCACGAAAAAGCCCCGGGTCCCATGCCGTGAGCATGGAACACCGGGGCGGTGACACGGGAGCCTCGAGGGCTCCCAGCGAGGACTACTGACCGCCGCGCAGCAGCTGCGACTGCGCGAAGGCGGCGAGCTGCTGGGCGTTGAACTTGCCCTGCGCGATGTCGCCCACGGTGGTGGCCGCATTGCGGACCGTCTCCACGGTGTCCGCCAGCTTGCCCACGTTCTGCGCCTGGCCGAGCATGCTGCTCACGCCCGCCAGCGGGCCACCGGCCACCATGGACAGCCCGTTGTCGATGAACTTGTCGGCGAACGGCTTCGCCAGCTGGCCAATGCCGAACGGCAGGGAGTCCAGCGCCTTGCCGACGATGTCCTTGAGAGGACCGGTGATGGCGCTGAGGCCCTTCTCGAGCAGACCGGAGATCTTCCCGAGCGCCTCGGAGACCTTGCCGACGGCGTCGCTGAGCCCCTTGGCCAACCCACCCAGGCTACTGGCCAGTCCGCCCAGGCCCCCCAATGCCTTGCCGAGCCCACCCAGTGCGTTGCTGATGCTGTTCGCGGCCTTGCTCGCCGCGTCGGCGGCCTTGCTCGCCGCGTTGCTCGCGGAGTTGCTCGCGCTGTTCGCACCGCTGCTACCACCCGCGCCACTGGAGCCGCCGACGGACATGGGATTTCCTCGTGAAATGTAGGTTTGCCTGATTATCGGGGACTACCCGGCGGAGTTGCGTCCGGCCCCTCAAAGGCGATCAGGCCCCCGGGGCAGGTTCTTGAGGAGGGCCTGGCTGGTGGCCTCGTCGACCTCGACCCGCGTCTGGTTCTCGTCGCCCCGCAGGGAGGGCTTGTTCTGGGAGGCGGCCTGGGTCGCCTCGAAGCCCGTGGAGTAGGAGGCCGGTGGGCCCAGGCCCAGCTCCCCTCGCGCCGCGCTCTTGAAGAACTCCCCCACCTCCTGGATGGAGGGTGGATCATACCCGGCGGCCCGCAGCGCCTCGTCCGGGACGACCTGCAGCACCGGCTCCTTCTCCGGGTGCTGGGCATAGTCGAGCACCAGCTCCACGTAGGCGGCCAGCTCCATGCCCACCGATTTGGCGATGCGCTGGGTGTCTGGGTCCGCGAGCAGCTCGGCGCGGACATTCTCCACGGGACGCGTGAGGCGGGGCTTCTGCTCGGACATGTCGGACCGGCTCCCTGAGCGGTGAAGTGCGGCCCTGGAGGTTAACCGGACCTGGAAGCAGGCTCCAATCTCTCGATAATTCCAGGGCTTACGCACCCTGGCCCTGGCCCCCGGCGCAATGCGTCTCATGAAAAGAAGCCCCGGCGTCTGCCCTGTCTCCGAGACGACAAAGAATGGCGTCTGCCATCCGCCGTCGCGCCAGGAGTGTCCGCAGGCCAACACTCCTCACGCCCTCCGGGGCACACCCTCAGTGAAGTGTAAAATATAAGGAACTCGGGGATTTCTGGCGCCCTCCCGGGCCTCCGTCATCCCCCGTTCCAGACAGTCATTCACTGCCGAGGGAGCCATTCCATGCACCATGTCTTGAAGTCCGCTGTCTGCCTTACCGCCCTGCTGGCGGCGCCCGCTTGGGCGTTCAAGCCAGAAGCGCCTTCCGCGCCGGGTTCGCTGGCGAGCCAGGCCTTCTTCAAGCCCGAGCTCACCATCCCCAGCGGACAGGTGCCGCTCGAGGAGGCGCTGCCGAAGCTGAGCCGCTCGGGCGCCAGCGCGTGGGATGACTTCTTCGCGCGCAACGGCCGCGGCTTCCAGGTCTACGTCGATGCCCAGACGGGCACGGCCGCGAACCTCATGGGCTCGGTCCCCCTCATCCCCGGCACCGGTGCGGGCAACAAGCTCACGCTGGACTCCGTCCGCAACCAATTGGGTCGCGCCGTCGCGCGGGTGGACGCGGCCGTCGTCGGGGACCTGGTCCTCCAGTTCATCGAGGCCAACCAGGCCGCGATTGGCGTGGACGTGCTCCAGTTGGGAGAGCCCCGCGTCGAGCAGGTCGCCGAGCACCTGTGGCAGGTCTCCATCCCCCAGCAGCTCAAGGGCATCCCGGTCCGCTACGGACGCATGGCGGCCACCATCAGCCACGGCAACCTGGTGCTGCTGGGCACCGAGTCCTGGGCCAACGTGGACATCTCTCCCCTGCCCCTGCTGGCCGCGGACCAGGCCATGGTCGCGGGCTACGAGCGCTTCGGCCTCTACGAGAGCCCCTCCACGCTCTGGAAGGCCCCCACGCTGGAAATCGTCCCCGTGGCCCGCCAGGGCGCGGGCTTCGGCGCGGCCTACGGACACCAGCTGGTGTGGAGCTACGGCTTCCAGCAGCCCGGTGAGCACGAGCGCTGGAAGGTCACGGTGGATGCCACCCGCGGCGAGGTGCTGTCGCTCGAGGACGACAACCACTACTTCGACCAGACCATCAAGGGCGGCGCCTATCTGTTGACCAACACGGACACCTGCACCGCGACGGCGACGTGCGGGGTGAGCTTCGCCAACACGCCCATGCCGTGGGCCGACACCGGCTTCCCGGGGCCGGACGACTACACGGACAGCGCGGGCGTCTTCAACTACACGACGGGCACCACCACCACCACCCTCAACGGCAAGTACATCCGCATCCAGGACAACTGCGGCCCCGTCACCGCCTCCGCCCCGGGCACCATCGACCTGGGCGGCGTCACCGGGCAGCACGACTGCACCACGCCGGGCTTCTCCGCTGGCAACACCTCCGCGTCGCGCAGCTCCTTCTACGAGCTGAACCGGATTGCCCAGATTGCCCGAGGCTGGCTGCCCACCAACGTGTGGCTCAACGGCCAGCTCACCTCCAACATGAACATCGTCAGCACCTGCAACGCGTTCTGGACGGGGTCCACGGTCAACTTCTTCCGCAGCGGCGGCGGGTGCCGGAACACGGGCGAAATCGCCGCCGTGTTCGACCACGAGTGGGGCCATGGCATGGACGACAACGACGTCGCCGGCACGCTGAGCAACTCCAGCGAGGCCTACGCGGACATCGCGGCCATCTACCGCCTGCCGACCTCGTGCGTGGGCCACGGCTTCTTCCAGACCGTCGACCAGGGCTGTGGCATGACGCCGGACGGCACGGGCTACAACGTGAACGAGGCGCAGACAGGAGCGCCCTGGTGCGCCAGCCGCTGCTCGGGCGTGCGTGACGCGGACTGGGCGGCCCAGGTGCCCAACACGCCCGCCACGCCGCAGAACTTCGTCTGTGGTCGGTGCGGCGGCGGTGGTGGACCCTGCGGCAGGCAGGTCCACTGCGCGGCCTCTCCCGTCCGTCAGGCGGCATGGGACCTCGTCGCCCGCGACTTGCGCGCGGCCCCCTTCAGCTACGACGCGAACACGGCCAACACGATGGGCAACAAGCTGTTCTACCAGGGCAGCGGCAACATCGGCATCTGGCACGCCTGTGACTGTACGCTCGGCACGTCGAGCGGCTGTGGCGCCACCAACGGCTACATGCAGTGGCTGGCGGCGGACGACGACAACGGCAGCCTCATCGACGGCACTCCGCACATGACGGCCATCTACGCCGCCTTCGCTCGCCACAACATCGCCTGCTCCGCGCCGGCCCGCATCAACGCGGGTTGCGTGGGCGGCCCCACGGCGGCGCCCGCGCTCACCGTGACGCCGGGCGTTGGCCAGGCGAACCTGTCCTGGAGCGCGGTGGCCGGAGCCACCGAGTACTGGGTGATGAAGTCGGACGGCTTCGCCGCGTGCAACTACGGCAAGGCGAAGGTCGCCACCGTCACTGGCACCACGTACACGGACACGGAGGTGATGGCGGGACGCTCGCACTGCTACTCCATCGTCCCGGCCAGCAGCAACGCCTGCTACGCGCCCGCGAGCACCTGCACCTGTACGACGCCGACCTGATTCAATCGGTGAGTCCCGGCGCGGCCCACTCGGGGCCGCGCCGGGGTTTCAGGCCCGGCCTACGGGTTGTAGACGAACGTCACCGTGGAGTTGCACGGCTGGGTGTTGTTCACGATGTCCGTCAGGGTGATGTCGCCGAAGGGGGTGACGGTCGACTTGGGGAAGCCCGTGCCGCCCCAGGGCGCGCCCGAGTTGAACTGGGTGAAGCCGCCCGTCGGCGTGTAGATGGGATAGGTGGACGGGTCCGTCGGGTTGGGGTTGGAGAAGATGGTCATGTTGGCGGCGCAGTCCGCGGGCGCACCGAGCGGGAACTCGACGCCGACTTCCTGGTCCACGTTCGGACGGTTGTTGTAGAGGACGACGAACGGGATGGCCGGCGTCACCGTGTCCGTGAAGGGGACGAAGGTGTTGCCCGCGTTCTGCATCGCGAGGTTGAGCTTGATGTCGTAGCAGTACGCGGGGAAGCCCACGAACTCGACGATGGTGCAGGCGGGGTTGGTGAACTCCAGGTCGATGTTCCAGGTGCCGAGGCCGCCGTTGGAGGGGACGACCGAGCTGGGCGTGGACGCCGGCCCGCCGATGAGCGTGAAGGTGCTGCCAGCGCTGTTCGGGCGGAAGTTGGCGCGCTGCTCCACCCAGCGGTTGATGGTCGCGTCGAAGCGCCACCCAGCCGCGCGGCAGGTGCCGTTGAGCACACAGGGAGGCATGCGGCCTCCGGCGGCCTGCGGAACGCGGAGGGTGACCTCGGCGGTCCGGTCCTTGCCGAGGTTCACCGGCTGGCCGTCGAGCGTCGTCGCGCCGATGAAGAAGGCGCCCACGGACTCGAGCGCGACCTGCCTGCCGCCCTGGTTCACCGCCGTGAAGTCACCTGGCATGCCGCGCGGGTTGTAGGTGGCGGCGGAGACGAGCACCGTGCCCGTCACCGGCTGGCCCGCGGCGTTGAACAGGGAGCCCGCGGGGATGACCACGGACAGGTCACCGGCCTCGATGGTGATGGCCTGCGTCGCGCTGAACTGCCGGATGGGCGCGCGCGGCAGGACGTGGGTGTTGTTGAGCAGGCCCGCGCTCAAGTAGTCGGTCATCGGCGCGAAGCCCGACTTGCTCACGCTGATGATGTAGCCCGTCGTGCTGTTGACGGACACGAAGTACTTGCCGGCCGTGTCGGTGGTCCGGTTGATGCCATTGATGACCACCGTGGCGCCGGCAATCGGCTGACCGCTGGGGTCGAGCACGGTGCCGGTGAAGGTCGCCAGGCCCTGCGACACCGTCCCCTCGAGGACCTCCTCGGGAGCTGTCTCCGTGGGACCTACCGCGGGACCGTCGAGGCACCCGAACGAAAGCACCGCGGGAGCCAGGACTGAGAGACACCACTTCTTCATCGTCGTCATGACAGGTTCTCCTCGGCTGCGTTTGCTGCGGCCAGAGCCAGGACTGGCGCCGACCGGCACGGCGAGGACACGGTAGTGAAACCGTGAAGAACCACACACTGCGGGTATGCCCAAAAGGACAAGCAAGTGTCGGGCGGCTGACAATTCATCGTGGATTGCCCGTACAACCGAGACTTGATGGCGCAGGGCGGCAATGCGGAAGAGCAGGTCATCGCCCCATGCGAACCGTCATCCGCGACCTCGCGTGACGCCACCTAAAAACGGAAACGGGCCGGAGAGCGGGCACCTTCGCCGGGCGCACCATCGTTTTCGAGGGCGCCGTCGGCATCCGCGTACCCGGCGATGACTACGGGTAAATCATCGATTCGTCGCGCGGCCTGCTCATCCTGAACGAGCTCTAGCCAGACATCCGGGGAGGCGCGGCCAGGAATGGACCTGTGCAGGCGGAGAGCGAAGGCGGGCAGCAAGCCGCCCCTCGCTCACGGCTCATCCTCGACAGGGCGCTCGGGGGTCAGCTTCCACAGCTGCCCCGAGTCATTGCAGCTTGTCTTGGCGAGGATGGGGATGTTGTTGGCCCTGCTGTCATTGACGATGTCGAGCGACAGCGCGTCGCCCTGCGCCTGGGTCGTCAGCCTGTAGATGCCGTTGGGCTCCGGAGTCAGCTTCCATCGCTGCTCCGGAACAGCCGCCGATTTGACGAGGAGGGGGCGATTGCCGGCGGTGTTGGCCAGGGACAGGCTGGTCCCACGCCACTGGGTCGTCAGTCGGTAGAAGCCGTTGGCCTCCGGAGTCAGTTTCCACAGCTGCCCCGTGTATCTGGCCGTCGTGGCGAGGATGGGGGTGTTGTTGGCCTTGCCGTCCCCGATGATGTCCAGCGACATGCCATCGCCCTGCCACAGGGTCGTCAACCGGTAGTAGCAGCGGGCATCGACGGGGGCGGACACCGGCGGAGGAGTGGAGGTCGTGGGCGGGGTGGGTGCCGTGGTCGTGGGCAGTTGCCACACCTGCTGGAGCAGCGCGAGCATGCCCGGGTCGTGCCTGGCCAAGTCTTCCCGTGTGAAGGGATAGAAGTCGTTGCGTCCGAAGAGCGCCTCCGAGGTCTCCGCGAAGTACTCCCAATCGTCGTTCATGGCATAGGCACGCTCGAACGTGATGGGTACCTCGGGCCCACGCCAGCGCTCCACGCAGTCGTAGCTCTTGTTTTCCCTCGCGCGCGCAAAGGCCGCCTCGATGCCGGCGTGCTCGCCGAGCACATGGTCGTGATAGGCATGGCTGAGCTCGTGGAGCACGAATATGGGCATCCGCCGGGTTTCCTTCTCGAAGATGAGGACGTTCGTGAACTCGATGCTCTTCAGCATCGTCAGGCTGCGACCACTCCGGCGCAGCAAGACATCGCCCGCATGGTACCGAGCCGCCTCCGGCTCGTTGGGATAGGGCGGCGACAGCCACAGCGTCACCTTGCGGAGCTGAGCCACGGGGCCCGCGGGGACAATCCGGATGACCTCCTTGAGCTGCGCCGCCAGGAGCACCAGCGCCTTTTCCGTCAGGGGCTTGTTCGCCCCTGCCATCAGGCGGTCATCGATGCGAACCGTCCAGCCCTCGACGGTCTGGGTTTGATAGGTGGGGAAGGGGCTGGCCGCGGAGGCGACGCAAGCGAATGCCAGGGCTGCCGGGAGGAGCCATTTTGGAGAGGGCATGCCTCATCCTACTCTCCGTGTGGCTGGCGGCGCCTACCCTCCACGCTGGCGACTCCAGGAGCGGCTGCTCGACGAACGAAGAGACTCCGTCGCACCGAGGACGGAGTCAGGGGCGTGGAGCGCTCGGGCGGCACAGGACCAGCCCCACGTCATCCGGGAGCGCGCCGCTCGCGAGTCGAGGCAGCGCGGCCAGCGCGAGCACCGCGGCGTTCGCGTCGGAGAGGCTCACCTGCGCCTGGATGCGCCGGAGGTCGGCGTACTTGAACAAGGCGTCCGACGCGCCGAGGAGGACGCCACCTCGCCACGCGAGTTCGAAGGTGACGGGCCGCGCCTGCCCGCTGCCGAGCAGGGGCTTGCGGTGTTGATGCTCCGTCAGCGCGGTCGATTCGCCGCCCTGGAACAGCCACAGCTCCGAGTCCCCCACGCTGGCCCCCACCACGCGCCGTGGGGTGACACAGGCGACCACGGCGGTGGTTTCCCCTCCCTGTCCCGAGGCCATCCGCTCCGCGTCGCACCGCCCCAGCACCTCGCGCCAGGTCTCCGCGCGCTTTTCACGTCGGCCCCGGCCTCCACGGCGTCCTGGACGCCACGCAGCACGGCCTCCGCGGCCTCGGCGCCACGTCGTGAGTTCCCCGCCCCATCCGCCACCACGAGCACCGTCGCGTCCCCTCGTGTCAGGACACTCACACGGTCCGCACCCGTCTTGCCCGCCGGTTCCACATGCCACGCCGTTTCGAAATCGCTCATGTGTCGCGTTCCTGGACGAGCTTCTCATGCCATCAACCGCGCAGTGGCGGGTACTTCGCGACACGTTTGCCTTCCAGAATCCACGTCGGGTGGTCAACTCAGCCGGGTCAACCGAGCCGGCACCTTCCCTGACGCAGGGGCGGTAGTCGAGGTGCACGCGTGTTCGAGGGTACGCTCGCGCGAATGAATGCACCCGGTTCCGAACAGGAAATCATACAGCTCTTGAAGAGCTCCGAGCCGGCGCAGGTACGGCAGGCGCTCGGCCTGCTTCCCGAGTTCCCCGTGCTGTCGCCGCTGCTTGAGCTGTTCGACTCCATCTGGCGGATGACCTACGCCAATGCCGAAGAGCCGGAGGTGACGAGGGTTGCGCGGAGTGGCTTGGAGTACCGAATCGCGCTGATGAATGAGCAGGAGGACCTGGTGCCCTCGCCCCTGGCGGCGATTGAGGCCGTGGAGCAGCTCGACCTGGGTGGATTCCCGAAGGCCTCTCTTTCTCCAGAACTGGCGCGCTACACCCATCTTCGGAGGCTCGACCTCTGGGAGAACGGCCTGGAGGAGTTGCCTGACGAGGTCTTTTCGCTGCGGAGCCTGGAAGTGCTTTATGTCTCGGACCCACTCCGCAGACTCTCACCGAAAATCGGCAACCTCACGAACCTCCGACAGTTGAGACTGGCTGGCAACGCCCTGGAAGCCTTGCCCGAAACCCTCACCCAGTTGAAACGACTGGAGTTGCTCGAACTGGACAGCAACTGCCTGGGACGGTCGCCCGATTTTCTGCTGGAGTTGCCATCCCTGCGGGAGGTGCGCCTGAGCTGGGACGAATCGGAACCGTTCAACGAACAGATTCTGAAGGAGTGGGACAAACGAGGCGTGCGCTACCTGTTCTGAGTCAGCGAGGAGGCACGCCCTGTTGTCAGCCCACATGGGCAGGTTTCGAGCTTCCATGAATTGACGCGGAGTCCCCAGGGCATGGTGGAATGAGCTCATGCCCTCCGTCAAACACACCCGCTCCCGCAGTGCATCCCGATGCGAGGCGGCGAGGTGGCTCTTCGCCGTGGGGCTGCTGGTCGTCCTCGCTGCCTGTAGTGACTCCGGCCCGCCGGTGTCTCCGCCGTCCGAGGAGAAGGAGATCCCCCTCCCTCCGCCCCCCTCGGTGGATCCCGTCCCGGAGGCCGTCGCCTATCCGGAGTCCCTGCTCTGCCCGGAGCCCCCTGGCACCGATGCCCGGTGCGGCACGCCCTACGTCCCAGCGAACGCGCTCACCGAGGAGGAGCTGGCGGCGCGCTATTCGGCGGGGCTCAACGCCTGGCGCTACGAGGGCACGCGAGGCGCGTGTGCTGGCTGCCACAGCCCGGACGCCATCGAGCTGGCGCGCGTGGGCTACACGGACGCGGACCTCCGCCGCCGAGCGGTGACACACGTCGACGAGGCCCGGGCCAGCGCCATCATCGAGCTGGTCCGGGTGGTGCGGCAGCGACACGGGATGACGCGCCTGCTCCATCCGGCGCGCTTCCGGCCGCTCCAGCCCGCCTATGAGCCCTTCGCCGCCCGGACGCCGGGCCTCCCCGTTCACGACTCGGCCGCGCAGAGCGAGCGCGACGAGGCCTTCATGGACCACCTCGTGGGTGACCGGCAGCTGCTGTGGGCTACCGGGCGCATCGACTCGCTGGCCAAGGCACGGCAGGCCTATGACGAGCTGCACGCCATCGACCTGCGCCACCTGCGGCTGGGGCTGCCCTTCGACCATCTCGCCGAGGATGGCTTCCATGGAAACGAGCACCGCTCCGTCTTCGAGTGGTTCCCCGACCTCGCCTCGAGCCCTCGCGCCGCCGCGCGTGAGGAGTGGTATCAGCGGGTGGACGCCTACCTGAGCCAGCCCACGGACCAGAACCTCTGGGGCTACTACGACGCCGCGAAGGACCTGACGGAGTGCAATCCGGACCTGGGCGGCGCGCGCCTGGAGGACTACCCCCGCGCCTGCGAGTGGATGCGGTTGAAGTACCGCTCCCTCCAGGTGTTCCAGCACATGCTGCGGCACGGCACCCACCGCCACCCAGACTTCCTGGTGGATGTGGATTCGAGCGGCGGGACGCCCCGAATCCCCGACCACCTGGAGAAGGTCATCGCCCGCAATCCCATCTGGGAGACCGGAGACCACCTGCGCATCCAGCCGCTGGCCCGCCCCGCGCAGACGGCCTGCAACGCCACCAACCATCCCTGCACGTTGCTGCCGCCCATCATCGACCAGACCATCCACGACACGCCGTCCTACACCGAGGCTCGAATCAAGCAGAGCCAGGTCTTCCAGCAGACGTGGTTCGTGATGTCCTTCCTCAGGGACCCCGCGCTGCTCTACGAGGGAGACAGCTTCGCCACCTTCATCGGTGACTACCTGGAGTCGGTGCTGCTGCCCTTCTATGACGTCCACCACGCCTTCGTCTTCGCGAAGATGGCGGTGGAGAAGTCATCCGCCCAGGGGTGGATGGAGGCGGGGGGCTTCCGGGCCGGGACGGGGAAGCTGGCCAGCGTGCGCACCTTCAGCTTCAAGCAATTGCGCGACAACTTCAGCCCGCCGCCCTCGGGCAATCGCAGACGTCCGGTCCATGACCGGATGTTCGCGAACTTCGCCCGGATGTTCATCTATCTCGTGGAGGAGGACCTGACGCGGACGGGTGAGATTTTCGACCGCACCGAGGTGCTCTACGCCGTCCGCTTCATGCGGACCTGGATCCTCAGGCTGGAGGGCGCGGAGGACGCGGACATCAACGCGCGGGTGAGGTCCATCGAGGCGCTGGCCGCGGCGGCCCGGGAGCTGCGCACCGAGGCCAATCGCCGGGAGAATCCCGGCACGGGCCTGCAACCCAACAACCGCTGGGGTGATTTCACCGCGCCCTATGGCGGGTGAGGCCACGCCTTCACGTGAAACGGCGCGCGTCGGAATTCAGAACAGGAAGTCCGTGGTCAGGAGGTCTGACTCGCGCCGGGTCAGGAGGGATTGGACCCGGGTGGTGTTGTCGGGTGTCGTCTTCGCGGCGACCGGCATGCGGATGGAGAACACGTGCAGCGCGTCGGCGACAGCCAAGGTGCCCTCTGCGGAGTCCTTGTGCCCATTGAAGGGAACGGTGTCGGGGCCGCGCTGGCACTGGCAGTTGAGGTTGATGCGGCCGACTTGGTGTGCCCAGAGGGGCGGCACGGCCTCTCCACCTGCTTGGCGCTCAGCCAGGGGCCCCGTCAGCCACCTTCTTCAGCCCCTCTCCACATCTCACCCCGGCGGTGCTGGAAATGAAGCGCATCGGCTGCCCCCTCACGCGACATCTACATTGACGCTCACCGGCGGCGGCCTCAGGCGAGGAGGAGGCACCATCTGCGGGGGCGGCAATCGTGGGCAGCTGAGAGAGTCGTCAGCGCCCTCCGAGGCTGGACTGGGCCAGGTTGCTCCGCAGAACGTTCGCAGTAGATGTCTTCTCGTGCCCAAGGTGCGGAGGCCAGCGAAGTGTGCTGGCGTACCTCGCCCAGCGTCATCCGCCGCATTCTTCGCGACCGTCACCTGCCCGAGCTGCCCACACACTCTAGGCACATTCCAGGAGACCATCGCAGCAGGCGCTGTGGGAGTGACGCACGGCTGAGGGATGCACTCTGGCGGAGCCCAATGCGACCGGTCGCCTGCGCAGAGGAGGGGGTGCCTGGAGCGCGCCTACTCGGGGCCCTCCAGCACCGTCCCATGCGTGTCGTGCGGCCCTCCTGGACGACCACCTACCCCGGCCCTCGCCCGTAACAGGGCTCCTATGCCGCCTATGGTCCACGGAGACGATGCACACCTCCCCGGGGAGGTGCATCGTGGGCACGATCTGCGTGACGAAGGCGGCATTGTCCGCCGTGCTCGCGGCGAGGCTGACGCCTAGCGAAATCATGGTTTAAATAGGATTTCGAGTCATGAGGGCTTCAAAGCCCAGGTGAGCGGCGCAACCAAGGGTTTGCTAAGGACTGTGTCCGTGGGTCACAGGAGGGAGGTCTCATGCGTACTGTCATCCTGAGCGATTTGCACCTGGGCAACGGGGGGCGCTACGACATCTTCGCGGGAGGAGAGGAATTGGCGGCCCTGCTGCAATCCCTGACCTCCACCCCGACGAGGGTCGTGCTCAACGGCGACACGTTCGACTTCCTCCTCGATGAGGAGCCCCTCCAGCTCGACGTGTCCCGGGCGGTACGCCAGGCCTCGGCGCTGGTGAGGCACCCGCAGACCTCAAGGGTAATGACCGCGTTGGGCAAGGTGCTCCTGAAGGGTGGCGAGGCCATCGTTACGGTGGGCAACCACGACCTGGAACTGGCGCTGCCCCAGGTGCAGCAGGTCCTCCGCGAGGCGCTCCAGCAGCCGGACGGGGGCTCGCGGAAGCTGACCTTCCAGGTGGGGACAGAGCCCTTGCTGCTCACCGTGGGCGGCGCTCGCGTCCTGGTCGTGCACGGCGAGCAGGATGACGACTTCAACCGGGTGGACCACGCCAAGCTACTCGCCCGCACCTGCGACCCGAGCACACCCTTTCGTTATCCCCCGGGTTCATTGCTGGTGAAGGAGCTACTCAACCCGCTCAAAGCCCAGGAGCGGATGCGCTATATGGATCTGCTCAAGCCCGATGTCGAAGGGGCCGTCCTCACCGCCCTGGGCGCCAATCCTGCGGCGGTGAAGACCGTGCTGAAGCCGGCCGCCCTCAAGATTGTTGTGGGCCTGCTCAGGAACCGCGGACTGCGCGCGGCCTATTCGAACGACGGGGAACTGGCCGACGAATGGGCTGGCCTGGGAGCCCGCCTGGAGGAAGCCGAGCTGACGCCCCCCGAGACCCAGGCGCTCGCCGAGGCCCTGGAGGCGACCGGGCCCGCGTCCTTCGATGGAGACGACGTGCTTGAGGACGCGCGGCGGAAGCTCATGCGCGCGGGGTTGACATGCTACGCGCGACTCCATCGCAGGATGGTGGGGTATCAGGGCGTGGCCTACTTCGACCTGGAGCCCGACTCCGGTGAGGTGGAGCGCGCCGGACGGTTGGCGCGGCGACATGGAGGCGCCCAGGCGGTGGTGATGGGGCATACGCACTCCGCGCGCTGGAAGGCCGAGCCCGGGTTCGTCTTCGCCAACACCGGGACCTGGATCTGGCTACTGCGGACGCCCGCACCAGACGCGAGTGCTGCCGACTGGCGGGATTTCCTGCTGGAACTCCAGGACAACCCCTCGTTGGAGCCCACGAGGCTGCGGCATGCCCACCCGCAGGGGCGCTTCACCTATGTTTCCGTGGAGCCACTCGAAGCAAGTGGGGCGACGATGCGTCTCGTTCAATGGGAGCAGGGAGCCGCCCTTCCTCCGCTCCAGGAGGCAACCTTGCTCGTTCCAGGCTCGGCGGGGAACCCGTGACCCGAAGGAATCGAGTCCCATTTCGATTGCTGCTCGCGGGGCCCGAGAAGGGATCCGAGATCCATCTTGAGCTGAACGAACGGGAGCTAGCGCTGCTGCCCGGGGTCGAGTCACGCCGCAAGAATCTGGGCGGAATGCTGGGTGACCCCGGAGGGGACCAGAACCTGCTGTCGGCGCAGCGCTGGGGGCTGGTGCTTCCCCAGGGGCAGGACATGGCGCCCATCCTCCAGGAGTTGGAGCCGCTCCTGAATCTGCGGGCGCGACAGCAGGGCGCGAACGTAAGGTGCTATGTCGTGCCCGTGGGACTGGACGGTGTGCAGGCCCACGACTGGTGTGAGCGGAACTACGGGCACGACGGCACTGCCGAATACGAACGTCCCCGCTATCTCTTGATGCTGGGCGGGTTCGAGGGGTTGTCGCTCGCGTTGCAGCAAGCTCTCTCCACGCGCGCGTATGTGGGGCGACTGGCCTTCGAACAGGTGGAGGACTACGGCCACTACGCGCGCAAGGTCTGCCAGTGGGCTCAGCGCGAGGGGGCGGCTGAGGCCGAGGTGCTCCTCTTCTCGGCGAAGGATGGAACGTCCGAGACCCGGCTCGGTCACCTGGAACTCGTGGAACCCTGTCACCAACACCTGCGCCAGGCGGTGGACGCTAGGCGACTCTCCCTGGCGGAGCTGCGCGGGCCGGATACTCTGGGGTATGGGCCCGAGGACTTCCTCGATGCGACCCACACGACCCGCCCTGCGGTGCTCCTCTCCATGAGCCATGGCCTGGGCGCGTCCGCAGGCGGATGGGAATCCGCGCAAGCGCAGCAGGCGCTCCAGGGCGCAATGCGCTTCTCCGCCCGGCGTCGGATCTGCGGCGAGGACGTCCAGGACCGTTCCTTCCTCCCAGGAGGCTTCTGGCTCTACTTCGCCTGCTTCGGAGCGGGGATGCCCGCCGTGAGCCCGTACCTTTCCTGGTTGGAGCAGCTGCGGAGCATGGACACCGAAAAGGACATGGTGGACCGAGTACTGCGAAACCTGAACGGGCCCGCGCCGCGCCCCTTCATGGCGGCGCTACCGCAGAAGGCGCTCGCCAACCCGAAGGGCCCCCTGGGCGTCATCGCGCACGTCGACCTAGCATGGGACTCTAGCTTCCGGGCCGCGTCGCCCTCGAACGCTGGTAGCCCCTCCAGGGCTTCGCGCTTCTCCACGCCGCTCATGGACCTTGCCAGGGGACGCCGCGTAGGCATCGCGGCACGACAATTAACCTCCGAGTGCGCCAACATCGAGCCAGTTCTGGTCGACCTGCACGAAGCGAGGGACCAAGGCCGCGACGTGGACCACATGGAGATGGCGGACCTCACTCTCATGCGCCAGGACCTGCGCGCATTCATCCTGCTGGGGGATCCTGCGGCGCGACTGCCCCTAGAGCCGGACGTCTGAGGGGCCTTCGGCCGGTGAAACGCGGGAGCCTTCACGCTGGAATGGGCGCGGGGGCTTCCTTCTGGAGCACGGGCTCCATGGGCGCCTGCGCGAAGCGCAGTCCCGGCAACACGAAGGGGATGTAAACCAGTCCCAGCGGACTGCCCTCCTGCAGCAGGGCACGGCGCGCGTCCCGGACCGCGCGCCCGATGGTCGCCCCGGCAAAGAGTCGTTGGAGACAGTGCTCGGCGAAAGGGCGCGCAGTCGCCTCAAGGATGGTGATCTCCGTGCCAAGCACGCCCGAGGCCTGGGCATTCTCGATAAAGCCCGAGACCAGGTTCAGCGCGACCTCAGGCTCTAGCGCCGTGGTGTGACAGCCATTGATGAAGACGAGTGGACGCGATTGCTTCCACTCGATGGAATAGGCCACCAGGTTATCCCGGCTGATGCCGGGGCCGCTGCTGGGGCCTACCTGGATGTAGGGGAACCGATCCCGGGGGTCGATTCCCCCGTGGCAGTAGAAATAGACGAGGTGAGGCTGGGTGGCGCGGAGCAGATCCAGCACGTCGTCGCGCGTGTCGCGGAGGACCCAGTCGGCCTGGATGGTGTCGCACAACTTGCGGACATGGGCTTGGCGTAGGATGAGCCGCGCGTCCGTGGAGAGCCCCACCGCGACATGCCTGGGGGAGGCGTAGGGAATGGCCGTCGGAGGCTCACGCACGCTGGGAGTGGAGAGCGTCAGCCCCAACTCGTGGCGGAAGCCCCAGAAGCCACTGGGGCAGATGGTTTGGGTGGGCTTGCGCTGGCTTGCGTGACGGCAGCTGGAGATGAAGCAGTCGGTCTGCTCCAGCGGGCGTTGCACCTCCAAGGCGGAGAGGAAGTCCGGGCAGAGCGTGAACCGTTCCTGGGCATGGGCTGTGTCGATGTTGTAGTCGTAGACAAGCGCCAGCGGGAAGACGGCCTGGGGTGACTCCTTAAGCGCCAGTTGCAGGCTGTGGGGGTGCAGGAACGACCTCCGGAACTCCTCACGCTTGTCACTGGAGAGCCGGCCCACCAGCACTGAGAAGAAACGCCAGCCAGTCTTCGCGAGCTCGACGAGGTCTCTGCGTAGGCGCTCAGGGTCCAAGCCGTCGCCATAGCGACACGGGGCCTGACCATTCCAGGGACGGGGGTGACCCCAGGTGGCTTCGGCGAGCCGGTCGCGTCCCTGCTCTACCAGCCCCTTGAGCTCCGCAGTGTCGAAGGTGAGGGGCTCCTTGATGTCGTCACCAAAGATGAAGAGGTGGCTTGTGTCCTCGGTGCCGTTAAGGATGAGCGTCAGCTCCGGAGACGGCAGCTGCTCCAGGAGTGCGGGCTCCAAGGTGCGCGAATACACGAAGTCCTGGGTGGCGCGCAGGGCGATCTGCTGCACGGGGCTTCCCTCCCCGACCTCCGCGTGGATCAGCCAGGACTGGAGCAGGGTGTTCTGGTGGAGGATGTTGCAACGCAGCCGGTGCAGGCCTCGCTGCGAGGGCGTCCTCACGGGGAAGAAGAGCCGGGAGGGCGCCGAACCCTCCAGGGCAGGCGATGAGGATTGCTCGACGACCGCCTGTCCGCTGGAGTTCAGGCGCAGCCGTCCCACATCGTGGCCCGCTTCCGCCTCCAGTTCATCCTCGAAGCCGAAGAGCACCACAGTGATGACCGCGCCTTGGGGAATAGGCTCCGTGGCCAGCGGCAGCCGCGCGGCGGTGATTGAGTGATTCAGGGGACGGCCCACCTCGAACCAAAAGAGGTAGTCCGTCGCGGGATGTAACGGCACGTCTCGCGGCAACTCCTGATCTGGCGACTGGCGCTCACTGAAGCCGAGGTTGATCACCGGCTCGGGAGGCGTGTCCTGGTCGGGAGGTGCGTCGTCCAGAAGGTGCATCATCTGGCGCATCAGCGCAGCCCGCTCCTGTGGGGAGAGGGGCTTCAACTCCTCCAGGATCTTGGTATCGGTTTGGGGCGGGGAGCGCGTGCTCTGGATGCCAGGGTCGCGCGGGTTCGACCCTTGGAGAGAGATCTCCGGGAACAGATCCGCTGACACCATAGACCGGAGGGCGAAGCGAGGAACCATCGAGGTGAGTAACTCGAAGGTGCGCCCACGATCCTCGGGCGACTGCATCTCGCTCAAAGCGTTGACAGATCGGGCGCGCAGCATATCCCGTTCTCCCCGCGACCGTGCCATGCGGGACAACGTGCCCAACGTGAGTGCCCGCTCCCTTGCATCCGGAGAGTCGCTCATGGCCGCGACTACACGGGCTCGCTGCGCTGGCTTCAGGCTGCGCGACAGCTGGGCGAGTCCTTCCCAGCGCTCCTGGTCAGGCCACTCGCGGGAGCGTTCGAACAGCAACAGCCACCAGGACGATTGATCCCAGGTGGGTGTTCGCTTCAGGAGCGAAACGAGCACCTTCAGCGGTGGTAGTGCGGCCTCTCTAGTGACCAACCGCCAAGTCGCCCGAAAGTGGTCGTCCGACAGGTAGGGAGGGAGAGCTTCGAGGATCTGCTCACGGTCCTGCTGGGTGGTCTCAGTCAGCCGCACAAAGGCCTGTTCGAGCAGCGAATCGCGTCGCTGTCGCGGAAGGCTCCAGGCGAGCGCCATCTGGATGGGGATCCAGAGCCGGTCGTCCTTTGCCGTGCTGAGGGTGACCTCCAGGGACTGCTCCGCCTGTGACGCAGGCAGGGTGGAGGCCAGCCAAGCCAATGCCGAGGCCCGCTCGCCCGGAGGCGGGGTATCGCTCGACGTCGGTTCACTTAGCTCTTGGAGTGCCCATACGAAGTCCTCGAACCCGGAAGGCGTGTCCTGGCGCATCGTCCGGGCCCAGGCGGTGACAGCCCTGTTTCGGGAAGGCGAGGGTGGAAGAGAGGCAAGCAGGGGACGAACTCTTGGACGAAGGGGCTCCGACAGCCCCCTGACCAGCTCCGCCAGCTCCAACTTCGCTAGAGAGGCCCTCACGTCGGTGGGGGTCTGCTCCGCGACGATGAAGGCCTGATCCAGGAAAGGGGGCTGGTGCCGCTTTGGAAGTTCCCGTGCGATCCCCATCAGGAAGTCCACACGGCGCGCGAACTCCTGACGACCGTGGATGCGCCCGAAGGAGTCGTCCCATTGAACAGGCGCCAGCAAGGGATGCAGCTTGCGGAGCGTGTCCCGCCGCGACTTCGCAAGCCCGGGTGGCTCACTCCGCTTGAGGACCACGTCCACGAGCGGAAGCAGGACGCCGCCAGGCACCCAGGACGTCAGCTCACGGGTAGCCCGGAGTTGGAATGCCCGGTCCTGAAGCCGCCTGACGAACTGGACGACGCCGCGTTGCTCCTCTGCCGCCATGCTGGGCAGTAGCTGGAGCATGAACCGGAAGCGTTCGCGCTCGGCGTAGGAACCCGAGGCCTTGTACTGACGCAAGGTCTCGACCATGGGGTGGGTGCTGAGGCTCGTCATGGGGAATCCACGCGACTGGAGACGGTAGCAGAGGATTCACCCCCGATCTGCTCAAGTCCCCGTCATATGAGCGTGTTCTTCTTCTGCTCCTTCGCGGGGAGGCCGTCCACACTGGAGCCGGAGGCCACGGCGTCCGGGACGGGCGCGCTGGCTCCATCCAATCTTCGCGCCGTCGCTCACCGTCACATCTGGGCTCCCACGCCGATGTAGGCGTTGCGGCCCACGCGCGGGATGCTCCGAGCGAGGACGTTGAGGACATGCGGAGGGCAGCAGGAGCGACGAAGCAGCGGCATGCCCCTGCTGAGGGGCCGCGTGCCGGCGGCACAAGAAAGCCCTCGGTGACTCCCCCCGCTGAGCCAGCACTTCGCGAGAGCCGGCCCGGTCGGGACCTGCGCCTCGTGGCTGCCCGCTCCCCATCTGCGGCTGGCGTACTCCTTGCCGTCCAGGTGAGCGCTCCCGAGCCAGAGCCCTCAGACGAGAAGACCACCTCACAGGAAGAAACGCCGCCTGAGGCCTGCCCGCCTTCTTGGACCTCCGAACCGCCGTGAACTTGGGCCCCTTGTACGGTGAGCGTCAAGGTAGATGTCGCGTGAGAGGGTTCAGCCGATGCGCTTCAACTCCTGCACGGCCGGGGTGAGGTTCGGAGAGGGGCCGAGACGGACGGGGCCTGCTGGCGTCCAGTTGCGAGTGT
>NZ_JABUMU010000018.1:0-225302 GCF_013336625.1 Myxococcus sp. CA033 | reverse complement strand
CCTTCTCCTCCACCTCGGTCTCCCTGACCCGAACCTCTTCCACCACCGGTTTCATCGTCCCTGCCTGGGTCGCCCTGCACACTAAACTGCCGGGTACGGACTGGCTCACTCACGTTGGCAGAGAGGGTGAAGCTGGCTGATGGCAAGAGGCTCAAGGAGGGACTTGGCCCGGGCGGAGAGCAGGGGCTCACAAGAGCCTTCATAGGCAGGGAAGGGTTCCTTCGGGAGCACTCCTGTGCGGATGCGTAGCTTGATGGGTTCTGTCACGAAGACAGGGCGCTGTTGCCAGGGGACTCCAACAAGCTGCTTCTGGGGTGGCGGTCCTTCGCGCTGCATCCATTGGTTGAGCGAATCGCCCATGAGAATGAAGTAGTCGTTCTGCATATTGGCATGTGGCTCGTGTGGCTCGTCGAATCCATCGAGCTTGTGGCCGAGGCTGGTGTCAAGCAATTCCGAGGTGTTGAGCCTGACGTGATGGTCTAGTTGACTAGACCTATTGGGTTGTGTTTGTCGGTGCAGGCGGGAGATTTCCCCTGAAGGAACTTGCCGCCTTGGGGCGGGCGTAGCTGTGCTGCGGCCCTCGATGTCCGACTTCCGCGAGGCCCTTGAATCGATTTCGGAAGCCCAGTGCTCGGAGCACCCAGGTTTCTCCGCTGCCGGTGCTTGTACTCGTTGCGGCACCTTCGTCTGTGCCTTCTGTGCCTTGTCCTGGGCGGGCCGGTGCTTCAAGTGCCTTCATGCTGCCCCTGAGCTGGCGACGCGCAGGGCCCGGCTCGCGGCAAGCCTTGTTGATGGTGCCGCGCTCCTGCTCCCGTGCCTACTCCTGGGCGTCCTTCGGTGTCTGGCCATTCCGGACCAGGCGGCGATGAATGCCCCAGTAGTCTACGCACCGGCACTCCTCGTGCTGTTCGTGCAGGCGAGCCTGATTCGGGGCACGGGGGCGAGCTTCGGCAAGAGGCTCCTGGGGATCCGCGTCGTCCGAAGAGATGGCCGTCCGGCGGAGGTGTGGCGGATCGCCCTGCTGAGGAACGTGCTCCCGATGGCGCTTTGCGGCTACTTCGGCTGGCTCGGCCTCGTGGACGCGCTCTTCATCGTTGGGGAGGAGCGGCGATGCCTTCACGACTGGGTGGCCGGCACCCGCGTCGTGAAGGCTCCTCGAGCGCAGCACTCCTTCGCTGCGTGGTTCGTGACTGGCTGAAGCGTTGGGTTCGGAGTCCCTTCACAGCGAAGGGAGAATGAGAGGCGATGACATGGAGGGAGAGGTGAAGTCCGGGCGTCCCCGCTGGCTGGCTGGGCTCGTGTGCGTGGTGGTGGCGCTGTCCATGGGGTGTTCCCGGCCGTGGAAGCGGGAAGACATCAGGACATGGGAGGGCTGCTGCGAGGGGGCTGACTCGTGCCTTGCGCTGCTGCAGGAACTCCACGGCCCCGACACGGGGGAGAAGTGGCTGCCGCCGGAGCAGGCGTGTGCGGCCTGGAAACTGGGGCGCGAGGGGGAGGACGTCGTCCCCCGGCTGGTTCCACTTCTCCACCATGCGGACCGCCGCGTCCGCAGCGGTGCGGCACGGGCGCTGGCGGCGATGGAAGAGAAGGCCAGGCGGGCAGTACCTGCGCTCCTCGCTGCGTATGAACGGGAGCCCGATGGGATGGCCTTGCACGCGCTCTCCTCGCTCGACGAGGCGCGAGCAGCGCCAGCCATTGTGCGAAACCTCCTGAAGTCGCCCACGTCGACGTTGGAGCACCTCGGGCCGACCTTGGCTCCGGTGCTGATGGAGGTGCTGGAGAATCCAGAGTCGAGCCGGGAGGAACTGGTGCGGGTGCGCTACGTGCTCGCCCGGCGCGCCGTCACGCACACGGAGACTTTCGTTCCTCGCCTGCGGGCGCTCCTCGCGCGGGAGCTGGCGGAGCCCACGCTCCGGCGCCCACCAGGGACATCCTGTCCGGCAGCTCCAGCGCCAGGCTGTGAGGCCCTCTTCGACGGGTGCAGCCCGCGAGCGGCCTACGTGTCGTCGGTGTTGGCGGCCTACGGACGCCAGGGGGTGGAGGCGGCCCCCGAGGTGCTCCAGGCACTACAGCGGGCAGACGTGCGCCTCACGCCGGTGGCGCTGCAGGCGCTGGTGGCCTTCGACAACCCCGCTGCGGTGCCCGAGGTCCTCCGGCAGCTCGCCGCGCCTGAGTGCCGTGCGCGAGCCCTCACGAGCCTCTCGTCCCTGGGGCCGGTGGCCCGTCCAGCCGCGACGGAGCCGCTGCTGCGCGTGCTGGCCACGGGGACAGAGGGGTGGGAGCGCGCGCGGGCGGCGGAGGCCCTTGGACGGCTGGGCGACCCAGTTGCCCTCAAGGCACTGCGCCATGCGGTGTCCGAGCCACACAGCGAAGTCCAGGCTGCGGCGGTCCGGGCGTTGGGCAGCTACGTCTTCAGGGCCCATGCGGAAGAGCTGGAGCCGCTGTTCCAACAGGTGCTGACGACGCATGCTTCCCCCGTGGCGCGGAGCCACGCGAGGTGGGCCCTGCAGGCTCTCTCTGGGGAGGAGGTGCGGCCTGCGTCGCGTTCCGAGCCCGCCAGTGTCCTTCCGGGGCGCGGCCCGGATTGGGGAATGTGCCAGGGCCCCACGTCCAGCCACTTGCACTGGGACAAACCGAAGGCGCCCTCGCGAGAGGGGCCCTGCGCGGCTGTACCTGGAGCGGGCTCAGCGTCCGTCCTCGAAGCCATGGGAGAGGCGTGCCTCGTCGGACGGGACGACGGGGAGTTTGGCGGCACGTTGGAAGTGCATGAGGCCGGTCGGGTGACGGTGCTGGAGGAGCCACACGCCAACCCCCTGCAGGCCGTGTGGATGCACGGCACCCTCGTGGTGGTGGAGGGCCTCTCACACCTCTTTGGCGGAGACGGGCGTCTGGTGCGTGTCGAAGCGTCCGAGGGGCGTTGGCGCGCCACGCCGTGGGTGGAACTCCCAGGCGCGCCGCTGGCACACGGGCTGGATGAAGCGGGGAACCTCGTCGTGGGGACGACGGAGCAGCGACTCGATGAAATCTTCTGTGGCCGGGCGGGTGCGTCCACGCCAGTCCATGTGCTGCGCGTCACGGGGGACGGGCGCCTAATTGCGATGAGCCGGGTGGCCCGACCCTGAGCGCGCTTGACACTCTGAAGATCAGCTTGAGCGGAGTAGGCCCCTCGGTGGTCAGTCAACTCGGTTCAACTGTGCGGATTGGCTAGGCGACGTGCCGGTTGTTGATGGCAATTCGCATAGGCGGGAGTCGAAGGAAATCTCGCCTGAAGCGTCCGTTGCTGCGACGCTAATACGGTTCTCTGTGAGAAATGCGACGAGCTCGCCGTTCTTGTGGTTTATGCACTGGCTGAAGCGAGAGTATTGGGACCAGACGATAAGTGGTTTCAGTAGAGGCTTTCGCCACGTGCCACCAGCAAAAATGCCTAGCCAGAGAACCGTCATCCCCAAGAAAGCCAGACCAAAGCCCCTGGCGCCTACCGTCGAAGAGGACGGTGCGGTCCATTTGCTTCTCGAACGAGCGAACAGAATACGGAAGGCGGTGCTGTTGCGAATCAAAAGAGCTGTAGTGAGAAGCCCAGAGCGCTCTAGTATGAGCAGCCAGATGGCCAATGCAATGGAAAGAATTCCTCCGAGGCCGAGGGTGGTGCCAACGAGAGTGAGCCAGATGCTTGGTAGCAGCGTCCCGGCTAATGCGCTTACGGCGTATGGAAGTGCCGATGGGTCGGTTCTGACAAGCTCGTTCACTTCGCTGCGGGCGAAGATGGTGGCGATTGCTCCTACGGCAAGTACCCCGATGCTCACTAGTGTTGGGCTGATAGACTTTGCAAGATTGCTTTTTAGGAGTGCGACTGTTTCCAGCAGTGCTGCGACTGCAAATAGGCAAGCTGAGAGATAGAGAGTGCCCATGGCGTAGGTGGGAGCATTGCCTCCGCGCCAGGATGCAATCCATTGAATGGGGAAGTACGCGAAGAGGAGTGCGATTGCGGGATTTCGCCAGTTGCTGGCTGTGAGTGGATCCGGCTTTCGTCCACCAAGGAGCTTGAGGAACCTTTTGCGCCAAGGAAGCAGCTTGCGTACAGCCAGGGTGTTGATTTGGCGCTGCGTCATCCTGATTGCCTCCAAGGCATGAACCCCGTTCGTTCAAAGTACTAGGTGAGCATCGTCAGGAAGGAAAGCACATCCCGGAAAATGGTGCGGTCGACGCTCTCGATGTGTCTCGCTGGCGTGGCGCCGGGGACGCGAAAGTAGAACAGGCGCAGGCGTGCGTGGTTGCGGAGACGTACTCCGGATTGCACTGGCGCGACCTTGCCGGCGGACAGGGAAGGATGGGCAGATAGGTGATCATTGAGGTCCCAGGACGTTGGCGCTTCAATCTTGCCGTCTCCGCACGCGGATCTCGCTGGCCCATCACTGGGCGGTGGCTGTGGCGCGCTCGTGGTCCGAAGAAGGGCCGCTCATCTTCGTGCGCCAGGAGGTGGAACCCTCGGAGGGCTCGAGGCTCGTCGCCCCCCTCATTGACTGCGAGGCTGAGAGACTGGTGCCCCGTCCATCTCGGGTGGACGCGTGACCTTCCGTGCCACCGGTTCGCATCGCGTGAGGATGCGCTTCCACCCATTCCGCGCCGCCGCGGCTTCACGGACGAGCTCCACCATCTCGCTGACCGAGACACGCTCATCGGATGGCGCCGCGCAGGCCGCGTACTCCTCGGCGAGCGCTATGCGCGCCTGGCGGTTGCCGCCGGCATCGAGGACGCGGCTATATGCCTCGCAGGCGTATGCGAACGTCTCACGCTTCCGGAAGTCGATGTCGAGGAGCCACTCGCGTCGGCGCGTCTCGGGCAGGCCCACCGTGCGGCGCTTGCAGTTGTGGAAGACGTGGGCCGCCTCGTGCACGAGGTAGTCGGCGAAGGGGGGCGCCTCGTCGAAATAGGCGAGGGAGACGTAGCACGTGGTGTGTTCGCTGAGGCCCAGGAGTTGGGGCGCCTGTGGCCCCAGCAACTCGGCGCCGACGCTGAGGAGGTAGAGGTTGGCCAAGTCCCACGCCGTGCTCAGCCAGGAGGACTCCCGCAGGACTTGGGCAATGTTGGCCGGCGTGAGGAAGACGACGGACTTCTCCAGGAGGGAGAGGACCGCGCCCTGTTCCGAGACGGGGAAGAGGCCGCGCACCATGGGCTCCACCTTCCGCCGGGTGAGGGCGACGACGTCGAGGCCTTGGAGCTTCTCCGGAACGCCGATGCCCGCGGTTCGCCGCTGCACCTCCATGGCGAGGGCCTCACGGAACTCGTCATGCGCCCGCCTCTCTCTTTCGAGGACATCGCCCGGCAATGCCCTGCCGTGGGCGTCGTAGTCGCCGGTGCGAAGGAAGCGCTCAATCTCGCTGCGGGTGTCCATGGATGGGCCTACTCAACCCTGTCACGACGAGTGCAGCAAGAGACTGTGTGGCTGATGTAGGAGCGCGAGGATGCCACCGAGGGATGGCACGTCTTCTGGTCCGCGCTGCCCTCGTGTAGGAGAAGTGTCTTGCTGCCTCATGGGGATGCACGAGGCACAGGGCAAGCGGGCCATACCAGCCGGCCTCCCCTTCGTCGTCAGGCTCGTGCGCAGCATTTCCTCCACCAGCGACGCGGCGTTACGGAGGTCTTGCACGCCATGAGAATGGTGGCCTCGTCAACCACCGCTCAACTCCTTCTCATGGTCGCTGATGACTTCCTCCAGAATCCTCTGCTGTGCCTTGTCACGCGCGCGCAACTCAACGCTCGTACTTGGGATAAGTGTCGAAGGCGCACTGATAAGGGCGACTGCGCCGCGCTCTGGGTGTTCTAGGGGAACTATCGCCGAGGATGCCCCGAGCTCCGTAAGCGAGAATCCTAGTTGTGTGAGGAACGCGTAGGCCTTGGCCGACGCCTCGGGATTTGAGCCAAGGTCGTAGGATGTCGTTCTCTTTCGCGGGTCGGCTTCCAGGCAGACTCTGGATACGATTACCGCTCTGAGAAGGTCTGAGAAGGTCGGGAAGGGCTGCTCTGCCTCCGCTTTGCCACTTATCAAGTGCCGCTTGTCGATGCGGATAATCGCCGCGTCGCGTCCGTCAGATGTTCGGCGGGATAGGTCGAAGAAGTCATCGGGGTGGCGGCCATTGTAGTCATCCTCGCCGATGGCGAACTTGAGGTAGCGGCGCGAATCGGGCCGTTCTTGCTGATGCTCCTTGCGCTCCTCGAGCAACTCCGAAATCGAAGTCGTGCCCCACATCAACCGCAAGCCGCCGGTCGATGCGCCCATCGTCGCAAGAAACTCTCGGTAGACTGGGGGCAGCGTGTCGAGCCCTCCATGCGGCTGGGCCAGTGCCACAATCTGGTCGCCCGTTGCTGGTTCGAAGCCGTGCGTGCTCTCTGGCTTCCATCGCTCCATAAACGTGAGCATGCCCGCCACCGAGAGGGGGGGCGGGGCCTTGAGGAGTTCCGACCAGGTCATCCGCATGTCTGCACCTCGATATCGCACCGGGCCATGTAAAGCGTGTCCTGACACGAGCGACATGAAGGCACGGTGGTCTCCTTCTTGCGTTTCATGTCACGACGCTCCTCAATGTTCGTGCCGCCCT
Organism: Myxococcus sp. CA033; assembly: GCF_013336625.1. Taxonomy (NCBI): domain Bacteria; kingdom Pseudomonadati; phylum Myxococcota; class Myxococcia; order Myxococcales; family Myxococcaceae; genus Myxococcus; species Myxococcus sp. CA033. The sequence continues at coordinate 218,706 of NZ_JABUMU010000018.1, read as the reverse complement.
CGCCACTTAAGAGAGAAGCTACGCTGGGAGGAGTCCAAGTTCCCTCGGATGGAGCGAACTTGTTGGGGCCGCGATAAAGCACATTGAAGGTCAGCGCCCGCCTTCCACCTGTGAACGAGAAGTAGAGCTCCGTCATCGAGTGCGCGACGTGGCCGCTCTTGCCGATGAGTTTGGCGCCTGCGCAAGTTCCTGGGCGGTTGGAGTAGCCAGTCTCTCCTCTGGCGACCATCCTCGTCGTGTCGTTCCACTGCTTGGTCATTTTCTGGGTGGCCGCGGTGTCTCCGGCGGCACATCGTGGATTCATGGCCTTGAAGCTCTCCAGCGTGGCCGAATCCCTGATGACCGTGCAACCGTAACTCGCGGCGATGGTCTCGAACGCGGGAGGCACCTCATTCCCCGATACCGCGGCGAACTTCTTGCCGGTGAGGCACACCATGACTCCAAACATGTACCCGGTGGAGTCTTCTCGACGATGGCTCTCAAGTTCATCGCGCGTCCGCTCCAGTGACTGGATGGTCGCCCGTCGTTCCTCCAGCGTCGCCTGTTTTGGGGGGACAGGTTGGCGCCCAAGCCGCTCGAATTCAGCCACCTTCATGGCGATTTCCTGGTTGACCCTGACCCATGCGTCCTCGCGTGCCTTGAGGTCCTTGAGAATCTTGTTAGCGACGTCCAGGCTGCCTTCGAGAAGCTCGGGCACCGCGTGGCTCTCCGCATCCTTTTGGCAGATGATGCACACCCCTTCGAAGTCGTCCCCGTAAGCGAAGCCAGTTCCTGCCCGGCCATTCGACATGAACGTGGTGTTGAAGGAGTTGCCGTTGTGGAGGGTGACGTCGAGGAAGCGCACGACGCCCTTGCCCTCAACCTTCACGTCCACGCTACCGCTGCCCCAAGCCATCTTCCCCTTGAACTTCGAGGAGATGAGGCCGCCTGCCGTCCCGGGCTCGTCGCCGGAGCTGACGCTCAGCTCGGAGTCCGTCAGCGCCACCGGCTGGCCGTTGATGGTGACGCTCTTGCTGCCCTTGGTGAGCATGGCGTCCTGGGCGGAGTTGACGAAGGGCGTGGGCACCGGCCCGCCTGGCGTCGGCACCTTGCAGACGTCGGGCGCGGCAGAGGTGTGCGTGTTCCCGCTCCCCTTGTGCAGGATGGAGCGGCCGTTGGCGAAAACCTTGCTCATGCTTCCTCCTTGGCGTTTCGAATCATCTCCACGATGCAGGCGCCAATGCGTCCGCCGTCGGCACTGCCATAGACGAGTGTCGTGCGTGCGGTGGGCTGGCGCCAGCGTGCTCGGTGCAGGGCTACGCCCAGCATGATGGGGCCCGCGCCGGCCCCCGCGTCTCCCAGTCCTTCGCCCGCGACGAGGACGCGCAAGGGCTCGGGCGTGAGTGCGGCGTTGCGCAGGTACGCGCGGGAGAATTCAGTTGCCCAGAAGCCGTCTCCGGGCTGGCAGGCCAGGACTGCGTCCACGCGTCGCCCGCCCATTGCCACGCTTTGCCGCAGGGCATGGAGAGCTTCCGTCAGCCCCTCGGCCAGGCTGGGGCGGCTCTGCGTGAAGGGCCTCGGCTCCACGGCGAGCGACGTGCTCAGCAGGGCGCCCGAGGACTCCAGCTTCAGGGACTTGGGCGCTCCGGGGCGCGCCAGGGCAACGAAGCCCGCCCCCTCACCTGGAATCCGGCCATCCGGATTCCGGCGCCCCAGGTGCAGCCGCGCGCCCACGTGCGCCTCCAAGGAAGCGCTGTCGGCCAGCGAGTCCACCGCGCCCACCAGGGCCAGCGCTCCCGCGCGGCCGGAGTGCAAGTCCTTCTGGGCGGAGGCCAGGGCCTCGAAGAAGGCAGCTCGCCCGGACTCGTGCGCCTTCACCACTTCCAGCCGTCCCGCTGTCTCGTCTCGCAGCGCCGCCACCAGCGCCTCCTGCTCCACCCGGGCGCCCAGTCCTGCCTCGGGCAGTCCGAGGTACAGCGGCACCCGCCCGGGAGGGAGTGCGTCCAGGAGCGGCCGTACTCCGACGAGGGCCTGCCGAGCCAGCGCCACCATGCGCTGAGTACGGGAGAGGGAGACGTCGAGGAGACTGAGCCGCGAGGCCCGCACGGGCTCGCCCACGTCGTCCAGCACCTCCGTCTCCGAGAAGCGCACGAGGCCCGCGCGCAGCGAGGCCAACGTCATGTGCGCCGAGGTGCCCACCGGCGTGCACAGGCCCAGGCCCACTACCTGCGCAGCACTCATGGCGTGTCCTCCCCGGGCAAGAGCAGCCGCACGGTGCTCACCTCATGCAGGGCCAACTGCCGGTGCGCAGGAAACGTCGCTCGCCAGGTGAGGACGAGGCGGCCCTCGTCCGGCTCCAGCAGCACCGTGTCCAACACCATGCGCCGCTTCTCCCGCCGCCCGGCGAAGGTGCAGCGGGCCAGGAGTCGGTACGTGGGGAGGTGGAAGGCCAGTGGGCCGTCGGGCGAGACGCCCTCCAGCACCACTGGCTCTCCGCCCTGGAGGTGAGTCGAAGCTCGCAGGCCGTCAGGGGCGGCATGGAAGAAGCGCTCGTCGAAGTCCCGGGGCCAGAGGGGAGCGCGCTTCTCCACCCAGGCCGCGTCGTATGTCCCAGCCCAGCCCAGGCGCGGTTGCCAGTGCCGCGCCACCGGGCCGAAGCCGCGGGGTGGGGGCCTGTCCGCCCAGCCGCGCACGAGGGCCTCGGGCGCCTCAATGGAGGGAAGGGGCTTTTCCAGCGCCTCCTTCGCGCTGGTGTAGAAGCCCCGGCCTACGGGGTTGCGCGCCTCATGGCCCGAGTCCGCGGTGCCGCCGAAGGCGTACTCGTAGCGCAGCGGCACCGACTCGAAGGGCAGGGCGTCCGAGGCACTCAGCCCCATGAGGCCGCGGTACCACACGCGAGTGCCGAAGACGGTGGCCCGTTTCTCCAGCGTGCCCACCCGCACCGCCACCTGCGTCCGCGTCACCTTGCGGCCTTGGGGCGCCCAGGCCTGGCCGTGCAGCAGCACGTCTGTTCCCGGCCGCGTGTAGGCCGACTGCGACTCGTGGCGCAGGCTCGACTTCTCCGGCTCGCCCCAATACGTGTCCGTGGTGGCGGGCTGCGGTTGCTCCTCGCATACCGCCAGCGGTGCGTCCGTGGCGCGCCCGGCCGGAGGCAGGACGAAGCTGCCGGCGACGACGAGGACGAGGCACTCTTCGCCCTGCTTCGTCAGCGAGAGGAAGTCGGTGGCCGCGAAGGGCGTGAAATTCTCCAGGGCGGGCATGGGGCGTCAGCGCAAGGTGGAAGCCAGGGGCGCGGCGCGCAGGTGGGTGGCCTGGGCCCTGGCGAGGGCTTCGCGTTGGCGGTGGGTGAAGGAGCGGGTGGGAATGCGGTGCTGCCCTCGGGTGCGAATGGTCAACTCTCGCGCCAGGACGTGGCGGCGACGCATGGGGCTGGACTCCAGCGCCTCTACCAGCACCGGGCCACTGAAGGGCTGGCCCTGCAGGTAGCGCGTGCCCTTCACGAAGCGTGCATGGTTTTGCGCCCACCAGTCCTTCACGGCGGCCACGTCCGGCCAGGGCAAGTCGTCCTCTGGACGGGGTGTCAAGTCGGCGTCGAGGCTCTCCTGTTCTGCCGGCGGTACCGGAGCGCCTTCGGGCGTCTCTCCCGGAGGCAGGGCGAAGGCGCCCTCCAGGCGCAGGCCCGTCATGGCCGAGAGGGCCTCCCCCGCCAGGCGTGCCACCTCGGGCACGGCGAGGTGCTTCACGCAGGACTCCATGGCCGCCACCCGTCCGCTGAAGCCCAGGGCCCAGAGGGCGTGGGCACGCAACTCGGCGGACTCCAGCAAGTCCACGAGGAGGGAGGTTTCCGCCTCGTCACCGCCCAGCGCCAGCAACACCATGGCTTCCCGGGCATGAGCGCCGGGCGCCGCCCGCACTTCCTTGCGGCATGCTTCCCAGGCCATGCGCACTCCCGAGGTGAGGCCCGCCTCTATGGCAGCCGCACGAATGCCGGGGTGGGCTGAGTCGAGCAGCGCGGGCAAGTGCCTGCGCACCGTCTCCTCCAGCAGCGAAGGCGCCCCGCGCAGGGCGGCGACTCGAGCCCGCGCCTCGTCATGGGTGAAGAAGCGCGCCAGCACCTCGGCGGGCGCTTCTTGGCGGAAGGCCAGTGCCTCCAGCACCCCGGCCAGCAGGGCCGTGTCCTCCAGCTTCAGCAACTCCAGGAGGCGCGCGCCCAGTCCTGGGGCCTCACTCACCTCCAACGCCCGGAGAATGGCGGCACGGGCCGGCGCTTCTGCCCCTCTCAGCAGCACCAGCACCTCGTCCACCTCGCCCAGCCCCAGCAGCGCATGGGCCGCGGCCGAAATGCGTGGCGCGTCCTCCGAGTCGAAGGCTGGGCGCACCACCGTGTCCAGGGCGTCCGTGTCCTCCAGCCCTTCCAGGTACGCCAGCAGCCGCTCCTCGCGCTCCGCCGTCTCCACCAGCGTGAAGTCGGGTGCCTCCAGGGCCCTCTCCCACTGCAGCCACCGAAATTCGGCCTCGTCCAGGTACTCCTCCAGCACGTCTACCAAAAGCATGTTTCCTGCTTCCCCCTCTATTCCAGGAAATGTAGCCGCAAGGGCTGACATGGAGGGAATTCCTTCCTGTCCCACATGGCGCTGGTGCGTGAGAGTCATTGCTTCAAATGCGGTGGCAATGGCGAGCACTGAGGACGAGTCCGCGGCCGGGGCAACGAGTGCGAACCCCCGTACGGCAAGTCACCGTCATCCTTTGGACAGAGCTCGACGGTTATCTGTCTTGATTGGAACCACGCCTTTCAAGGGGCCTCGTCCTTCGGGGCAGTTCAATTCACGGGCCAATGTCGCCAGGGGCGCCTGCCCCTGGGCGACGGTGGCCGGCGTCTTCCTGCCCGGACTGGGGAGTGCAAGCTGACGGACGCGGGCACCAAGCCGGCGCTCAACACGTCCCGAGCGACGAGGTGTCTGTGAAGGTGCGGCATGCCCCCTGCTTTACACTCTCGGCCATGAGCATGAAGAAGCGGCGGGCACTCGCGGAGCGCTTGGGGCGGGCAGAGGTGGAGTTGCGGCGGGCGTATGCGGGGTTGGACGGCAGTCCCGCGGCGCGGACGCGGCTGGCCCAGGCGAAGCTGGAGTAGGGGGCGGGCCGCTACCTTGGTGGAGCAGGGGGCGCGCGAGGCGTTGGTGTTTGTGGAGGCGCGCGGTGCCGGTGAGGGCCCCAACACGTCCTGGAGGACGTCCAGACTGGACATGGCGTCACGTCACTCGGTAGGCAGGCGCCCCATGACGGACGAGGAACTCACCGCGCTCGAAGGGCACTACCTGCGGTTGCTGAGCGACGAACCCGCGGGACAGGGGACGCCGCTGCACGTCGCGGCTGAGGATGTGCTTCGCCTGCTGGGGGAGGTGCACCTGTTGAGGGAGGCCCTGCGCGAAGCGATTCGCCAGGGGCTGAACGGGGAGTAGCGCACGCGTGCTGGGAGGAGGACTTCACCCCCGCGTCGCCAGGCCCTCACGGAGCATTTCCTCCACCAGCGCCGCGGCCTTCGCCTCGTCGGTTTCTCCCCGCACGCGCAGCGCGACGGACTCGGCGCGCTGGGCATTGGCTACCACCCACTCGATACGAGGGCTTCGGTGGCTTGGTGCTTTGTCGCCATGGCGTACCTCACTCCTCCTTGGGTGCGAAGAACGCGGCGGCTTCGGTGGCGCCCATGGCCGTCAGCTCTCGATGAACCGCCCGGCTGAAGAAGCGAGTCCGGCTCGGGATTCCCGCGTCGCGCCAGGCCTTGTCCAGGGCCGCGAGAGCCTCTGCTTCGTAGGAGAGGGGGATGACGCGCTTGCCGTCGTCGCGCACCTTCGCCTCGCGCTCGGGACGAGGGCCCACCGGCACGCGTCCAGCCTCCGCCTCCCGAATCTTCCACTTGAGGTAGGGGATGTTGTTGCTGCCCGTCGGGCGTCCCACGACTTCGCGGTACTTCGCCTGCACCTCCGCGAGCGACATGTTGGCGAAACGCCCGCGACGGGGGGCCGGCTGCGTGCCCTCGGCCGGGGTGTCGGCCCGTGCGGCAGGCGCCGGAGGCGCGCTGGGGGTGGCGGCCGTCGCCCGGTGGGTGGGGCTTCTCCGCTTCTTCGCTGCGAGTGCCTCCTCGATGCGGCGGATGAGGTGCGTCTTGTTGGGGCTGCGCGTCTCCTCGCCCACGACTTCGCGGTACCGGGCGCGCAGCTCCGTCAGGCTCATGGACTCCAGCTTCTTCGTCTTCGTCTTCGTCTTTGGTGCGGCGTTGCGAGGCATGGTGGTGTTTTCCTTTCCGGGCTGTGGGTACACGTCTGCCGTTCACAAGGGCGGCCCGGCGGCCCTCATGCGCGGCTGCCCCGCTGGGCGGGGCGTCGGTGGTGAGTGGGGGACTACGTGCTGCGGGGGCTGTTGGCGGCGCGGATGCCGGCTTGGTAGGCCGCTTCGAGGGCGTCCCTCAGTTGCCACACCGCCACCTCGTGGATGTCGAGGCTGTCGCTGTTGCGTGTCTTCAGCGTTTCGATGTTCATCTCCTCGCGCGCAATGCGCTCAAGGACTTCTTCGGGCGCCGGAGTGGGCTTCGTGGTCTTGGCGGGGCGGGGCTTGCGGGGTGTCATTGTTTTGTCCTTTCGTGCGCCTTGGGTGGCGCGCGTGAGACATACGCGCTCTGTTTCGCGCGTATGGCAAGTCATTGTGCGCTGGGATTGCGCAGATGCGCGAAGCACTCCAAGTCGACGGCGCGCGGGTCGCCATGCACGAAGGAGGTGGTTCCGCCCGGGTGAATGGGAGCAGCGTCGATGCAGTCCTCGGCCGTGACGCCCCCGAGGCGCGCCAGCTTCTCGTCGTCATTCACGTAGTAGTCGTCCGCGTCCGGGTTGGCGTCTGGGCGGAGGCCGCCGCGCAACACCGCGAAGATGCGGACCTTCTGCCCCCGGAGGCCGGGGATTTCGTTGCCGAGGTAGATGGTGTCGGTGCCGATAACCATAGGTGTCTCCCTGGCGCGCAGTTGGGTGGCGCGCGAAGACATACACGCTCTGTCTTCGAGACAGATCAAGTCGAGGAGAGAGGGATTTTGGACACCCCTGGGCATGGCGGGCGCAGGGGTGTTTGCTGGCAGTGTATGCCTATTGACTGGACTCTCCCGGGGCGCGGGGCTGCTCGTCGGGGGGCACCGCGATTCGGAGGCCCTGGGGGAACCAGCGCTCGCGAGCCTCCTGCGACAGGGGCCGCACCACCACCTTGCCGGCACCGCCCCCCTTGGGCTTGAGCACCGTATGCAGGCGTCCGCGCTGGACGAGCTCTGCGTGCACATGGCCGACGAGGAGTCGGTGCAGGTGCCCGAAGCTTCCTGGCGCCGGATGCGCCGGCTCGCTCTCGGCGGCGCGGATGAGGAACTCGGTGGAGCGGCAGGCGGGACAGGGAGGGAGTTGGACGAGGCCGTCATCCACGTCCTCGCGGCGGGCGACGCCCACCTCCAGGGAGTCGAGGGAGAGGCGATTGCCGCTGCCGCACCGGGCGCAGCGCTGAAGCACGTCCTCGGCGGTGACTTCGTGGATGGCCATGGGCGTCCTCACGCGACAGCGGTGTACGCGCCGAACCAGTACGTCGCGGCGAGGCCTTGGAGGTTTTGGTGGCTGTAGAAGGCGAAGCCGTCTCTGTCCGGCACCATGACGGTGGGGTTGCCGACGAAGCTTCCGCTGGTGGCGTAGGGGCTGAGGGTGATGGAGGAGGGCGCGGTGGGAAAGCGACTGCGGAACGTCACCGAGCCGCCGCCGGACAGGTTGTCGTGCGCGACGGTGTCGCTGTTGCTGTACTGGAGGCCGAGCCGGCCCACCTCGCGCACGCTGCCTGCCAACTCGAAAGAGGTGTTGCTGGCGGTGCTACTCAGCGGGAGTCGCAACGTGCGCGTCCAGGAGGCGAAGGTGGCGGTGAGGCTGGCGTCATGGAGGAACTCGGCCTCGTTGCGTGAGAGGCGGAAACCGCCCGCCGCCGCCCCGGTGGTGTCGCGGGCCCAGGCGCTCCCATTCCAGGCGGCGTTGAGGGTGAACCACGCCGAGTCGCTGTCGGCGTAGAGACGCAGCCTCGCGGCTGCGCCGCCTGCGCCCTGGGTGTCGAGGAGAAGGACGCGACCAGCGCCCAGGACGGGCTGGAGGATGGCCTTGTGCTGGCCCGCTGACGTCTCGTTGTCGCGGAAGTGACTGCCGCTGAAGGCCCCGAGGACCTCGGTGAGGGCCGCTTCGACAATGCCCGCCGTCAGCAGATTGCCTGTGTCCGCCACGGAGACGGCGGAAGCTGCATAGGCCCCTGCAGTCTGGGTGAGGTGCCCGTTGACGAAACCCAGCATCGCGGCCACCTGCTGTCGCAGGCTGCTGGCGGGGAGGGCGTGGGGTGTCCCAGCCAGTGCGTCTCCTCCGACACGAGAGGCACCGGGGTTCCCGAGGCCGGCGTTAGAGAAAGCGGGATCGCGTTTCCGTGACCCCGCGTGACTGGCTCTGCATGGGGAACTGCCCGCTAACACGTTCGTGGCGCTCTTGGCGGGATAGGTTTTCTCTGCTCGCACCATCCCGAGAAGGCGAACGCTTGTGAATCCGAGTACTTGAACGGCGCGAACTGGGACGCTCTCTCGGATTTTCGCTGTCCCGCGACGAACGAGGGGGCCGTTCGTAGCGTGCCCTCAGACCCGCACGCGCAGCATCCTGGTCGCGGCCTTCCCGACGACGACCCGCGTCCTGCCGCTCGTGACGACGAGCTCCTCGGTCGCGATGGCGTATGCGAACGCGCCCCCCGTGGCGACCACCGCGAGGGAGCCGACGATCCCGAGGGCGAGCTTCTCGCTGCCCGACTGTCCTTCCCTCCGGCGCGCGAGGCTGCTCATCGCGCACCTCCCTTGCCGGACTTCTCGGCGACGGCACCGCCGATAGACGAGCCGACCGCCGCGCCGATCGGGCCGCCGAGGACCGACCCCACGACGCCTCCGATTGTGGCGCACACGCCCGCTGAGTGCCCGCGCCGGCGGTGCTCTTTGGGGACCTGCCGCAGCGCTTCCTCCGCGTACTTCCGCATCTCGGTGTTCTGCATGGCGCTTCAGATCCTTCCCGTGGGGGTCTGGCTCCGGGCTCGTCGAGCGCATCAGCACGAACTGCACCAGCACCGTGGCCGCTCGCAAGCCCGCGAAGCCCGTCGAAGGATGCCCATCGACATCCACAAGGTTCGTTGTGGTGACCGAAGAATTCTTGTACTGTCATACTGTGCGAGCTGTCCTCATCGCGTGGGTCGGCGTCTCCGACCTGAAGGGACCTGAGAAATCAGGAGCGGGCGACCTTGGGCCCATCGCCCAGGCGCTCGCTGCACGCTCGTTCGACCAAGTCGTCCTGCTCGAGTTCTTCGACAAGGCCGACCATCAGAAGATCCTCCCCGGCTACATCGCCTGGCTGCGCGAACGCACGAAGGCAGAGATCGTCGAGCGGCGCGAAACACTGCGCGGCCCAACGGACTTCGGCGGCATTTACGAGGCTGCTCGCCGAGCCTGCCAGGAGGTTCTGGCGCAGCAGAAGGACGCGACGCTCACGTTCCACCTCAGCCCCGGCTCTCCACCGATGGCGGCCGTGTGGGTGCTGCTCGGCAAGACGATCTTCCCGGCCGAGCTCATCGAGTCGTCGCGTGAGCAGGGCGTGAAGACCGCCGAGGTGCCGTTCGACATCGCGGCTGAGTTCCTACCCGACCTCCTGCGCGAGCCGGACGAGCGCCTCCGCGCGCAGAGCACGGCGGACTCGCCGCCTGCCCCGGAGTTCAAGGCCATCATCTACCGGAGCCGCGTGATGACCCGGCTCATCCAGCGCGCGCGTCGCGTGGCGCTGCGCAACGTCCCGGTGCTGATCGAGGGCGAGTCCGGCACTGGCAAGGAGTTGCTCGCGAAGGCGATCCACCAGTCGAGCCCGCGCAAGGGCAAGTCCTTCATTGCTGTGAACTGCGGAGCGATCCCCGCGAGCCTGGTCGAGTCCGAACTCTTCGGCGTCGAGAAGGGAGCGGCGACCGGCGTAGAAGCTCGCGAGGGGTACTTCGAGGCGGCGGACGGGGGGACGTTGTTCCTCGACGAGTTGGGCGAACTCCCTCTGCCGGTTCAGGTGAAGCTCCTCCGAGTCCTGCAGGAGCACGAAGTCATGCGCATCGGCGCCAGGAAACCGAAGAGGATCGACGTTCGGATCGTGGCCGCGACGAACCGCACCGTCGTCGACGAGGTCACTGCCGGCCGTTTCCGTGAGGATCTCTTCTACCGGCTCGCGGTCGCGGTCCTGAAGTTGCCGCCGCTTCGAGAGCGCTCTGGGGACGTCGGGCTGCTCGTTGACGAGCTCCTGAAGCAGGTGAACCACGAGGCTGCCGGAGAGCCCGGGTACCGGAACAAGAATCTTTCCGCTGGCGCAAGACGTCTTCTGCTTGCCCATCCTTGGCCGGGCAACGTCCGCGAACTGCTGCTGGCCCTGAAGCGCGCCGCCATCTGGAGCGAGAGCGAGACCATCACCACCGAAGACGTGCGCGAAGCTCTCCTGGCGGTCCCTTCGACACAGCGCACCGATATCCTCGGTCGCCCTCTGGGCTCGGACCTCAACCTCCCGGATTTGCTGGCGGAAGTTGCGCGCCACTACCTCGAACGCGCACTGGACGAAGCCGGTGGGAACAAGACGAGGGCTGCAGGCCTCGTCGGCCTCCCGAGCTACCAGACCCTCACAAACTGGCTCCAACGCTACAATGTAAAGTGATGACCGCGCGCTTGGTGATGGGGGCTCATCCGCTTGGCATGTTCTTCGCTTTACGGCCTACGGTCGCCGCATCACGCGACGAGAACCGAAAGGAGCCGTTCGATGTCGCCTGCCCTCGCTGCACTGCTCTCGACGCTCGGCAGCTTCTCTCTCCCCAGGCACGCCTACGAGCTCATGATCACGCGCTCGATCTCTCGCACCGCCATTGAGGTCGCGTTGGAGTTCGGGCGCTGCGTTGAGATCCGCGGCGCTCAGAGCTTCGCGATCGGTCGCAGGGAGGTCGAGAAGTACCGGCGCGACGGCATCGAGCCGCGCGAGTTCGAGGGCACTCAGGTGGTCGGCATGGCCAGCGGCGCGGTGATGACGGTGTACCGGAACAGCGACTTCAGGAGCCTGCGCACGCGCCGTCGTCGCAGCTTTCGATGGTGAGGTGAGCGATGGGATGGGCCAAGTACCTCGAGGACATCGTCAGCCGCCGGAACGGGACGTCGCGAGTTCAAGGAGAGATCAAGAAGGTGGTAGCGCGCCGAGCGCCATCGAAGGCCGCACCGAAGAAGACCGGAGGCAAAGCCATGAGCAAACTGAAGGAGTTCACTGCGGCGAGCGCGAGGCCGCTGCCGGTGCTGCTGCTCGCCGATGTCAGCGGCAGCATGAGCACGAACGGGAAAATCGACGCGCTCAACGATGCCGTGCAGGAGATGCTGGAGAGCTTCGGTGGTGAGGATGACAGCCGCGCGGAGATCCACGTCTCCGTCGTCACTTTCGGAAAGGACGGCGCGAAGGTTCACCAGTCGCTTGCCCCCGCCTCGAAGGTCCAGTGGACCCGCATGGCGGCGGCTGGTGGTACGCCGATGGGCGCCGCCTTCGACGCGGCGACCGAGATGATTGAGGACCGCGCGCAGATCCCGAGCCGCGCGTACCGCCCGACGATCATCCTCGTCTCGGATGGCCAGCCCAATGACGAGTGGCAGGCCCCACTGAAGCGGCTCCTCGGGGCGGAGCGTGCGTCGAAGGCTGCTCGGTTCGCGATGGGTATCGGCGACGACGCCGACGAGGCGATGCTCTCCGCGTTCCTCGCGACGCCCGATGCGCGCGTCTACCGGGCCCACGAGGCGCGGCAGATCAAGCAGTTCTTCCGGTGGGTGACGATGAGTGTCACGCAGCGCTCGCGGAGCGCGAACCCCGACAGCGTGATCGCCGCGGAGCCGACCGATCTCGATGACTTCAACTTCTGAGCGCACCGAGGACCACGTGTCGAGACGCCCACCCGACGACTACTTTGGCGCCAGCACGGTCGGACCGCGCCACCGCTCCGAAGGCAAGCGTAATGAGGACAGTTGGCTCGGTGCTCGTGGCGCGTTCGGAACGTTAGTCGTTGTCAGCGACGGGATGGGTTCTCGGCGCGAGGCTCGTCGTGGCGCACAGATGGCGTGCCGAGCGGTGCTCAAGGCGGTGCGCGCGTGGCACAAGGCCGGCGCGCACGGCTTGGACGAACTTCTCGTCCGCATCGAGCCACTCTGGTGTTCGCTCATTGCTCCATCGATAGCGCGTGACTGCGCGGCGACGTGTCTGTTCGCGCTCGCGCACGTCCACGGTCAGGTCCACGTGGCGGCGATCGGCGACGGCCTCGCGCTGCTCCGAACGCAGCGTGGGATGGAGTGGGTGGTGGGCCCGCGCGCGAGCGGCTTCGCCAACGAGACTGCCGCCCTCGGTCACTCGGCCTCGTGGGCGAGCCGCAGCTTCCCGCGCGCGGGCGGAGATGTCGTCGTGCTCGCGACCGACGGGGTCGCAGATGACCTGCTCCCCGAACGTATGAACGGCTTCGTGCAGTGGCTCATGGACGACTTCGCCGGCATGGCGCCCAGCAATCGGTGGCGCGCCCTCCAGCGGGAGTTGAAGGACTGGCCCACGCCTCACCATACCGACGACAAGACACTCGTCGTCCTCGCCCAGCGAGAGGCGGTGCTCGCATGACGTCTGCTCCTCGCCAGGTCACTGACATCAACGGCGCGCGCTACTCGTTGCTCCGGCAGTTGGGGCGCGGCGGCCAGGGGGCCGTGTACGAGGTCGACGGCGGAAGGCTCGCCGCGAAGATCGTCTTCGACTCTTCAGTCGCGCGTCGCGAGCGACTGCGAAACCAACTCACGCAGGTGAAGCGGCTCTCGCTCGCCGACCTCGAGATCGCCCGCCCCATCGAGATGCTCCGCGAGCCGGTGCTCGGCTACGTGATGGAGCTTCTCACTGGGATGCAGCCGCTGAAGGTGCTCGGCGCGGTGCCCAAGGACGCGGGCTCTCCCGCCGCGTGGTATCTCGCTGGCGGCGGGCTCCGTCGCCGGCTTCAGCTCCTCGCGCGCAGCGCCGACGTGCTCGCAGGACTCCACGGCAAGGGGCTCGTGTACTCCGACCCGTCGCCACACAACATCTTCGTCTCGGAGAGCCCCGACGCGACGGAGGTTCGCTTCATCGACGCGGACAACATCCACTACACGTCGGTCGCGGGCGTGCCCGCTGTCTATACACCCGGCTACGGCGCGCCCGAGCTTGTACGCTGCACGAGCGGCGTCAACTCGCTCACTGACGCGCACGCATTCAGCGTTCTGACGTTCCAGACCTTGTCGCTCGTCCACCCGCTGATCGGCGACACGGTCAACGATGGCCCACCCGAGCGCGAGGAGGAGGCGCTGAGCGGTCAGCTCCCGTGGATCGACGACCCAACCGACAAGAGCAACAGCGCGTCCTACGGCATCCCACGCTCCGGGGTCCTGTCACGCAAACTCATCGACATCGCCGGGCGCGCTTTCGGCCTCGGCCTTCGAGACGCAGCGAAGCGCCCTGGTGTTTCGGAGTGGGCCGAGTGCTTGCACGGCGCCGCCGACGCGACGCTGGTCTGCTCCTCGTGCAAGGGGACCTACTACCTCAACGAGAAGCAGTGCCCGTGGTGTGATGAGCCTCGCCCCGCGTTCGCGACGGCGGCATTCAACCTGTGGGACCCGTCCATCGGCCCGGGTGGTGAGCTCTTGCAGAAGCCCGCAGGCGATAGGCGGAAGGCTGTCGTCGCGGCGGTCCTCGCGCTGACCGACGGCGAGACAGTCTCGGTGACGCAGCGCCTCACGCATGGTTGCGACGGTGCCGCTGGCGCTCGCCCCGTCGTCGAACTGCTGCTCACGGGCTCACGGCTGTCGCTCCGCAGCGTCGATGGTGGCCGCTACCGACTCTCATCCCCCAGCGGTGGTCGGGACACCGAGGTGACCGACCGCGTGAAGGAGATCCGGCTTGAGCCGGGCATCGCGTCATGGCGGCTCCACATCGGCGCGCCTGACAGCCTGCATCGCGTCGTGAACTTTGAATTTCGGCCGGGAGGGGCCCGATGAACATCCACGACCTGGTCTCGGGAGCGGTCTCGACCATCGAGGTTGCACCAAGCGCAGCGGCCGACTTCGACGTGGCGATCGAGCCTCGCGCTGAGGCGACCATCCAGTTCTCTGACGTCACCGGCGATGCCTTGCTGCGCGTCGGCGCCAGCGCGTGGAGTGTCGTCGGCGTCGACCAGCGAGCATCGGAAGCGCTGCAGCGCCTTCGCGACCGCAACCTCCCGCGCGTTGCGTGGGTCGCCTCCGTTCGCCCGCTGGGCAAGAAGAGCGAAGCAGTGCTGCTGCAGGTCCACGAGTTCCCCGCGCGCTACGATTGGCCCGACCACGTCGACATTGCCGTCGACGACAAGATCGTAGAACAGGTGCGCCAGAAGCTCGGGCGTAGCGTCTCGGCCAGCGAGGTCACGCAGTGGCTCAGCGACCGTTTCCTGTTGCTGGCTGCGGATGGCAGCACCCGTGTGTTCCTGTCGGGCAGCCCGACGCCGGAGACCGACCAGCGGGGCGCGTTCCGGCTGCATGGGCGTGGCTATGCGATTGATATTGCGAAGGGGCGCGACGACAAGCTCCTCATCACTCGGCTCGTGGAGGCGAAGCTCGGCAGGTCGCCCGATGAGCGCCGCCCCGTTGTTCTCATCCTTGGTCACGTCAGGTTCTGCGACGCGACGATCGCCGGTGTCTTTCGCGGTACCGCGAGGACCCAGCTCGACCAGCTCGTCGAACAGGCCGGCAGCTATCTCAACATTTGGCGCGATTACAACAAGCTGGAGCGGGAAAGCGTCTTGCGGCGCGCGCGTACCCTGGGCTGGCTTCGTTACGGCAAGCGCCAGCTCCAGGGCGACGGGCGATGGCGCTTCTTTGTCGAGGATACGAAGCAGCTCGAGACCGCACTTGAGGTGTTGCGAAACTCCGAGGACGTCGATCTCGAGGCTGCGCAGAATCCGCCTCCCGAACTGCAGCAGGCGACCGACGAGCCCTTAGCGGCGGTTGAGGAGCCGGCGTCACGCGCGCCGCGCTCACGGATCTTCGTTGGTGCGTTCTCCGGTGCGGAGCTTCATCGCCGCGCGATTGACCTCCAGCCTCCGCTCGACAGCGACGACCGCGAGCCGCCCGAGTCCGGGGTGCTGTTCCTGAGCGTGAGCGGTGACCGCAAGCGCCTTGAGCGCCGGGAGCACGCGCAGTCGCTCATCGCCTCGGCTGCGTGCCCGATGCCCCAGCTCGGACTCTTGCTCGAAGGCAGCGCTGTTCCTGAGCGTCGGCGCAAGATCGAGGACGCGCTCTCTCAGTCCGCACGAGAGGTGTTCGGCGGCGAGCCCACCGCGCGGCAGATCGAGGCGCTGCGCGTGGCGTTAAACACGCCCGACATTGCGCTAATTCAGGGGCCACCGGGAACCGGGAAGACGAAGACGATCGCGGCGCTGGAGGCGCGCCTCGCTGAACTTTCAGAGGACGACCTCGCCGGCCAAACCCTGCTCACGAGCTACCAACACGACGCCGTCGAGAACGCAGCGTCACGGACTCTCGTGTTCGGCCTGCCAGCGATTAAGGTGGGGCGCAAGCGCGGGACCACTGACCAGAGCGACGGCTTCGACCGATGGCGCCGCGAGAGGGCTGACGCCGTCCGCGCCGACCTGGCGATGACCCCCGAGCGCCCGGTGACCGAGGCGCTCCGCAAGGTTCGCACGATGGCTGCGGCATACATCGCGTCGCCGCTCACCGCTGATGAATCGCTGCGCGTGGTTCGCGACGTTCAGGATCTTTGCCGCAGCTACGTCCCGCCCTCGCTCAACGACCGACTCGAGGTCCTGCGCCAAGAGCTCTCGCGGTCCCCGGCGCAACTTGCGGACGCAGACGACGACGAGCGCGCGCTCGCACTGAAGGCCGTTCGCGCGCTCCGTATTGAGGCGGCGGCCTTCGGGGATGATGGGCCTCGGAACGCGGGCCGTGCGCTCATTCGACTCAAGAACATGGGCCTGTTCGACGAGGCCATGCACCGCGTGCTGACCGACGCCGCAGAGTGGACCGAGGACAATACGCCGCCGTTCCTCGCCGCGCTAAAGTCGTTGCAGGACGCGCTGGTCGACCAACTGGCAGCGGATAATCCGGTGGGCGCCCCGTTGGTCCATGGCGACCTTGAGAGCCTCCTGCCGGAGATCGTGGACGCGCTCTACAGCAAGGCACGGGAGTCGGCGGGCGGCGAAGACGCCGTGCTCTATGAGTATCTCAACGACCTCGAACACGACGTCGACGGTGTCCGCGACGCGGTGCGGGACTACACCGTCGTCCTCGCGGCCACGTGTCAGCAGTCGGTCGGCTTCCAGATGAGCCAAGCGAAGGGAGCGGACACAGTCTTCGCCAACGTGATCGTCG
Source organism: Myxococcus sp. CA033 (assembly GCF_013336625.1). Lineage (NCBI taxonomy): Bacteria > Pseudomonadati > Myxococcota > Myxococcia > Myxococcales > Myxococcaceae > Myxococcus > Myxococcus sp. CA033. Next base: position 202,226 of record NZ_JABUMU010000018.1, on the reverse strand, counting down.
ACGAGGCCGCGCGTGCGAACCCGCTCGACCTCTTCATCCCGATGTCGCGTGCCGAGCGGCGAATCATCCTCGTCGGAGACCATCGGCAGCTCCCGCACATCCTTGAGCCCGACATCGAAAGCCAGCTCGAGCACTCTGTGACCGAGGCGACCACGACCGCCTTGCGGCGCAGCCTCTTCGAGCGCTTGTTCCAGGCGATGAAGGAGCGCGAGGCGAAGGACGGCATCAAGCGGACCGTCACGCTGGACCAGCAGTACCGAATGCACCCCATCCTCGGCTCGTTCGTGAGCGACACCTTCTATGCCCCTTATGCCGAAGGGTTCGCGTCTCCCCGGCGTGCCGAGGAGTTCGTTCACGACCTGCCCGGCTACACTGGCCGTGTCGCCGCATGGGTGGACATGCCGCTCTCGCGTGGGCGAGAGCACGGCGGCCAGAGCAAGCGACGCACCGCCGAAGCCGAGTGGATCGCGAAGGAGGTCGAGCGCCTCGCGACCGTACGTCGGGATCTCAGCTTCGGCGTCATCTCTTTCTACTCCGCGCAGGCCGACGAGGTGCTGGAGGTGATGGAGAAGCGCGGGATGTCTGAGCGGCTCGACGACGGCTCCTATCGCGTCAAGGACGCATGGCGCGAGACGCGCAGCGCCGATGGGCGCCTCATCGAGCGACTGCGCGTCGGAACGGTGGACGCATTCCAGGGCAAGGAGTTCGACGTCGTCTTCCTGTCGATGACCCGTTCGAATGATCTGCCCGTGACCGATGAGAGGTCCCTGCGACGCAAGTTCGGGCACCTCATGCTTGAGAACCGCCTGTGCGTCGCGATGAGCCGCCAGCAGCGGCTGCTCATCGTGGTCGGCGACGCGGCGATGTTGAGGGGCGAAGCGTCCGAGAAGGCGCTTCGTGGCCTCGTGGCCTTCCGTGAACTCTGTGGAGGAAAGCATGGCCTTGCTGTTTCGGCGTGAAGCTCCGGTCCTCCACTTCGGGCCCCGCTTGCCCAAGGACATGCGCTGGAGCAAGCGACGCTTCGTGCTCTGGCCCGCGCTGATGTATCGCGTGGTGGCGCCCGAGGTGCGTGCTCGCCAGCTCAACGTGCTGCAGAAAGCGGTCCTCGGGATGTGCCGCGCCGGTGTGACTACCGTCGACCGCATCGGGGCGCGACTGCACATTCATCCTGACCTCGCGGAGCTTGTCGCCCTCGAACTGCACCGGCGTGGACTGCTCGGGACGAACGGGCTCCCGACCGAGAAGGGCCACGATCTAATCGAGGAGGAGACGCTCGAAGCGAGGCGGATTGTCACCGGCCATGTGTTCCAAGATCCGTGGACCGGCGACCTCTGGCCGCGCTTCATCGAGAAGCTCGATTACGTCGAGCTCCAGCAGAACCCGAACACCGGCTTCCCCGACCTCGTGCTCGGCTCGAAGGGGAAGCCGCGCCGGGAGCGCTCGTTCATGGTGTTGCCTGGCGACCTCGCGCTGCCCCCGACCCCTGGCGCCTCCGAGATCGTTCGGGTGACCCGCCGGCATCGCTCCGCGCTTCGCCGCTCTGCATCCTACGAGATCGCAGACGACGACGACACGTTCGCGCATGCGGGTAGCGTCGCGCTCGAGCGCGTTTCGCTCGTCGACAACCGCCCGACGCCTGTGTTCGTTACGAGCTTTATGTACCTGCCCGAGGCTGGCGACCTCGGGGGAGAGTGGCACGCATGTGATCCGTTCGGGCTCGGCGTAAGCCCGATGCTGCGGCGAGCGCTCGAGCGCGAGATGCGGTCGTCGAACGGGCTGCGTACCGTGCTTGAGGGCATGATCGGCCAATCGCTCGACCAGCAGATCGAGGCACAGCAGCGCCTGGCAGGCGAGGTTCGCGCGATGGCGATCAACAACGTCGAGAAGGCGCTGTCCGTGAGCGCCCGCGACCTCCCGCAGTTCGAGGACCTCGTCGCGCTGGAGTACGCGCGCGTCGAGGCCGACCTCCTCGGCGCCGCGTGTCCCGAGCACAAGCTGCGCGATCTCCTCGGTGCCGCCCGACGTGCATTGGAAGGTACGTTTAAGGCTATCTTCGATCGCCACCCGCCGCGCCAAGCTTGGCGCCGCGTCTACACCGATCGTCGACCGGTCGAGGACAACGTCTACTGTCAAGGTGTCTACGAGGCGTCTGCGAAGGCCATGGGGTTTCGAGTGCCGCTGCCGGAGGCACTGGCCCGCGTGAAGCCCAACCACGTGAAGGCCGCGTGCTACCCCGATGGGGGCTGGCGTCTGCGTGGAGCCATCATCGCAGCGTTGCTCGCAGCGCGCGATGACGCTCGACACCCGCTACGACGCGCGGCGGCCAGGGAGCCGGGTCTTCTCGAGCTTCTCGACGACGTTGCCACGAAGGCGGGCGGTGCCGTTCACGCTGGCGCAGAGCGCCTATCACTCCCGTCGGTGCTGCCAGTCGTCGCCGACGTTCACCGCGCCGTGGGGCTGCTTTCGGGCCTCGGGCAGCCGCTCGACTCCGCGAGGACCTGACAGAACATGAGCAAGAAGAACAAGCATCGGCAGCAGCACCAGCAGGCCAAGGCGCCGGATTCGTCACCCACGAACTCGGTCCAGCCCATCGTCGCTGCGGCTCCGATGACGCCCGAGGTCGCACTCGCCATCATCACGGCGACCAACGGAACCGCCATCGCGGCAGCCACGGAGGCGGATATGGAAATCGCCCTCGCCACCCCTCCCTCTACCGACGTCTCGACTCTCGACCTGGCCGCGGCCGCGAAGCAGGTCGATGAGACCTTGGCGCTGTGCCGGGCACGCGACGAACGCCTCGCCAAGCGCGAGACGGAGCTCGCCGCGCTTGAGCAGGACGTGCTGACCCGTGACGAAGGGCTGAAGACGGGCGCGGCGGCGCTGGAGGAAGCGGAGCGCGCGCTCAAGGCGGACCAGTCGCGGGTGAAAGAGGCGGAGGCGAGGCTCCGGTCGCGAGGGCTGGAACTCGACGGACGCGAGAATAGCCTCCGCGACAGGGAGCTGAACGCGGAGGCAGGCTTCGCCGTCGAGCGCAGAGCCTCCTTGCGGCAACTCGATGAGGAAGCCGCGACGTTGCGCGAGGAGCTTTCCAAGGCCCGCGCTCAGATCGCGAAGGAGCGCGCGGCGTGGGAAGCGGAGCGCAGCGCGGAGGAAGAGCGCAGGCGCGAGGAGCAAAGGCATGCCCGCGCCACCCAGGAGGCGAAGATCGCTGTTGCGGAGAAAGAGAGCGCCGAACGGCTCCGGCTCGAACGTGAGCAACTCACGAAGGACCGTGCGGACCTGAAAAAGCGCGCTGTCGAGGTGGATCTCCAGAGGGATGTTCTTCGCGAGGATCGCGAGGCCTTCGACGAGCGCGTCGCTCGGCGAGCTGCGCACGAACTCGAGGCCGCGAAGGCTAAGCAGAGGGACCTTGAGGCCCGACTCGAGAGCGCTCAGGCCGGTCAGGACGAACTGTACGAAAAGCTGCGTCTGCGCGACGATGCAGAGCGCGCGCTAGGCAACCGCCCGCTCGAGGAGGTGAAGAAGGAACTCGACGCGCTCGCGAAGGAGCGCGCCTCCCTGAAGGCGCAACTCGCCAAGCGCCCGAACCAGGATGTCACCGAGCGACTCGCTACCCTCGAACGAGCGCAGGAGGATTGGGAGACGGAACGGGCGCGGCTCACGCAGGAGAGTGTCGCGGCGAGGACGGCGCTGGCGAGGGCCTCGATCGCGGTCACCGAACTCGAAACGCTCCGCGACCAGAAGGCGGCGTTGGAGAGTGCTCGCGACCTCCTGCACACTGCCATCGAGGAGCTGCGCAAGGACGTCAACGAGCGCATCCGCCGCGCCGACGGCGTCAGCCCGTTCCCCGCGTGCAGCCAGATGGACACCGACAGCGCGCTGCAGACCCAGACGCCCGTCACCGACGCCATCACGGACCTCAAGGCCTTCTGCGAGGACCTCCAGCACCGGATCGCGATCGACCCGAACAACCAGGACAAGGTGCTCTTCTATGGGCTGCGCGACATCCGCTGCTTCCTGGGTGGGCTCGCGATGAGCCGGCTCCACCTGCTTCACGGCATTAGCGGAACCGGAAAGACGAGCCTTCCGCTCGCGGTGGCACGGGCCCTTGGCGCGGGTTCGACCCTCGTCGAGGTGCAGGCCGGGTGGCGCGATCGGCAGGACCTCGTCGGTCACTTCAATGCCTTCGAGCGGCGCTTCTACGAATCAGAGTTCCTCCAGGCGCTCTACCGGGCGCAGTGCCCGCGCTACAAGGACCTCGTCAATATCGTCGTCCTCGACGAGATGAACCTCTCTCACCCTGAGCAGTACTTCGCGGATCTGCTCTCCGCCCTGGAGCAGGCCCCCAATCTCCAGAAGCTCGACTTGATGACCGCGCCGGTCGAGCCCGCGCCCGCTCACATGCGCAACGGACGCACGCTCGCGATCCCGCGGAATGTGTGGTTCGTCGGCACCGCGAATCACGACGAGACGACCAAGGACTTCGCAGACAAGACCTACGACCGCGCCCATGTGATGGAGCTCCCGCGCCACCGAGCGCAGTTCACACTGCAGCGATTGCCCGCTCGGTCGCCGGTCTCGTTCGACGCCCTCCGGTCAGCCTTCGATAAGGCGCAAACCGTCCACGCGGCAAAGGCCAAGGACGCGTATGCCTTCCTCGATAAATGGTTCGCCGACATCCTCGGGCGCCGCTTCGGCGTGGGATGGGGGAACCGGCTCGAGCGGCAGATGCTCGACTTCGTCCCCGTGGTGGTCGCGGCCGGTGGAACCGTCGGCGAAGCCGTGGACCACATCCTTGCCACCAAGCTGCTTCGCAAGGTACGAGACCGTCACGACACGCGGCCGGAAGATCTCACCGCCCTCAACGAGCGCATCAGCGAGGCGTGGCCGGCTTTGGAGAAGGGTGACGTCGCGAAGCTGTTGTCTACGGCAATCGTCCGTGACGAACTGCGTCGACTTGGGGCCGAGGAAACCGCGTGACCATCCGGCTCCTCGACCGGCTCGGCGGTGTTGCCGAGGTGCGTGGCGGGGCCGCGCTGCTCGGGCGCTACGTCGTGCGCGACGACGCATCCGGGGACTTGCTCGTGAACTCGTTCCCAGCCCGCGACGGGATGTTCCTCGTCCCTGAGTCGGGCGGGCGATGGCACCTGCTGCGCGCGTCGGAGCGCATCGAAGGGACCTTCGCGCGCACTCAAATGCTCGACCCGCTCGATGTCGCGAGCATCCGCACCGTCGGGCACAGCCTGAGCGAACTGGCCGAGCGCGGAGGGACTTGGCTCGACCTCCTCGCCGTGTCCCCGCTGGTGCCGGGGATGTCCGCCCGCGCGGAGCTTCAGCCGTTCGAACTGCGGATCAAGGAGAACGTCGGCCACCTTGAGGAGGTCTGTAGGCGGCCACGTACGCACCTCCGCGTCGAAGTGGATCGCATGCCCGTGTCGCGCGCACGGAGGTTCCCGGCGCAGGCCGCGAACTATCTCGCCGCGCATACTGAAGACTGGGAGCGGCCAATGCTCCGCTCCGTCGTCCCGAAGAGAATCCTCGCCACCGTTCGCGAGGACCAGTTCGACATCTACGAGAACCGCGTGGCGGTTCGTCTCGTAGACCACCTCGTCACGCACCTGCGTCGCCGGGTCCAGGAGGTCTCGCGCTTGCTGCGAATCTTCGAGGAGGCTGCTGGCAATCACGGCTCGGCGGCTGGTGGTTCGCACTGGCGCCAAGACCGCATCTACACGCTGTGGGGCAAGGCGCTCGACGCGAGCGAGGCGAAGCGCAAGGCAGAGAGAACCCTCGGCGTCCTGAAGCACCTGATCTTCACCATAGCTGGCCTGAAGGACTCGGCGTTGTACCGAGAGGTCCCGCGCAGGGCGACCGTGGGCACGAGTCTCACGATGACCAACATCTTGAGCGACGACGCCCACTACCGACGCGTCGCCGAACTCTGGATCGAGTGGGCGCGGCTCGGTCTCGAACACGCTGTTCGTCCGCGTGAGTACTTCGACCAGATGCAAGGCGTCTGTCGCTCCTTTGACAGCTTTGCGGTCCTCCTCACGCTTCGCGCGCTCGAGCAGCTTCGCTTCGAGCCGAGCGAGATAGAGAGCCCCCTTTATGCCAACGGGATGGAGGTGAGTCGGGGTTCATGCGTCGTACGTGTTTCGTGGTCCTCGAAGGACGGGGCAATCTCGCTGGATGGCGTGGGCGTCGACACGCTGCGCATCGTTCCTCTGTGCAGCTCGCTCACGACGCTCGACGAAGAGCAGCTTCGCTCGCTACTCGCCGAGGCCGACGCCCAGACGGTAACAGGCATCACCACCCTCATCCTCTACCCGTCGCCCTCGAACGCCGACGCGTTCGACCTTCTGCCTGCTGACCTCGCGCGGCGTCTTCGCTCGCTGTCGCATGAGAGCGCTTCCGCTGGTCAAAGGCGGGTCGGCTTCTTGCCCGTGTCTCCGTGGGACATCGGCAGCGTGGAACGGGTCGCGCGTCAGCTTCGTTGGAGCACGACGACGCCGTCGTTCTTTGCGTACCCGCCGACGATCACTCGCCCTGTTCCGTCGGAGGTCGGGCGCACGCAGCCGTGGTTCGATGTGACCGGCAATACTATGCGCGTGCTCCGGGCGCCCCTCGACAACGAGTCGCTTCACGCCGATCGCCTCGTCACCGAGTCCGCTGCTGATCTGCGACGCCTCGAGGCTGAGCGGGAAGCTGTCTCCCATCGCCTGCGTGAAGTTCATCGCGCTGGCGGTGCAACCGGCGACAGCAACGCGCGAAAGAAGGCGCTGAACGGCGAGGTCACAGCAGCGGAGCAGAGGCTCGCCGCACTCCAGAGGTTCGCAGCGGACTTGTCGAGGTCCGTGGAGGCCGTGGCAGCCCTGCTCACGTGCCCGACCTGCAACCGGCGGGCAGACGCGCGTCGCGACTTCAAGCCGATGGGCCAGCACTTCTCTTGCACCTGCGCGGGTTGCTCGACGACGTGGGGCACCATCGCATGCCGCAGGTGCTCGAAGTTGATCCCGGTGCTGCGGCTGAGCGGGGCCGATTGGACGGCAAGGGCTGGAGCGTCCGGCTGGGTCGACCGGACGCTGGGCGCCGACGTCCTGGCCATTCCGTGGGTTGACGGGACCGAGGTCGACTTCGCGTGCCCGTCTTGTGGCGAGGGGCGTGATGACTCGCTGCCGCCCTCGGCGGCGTGAATAGCCGCTTTGACGCAAAAGCAGCTATTCGCAGCAGCGCGTCACATGCGGCCGGCGCGGTCCCGGGCGGCGATCGTCTCGCGCGAGAGTTGCAGTGCCGAGCGCGGCTTCCTGGTCGGCGCGCACTGCGCCAGGATCGCCTTCCAGCCGTTCCGCGGGCTCGCCGCTCCTCGATGATGTTCGCCACCTCGGCCGGGTCCACGCGTTCCTCCGAGATCCGCCGCTTCGAGCCGTACTCGACCGCCAGTGCCCGGCGCTCGGCGGGGCTCTTCGCGCTCGCCGAGATGCGGGCGTAGGCCTCGTACGAGTAGGCGAACGTCTCGCGCTGCCCGAACTCGATGTCGAGCCGCCACTCCTTCCTGCTCGTCTCTTGGAGCCCGATCGTCCGTCGCTTGCAGCTGTGGAAGATGTGCGCGGCCTCGTGGACGATGAAGTCGGCGAACGGATCGTCCTCGGCGAAGTACTCCGGCGAGACGTAGCAGGTCGTCTCCTCGCTCATCCCGACGATGCGCACGGCCTTCTTGCCGAGCGGCTTCGCGCCGACACTGAGGAGGAACAGGTTCGCGAGGTACCACGCGGAGCGATCCCACCTGTGATTTAGGATGATCGGCTCGATGGTGTCGCTCGTGACGTAGACGACGGACTTCTCGAACGTCGAGAGCACGACGTCCTGCTCGGCGCGCGCGAAGAGCCCGCGCACCATCGGTTCAACGTTGGCGCGCGTGAACTCGACGCCGACGTTTGCGGGCACTGGCTCGTGCGAGTGCCCCTTCGCAAGCCGACGGACCTCCTCGACGAGCGCGCCACGAAGGTCGGCGTGCTGGCGTCGGCTGCGCTCAATGAAGTCACCGGGCCACGCCCAGGCATCCATGTCGGCGTCGCCGGTGCGAACGTAGCACTCGATCTCGTCGGCGATACTCGGCGTGGATTCAGGCATCGGGTTTCGTTTCGTCGCCTACTCGAGCAGCGCCTTAATAGTCATCGCCGTCTTCTTGAGCACGGCAGAGTCGAGGCCCTTGCCGTCCTCCTCAGTCGACGTGAACAGCGTCTTGCCCTCGGTGAAGCCGTTCTTCTGGTACCAAGCGCGCTTCCAGTCCCAGCCCTTCTTGTAGTCGGGGCGGCTGAGCATCCCGAGGTGCTCCCAAACGATCAGGTCGCCATCGGCGGTCACGAACGAGAAGTCAGGGCGAAGCCGTCCCGGCGCAGCGGTGCCGTCGCAGACGCGCTCGTATTCGTAGGGGATGCCGAGCTGGAAGATCATGTTCGCGATGACCAGCTCCGACTTGCTCCGGACGAGATGCCCCTTCTCGGTCCGGTGGATCAGGTGCTCCGCGAACGGTACGGAGTCGTCCGTCACGCGGATGACGCCCTGGAAGATGTTCGTGTTCCTCCGCGCCGTCTCCGAGCGCTCGGGCCGTGTGAGGTCGAAGAGCACCGTCGCGTCGTCGCCTTCAACGAGGAGCACGAGTTGCTCACGCGAGCGCGTGAGCGCAGTGTAGAGGAGCTCGCGCGAGAGCAGCCTGCAGTTCTTCGGCAGGATGACGAAGACCTTCTTGAACTCGCTGCCCTGCGACTTGTGCACGGTGAGCGCGTAGGCGAGCTCGAGGGGACCGGCCCCTCCAGGGAAGTCGCGCTTCGCGTAACCGAATCTCAGGCCGGGGCGACCGGCGAAGACGACGTTCATCCACCCGTTGGTATCCGTCGCAGCGAGGCCGACTTCGCCATTCGCGATGTAGTGCTTCTCGGAGGCTTTGCCGTCGTACGCGTTCCGATGCTGATTCGAGGTCTGGATGACCTTGTCCTTACGCACAATGTTCTCGTCGCCGAGAGCCAAGCCCCACGGCTTCATGCCGGCTTCGAGTTCCTTGGCGCGGAAGTGCCGCTGCACCCACCGGTTGACGTCATGCACACCATGCGGGTGCATCCGCACCGGCGAGAGGATTTGCCAGCGTTCAGAACCCTCGGGCGCATCGAACGGGACCCAGCCGCGCTCGTCGAGCCCGAGCGACGCGTCGAAGCCCGCCACGTCGCCGCCATTCTTCAGCCCAAGGTGCTTCTGGAACGCCTGGAGCAGTTGCCCGCGCAGTTCGTCGGGCGTCTTCCAGAACACGATCTGCAGGTCGTTGAACTTCTCACCGAGCTCAAGGTCGCTGAGGACGCGGTCGGCATCGACCGGCTGCTGTTCTCGCGTGAACCAAGACGCGAGGCGCAGAGCGTCCGATGCCGCCGACGCTGCAGCCGCTGCGCGAACCTCCACGGTGAGCCGCGCAAGAGCGCGCCCGAGCGGCGAGCCGTCATCGCCCTTTGCATCCGTGGTCTCGAGGTACGAGACGAAATCCGCAAAGGGGCGACCGACGCCGATCGGGGGAAGCTGATTCGGGTCGCCGACGAGGATGAGGCGCTGCACGTGCGCGAGGTCGAGCGCTTCCAGCACTGCGACGAGGTCGTCCATCGTCAGCATGGAGCACTCGTCAATGACGACGGTCTTCTCCCTGCGGTACTTGTCCTTGCCGTCGAACCTCGGCCGCTGGCGGGCACCGTCGTACCGCCCGAGCCGGTGGAGGAACTGCGCGACGGTCATCGCCTCTGCGTTCGTGGCTTTGCCGAGCCGCACGCGCGCCTTCCCGGTCGGCGCGAGCAAAAGGATGCCGTCCTTCGTGAGCGCGTCGGAAAGCATCAACGCGCCCATCACGGATGTCTTGCCCGTACCGGCGCGGCCGACAAGGACGCTCAACCGAGGCGACAGCAGCCGTTCGAGTGCAAGCGCCTGCTCCTCGATCGCTTGGCGGTGCAGCTCGTTCTTGTTGTCGAACTTGCCGCCGGCATCAGAGATGGCTTGAACGAGCCGCTTCTGCCAGTCCGCCTTCACGGGAGCCGCCGGTTTGCCAGCGCGCTTTCCCAGTACGGAGCGGAGTCGATCCTCACGGCCCTTCAGCTCGGTGAGCTGTAGGGCGGGGGTCGGCGTTACGCCCGTGCCGGCGACGTCAACCAACTCGATGACGCCAGACAGCGTAGTGCGGTTCGTGCTCGGCCAGTCCGAGCCGATCACGCAAGGGTGCGCGAGGTCCAGCGAGCCCACGCGCTGCAGCGCCTCGGAAATGCTGAGGAGCGCGTCGCCGTCCTCCGCTGCTTCGCGCAGCACCGCGACCAACGCAGCGCGCAAACGGCGCGCATCGTTCGGCGAGCCGACCTTCGACGGGGTCGGGACCGGATGTTTTACCGCGATGGTCGCGTCGGGAAGCAGGCCGCGATCGATGAGCCCAACGGACACCGGCGAGTCGTCCCAGTCGCCGAGGTCCACCTCGCTCATCCGGTACGGGTTCGCGAGGATCTCTTCGTCAGTCACCTTCGCCGCCGTGCCTTTGGCCCTCTCCTTCGGATCGAACCAGCGGAGAGCCTGCGCCGAGGTGAACGCGAAGCGCGAGAGCAGCTTGAGTACCGTCCGACGCTCATCGGAAAGGCCCGTCCACGTCTCCCGGATCGCCTTCAGGTCTTCCGTGTACGCGGGCTGCGGCGGCTTCTGCTTGCCCTGGAGAAGCCCGGCCACTGTCGGCCACGGGTCGGCGTCGGCCTTCACGGCTCCTGACGACCGCAACTCGAGCGCAAGCGCCGTCCCAAGGCGTATCCCGAGCGCTTCGAGAGCCGGGCCGAGTCCGGGAAACGGTCCTCGGTCTTGCCAAGCCTGTGCGATCTGCTGGTTCAGCCACTCCTCGCGGCGCTCCCACGGGCCCTTGGCAATCCCGTGCTCGCGGATCTTTCGCACGGATTCAAGGCAACGAACCAGTGTCGACAGTGCGATGTCGGCAGGCGCCAGCTCTGCAGCGTAGGAGAAGACGCGAACGTGAGCCGGGTCGGCGGGCACCGCGATCTCGAGCAGCAGTCGTTCACGGCGAACGTCTTCGACGGCATCTCCCGTCGGCTCCAGGTACTCGTGATACGGAAGCAGGAACCCGTCTTCGCCGTCGGGTCGAACCGTGTGCCGGATGAGGAGGTCCCACATCAAGTGCGTGGGCTTCTTCTTGGTGACGTCGTAGGCCTTGGGTGCCGCGACCGTCGTGATCCTTCCGACGCCCATCACGAGCCGGGAGATGGTGTCGCCGAGCGGCTGGCCCTCCTTGCAGTAGAAGAAGACTAAAGAGCGCTCCGGTGTGAGTCGGCTCGAGAATAGCTTGAGGATCGCCTCCTGCCTCTCGCGCCCAAACACCCAAGGACTCGCGAACGGGGACTCCTCGTCAGGAGGGAGAGGCGTCGGGAGCCGCTCGTCGATGGCCTTCTGCTCGCTCCGGAGCATCCACGCAAACGGCACCACGAACGTGGCGTAGCGCGGGATTTTGACGAGCGTCGGCTTGAGGTGGCCGTGCGTTTCGTCGGCCTTCTTGATGCCCGCATAAGGGTGGACAAAGCGTCGCGTCCACTCCTCCTCGTTCATGAACGCGCCCGACTCGGCCTTGCAGGCTGGCAGTTCGTCTGGGGTGAGCATGCTCCATCGCGTCCCGGCCAGGGCGTCCTCGCGGGCGTCGTCTCGTTCTTCGCGAATTCGGTCGAGCGCCGCGCAGAAGGAGTTGCAGGAGGGCTGGCGGCAGACCGAGCCGTTCCAGCGGGAGTCGTGCCAGGCAACACGTGCAGTCAGATGAAACATGGCTCCACCTCTTATCTATGCAATCGGGGGTAAATCTTTGCCTACCCTGCGAGGGCGGGCAGGTGGAATGAGACGTCGGTAGTCTCGTGGGCGACCCGGTCGTTCCATGCGGTGAACGACCGCAGCATAGAAGCCATCCCGGCTCTTAGTCAGCATGCGGCCAAAGTACGCCTCCTTGAGGTGGCCTCGGTGGCCCTCAGTCCGTTTAGGCTTCTCCGAAGTGTACTTCGGTAGCCAGAGGGGGCGCACCACGCCTTTTCCGCCTGGAGGGCCTGGGGCGAGAGATTGGACGTGAAGGCCCCATTGTTGTCGAGCACGATTCGCTTGCCGGTGGCCTGGGCGCATGCCTTCAGCATGCGCACCATGGCAGCGAAGAGGACGGAGTTGACGCTGCTCGGCTGGTGGCTGAAGAGAATACGGCCGTCCGGAACGCGGTAGACTCCGCAGACGGCGACTCGCTTGTTCTTGCTGGCAGTCTCAACCAGCAAGTGTTGCCCCTTCCTACGCCACATCTGGTGCATGACGGGAAGCAAGTCGAAGCCTGCGCTCGGGTGACAGGCGCAACACCTTGTACGTCACCTCGTGCTTGACTCGCCGAGCCTCGGGCTTGCGACTGCTGAAGGTGAGCACGTAGATGCCGGGCTCGTTGACCACGCTCATCTCCGGCGGGCCTCCAGGGGACTGCACAGTACGCAGACCCTTTTCGTCGTCCCCGCAGGGATGTGTCTGCTCGGTGTTGATGGTGAGCGCCGCACAGATGTCCGCGGCGACGAACCCTGGCTCACCCCGCTCGTCCATGGAGACCCGGATGCGGTGTGCCTCGAAGTTGAATTCCGCGAGCTGATGCACAGCGACTCCTTTCTGGGGAACGCCGAGGCCGCGTGGGGCCCGGCTGAGAATGCGCAGCGTGGTTAATGACTTGTCTTGCTGGGGCGACAGAGCGTGCATGGCCGCGTCCTCTTTACGATGGAGTCGCCATGTCTGCCTATGCCGCTGTCGCCCGCCCACCTCGCACCCTCACGGAGAAGGAGGTGGCGCTCCTGCTGCGCACGACAGGGGTGCACAAGGGGGGATTCCGGGACCACTGCCTGTACAGCCTCGCGCTGGCCTCGGGCCTTCGCGAGCACGAACTGGTGGCCCTCAACATCGGCGACATCTTCGACGCGCGTAGCCGCGCACGCCGGCACGTGCCGCTGCGCGTCTTCAAGGGTTGCCGTCGGCACCCTAGCCCCCAGGAAGTCGTCCTCTCGGACACGGTGCGCGCGAAGCTGGAGAAGCTGCTGCGCCTCAAGCGCTCGCTGGGGCACGACGTGGGTCCCCAAGCGCCGCTCTTCTTGAGCCGCAAGGGCCTGCGCCTGTCCACGCGACAGGTGCGCCACGGCTTCGCGGTGTGGCAGCAGCGCGCGGGTTTGGAGCGGCACTTGAACTTCCACGCCGTGCGCCACACCGCGTGCACCGGGGTGTACCGGAGGACGAAGGACATCCGCCTCACCCAGCGCTTCGCGCGCCAACGCAGCATCGACTCCACCGTCATCTACACGCACCCCTCGGACGACGAGTTAGTGCGCGTGACGCAAGAGTTGCCCTGCTGATGGGGCACCCTACCTCCGCGATGATCGTCCGCGAGGGCCCCTGGTTGGGCCGGGGTGCCGCGCGGAGGCGGTGAGGGGCGGCTGTGCGCGGGGCCCGGCGCGGGCCGCCCGAGGCGCAGCCGGCGAAAGTGAACAGCGCGAGGCGTTCACTTACCGGGTGCAAATGAACAGGCTCGGGGTGTTCACTTTCTGGGAGGTGACCCTCTCAAAAAGTGCCCTAGGTACACACCCCGGCGGCGAGGCCCGCACGAAAAAACGCACCACCCCCCACCCTAGCGTCAGGGGTAGGCAGGGTAGGCCTACTGGCGTCGTCGGTAGGTATCGTTTGCGGCCGGCGGGGCAGGCCGTGCTGCTGGCTGGTGAAGGGCAGGGGCGCGTGACGGGCAGCAGGAGGCGCCAACCTGGGGAAAGCGGCCATGAGCCTCGGCGTTTCGGCCCGCCAGGTGGCCTCGTAAGCACGCGAAACAGCGTCGGGACGGGGACGCCGAATGGCCGCCTTTACCTGTTTTCGGCCATTCGGCTCGGCCCGGGTAACGGCACGCGTGCCCAGGTGCGCGCGAAGCGGGGGGCCGGGGCTTCGAGGGCAGCTCGGGGGCCCGTGGGGCTCACGAGGAGGACAAAGGCCTGCAGCCCGAAGCGTTGGGGGACACGCGCGCACGAAAGGGGCGCCACGCGGCGACAGGCGCGGCGCGCGGGGCTGAACCGGGGGCGCGCGCCAGGTGGCCGCGTGGCGGCCAGCGGGGCGCAGCGCAGCAGGGCGTCCCGGGCCGAAGAAGTGAACGGCGCGCTGGGGTCCGGCCCGCTGGACGAGTGTGCTTCCGGGCGCGAGTTCAGGCCCGAACTCGGACCGCGGCGCTCGAGAACCTGGTGGCTGTCCGCCCTAACCTCGCGAAACTACAAAGGCTGTGGTGCCAGGCGTGTGCTTTCGCGCGCCAGGCCGGAGCTCCACAGGGAAAGTGAACGGGCGCGGCCTAGCTCGGAGAAAGTGAACGGCGAGATTGATCGCGAAAGTGTCCGCGTCCACTTACCGGAGGGCGCTCTCAGTCGGGTTCGGCGGGGGGAGGGAGCCTGGCGGAGGGGCATCTCCCGAGCGCGGGAGTGTCGCTGGCCCTGGGCCAACCTGGACGAGCAGCTTCGGGTCTCGCGCAGCCGCCGAGGCAGCCGCTCCTTCGCGTTGTCATGGGCCGCCCCATCCCCGTGGTCACCTGCGCGAATCGGAGTCCCGCCCCACTCAAGCAGCCCGGGTGCTCAGGAGCGCCAAGGGGCAGCTTCGCAGAACCCTGAACGGTTCTCTCCGTGCCCCGCCTTCCGCGCGCAGGTGAAGGGCAACAGGGCGCAAGCGGCCAGTCCTGAGAGCGCAGGAGTCGCGAGCTGGTTGGCCGACCCGGATGCGATCCGTTGAGCCGGTCCCTGGCATCCAGCAACCAGGGCAGGGAAGCCGGAGGTGCCGAGGTCTCTCTCGGGCGCCCTCTACCTCCAGTTGAAGCAGGGCACCGCCCCCGACTTCAGCTGCCGGACTTCTCCAAAGTCCGGCAGAAGTCCGGCATGAAGTCCGGCAGTAATTTCCGTAACAACTTCATGGGGTTGAGTCACTCTGCCGGACTTGCCGGACTTCAAAGCCACCTTTACGTACGCGAGGGAAAATATTTTGGGAGGGGAGCGCGCAGAAAATATTTCCCCGTAGAGGGGAGGGACGGGGGAGTAAGTCCGGCAAGTCCGGCAGGAGGGCCTAACCACTCGTAGTTACAGCCGTTTTGGGTGCCGGACTTCTGCGGGGGAAGTCCGGCATGAAGTCCGGCAGTCCGGCAGGGATGCGAGAGTCGGAGGGGGAAAGTAGGTGGCGAGGTCACTCACTCTCCTGTTCCCTGCCTTCATCGTCCTATGTCCCCGCGTCGTGCTGGGGCCGCCGGTTGCGAGTCACCGGTGAGCACCACCCGATGCGCCTGCTGGGGTTGCCCTGGTTCGAGCGAGAGCGGCTTTGGGGGGACGGCGGTCCGCGCCCTTCGGCGCGAAGGTTGCCTCGCCCACGCGCTCCTCGCCCGTTCCGAGCAGTCATGGCCAGCCCCTCGTGGAGTGCTCGTGGCCTCTCCCCTTGGAGCGCAGCGTGGGCGTCCGAATGGAGGAGGTGGGAACTCCGCCCGTGTCTAAGGCAGGGGCATGAGGCCCGCTCAGCAGAGGCCATCGCCGCCCTCTTGAGGGAGCGCCCCTCCATGCAGGATGGCCCGCCGCGGACTCCTCATGATGCTGCCGGACGCAGGGCAAGCCACCAAGACTCCAGCAAAACATGAGTACCTGGTGATTCGGATGCCCCCGGGGAAATTCGTGCGCGTCAGCATGTCCCCGATTGCGGGCCCCGAGCCTTTGTCCCTGCAGGGACGGAGCGGCTTCTCAGCAGCAGCGGCCACAACCTCCTCCGGCCCCGAGGCACGCATGTGTGACGAGAGCGACTCCCCCAGGCCAGTTACCCAGACACCCAGCCCTGCCCCAGCCCAGCCCAGCCCTTGAGGGAGGACTGCCGCATGTCCGCGAGCGCGTTGCAGCAGACGCAGGAGTTGGCGAAGCAGCCCAAGGAGGCCGGGGACGCCTGGCTGAAGTTGGAGAATGACGGAGACAGCGCCGTCGTCGTCTTCCTCGGGGAGCCGCACCCGCGCGACGTGGCTTTCATCGACAACAAGTTCGTCCCCTTCACCCGGAGGCTGAAGGCGGAGGGACACAAGCCCGTGCTGCGATTCACCCACAACGTCGCCCTCTTCGAGACGCGCGAGGTGAAGGTGCTGGAGTACGGGATTGCCTTCTTCAAGGACGTCCTGCGCGTGCGGCACACGTTTGGGTTGGAGACATGGGCCGTTGAAGTCCAACGTCACGGGGCCGCGAAGGACTGGTGGCAGACGCGCTACTCCCTGCAGCCCGAGCGCCGCCTGTCTCCGGAGCAGCAGCAGGCCTTCCAGGGGCTGCCGCTTCACGACTTGGCGAAGCTCCGGGTGGACGCGTCGACGCAAGCCGAAGCGGCGCGCCGCGGCGACGCGGGCGCAAGGCCACCCAACACGCGCCTCGTGCAGTACCTCTCTGACGTACTGAAAACCATGCCGCTCAAGAGGGTGGAGCGCCTCCTCCACCACCACCTCGGAATGCAGCAGGTTGGGGACGTGTCAGCCATGCGCGGCGAGGAGTGGCAAACCTTCGTCGAAGCGGTTGCCGTCGAGTACCGGGCGTTTTGGGAACGAAACTGCTGAGCGCCAGCCCGAGGTGAATTGAGCCGCCAAGCGAGGGCGTGCTGCGAGGCAGCCCGTCCACACGTCCCCGGAAAGCAACCCATGCAGGACTCCTTCTCCGCGCGCCGCGGGGACGAGGGGCGCGGTGCCTCTCGTGTCCTCGGCCGCCCAACAGTCTTTGCGCAGCGGCGGCCCAGCGCCCTGCTGGCGTGGCGTGCGCGCCAACCTGGCGTGCGTCAAGGGCCAGACTCCGCGGCGACGAGGCGCAGCCTCCAGGTGTATGAGCCATGAGCTTTCGCGCCTTCGTGGAACAGGTGCGGAGCCGCTCGGACATCACCGACGTCGTCGGCGCCCACGTCGAGTTGCGCCCTTCGGGCAGCACCCTCAGGGGACTCTCACCCTTTCACACCGAGAAGACGCCCTCCTTCGTCGTGTGGCCCAGCACGCAGACGTGGCACGACTTCTCCAACGGCGGCAGCCTGGGGGGCGACGTCTTCAACTTCGTCCAGGAGAGGGAGAGGGTTGACTTCAAGGAGGCGGTATTCCGGCTGGCCGAGCGCGCCGGCATTCCCCCTCCCTCGCCTCATGACGAGTCCTACGCGCGTGAGCTCGAGGCGCTGGTGGAGCGCCGCGAAGTCGAGCGACTCCTCACGGCCGCCGCCGACTACTACCACCGCGGCCTGCCCGCGAAACTCCGCGAGGAGTCTTTCAACCAGCACTACGGCTTCACCGACGAGGTGGTGGACAGCCTCAAGCTGGGGTGGGCCGACGGCGGCCTCTTCGCGCACCTGAGTGAGGTATTGGGCGCGAGCCGCGAGGCGGCCCTCAAGACGGGACTCTTCGTCCAACTGCCAGGCGGCCGCGTCGAGGACTTCTTCCGGGAGCGCCTCGTCTTCCCGTACTGGAAGGGGGGCCGCGTCGTCTACTTCATCGCCCGCGCGACGCAATATACGGGCGACGAAGAGTGGGAGAAGGCGAAGTACAAGAAGCTCCTGACCCATTCGGAGCGGCACCCCTACGTCTCGCCCACCGTCCGCAACGACTACTTCTACAACGAGGACGCGGCACGCAAGGCCGACACGCTGCTGATTACGGAAGGCGTCACCGACTGCATCAGCGCCATGCAGGCGGGCATTCCTTGCCTCTCTCCCGCCACGACGCGCTTTCGCAAGCAGGACATTCCTCGGCTGCTGAGGCTGACGCGCGACGCCAGGCGCGTCGTCATTTGCAATGACGCCGAGGCCAGCGGCGCCGGAGAGGCGGGCGCGCGGGAGACTGCCGCAGCCCTCTGGGCCGAGGGCCGCGAGGCGTGCGTCGCCCTGCTTCCACGTCCGCAGGGCACCGAGAAGGTGGACGTCAACGCTCTTGTCGCGTCGCAGGGCGCCGCGACGCTTCACGAAGTCCTCGGACGCGCGAGGGCATACCCGGAGTACCTGCTGGATGGCATTCCAGAGAGTGCGCCCAAGGCAGACTTGGACAAGGCGCTGGCGCCCCTCCTGGCCTCATTGCAGCAATGCACGGCAGTCCGAGCCGACGTGGTGCTGGACGCCATTTCGGCGAAGTTTGGCCTCCGGAGGCGGGCACTCAACGCCAACCTCAAGGGGGTGGTGGCGGAGAAGGAGGCGGCGGCCACGGCGCAGCGCCGTGCCTCCGCCGCGCGCCCGGAAATCAACGTGGGCAACCGCCAACTCTGGGCCATTGTCACCGAGGCGCGCCAAGCGGTGGTGCAGGCGAATGAGCGTCGCATGCGGGCTGCCAGCACGCAGGGCTTCGCCAATGAGGCGGCGCCACTCTTTGTGCGAGGCAACGCCCTCGTGCAACTCGCGCAGCCCGAGAAGGAGGCGCCCATTCTCTCGGAGATGACGGAGGCCGCCGTCTACGGAGTCCTCCTCCGGGAGGCGACGTGGGTAACGGAAGTGGAGGGCAGGCCGCACTCCGTCTTCCCGCCGAAGGACGTCGCGCGGGACTTCCTCGCGTACCCGCCCCCGGGCCTTCCCCCAGTGGAGGCCGTCATTACCACGCCGGTATTCGGCCAGGACGGGAAGCTCCTCCTGACGCCCGGGCTGCACCCGGAGGACAGACTCTGGCTGGAGCCCACTCCTGCGCTTCACCTCGGCGCCGTGTCCGAGCGGCCGACATCCGAGGAGGTTGCAGCCGCACGGGCCCTCTTCTTTGACGACGTCTTCGTGGACTTCCCATTTGCGCACCCCAGCGACAAGGCACATGCCCTCGCCGCCGTCCTCCTGCCCTTCGTCAGGCGGATGATTGAGGGCTGTACCCCTCTCCATGTCGTGGAGGCGCCCGCTGTCGGCTCCGGCAAGGGCCTCTTGTGCGACCTCGTCTCGTGGGTGGCGACGGGCAGGGCGTTCGCCATTGGCACCTTGCCTGAGAATGAAGAGGAGATTCGAAAGACGCTCACCGCCGAGCTCGCCCTGGCGCGCCCCCTCATCCTCCTCGACAACGCCAATGAGAAGGCGACGCTCTCCTCCGCGGCCCTCGCGGCCATGCTGACGAGTACCTCCTGGACGGACCGCCTCCTGGGCAAGACGCAGAAGCTGACGCTGCCCAATACCGCCATGTGGATGCTCACCGGCAACAACCCGAAGCTTTCAAAGGACATTGCCCGTCGCTCTGTGCGCATCCGCATCGACCCCAAGCTGGACAGGGCCTGGACGCGAAGTCGCTTCAAGCATGACCCGATTATCCTCTGGGTGAAGGAGCACCGGAGCGAGTTGGTGCGTGCGGCCCTGACGCTCGTGCAGGCGTGGATTGCCGCGGGGAGGCCCCTGGGGCGCGAGCGGCTGGGCTCCTTCGAGCACTGGGCGGCCGTCATGGGCGGCCTTCTCAAGGTGGCTGGGGTGGAGGGCTTCCTCGGCAACCTCGACGAGCTTTATGCGAATGCAGACGTCGAAGGGGAGTCCTGGCGCGAATTCGTGCAGTCCTGGTGGGCAGCCCACGGGACGGCGGAGGTGCTCGTCTCCAGCCTCAACGAGTTGTGCGAGAAGGACGAGCTGATGCTTCAGGTGCGAGGTGAGGGTGGCCCACGCTCGCAGCAGAGCCGGCTGGGCCGCGCGCTGCAAACGGCGAGGGACAGAGTCTTTGGTGACTTGAGGGTGGTGGTGAGGAACCAGGACCGCAAGAAGCGGACGATGTACGCACTCCAGAGACTGGCGGGCGAACTGGAGGTGAGTACAGGCACGGCTGCCGCAGAGGTGGCGGAAGTCGACCCATGGGCGGAGGAGTTGCCCGGCGAGCCTCCTGGAACAACGCCGTGAGGGCGAGGTGGAGGTCCTCACCAGCTGCCCTCTGGGAGTTGCGGTTGCGTCGGCATGCACAACCGCAACGGCAGACGGCAACGTGGGATGCGGAGGAGGGCGCGCATGGCTGAGCTGCGGACTCTCGACTTGTCTTCTTCTGGGGACAGAGCGTCCATGGCTTTCGCCCGAGGGCGTGCTGCCCCGGACGAAGGAGACACCACCATGGCGAAGAGGGGGATTGCGCGGGCCGCCCGTATGGAGCTGGCGGACGTGCCACAGCAACTGGCCGCGCTGGCCAGCATGTCAGTGCCGGATTTGGCGGCGAAGTACCTGGAGCTTTACGGCGAGCCCACGCGCAGCCGCAACCGGGACTACCTGAGGAAGCGACTGGCCTTCCGGATTCAGGAGCTGGCCGAAGGCGGCCTCTCCACGCGCGCCGTGGCACGCATTGCGGAGCTGGGCGACAAGCTTCCCGAGCGCTGGAGGATGCGGCAGGTGGAGGATGCGAAGCCCTCCGCGCCGCCTCCATCCGCTTCGGACGTGCGCGCCGCCGCTGCGGACGCACGCGCACCCGCTGCGGACGGCCGCGACGCGCGGCTGCCCCCGCCGGGCACGGTGCTGACGCGCGCCTTCAAAGGCACGCAGCACCGGGTGACGGTGCGCGAGGGCGGCATTGAATACGAGGGCCAGCTTCACCGCAGCCTCTCCAGCGTGGCCAAGCTGATTACGGGCACGGCCTGGAATGGCTTCACCTTCTTCGGCCTCAAGGACGGCAGCCCGAAGGCGGTGAAGTCATGAGTGGCCCCGCCTTCTTCCAAACGTACATGGGCCAGCGCTTCTATGAGACGACGATGCCGCAGTTCGTCCGCCAACTGGGGCGTCTCAACGACAACCTGGAGCGACTGGTGGCCGTAGCGGAGCAGCTCGCCGGGCAGAAGCCGGCGCCGAGCGTCGAGCCACGGGAACCGTCGCCCGGGGATTCGGAGGGGCCATGAGGAAGAGCAAGTCGCCACCCACGGACGCGAAGCGCTGCGCCATCTACACCCGCAAGTCCACTGCGGCGGGCTTGGAGATGGCGTTCAACTCGCTGGACGCCCAGCGAGAGTCCTGTGTCGCCTACGTGCAGCGCCAGCCCGGCTGGACGTTGGTGGATGAAAGCTACGACGACGGTGGCTTCACCGGCGCCAACATGGAGAGGCCCGCCTTCCAGCGGCTGCTGCAGGACGTCGACGCGGGCCGGGTCGACGTCGTGGTGGTGTACAAGGTGGACCGCCTCTCCCGCAGCCTCCTCGACTTCGCGAAAGTCATGGAGCGCCTCAACACAGCGGGCGCTTCCTTCGTCTCGGTGACGCAGAACTTCAGCACGGCGGACGCCATGGGGCGGCTCACCCTCAACATGCTGATGTCCTTCGCCGAGTTCGAGCGGGAGATGATTTCGGAGAGAACGCGGGACAAGGTGGCCGCCGCGCGCCGTAAGGGACTGTGGACGGGGGGACGCGCTCCGCTGGGCTACGACGTGAAGGACAAGCGCCTCGTGGTGAATGAGTACGAGGCGACGGTGGTGCGGGAGGCCTTCGAGCTGTACCTCCAGCACCAGCAGGCCTCGACGGTGGCGCGCCTCCTCAACGAGGTGGGGCGCAAGACGAAGCGGCACGAGGCCCGGAGCGGTGCCACGCGCGCGGCTCGAAAATGGACGACGCAGGATGTGCTGCGCCTCTTGAGGAGTCCCCTGTACGCAGGCTTCGTGCCGTATGGCGACGAGATGCACCCGGGAGAGCACTCGCCCATCGTGGACAGGGCCACCTTCCATCAGGTGCAGGACATGCTGGAGGGCCGTGGCCCCGGCATCCAGTACCACGGGCGCAACCCTGACTACGTGCTGCGAGGCCTGTTGCGCTGTGGCATGTGTGGCGAGGCAATGACGCCCGGCAGCACGCGCAAGGGAGCGCGTGAGTACCGCTACTACCGCTGCATCACCCGGGACAAGGAGGGGAGGGAGGGGTGCCGGGCTGCTTCCCTTCCGGCAGCCGCCTTGGAGGACTTCGTCGTCGCGCGGCTGAGGGAGGTTTCGGTAGGTGAGGGCTTCGCGGCACAGGTACACGCCCGCCTCACGGCGCGGATGGAGGAGAAGCACAAGGCCCTACGCGCCGAGCGCGCGCAGCTTCCGAAGGATTTGGGCAAGCGCGCTGGGGAGTCCGGGAAGTGGGTGGACTCCCTCGCCAAACTGGAGGGGCCCGCCCGGCGCCTCCTGGAGGAGAAGCTGACGGCTGCGGAAGAGGAAGTCGCCGGCATGAGGAAGCGGTTGGCGGAGGTGGAGCGCGCCCTGGACGCCATGGAGAGGGAGAAGGTGGAGGCGGAGTGGGTGGCCCAGGCCCTGGCGGACTTCGACGCGGTGTGGGACGCCCTGACGGCGACAAACCGTGGGCGTCTGCTGCGAGCCCTCGTTGGCCGGGTGGTGGTGAACGAGGCGACGGGCCAGGTCGACGTTTACCTGTCCCATGCCGGTGAGCCGGCAGCGCCCGCGCGCGAGGAGGCGGCGGCGTGAGCGCGAGCCCTGAATCCCAACTGGCGGAGGCTGGCCTCGTCAGCGCGCACTTCCACCGCGTGCACCGCGCGAAGGTGCGCTTCCGAGAGGGGGCGCCGCCGTCGCCGCGAGAGGTGGCGCGAAGGCCCGCGCGCGTCGCGCGAATGCTGGCCCTGGCGCACCATGTGGAGTCCGCCATTGAGCGGGGGCTGGTGGCGAGCGCGGCTGACGTCGCCTGCCAGTTGGGCTTTACCCGGGCGCGTGTGACGCACCTGTTGGACTTGCGGTTGCTGGCGCCCGACATCCAGGAGGAGGTGCTGTTCCTCGAGGCCGTGGATGGGGCGGAGCTCCTCAGTGAGCGAGTCCTCCGGGCCGTTGCACACGCGGGGACGTGGGCGGTGCAGCGCGAGCGCTGGCGCGAGGTGAAGGCTTCATTTTGAGACGGGAGTCCGAATACACGGACTCCTTGGTGTAGCGTGAGTGCAAACGGCTGTCTGTGGTGTTGAAGAATAGGCGGGCCGGGTGGTCCGCGAGGAAAGTGAGCGAGAGCACATGCAGAACGACATGAAGAGTGCCATTCAGGCTGCGGTGGAGGAGGGGGTGGCGAAGGCGATGGGCCGGCAGTTGGAGCTGCTGGAGAAGATTGCTCAGTTCCTGGGCATTGAGGTGGGTCCGACTCCTGCGGCGTCCGCGCCGAAGCGCGCCTCCGTGCCTCCTCCCGCGTCGAAGCGCCCGCCCGGGCCCGCGCCGAAGCGCCCGTCCTCGGTGCCTGTGCGGAAGTGGGTGAAACCGGAGGCCGCGCCCAACCCCACGAAGACGAAGGCCGCGCCCCAGAATCGCCGAGGGCGCCCGCGTGCGGCGCGGCGCACAACGACGGTCGCCGCCCCCAGCTCCAATCCCAACCCCGCGACGTCCGTCGCATACGAGGTGGGACAGGAGGTGCGTTACAAGCAGGGGCGGGGCAGCTTCTCGGCGAAGGTGAAGTCCATCGACGCGAAGGCGAAGACGGTGACGGTGGAGCGTGTCTCAGATAACAAACAGGTAGTGCGCCCCTTCGGCAAGGTGACGCCAGCCTGAGTCAGGGCCGCGAAGCGCCTTCTCCGGAGGGCGCTCGTGCGGCAAGTAACCCAAATGCGCGAGCGACGCCTTCGCCCGGCACACCGCTGGGCAAGGCGCTCCGCATTCGTTGCTACGGCTCGTCGGCCATGCCTTCGAGCTGCCCCTCGGCGAGGGCGCGGTAGTGGGGCACGACTTCCACGGCGAGCACGTTCCGCATCTCCTGGCGGGCGCTGCCGAAGTCCCCTTTGTCCTTGTGCTGGTACATCCGGTGCAGCGCATCCATGAGCCTGTGGGAGCCTTCTCGGATGCGCCGGGACTCCTCACTCAAGAGGCCCACCGCACCCTCCTCCGTGGCGAGCGCGCTCTCGGCTTCACTGTCGCTGATTCCCACCTCGGAGGCCGTGCGCCTCAGCAGTGCCTTCGCCTCAGTTGTGAGGGCCAGGCGCGCTCCTGTGGTGGAGACACGACGTGCCAGTTCGCGAATCGGCCCCCAGTCAACGGTTTCACTCACGAGTCATTTCCTTTGCGAGCAACCCAAGCCTGCGTGCGAAGCCAGGGCTGGGGCCTCTTGCACCCAGGAGAGGGATAGGCGCTCATGGGGCAGCGGCCTGTCCGCTGCGGGTGTCAGAGGGCTTCACAGGCACGGAAGGTCATGTTAGTTCGACGGTCAAGTCAACTAGACCTAGTTCGTTCCCGGAGAGGTGCCCGGTGACGGCGAGTCTCGTTGCCCGTGGGGCCGCACCCTTCACTCAGGAGGATTCACAGCCATGCCGAAGCGTCCGGAAGATGAAGTGACGACGGAAGAGTTACCGCTCAGAGTCCCCAGCCTGACTGCACCCAGCGCGCCGCGCTTCCTCTTCGAGGTGGAGGGCGTGCGTTACGAGGCGGTGCGGGAACTGGAGGTGCGGCCGAGTGGCGAGCGGCTGCTGAAGGCGGAGCGGCGCGTGGCGGATGGCGCGCTGTCCGGTCCGTGTCTGGTCCGCCGAATTGCCAGCCCATCCACGTACATGCAGCGCACGCGGATGATTGAAGAGGTGCAGTTGGCCTTTCGCCTCAACCACCCCAACATCGCTCAAGTCTTCCATATGCAGGTGGATGAGCTGGAGGACGCCCCCTACGCCATCATGGAGTACGTGGGTGGGCCCTCGCTGGAGACGCTGGTGTGTGCGGCGTTGGTGAGAGGGCAGCCCCTCTCGGAGGGCTTCTGCTTGTACGTGGGCGCGGAGGTGGCGGACGCGCTGCACTACGCGCACACGCTGACGTCGGAGAAGGGAGTGCATCTGGGCATTGTCCACCGCGACGTGAGCCCTCGGCACATTGCGCTGGGGCAGCATGGAGAGGTGAAGGTGCTGGACTTCGGAGCGGCGTACTCGCTGCTGGTGGGGCGGGAGGAGTCGCCGGAGAATCTGCTCCGAGGCGACGTTGCCTATGCCAGCCCCGAGTACCTGCGCAAGGAAGGGCTGACGCCGCGCTCCGACGTCTTCAGCCTGGGGGTGTTGCTGGTGGAGGCCTTGACGAACAAACACCTCTTCGAGGTGCACGACGCCCCGGTGTTGGCGGCGAAGGAGAGCCGGTTCCGGACGGAGATGCAGCCCTCTCTGCCCTTGGGGCAGATGCAGACCCTCATGGAGTCCTTCGGGCCGGATGTCGTCGAGAAGGCGGTGGCCCACCTCAATGAGGACCTCAAGGCGGTGTTGCACACGGCACTGCGCCTCAACCCCGAGGAGCGCTTCGCGACGGCGGCGGACATGAGGGATGCACTGCGTGGTGTCGCCCACGCCCAGCTCCACGAGCCCTATGGGCGAGCGGAGGCCGCCAAGGAGGTAGCCCGTGTCGTGTCCGAGGGAGGGGTGCTGCGTGACGAGGTGGAGTTCGGCGAGGCCGGCATCTACCCGGATGGGCTGGAGAAGCACGAGCTTGGGCTCCCAAAGAAAGGGTAGGCCGCCGATGCTCTGCTTTCGGGCGCTGCGCAATGGCCGGCACCTCACCACCGCGGGGGTGCCGGACTTCGGCGTCCTCTCCACCATTCTGACGTGGGTGCGCCGCCCTCACGACGAATCCACCGCCTGCCCGGAGCTGACGCTCCATGTGGGGGGCTCCGTGGGCAGGGAGCACCGCGAGCACCTGACGTGGTGCTACGTCAACAACATCCGCGCGGGCGACGTCCTCACGGTGGAGGTGCGTGAGTACCTGGAGGCCGACCCTCCAAGGGAGAGACGTGTCGACGCGGAGGTGGGGCTGGACGAGGTGGCCCGTCTCCATTTGAGGAGGAAGGGCCTGGAGGCGCAGCTCGCCGACGTGAATGCGGAGCTGTGGGAGCGCGGCGCAGCGTAGCGGGGTGCCTCCGTCGTCGGGAGGCGCTCCGTCATCGCTGGGTCCCGCTCGGGTTGGAGGGGCGCGTGCTTCGGTGCAGGGCTCCGAGGTATGGGGCTCTGCCCGCCAGGCCCGCCCCCTGCTCGGCGACGCCGGAGCGCTGGCCGCACGCAGCCTGGCGCTGGGAAGAGGGCGGTGCGAGCCGTTTGGCGGCGCCCCTCCTCCGAGGGTGCTGCGTCAGCGGGCCAACTCGGTGGTGATGCGGACGAGGGCGTCCAGCTTCGCCGCATCGAGCTTCCGCGCGAGGAAGAGAAGGCGGCGCAAGGTGACGTCATCCTCCGGCCGGGTTGGAGCCCCTCTGTCAGGCGACTCGGTGAGGCCCATCATGTCCTCCGGAGAGACCATCAACTCGATGCACAACTTCTTCAGCGTCTCGACGCTGGGAATCATGTGCCCGCGTTCGATTCGGCTGTAGACGGCGGAGGCCATCCCCACGCGCTCCGCGACTTGGACCTGCGTCAGGCTCATTTGCTCCCGGGCGAGGCGGGCGATAGCGCCAAGGTGCGTTGCAAGCTGTTCGTTCATAAGGTGCAGGAGAATATACCCGAATTGCTATTTGTCATGGGGACACCATTCCATCAGCGCACGCCCGGCAGAAGTTGGATGAGGGCGAGCGCCTGGTGCGCGTCCAACTGGCGCACACGACGCAGCAGGGACTCCTTGGCGTCAGCGACGACGTCAGGCGGTAGCGAGGCGGGGTAGCCCAGTAACTCGTTGGGAGTGGTGCGAAGGGCGGGGCACAGACGGTACAGCGTCTGGACGCTGGGGAGCATTCGTCCTCGCTCGAGCCGGTTGTAGACGACGGGGGAGATGTCGAGGAGTTGAGCTACGTCCACCTGCGTCAGGTTGGCGCGAAGGCGGGCTAAGCGCGCGGTGTCGCCGATGATGTTGGACAGGGGTTTGGAAGGAGTCTCCGGAGGGACGACGCCGCGGATGTCAGGGTGGATGTACATTTCAAACAAACTATACTTGATAGTATAGTTAATTCAACCTTGCTGGATGGCTTCGAATTTCTTGGGTTGGTGGTCGGAGGTGGGAGAAGACTTCGCGCGATTTCCCTGGGCTTCTGGTAGCGTGGGCCCGCGCCGGGAGGGAGCCGCATGCGCGTGGCCGCAGTCCTGCTGTCCTACAGAGTCGCCAGGAGGACGTCGCCGTGAGGGACAACGGCCCCCCGGCCGTGCTGTCCCCCGGGGACGTGGTGAAGGGCTACACGGTGGTGAGGCACCTGGACCAGGGTGGCTTTGGCACCGTGTACCTCGCGACGAACGACGGGCAGCCCTGCGCGCTGAAGCTGGTGGAGCGGCAGCGCGTGGAGGGGCGCGTGGAGAAGGAAGTCTCCATCCTCCTGCGCTTGACGCACCCCAACGTGGTGGGGCTTCGCGGCTTCTCCTACTGGCAGGCGGGGGAGCGCGACTACGCCCTCATCGCCATGGAGTACGTGGAGGGGCGGAAGCTGAGCGCGTGGGTGAAGGATGAGAATCCCTCGGCCCGGCAGATTGCGAAGGTGACGCTCGACGTGGCGCGGGCGCTTGCGGCCTCTCATGCGGCGGGAGTGGTGCACCGAGACGTGAAGGACGCCAACGTCATGGTGCGCGATGCGGACGGCCTGGCGGTGCTGGTGGACTACGGCATAGGGGACTACGAGGGCGCTCCCCCCGGTGTCACACAGTCCATGCTGCCGCCCGGGACGATGGAGTACCGGCCCCCCGAGGCTTGGCTATTCGTGGAGCAGCACGCGGGGCACCGAGGCGCCCGCTACGTGTCCGTCCCCTCGGACGACGTGTGGGCCCTGGGCACTGTCCTCTACCGCCTCCTCACGGCGAGGCTGCCCTTCGACGCGGCGACGGACCCGGAGTACGTCCAGAGTGTCATTCGCAAGTCGCCTGTACCCCCTCACCTCGCCAACCGCTTCGTCCCGGAGCGGCTGGGCATGTTGTGCATGCGGCTGCTGGAGAAGGACCCTGCTGCGCGTCCGGAAGCGAGCGCTGTCTGTGCGGCCCTGGAAGAGCTCCTGGCGGGGGCGGAAGGGGAGGCGTGGGACACTCCCTTGTTCGACACGTATGGCCCGAACTCGGCCACCACCGAGGGCGAGGCGGGAGCGCTGGCTCGGTGGGCGAAGCGGCCCCTGCGCCAGATGCGCCGTGGCAAGGCGCCGGGGCCGGAGCTGCCGGGAGCGGGCGCGCCCGCGGCATTGCTGTCCCAAGCCGCTCCGGTAGCTGCTGCTACGCGGCCCCTGGAGGGGGCGCTGCCGGGCTTGGCGCATGAGGCGGGGGTGAGGGCGGAAGCCGCAATGGAGCAAGCGGCGCCTGTGGCCCCCGTCGTCGAGTTGGTGCGGCGCTCGTTCCTCGCGCGACTCAGGCTGGGACGCGTGCTGGGCGCGGGGCTGCTGGCCATGGCCCTCGCGTCTGGGGCGTACTTCTCACAGCGGACGGCCTCACCGAAGCCGCGGGCCGACCCGGGCCAAGAAGTAGCGCCATATACAAAGAAACCTCAAGCTGCCCGAGCCGCAGCTCCTACCGGGCCGGAGGCAACACCTGCGGCCGTCGCGCCTCCCGCGATGCTTCCCGAGGTGACTGCCACCGTGACGACGACGAAGAGTGACTCCCCGACCTCCCCGCCGGTGCCTGCCAGGAAGGCCACGAGGAGCGTCAGCAGTGCCTTGGCGACGACGGCCCTCTGCACGACGCTTGCGTGCTCTGGTGCGCAGGTGCGCCCTGCTCCGGAGCCTGAACCGTGCCCGGCAGGCGCTGTGGAGGGCATGAGGAAGCTGGGCATGAAGATTGGGGACGAGGAGGGTTCAAGCTTCGTCAGGGGCGAAGAAAAGTACGTCACAGTGAAGGAAGGCACTGCACAGATCATCCTGGGCTCGGACATGGCCACTCTGTCTGGGCGACTCATTATTGCTGACCGTGTCTATGTCCGGCTGACGCGAGCGCGCACGAGCAAAGGAACCTTTCCCGTGTGCTTGGAGGTGCGGGACGGCTCTAGCAACCGCGGACTGGAGATAGAGGGTGGTGGAGGGGATTCCGGAAAGGCGCGCGTGTTCTCTGCCGTTTTGGTCAAGGCGGTGAGTGAGTTTGAATGACATGCCGCTGTTTGGCAGACGCTCATGAGCTGCCAGGGGTGTCGCTGCTGGCTTGGTCCAGGAGAAATGTCGAGTGCATCATTCAGTGTCGGCCGTTCTGCTTTTCCTCCTCCTCGCAGGCGAGGGGACAGCTCTGGCGCAGTCGCCACCGGCTACATCGGGGCTAAGCGTTCGCCGAATCGAGCTGGTCTCGGATGATACTCAGCCAGCGGCTGAAGTCGCGGTGAGCCCAGGGCTCTCGACGGTGTTCATCTTCGATTCGGAGGTGAGTCGAGAAGGGCTGAACCTCGAGGGACGCGAGCGCTTCGCGGTGGTGGACGCTGGGCTCACCACCTTGCGCTTGGTCCCGTCCGAGAAAATCTCCGCGGGAGAGCGGCTCAAGTTGACGGTGCGCTTTCAGGACGGGGCGGCCCCGGCGAGTGCGACGTTTGTCCTGGTCGCGCACCCTGCACGGTCAGAAGCGCTCATCGAGGTCTATCGGCGCAAGAGGAGCGTCGAGACATACCAGGAGGAAGTCCGTCAGGCGCGCATCGAGGCTGAGCAATGCCGAGAGGAGAATGAGCGCCTGCGCGCGGAGCGAAGTGCTCCTGATGGGCTGACGGGACTCATCTCGACGGAAGTCCTCAGCAATCGAGGCGTTGACTTCCGCGAGGTGACAAAGGCTGTAACCCAGGCCCCAGGAGGGGCCGCAGCCAAGAATCTTGTCTATGCATACCGCACAGCCCGCAGGGTGGCTGTTGTGGTCACCCTCAAGTATGTAGGAGACGCTCAGCCGTGGACAGCAGTAGGTGCGATGCTACGGGCCAAGGCCAACGACGAGCTGAAGGTGCTTCGAGTGTGGCAGTCGGGCCCCGTGGCCTCCGGTTCGGTGGTCCAGCGAGTGGTGGTAGAGGCTGAAGCCGCGTCCGAGGCCCCCCAAGAGGGCTTCACGCTCAGGCTCTGGGATGCAGATATGCGCCGCACCATCACCCTGAGCAACGTCACCTTCCCTTAACCCAGCGAGGGCTGCTGCCAAGCTCTCTCATGGGTTTCCGGCGTTTGGGGCTTGTGCGGATTGTCGTTATAAGGTCCAATGGACTATACCAATAGGTATAGTCCATTCTGGCGTGCCCTGGAGGGCGATGTGTTCCCCACTGTGCTGGAGCGTGTGCGCGCGACTGCGCGCTTCCTTGGTGGCCACGAAGAGCGCCTGGAGGGCGACGCGCCTGATCCACCTTCGTGAGTCCGCTTCGAAGTAGGCGCTGGGCTCTCAATCCGCGCAGAGGACCTCCCGCACCGCCATGCGAGGCGCGTGCTGATGGTCGTCGTGCGCCGAGTCGCCGTCTGCGCTTCGTCGGGCTGCGTGCCTGACGGACGCTGAGGAGCCCTTCCTCAGTCATTCTTATTCATTCGACTGGAGTCATGAATGGAGCCAAGCCCGCCTGGCGCCGTTGCGTGACACGTCTGTCTGCTGTTGAGACTGCGCTGGGGCTTCCTGGCGCCGTGACGTGACACGTCTGCCCATGACTTGGCCCAGTCGGCCTGCCGGCGACTCCCGCAATGCACTGCATTCACCCCGCAGCCCGGCGCCCTGCCGGACTGAGCGGGAAGCCTCTGTCCATTGCCCCGTTGCTGGGGCCTTCACAGGAGACGTCGATGTTCATGCGCTGGGCCGTCGTGTTGCTGCTGGTGTTACCCGGAGTGGGGTGGGCGGAGGAGATTGCCTATGAAGACGACCTGGCGAAGGTCGAGGACGACACCGTCCTCCTTGAGCCAGAGGTGGACGAGCAGCTCGAGCCCTCCATGGACGAGGGTGACGCCCTGGTCGAGGAGGAGCCGGCCT
Organism: Myxococcus sp. CA033; assembly: GCF_013336625.1. NCBI lineage: Bacteria > Pseudomonadati > Myxococcota > Myxococcia > Myxococcales > Myxococcaceae > Myxococcus > Myxococcus sp. CA033. Next base: position 171,473 of record NZ_JABUMU010000018.1, on the reverse strand, counting down.
CGTCCGGCTCGGGCTCTCGCTGGGCGAACCGGCTGAGCCTGGAGACCACGACGTGGATGTTGCTGCCGCGGCGAGGGGCCGGAAGGGACGAAGGCTTCTTGCAGGTGGTGCCGCGGTTGGAACTCGTCAAGCCGGGCATGCTCCACCTCGACCTGGGCGCGCCGGTGCGACTGCGGATGTGGGGCGCAGAGGAGGGCGCCAGTCTGGTGCGGAAGGAGGACTGGGACGAGCTGTCCGACTGGGGCCAGGTGGTGCAGGCGCTGACGATAGGAGGCGACGCGCCGAACTTCGTTTGGCTGGGGGCCCTTGAGTCCTACACGCTGCTGTCTGGGCACCTGGTGCGCCGCTACAACAACCGGGGCAACCCCGACTACCACCCAGCCGGGGCTCTGGTGACGGGCATGCTGAGGCCCTTCTACGTGGAGGCCTTCGCCTCGGACGTGCTGGGCGCGCGGCTGATGGGGGCAGAAGTCGCATTGGACATTCAGCACATCCTCTTCGGCCGCCAGCCGTACCCCATGAAGTACATGCTGTCGCTGTCGGCGGCGCATGACTGGGGCAAGGCCGGAGGGACGTCGGAGCCGATGACGCTGGCCCACCTGGATGGGACAGCCGTCCTCGTGAGCCGCCGCAACAAGGAGGGAGGCTTCGAGTTGCAGGCGAACGCGGGCTGGGGCGGGCGTCCCGGCGAGGGCGGCGCGTGGGGCGCGGTGGCAGGGCTGGGCGCGGAGTACATGTCCTCGACGGTGGACATGCGCGCGCGCCTGGAGGGGCGTCTCCAGCGCGGAGGTTTCCGCCAGGGCGCCTTCGGCCCGGACTACGAACTGGCGCGCTTCCAGGTGGCAGGCCCGGACGCTGTGCCGCAGGCGGACGCACCGTTTCCGGACGGGTACTCGGCCCACGGCGAGGTGATTCTCAACTGGGATGGTGAGGGCCTGGGACGACTGGGGCAGCGCCACTTCCGCCTGACGATGGGGGCCGAGGTTTTCAACTGGGGTCGGGTGGACGTGGACGGCCGGATGGAGGTGCAGGCTTTCCACCGGAACCTCACGGTGGGCGTGGGTGGGCTGGCGTCGGGCGCGGGTCAGCCGGGAGCGCGCTACCTCGCGTCGGGCGAGGCGCGGTGGCGTTTCCTGGGCGGGAAGCTGTACGCGGTGGGGCAGGGGGGCACGCTGCTGTTCCCGACGGCGGAAGGGACGCTGCGGCCAGGCGCCTTCGCTTCGGTGGGGCTGGGGGTGGACAATGCGCGCTGAGCGGCCTTGGTGCGGCGGGCTTGGCCTGGCGCTGGTGCTGGCCGTTCTGGCCTCCGGGTGCGCCTCGTTGCCGGCGAGGCCGGGCCAGGCGGGCCGAGGGGCCACCCTTGCCTTCACTCCCTTCTCAGTGCCCACCCATGCGGCGAGGAGTGCGGCGGCAGGTGTGTATCGGGGGGAGGAGTCAGGCTCCGCGGATGGGCCGCCCGAGATAGGGCCGATGGGCCTGCGACGCGGGCTCCAGGGGGTGGTCGTCGACAGGGACGGGGCGCGAGGCTCAGACAGGGAGGGCGGCGTCTTCGTCTGTGGCAGCAAGGCCTTGCCCTCGGGCTGGCCTCACCTGGACTCCAGCCGGGAGGTGCTGGCGCCCTTCCTGGCGTGTGCCTCGCCCGCAGAGTTCGTGGCCATGCAGCGCGGGGTGGACATGGCCGCGTTGGTGGAGTCCCTCACAGCCTGGGACGCTGTCCGCCTGGGAGCACTGGGGCCCCTGGACGCACGAGCCTCGGTCGCCCTGGGCCGTAAGCGCGCGGCCTTCATCGTCACGTCCGTGGAGAGGTACGGCGTGCCGTATTCCGAGGTGCTCGCTCTCTTCGTCCTGCACTCGGCCTTCGACGACGAGCTGCGCGAGGTGGTGCAGCTGCTGGCTCGCGACAAGCAGCTGGGCGAGACGCTGGGCGCCATGGCAGCCGTCCGCGAAGACCTGAAGCGGCGGGGCCTGGAGCTGGAGGGCTTCCCGGAGCGGGGAGAGAAGGCCCGCGACGTGCTGCGCGGGCTGGGGCGCGCGGGCAGGGACATGCTCTCCAGTAATCAGGTGAGTGTTGAGGCCCAGTACTCGGACCTCATGGTGGTGAAGCGCAGCCAGCTTCCACCGCCCTATCAGGCCGCCCTCGACGAGGTGGCGAAGGCGTTGACGGAGCGGCACTACTCGCCGGGAAGCACTTCGGCAGGGGCTTTCGACCACCTCACCTTCGGTGTGCCGGTGGGCTTCTACCACCTGGCGGTGGGGACGGGGCACGGGGCGTACTCGTTGGCCCAGGGCAAGTATGAGCAGGCCACGCGTGAACTGGCGCCGGCCGCGCTGATGGTGGCGCTGTACGCCGGAGGCAAGGGCGCCCGGGCCCTGGTGGAGGCACGCGGCGGGCTGCGGCGGCTCCAGATGCCGGCGCTCGACGTGGACGGGATGAAGGCGCTGATGGCGCACCTGGAGGAGCAGCTCGGCATCAACGCCGCGCGCGACTTGCTGCGCTACCTCCAGGCGAGTCGCGAGGGCGCGCTGGTGGCCGCCGAGTGGGGGGAGGCGGGACTGCTGGCGCTGTACGAGGCCCGCGGCAACCCCGCGAAGGCGAATGCGGTGCTGATGGAGACGGCCAGCCGCGAGGCCGGCCAGCCCGTGGCCACGCGGGGCGCGGCTGGGAAGCGGTCCGTCAACCTCGACCTCTTCGAGCAGAACGCCGAGGTGTCCGCAGCGGAGGCGCAGGCGGCCAGTCGCGAGTCCTCCAGGGCTGCGGCGACGAGAGGCGGCGCGAGCCGCGAGTCCGCGCAGCCCGCGGCTTCACGGGGCGCAAGCGGGAACCGGTACGTCAACCTGGACCTCTTCGCGCAGGACGCCAAGGTCGGCGCAAAGGAGTCCGCGAGGGCCAAGCTGTTCCAGGCGGAGCTGGAGTCCTCGGGGCCCCGTCTCCCGAAGGACGTGAAGCTGCTGAAGGAGATGGCGCCGAAGCTGAACGAGCCGCCGCCGGGAGTCGAGAAGGGGGCGCCGCTCTGGCAGGAGTACGTCGCCTACCGCAAGAGGCGGCTGAAGGAGATTCGGGACGGTGACGCCGTCAAGGGCCCCCTGAAGTGGGAGGGCTACGGGGGGATGCGCGCCTACTATGCTCGGGGCATGGCATTCGAAAGGACCATGATCGCCATCCTGGAGGCGGATGCTGCGTTGCCCCGCGGGCAGCGGCGCTGGCTCGGCGACTTCGAACAGCCTCGAATCGAGACGCACGTGGGCGTGTCGAAGGTGGACTTCAGGTACGCCGACGTCCTCGTCATCGAGGAGCGGCCCCCACCGGGCCAGCCACCCCGGGTGGAGACGTTCAGCTTCAAGAGCCGGAACTTGGCCGTTCTGGACGAAGATGCGCTGCCTGTGCAGGTGAGGACGGACGCCAGTAACGCGATGAAGTACTACGGCGGAACGCTCAAGATTCTTCGGGACGGCATGCGACAGCAAGCGGATGTGAAGCGAGTGCGACTCGTCTACGAGGGCGAGGAACTTCTGCCCAGAGAGCGCGACATGCTAATCGATGCGGCGAAGGACGCGCAGATCCGGAACAAGGGTGTGGAGGTACTGTTTCAATGAAGATGAAGACGCTGACGCTCCATGATTTGAACAAGGTGGATAGCCTGCGCTTCATGTTCGACGGGGCATTCAATTCAGAGAGTGGTGTCGAACCCGAGTTGACTCCATTTCTCGATGCCCTTGAGAAATACGCTGGCGGCTGGATGCCGACGTTTGTCAAGACGAGTCGGAGGCGGAAGTACTCCCGAGATGCTGTTTGGCGAGCGATTGAGGAGCGGCGCGATGCCTATGGCTCAAGCGTCGGGCTGTTCCGCTCGGAGAATCCTGGCGTGTCACTGTCGCTCACTCTTGGCTTTACACAGGAGGAGCCTGAACTGCGTGTCAGGCTCAGTGTGCAGCCACTCTCTTTCTTTGCGGAGGAGGGGGCCTGTCAGAGCATTGTAGCAATGGCCCGAGCCTGGGTTTCCCGATATCCCGCTCAGCACGCAGCAGCGCACAGCTTGGCTGACCGAGAACTCTCGGGCGCCCCTTCCTTCGGTCGCGACGAGGCGACACGTAGGCGGGATGGATTCGACAAGGTCTACGAGCTGTTCTGGCTGAACATCTTCGGTCCGAAGTTGGTGGAGACAGTAGGCCGAGAGCGGATGCTCTCGACGCCTGCGCACCTCGTGGAGGAGTTGCCCAACGGCTCCGTCCTCCTGGTGCTATGGCCCACTGCCGCTGAGTTCGCCAGCGAGGAAGCGCGCGTGACGCAGGCCCGCGCCCATGTCCACCTGCGGCCGGACCTCGACTTCGACACAGTGCTGCGCGCGCTGAAGGAGCGCAGCGCTGAAGTCGTACCTGTCGAGCCGCGCTTCCACCCCGACGTGGCGCCGTTCCTCTCGCGGCTGCCGGACGAGTTCGCCATCAGCGAGCGGCAACGGAAGATTGCCGAACTCAACGCCTTCCGGCCTCCGGTACCGGAGGAGTGGCTGCCAGTCGCCCATCCCTCGGACGTGGCGAATCCGGAGCGCGTCCTCGAATCCTACGGAGACTTGTCCGAAGGTCTCGTGGCAGCACTGCACACCAAGGTGCCCTCCATCATGGACGAGACGCCCGAGTCCCTCACGGACCTGGACTTCTATTTCTGGCGGGACAACTTCCCGGAGCGGTACACGCGCGAACTCATCGACAGTCACACAGCTCCGGCGCTTGGCGCCTATCTGGGGGACGTTCTGGTGCGGCGGTTGGGCGGGACGTGGGTGCTGCGCCAGAAGATGGAGGAGTCTCAGGTGCGCGTTGGCAAGCGCGTCTGGCTACCCTTCCTGCGCGCCCGTCGGTACATGCAGTCCCGCCAGTCGCTGCTGGACTACTCGCTCACCCAGTTCTTCCATGAGGTTGAGCGGTTCCGGCCCTGATTGGGTGAACGCCCCTCTGGTTGTCCGACTGGAGGGGCGCTAGTAATCCGGGCATCGCAATGCAGGGCTGCTTTGCTCCGCTATACATGGGGTAGGTATGGGGCCCTTAGGGAGTCAAGTCGACCCTGAACCTTGCGAACAAGATGATTGCAGAGAACTGCTGCAATAATTGCGCAGAAGGGCGTGCCGAGTGCCAGGGTGTATGCCAAGACTGGGTTGTATTTTTCTATTGCAAAGACTCCGATGGGTGATCGCTCGGCAGTCGTCCGAAGAGCCCTTGCAAGAAAGTTAGTGGCCCACCAGACGCCCAGGTGCGCGAGGGGGATGGGCGCTTCAAGACTGAGCAGACTTACAGTGCGTCGTATGATTTTGAACGGCTTTATGAGGTTGGCGAATGGAACGAACCACCATCCAATCGCCCAGCCAGGAGTTGCGCCAACGTCTAGCCCTAATGTGCCTAGCTGGCGAACGACACGGTATTCCCACATTAGAAATGCGACAGGGGTGAGTCTGTACGAGAAGTAGTCTGCGAAGGCGATGGTGTAGGTGAGTGGGGAAAGAGTGTCGAAGACCTTGGAGAATGAAGGGTGCTCTTCGAAGTCGGTCAATAGGAATGCGGCGCTGAAGAGCAGATTTATGACTGCTGAACCTCCTGAGACGAGAAGAAGAATGGATGTCCAGCGGGCCCGAGCGGCCGAAGATGGTATTGCTGCCACTTGGCTACGGCACTCCTCGCAGCGCCCGTTGCTTCCTGCGCAGTCCGAGCAGGCGTAGCTTCCGCAGCGTTCGCACGTGCTCAGCGCAGCACGCTCTGGGTGTCGAGGGCACGTTGGCTGCGGGCCGGTTGTAGTCGGTGAGGCCTCTACCATGGGCGCCTGTTAGGCGCGCTCATGCCCCCGAGTCAACTGGCTCGGACTGTTCCGAGAGGTTCGTAGCCGCACCTGTGCTTGCCGTGGCTATCGAAAGATTGCCTAACACGTTGCCGAACAGTTACGTTGTTCTGCATGGGAGACTCCTTTCAAATCATCGTGGATAAGGACGCATCTGCGGACGAGGCCCCCCGTCTCGCGGCTGAGGTTCGGGACTGGCTCGTCGCGCGGCGCATCATTGAGCGGGAGCTGACGGACTCCGTCCTGGGAGACTTGGGGCATCGACCGGGGCTCGGGCATACCGCTGCAGTGGAGGCGCCCGACGAAGAGACTGGGCTTTTGCGCCTTCAGACGAATGGCCTCCAAATTGAGGTGGGGCGAACCGTCTTCTACACCATAGGAGGCGAGTTGACGTGTCGTGCATGCGGCGCGCAATTCGAGCCGGAGGACGGTTGGTCGGAGGCTGTTGACGATTGGTACAACGGAAACGACAGTGCAGAGTTTGAATGCCCGGAATGTGGGAAGCCCGAGCGTCTCGTGGAATGGAGCGGCGAGTTTCCGTGGGGCTTCGGGAATTTGGGATTCAAATTCTGGAACTGGCCGCCGCTGTCAGAGCAATTCATTCAAGAGGTGGCTGTAAAGCTGGGGCACCGGACAGTCCTGGTGCGTGGAAAGCTGTGAATGGAAGTGGTCGGCTCTGCACTTGTTGTTGAGGTCGAGATTCCTTCTGTAGCCGCACGGTGAGTAGGTTTAACTGTTGCCGCGCACGTTGATTGAGGGGTGGGCGCCTATGCTCACTTCGACTGACTGATGGCCTCGCGAACGGCTATTCCGGAAATGCCATCACGGAGCCGGGTCCCTCGAAGTCGCGCTCATGAGGAGGCACAGCCCTTTGACGCGACAGGAGTTTCCGCGACAAGCAGAACTGATTGCTCCCGTCCTACGGTTCTCCGTCAGACCAGGGCTGCCCGAAGGCGGCCAAGGCATTGGCGCGACTGGGGAGCCGTGGAGCGGATGTCAGCAACCAGCCGGTTCATTGCTCCATCAACGAATGTGCGCGGCAACACGAACGGTCGTCGTGCGCCGAGTGGCCGACTGAGCTTCGTTGTGCGGCATGCTTGAAGGACGCTGAGGAGCGCCGCCCGGTCGTGCATGGTTGCGCGGTTGGCGCCGTGAACGGGGCTGGTGCGAAACGCGGCGTGGAACCTCTGTCCATACTCCCAAGGGGCCGGGTCGCCTGTGACTCTTGTGGTCAACTTCCTTGCCCGGTTTAACGGCTTGTCGGACTGAACAGGGAACCTCTGTGCTGAGCGCCCCTGCTGGGGCCTGCCACGGAGGCGTCGATGGGCATGCATGGGAGTTGGGCCGCCGTCTTGCTGCTGCTGTTGCCCAGGGCCGGAGGGGCGCAGGAGGTCAACACTCCAGAGGACTTCGACGCCACCGTGCGCAGGCTGGAGGAGGCCATCTCCGACAAGTCCTCCGGCGAGGAGGAAGAGGGAGAGGCTCAGCCCGAGGAGGAGGCTTCTGCGCCCGCGACGCTCGACTCGGCACCTCCGATGACGAACCTACTGCGCATGGACGCGGCGACGTTGACGTTGCTGCCTCGGAGGGGCGCGGGCACCGAAGAAGGCTTCGTGCAGGTGGAGCCCATGGTGGCCTTGGGGAAGGGGGAGTCGTTCCGCCTCATTCTCGGGGCGCCGGTACGACTGCGACTGTGGGGTGGAGGGGAGGGCGCGGGCCTCGTGAGGAAGGAGGACTGGGACACGCTGTCCGACTGGGGGCAGGTGGTTCGCCTCTTCATGGTGGGAGGGGATACGCCCAACTCGGTGTGGCTGGGGATGATGGAGGGTTACTCCCTCTTGTCCGGGCACCTGGTGCGGCGCTACGGCAACCGCGTCAACCCCGACTACCACCCGGCCGGCGTCATCGCGACGGGGACGCTGGGGCCGGTGTACGCGGAGGCCTTCGCCTCGGACGTGTTGAGCGCTCGCCTGGCGGGAGCCGAAGTGGCTCTGGACGTGCAGCACGTCCTCTTCGGCAGGCCCCCTGTCCCGGGGCGGTACACGCTGGCGCTGTCGGCGGTGCATGACTGGGGACTGATGGACGGCACCTCGAGGCCCATGACGCTGGCGCACCTGGATGCCACCGCCGTGGTGTTGCGGCGAGGGCGCAAGGGCAAGAGGGTGGAGGCGCACCTGCTGGGCGGGTGGGGCCGACGCCTGGGTGTGGGTGGTGCGTGGGGGGCGGTGGCGGGCGTGGGCGTGGATGCGCTGACGCCGACGGTGGACATGCGCGCGCGCCTGGAGGCTCGCCTTCAGCGCGGAGGCTTCCGTCAGGGCGCCTTCGGCCCGGACTACGAACTGGCGCGCTTCCAGGTGGCGGGCCCGACCTCCGTGCCGCTGGCGGAGGCGTCCTTCCCGGAGGGGGCTTCTGCCTACGGGGAGGTGATTCTCAACTGGGACGCGGTGCGGCTGAGTGGCATGCGCCAACGACACCTCTTCCTCTCCTTGGGAGTGGAGGCCTTCTCCTGGGGCCGGGTGGACGTGGATGGGCGGGTGGAGGCGCAGCTCTTCCACCGGAACCTCACGGTGGGCGTCGGCGGACTGGCGACGGCCATGGGGCAGCCCGGGGCGCGCTACCTCGTCTCGGGAGAGGCCCGGTGGCGCTTCCTGGGGGGCAACCTCTACGCGCTGGGGCAGGGCGGCACGCTGCTGTTTCCCACGCCGGAAGGGACGCTGCGGCCGGGAACCTTCGCGGCCGTGGGGCTGGGGGTGGACAATGCGCACTGAGCGACTGCCGCGCTGCGGAGCTGGCCTGGTGCTGGCCCTGGCACTCCTCACGGCGGGGTGTGCCTCGCTGCCCTCTCGGGCGGGCCCTGGAGGTGCCCTGGCTGTCGTCTCGGGCTCGACACCCATGGCGGCCTTGGGGCGCGGTGCCGTCGCAAGTCTCCCCGAGGACGACGCGCTCGAGGACTTCGACGACGAAGAGGCCGCGGACGGACCGCTGCTGCACCGCCGCCGGGCCACGCCGTCTCCGCCGACTCCCGGCGGAGGTGAGACGAGGCCCCTGCGTGTGGCAGACGCCCTGGCAGGCGTGTGCGGGGAAGTTCCCTCGGGTTGGCCGTACCTGAATTCTGAAGAGGAGGTGATGGCGCCGTTCCTCGGGTGCACCACGCCAGCGGCCTTCCTGGCCTTGCAGCGCCAGGCGAACATGCCCCGGCTGGTGGAGGCCATCTCGGACTGGAACGCCGTCCGGCTGGGCGCCCTGGGCCCTCTGGAGGCCGAGGCTGCCCGCGTCCTCCTCAAGAAGCGCGCGGCCTTCCTCGCCACCGCCGTCGAGAAGCACGGCCTGGCCAAGGCGGAAGTCCTCGCCCTCTTCGTCCTGCACACCACCCACGACGACGAGGTGCGGCAGCTCTTGCGCCTGCTGGCCGAGGACAAGCTGCTCAATCGTGCCCTGGGGGCCATGGAGGTGGTGCGCGAGGAGTTGAAGCAGCGGGGCATGACCCTCCCCGACTTCCCGGAGAGGGACTTCCGTACTGGCGACATCGCGCGCGGACTGGGGAGGGCTGCGGACGACGTCGCGTCCTCCATTCCTCTCGTCGCCGGAAGCCGGAGTGTAGATGCGTCCGCGCTGCCCCCGCAGCTCCCACCGCCCTACCGGGCCGCATACGAGGAGGTGGAGAAGGCGCAGTACCTGGGGGCCTTCGCGCCGGGCAACGTGGCCCTGGCGTCCTTCGACCACCTCACCTTCGGCGTGCCCCTGGGTTTCTACCACCTGGCGGCGGGAACGGCGCAGGGCGGGGCCTCCCTCGCCCAGGGTGAGTACGAGGAGGCCACGCGGCAGTTGGCGCCCGCGGCCCTCATGGTGGGCCTGTACGCGGGAGGGAAGGGGGCGCGCGCATTCCGTGAAGCCGGCCTCTCCAGGCAGGAGGGGGCGCGGCTGCAGGCCGTAGTGTCTCGAGTGGAATCGCTGAAGGCCGTGCTGGAGAGGTTGGAGGCGCGAGTCGGAGAGAGCGCCGTGGGGGAACTGGCCCGCTACTTCCAGCAGAGCCGGGAGGCGGCCATTCTGGTGGGAGAGTGGGGCGAGGCGGGCGCTCTGGCCCTGTACGAGTCGCGGGGCAACGTGCCGAAGGCGCGGCAGGCGATGCTGTCCGTCACCAACTCCGACCGAGCTGGGTCTGCTTCAAAGCAGGCCCGTGATACCCAAGGTAGAGTGTCGGCCGACGAGGTGCTCAGCCGCGAGACTGCGACGTCCCTGCCGGGCCGAGCAGATGTAGGAGCCAAGGTAAATGCCAAGGACATCAAGGGCGCCCGGCCGTATGGACCTGATGGTCGTCCCGGGCATCCTGACGCTCATGGTGTTAGTCGGCAAGATCAAGCGAACATCATCAACGACCCGAAGTCGACGCTTTACCGCGGGACCAACGCCAACAATCGCCCTGTTGACCACTATCATCGCGACGGGACGACGGTCGTTACCGAGCAGGGAGAGCCGACGCGCGTCATTACTGCGTTTGGTACGCTCGCGACGAAGGATGGTAAAGGCCGTCCAATCACACGTGGGACGGGAAAGCCGGCCAATCCGCTCCCCAATGGTGGTCCCTTTGAGAAGCTGCGTTGAGTCGTTCCAGATTGTAAGGGAGTTTGAACGATGAAGGATGTGGACCTCTGGTCGGAACATGTTGAATGGCTCAAGTCGCTATCGCTATTCCTGGGTTGCCCGCTGCGGATCGTTCAAGGGAGCGAAACCATTGAGGTTGACGCAGCCTCCGCAACACTGGAGGGAATGGTTGGGACGCCACATCCGGGAATCACTATTGAGCTTGTTGTGAAACTGCTGGTGACCCGAAGGGACGACTGTGGCGTGGCCGTTTGGGCGCTCGTGTTTTTCTTCATTGATAAACGACGTGTCGCAGAACAGGGCAAATGTTGCCTGGCAGTTGAATGGCGCGAAGGTCAATGGAGTCGACGTGGCTGGGAGTCGGACGCGGATGGCGAGTGGGCAGGTCTTGAGACGCTTTAGTGACGAATGGGGTCTGGGCGGGGGGCGTTCGCTGTCGCGCTGCTCCCCGCTCTTGGCGGGACAGCCAGCCTTATTCAGCGGGGGCATGAGCGTGCCTGCTGTTTGCGTTGGAAAACTGTGCCGACCTTTACAGCGCCATTCCCAGGCTTGCTCCTATGCGAGGGAGAACCGTCCGGTCGAACCCGGGGGCTACACCAATGGGCTGTTCGCCGCAGTCTCGATGCTCGGCGGGACTCTCTCTGGAACCGACTGATGGGTGGATCGGCGGCTTCGCGGGGCGCGAGAGGGTGGGGGCTGGAGGCGCTGCCCTCCTGTGGGGAGCGGCAGCTCAGCGAGGCCGTGCGAGGGGCGGGGACTCTGCGGAGTCTTGGGGCTCTGGGATGCTCTCAGGAGCCGCATGACGGGTGAGCCGTCTGCCTGATGCGGAGGGGCGAGTGCCCGGCGAAGAGGTGGTGGAGGGCTGCTGGAGCCGAAGCCCATTGCAACCACCATTACCGTGCCCCCTTTGCAGGGAGCCGCAAAGCAGGCAAGAGGCGAAACCAGAAAGCAGAGAGAGAGACGCCTTCTCAAAAACTTCAGAGCGGAAAGAGCGGGTCTCCAGGGGAATGTTGTTAACCGCCTCCCCAATGGTTAACAGTACCTGTTAATCACTCTCGGCCTCTCTCTCCCCAAAACGGGCGAAAGAGCGCTTCAGAGAGCCCAACCGGCGGCGGAGAAGAGGGGGCATCTCGGTCTGCGGGGTGGAGAGCCGAGAGCGCCCTCTTCAGCACCGCGAGCCAAAATCCCTTGGGATTCAGGGGCTTAAGCACGAAGGCCCCGCGATATCATCGCGAGGCCCTTGTTAAACAAAAAGGGCCCTACCGGTTGGTAGGGCCCTTCAAGTAGCTCCCCGACGAGGACTCGAACCTCGGACCTAGTGATTAACAGTCACCCGCTCTACCGGCTGAGCTATCGGGGAATATGTCCTCGCTGTGGTAACGGCGCCGCAGCGATGACGCGCTTTCTAGAGAACGGAGCCCCCTCTGTCAACTGTCCCGTTTGATCCGCTCTCCCGGCTCCAGGGGCCACCCTGGTCCGCCCTCGATGGGCTCGCCTCCGTTTCATCCGAGGCCATCTCCCTCGTGCTCGCCGGCTCCCCCGCTGAGCGCGTCGTGGATCGGACCCTCCGTGCTCATCGCTCCCTCTCCCGCGACCAGCGCCAGGCCCTCAAGGAAGCCATCTTCAACGTCGGCCTCTGGCGCCGCCGCCTCGCCTTCCTCCTCGACCAGGACGACGCTCCACCCCCACTCCTCCTCTTCGCCTTCCTCCATGGCCTCGCCCACGTCCCCGCTCCCGAGGCCGCCTCGCTCGCCGGGGTAGGGGAGGGCGTCCCCACCCTGAACCCCTCGCCGCCCCCCTCGCTCGCCCTCCGCTACTCCCTCCCGGATTGGCTCGCTGACCACTTCTCCCGTGAACTCGGCCCCGACGCCGACGCCTTCTGCGCCCACCTCAACGTCCCCGGGCCCATCACCCTCCGGGTCAATCCACTCCGCTCCTCCCGCGAGGAACTCGCCGAGCGCCTCCGCTCCGAGGGCGTCTCCACCCGGCCGGGCCCCTGGAGCCCGCTCGCCCTCCACATCGACGGGCCTCGCCCCAACCTCTACGCGCTTCCCTCCCTCCAGGAAGGCCGCTTCGAGGTCCAGGACGAGGGCAGCCAGCTCCTCGGCCTCCTCCTGGAGGCCCTTCCCGGTGAAACCGTGGTCGACCTGTGCGCGGGCGCCGGGGGCAAGACGCTCCAGCTCGGCGCCGCGATGCGCGACTCCGGCCGCCTCTTCGCCCATGACCCCGACCCGGAGCGGCTCGACCGACTCCTCCAACGCTCCTCCCGCGCCGGCCTCACCCGCGTCCAGGTCCTCCGGACCCCTCCCACCCCGGGCCTCGGCGCCGACCGCGTCCTCGTGGACGCTCCCTGCTCGGAGCTGGGCTCCCTCCGCCGCGGCCCCGACCAGCGCTTCCGCATCACCCCCGACGTCCTTGCTCACTTCCCACCGCTCCAGCTCGACATCCTCCAGCGCGGCGCGGACCTGGTGCGCCCGGGCGGACGGCTCGTCTACGCCACCTGCACCGTGAACCGCGCAGAGAACGAGGACGTCGTCTCCGCCTTCCTCGCGGCTCGCCCCGACTACCGCCTCACCCGTCCCGGCGCGGGGTGGCTCTCTGAGGCCTGTCTTCGCGATGGCTTCCTCTTCGTCGCTCCCCACAGCCACGGCACCGACGCGTTCTTCGCGGCCGTCCTGGAGCGCTCGGCCGGGTAGGGGAGGAGGCTTCGAGCGACCGCAGTGTCCGTGTTCCGACGTCCGGGAGTACTCAACGCTCCCGGCTCGAATCCGGATGCCCGCCGTCCCCCCGGTGCTATGAAGCGCCCGTGCGTTGGCTCAAGCCCCTCCCGCTCCGCCCCCGCGACACCGTCCACGTCGTCGCTCCCTCCGGGCCCTTCGACCGCCCCCTCTTCGACGTCGGCCTCGCCGTCATCGCCGAGCGCTACTCCCCGGTCCTCCGCCCCGACCTCGGCTCCGCGTACCGCTACCTCGCTGGTGACGACTCGCGCCGCGCCGAAGAGCTCTCCCACGCCCTCCTCGACCCCTCCGCCCGCGCCATCTTCTGCGCCCGCGGTGGCTACGGCAGCGCCCGGCTCCTCCCGCGCCTTCCCTTCGCCGACGCCGCGCCGAGCCTCTTCACCGGCTTCTCCGACCTCACCTCCGTCCACGCCGCCCTCCAGGTCCTCGGCCGCGTCTCCATCCACGGGCCTGTCCTCACCCAGCTCGGCAAGCAGCCTCCCGAGGTCCGCGACTACTTCTTCCGCCTCCTCGAGTCCCCCGAGGCCCCGCCCCCGCTGACCGGCACCGCCACCTACGTCCCCGGCACCGCCGAGGGCCACCTCGTCGGCGGCAACCTCTCCGTCTTCGCCACCCTCCTGGGCACCCCGTACCTGCCGCCCCTCGACGGCGCCGTGCTCCTCCTCGAGGACGTCACCGAGCGCCCCTATCGCCTCGACCGCATGTGGACCCAACTGCGCCTCGCCGGCGTCTTCTCCCGCGTGCGCGGCATCGTCCTCGGCGACTTCACCGCCTGCGAGGAGCGGGGCACCGACTACACCAGCGGCGACGTCCTCCGAGACCTCGCGCGTGAATCGGGCGTCCCCTGCGCGGCGGGCTTCCCCATCGGCCACGGTGCCCTCAACTACCCCGTGGCCCTCGGCACGCAGGTTCGCCTGGACGCGGACTCGGCCCGGCTCACGTTCCTCGAAGGAGCCGTGCGCGCATGAGCGCCCCTCCTGAACAACACCCCATCGCCGTCCTCCAGACACTGCTCGACGAGGCCGTGGGCATCGGCGTCTTCCCCGCAGCCCAGGCCGTCGTCCTCCACCGAGGCGTCCAGGTCTTCGGCGGCGTCGCGGGAAAAGTCTCTGGCGACACGCGCTTCGACCTCGCCTCGCTCACGAAGGTCATCAGCACCACCGCCCTGTTCCTCCGCCTGTGGACCGAAGGCAAGGTGGGGCCCGATACCCTCGTGTCCCGCTACTTCCCTGGCTCGCCCGTCGGCGACGCGGGCGCCACCGTCGCGGACCTGCTCTACCACCGCTCCGGCCTGCCTCCCTTCGTCCCGTTCTTCGCGCAGGCCCTCAGCGCCCACCCCGAGCTGCTCGACGCCACCTGTCCCTCCGCCACGCGCTCCCGCGTCCGCGACGAGGTCCTCCAGGCCGCCGCGTCCACGCCGCTCGCCGCCGCGCCTCGCACGCGCACCGCGTACAGCGACGTGGGCTTCATCCTCCTCGGTGAGATTCTCTCCCGCGCCGCCAGCGCCCCGCTGGACACGCTCTTCTCCCGCCACGTCGCCGAGCCGCTCGGCCTCTCCGCCCGCTTCCACCGCCTCACCGACTTCCCCGCCGACGCCATGCCCGCACCCACCGGCGCCACGCGCCCCCGCGAGCCCGCGCCCGGTCAGGAGTCGCTGTGGAAGGACGTGCCCACTCAACCCACGCGTCCCGGTGAAGTCGATGACGACAACGCCTGGGTGATGGACGGCGTCGCCGGACACGCGGGCCTCTTCGGCACCGCCGTGGACGTGGCCCGCTTCGGTCAGGCCGTGCTCGATGGCTGCGCGGGGACGAGCCCCGTGATTGCGCCAGCCCCGCTCTGGCACCGCGCGCTCGCCACGGATGCGCTCGTGCAAGGCAGCACGCGCTCCATGGGCTTCGACTCACCGTCCCAAGTGGGATCCAGCGCGGGCCGCTTCGTGGGCGACTCACCTCCGGGCGCCGTCGGGCACCTGGGCTTCACCGGAACGAGTCTCTGGGTGGACCTGCGTCGCTCGCTGGTGGTGGCGCTCGTCACCAACCGCGTGGCGCTGGGCCGCCAGGAGCTGCGCATCCGCGACTTCCGACCCGTCTTCCATGACTTCGTCGTGGAGGCGCTCGGCCTCACCGCCATCTCGCAGGGAACGCATGGCTGACGACAACGGTAACGTCCTCGACACCCTCGAGCCCGGCAGCGTCCGCCGCGTCCACCTGGTGGGCGTGGCGGGCACCGGCATGGGCTCCTTCGCTGGAATGCTCAAGGCCGCCGGCTACGAAGTCACCGGCAGCGACGAGAATGTCTACCCACCCATGAGCGACATGCTCAAGGCGTGGGGCATCCCCGCCGCCTCGCCCTACCGTCCGGAGAACCTGGACGACGCGAAGCCCGACCTCGTCATCATCGGCAATGTCATCCGCCGCGTGAATCCCGAGGCCACCGCCGTCCGCGAGCGCGGCATCAAGCAGATGAGCTTTCCCGCCGCCCTGGGCTCGCTCTTCCTCGCCCGCTCGCACGCTGTCGTCGTCGCCGGCACCCACGGCAAGACGACGACGTCCTCCATGATGGCCCACGTCCTCGTCGATGCCGGCAAGGACCCGTCCTTCCTCGTGGGCGGCGTCACCCAGAACTACTCGGGCAACTACCGCGTCGGCAAAGGGCCGCACTTCGTCGTCGAGGGCGACGAGTACGACACCGCCTACTGGGACAAGGGCTCCAAGTTCCTCCACTACCGTCCGCGTACCGCCATCCTCACCAGCGTGGAGTTCGACCACGCGGACATCTTCCGCGACTTGCCCCACTACGAGGCGACGTTCGAGAAGTTCGTCCGGCTCATCCCCGCCGACGGGCAGCTCGTCGTCTGCGCCGCGTACCCCAACGCCGTGAAGCTCGCGCGCGAGGGGTGCCAGGGCCGCGTCGTCACCTACGTCGCGAAGGAGGGCGCGGAAGCGGATTACGTCCCTCGCGAGGTCTCCTTCGGTGCCAACGGCGCGCGCTTCCAGGTGGTGGAGCGCGGCACGGTGCTCGGCACGGTGGAGCTGCCCATGGGCGGCCTGCACAACGTGGAGAACGCGCTGAGTGTCATCGCCGCCGCGCGCGGGCTGGGCCTGTCCTTCGACGAAATCGCCAAGGGCCTGTCCACGTTCCGGGGCGTGAAGCGGCGGCAGGAGCCTCGCGGCGAGCCGAATGGCATCCTCGTGGTGGACGACTTCGCGCACCACCCGACGGCCGTGCGGGAGACCATCGACGCCATCCACCATCGCTACCCGGAGCGTCGGCTGTGGGCCATCTTCGAGCCCCGCTCCAACACCAGCCGCCGCAACATCCACCAGGAGGACTACGCCCACGCCTTCACCGGCGCGGCCCGCGCCAGCCTCAAGGTGCCGGAGCGGCACGACAAGGTGCCCGTCGGCGAGGAGCTCGACGTGCGCAAGCTGGTGGCGGACCTCCAGGCGCAGGGAATCGCGGCCGAGGGCTCCACCGACGTGCAGGCCATGGTGGACCTGGTGGCGCGCGAGTCCCGCCCCGGTGACGTGCTGCTCGTGATGAGCAACGGCGCCTTCGGTGGGTTCATCGAGAAGCTGCTCGTGGCCTTGAAGGCCCGCTCGGGGGAGACTGCCTGACATGCGCCTCCCGCTCACCGTCCTCCTGGGTGTCCTGTCCGTCACGGGCTGTGCTCGCAGCAGCACGATGCCGCCCCTCACGCCCGCCGTGCCCGGGGGCCCCGAGGAGCAGGGCACGCAGGTCTCCGCCACGCAGCCGCTCGTCTTCCAGGTGAAGCGCTACCCCGGTGGCGAGCTGTATGACCTCGTGAGTGACAGGGGCAGCGTGGTGCTGGTCGACGTGTGGGCCACCTGGTGCGAGCCCTGTCGGGACGCGCTGCCCTTCTACGAGAACCTCGTGCGCGAGTACGGCGCCAAGGGACTCAAGGTCTACGCGCTCAACGTGGACGAGGACGCGCGCGCGATTGAGCCGTTCCTGAAGGAAGTGAAGGTGGGCCTGCCCGTCCTCGTCGACGAGAACGCCCGCGTGGCCGAGCGCACGCTGAAGGTGCGTGGCATGCCCACGACGTACTTCATCGACAAGCGCGGCGTGGTGCGCCACGTCCACGAGGGCTTCAACGAGGAGTTCCTCACCAAGTACCAGTCTGAAATCGAAGCGCTGCTGGCCGAGCCCGCGCCGTAGCCCCGCCCAGGAGACGTCATGGCTGACACGGCCCCGGAGACTCCCGCCGAGCTGCGCCGCACCGCGGAGGAGGGTGCGCGCCTTGGCGGCCGCATCCTCGCCGACCGCTTCCTGGGCGAGCGCACCATCGAACTCAAGGGCGGCATCGACCTGGTGACGGACGCGGACCGCGCATCCGAGGAGGCGCTGCTCGCGTTCATCCGCTTGCGCCACCCCACCCACGCCATCCTCGCGGAGGAGAGCGGCGCGACGGCGGGCACGGATGGCCTGCGCTGGCTGGTGGATCCGCTCGACGGCACCACCAACTACGCCCACCGCGTGCCGCACTTCTGCGTCAGCGTCGCCGTGGAGGGCCCTGGCGGCGTGCTGGCCGGCGCCGTGTATGACCCGATGCTGGATGAGCTGTTCTCCGCCGCGCGAGGGGAGGGCGCCACGCTCAATGGCCGCCCGCTGCGCGCCAGCACCGTGGACAGGCTGGACAGGGCGCTGTTGTGCACGGGCTTTCCCTACGACGTCCGCGAGAAGCCGGAGGGGCCGGTGGGTCTCTTCACCCGCTTCGTCCTGCGCGCTCAGGGCATGCGTCGCACGGGCAGCGCGGCCATGGACCTGGCCTATGTGGCGGCGGGCCGCTTCGATGGCTTCTTCGAGTTCGGCCTCAAGCCCTGGGATATCGCCGCGGGCTCGCTGCTCGTGGAGGAGGCCGGAGGCGTCATCCGCCATGTCACGGGCGCACCGTTCAGCGTGATGCGCGGTGACGTCATCGCCTCCGCGCCCGCGCTGGCTCCGGTGCTGCTCTCCGAGGCCCGGAACTTCATCGACGAGCTGGGCTGGACACCGCGCCCCTAGAAGAAGCTCTCCGGCACGAAGACGATGTCGCCGGGCTGGAGCATGAAGTTCTTCTCGCGCCCCACGCCGATGTCCTCGACGGGCACTCGAATCTTCCGCTCCAGGCCGTCCACCACGCGCGTCACCAGCGTGTTGTTCTTCGCCGCCAGCTTGGTGAAGCCGCCCGCGAGCGTAATCGCCTGGACGATGGACATCTCTCCATCCACCGGGAAGGTGCCGGGCTTCTGCACTTCGCCGAAGACGAAGACCTTGTGCGAGTTGTACTCGCGGATCAGCACCGACACCTGCGGCCGGCGCACGTAGCGCGCAAGGCACTCGCGCAGCGTGTCCGCCGCGGTGCTGGGGGTCGTCCCGCGCAACGGCACCTTGCCGCACAGCGGGTAGTCGATGGTGCCCTCGGGTGACAGGCGCCACGTCCCGGAGTGCTCGGGCTCCTGGAAGACGCGCACCTCCACCACGTCCCCGGGCCCCAGCGTGCCGCCGCCGGAGCGGGCCTCACCCGCTTCGGCCGCTGGCGTGGGCGTGGGGGGCGGAGGACGCGGCGCCGAGCCGAAGCACGCGGACAGCGCTCCCGACAGGAGCAGGGCGAGACAGAGGCGGAGCGTTCTCATCCGGGAGGAGACCTCGTGGGCGGGGAAGCTTCCCCGGCGCGGCGGGGGCTCAGTACGTCACCGAGAGGCGAGCATACCCCTCGTGGCGCGTGTAGTTCAGGCCGCCGCCATCCACGGAGGATGAGCGGTTGCTCAGCATGTAGCCCGCGGCGCCGGTGAGCCACGGACGGAACTGGTACTCGGGCCCCGCGTCCACCGTCACCACCGTGTCGCCACGGTTGCCGGAGAAGCTCAGGAAGTCGACCATGCCCATTGCGTGCAAGGTCAGCTTGCCGCCCAGCAACGCGCGCGCCTCGGCGGAGACCCGGTCGTCCCGGAACATGCCGTAGGCCGCGACCGGCTCCAGCATGCGCAGGTAGCCGCCCTTGAACGTCAGCGTGGGGCTGAACAGGTAGGTGCCGTCCAACTGGCCGAGCACCGTCCCGCCGCCCGCCTCCCCGAAGTTCTGCCCCCAGCCCACCTTCGCTGTCACCGCGACCTTGGGCGACACGAGGCCCGCCACGCCGATCAACGCGCGCAGCAGCGTGGCGTTGGGGCCCCCGTCGTTGAAGTAGCGGCGCACGTCCACGCCGGTGTCGAGCACCAGCGCCGTCTTCGGCAGGAAGCGCCAGCGGCTCTCCAGGCCCAGGTGCAGGTTGCCGTAGTTGAAGCGGTCCGCGCCGACGGGGTCGCACACGCCTTCGCCGCAGTCCGCCGGCGCCGAAGCGCCCAGCGGCTCGAAGAACTCCACCGCGTAGGCCACGCCCGGAGTCACCTCCACCGCGCCACCCCCCGGCCGCCACGGAGCCTTCACCTTGGCCTCGTTGTAGAGGCTGAGGATGCCCGCGCCGATGGCCGCCGTGCGCGTCCGGTCCGAGCGCGTGAACTGGTCCGACAGCTCCAGCGACAGCGGCGCCTCCGGGTTGATGCGCGCCAGCAGGTCCGCGGCGCCCTCCATGTGCGAGGCCGCGTTCGAGCCCTGCGTCATCAGGCCCGTGAAGAGCACGTAGTCCAGGTTGGCGTTGAGGTTGAACGCCAGCCGGGGAGAGGGGATGTCCAGCCGGAAGCCCGGCCGGAAGTGCATCGCCAGCTCACCCGACAGGTCCGGCGACACGCCACCGGGGAACTCCTGGCCCTCGCGGCCGAAGTAGCCCACGCCGCTGTCCAGCCGCGTCTCCAACTCGAAGTACGGATGCAGCCGGCCGTTGCCGACCTTGAAGCCGTTGCCACCCGTGGCCGGCGCGGAGACTCCGTCCTGAGCCATGGCCACGGTGACAGGCGCCATCAGCGCCAGCCCGCAGACCGTGCCCCAGAATGTCCCTCTCAGCGTCATGGCTCGCAGTGGCTTCCCAGGGAGAGGGCGTACTCACTCCCACCTTTCATGCGGACGGCCTGGGGCGTCATAGCACGCGCGATTTCAGGGGCCGAAGAATTGTTCGACACGGGACTTGGACTCGCCCGGAGGGCCGGAGGGCGCACGGGACTAGTTGATGGGGCTCGCGGGAGGCGGGCGCACGAGGATGTCGTCGGGAGGGGGCGGGCGCGTGGGGTCGCCGCCAGGCAGGTTCTCCGGCTCCTCCACCTCGATGAAGAGGTTCTCGTCGGTGCGGAAGGCGAGCTGACCGATGCACTCCTCGGCCTCCGAGCGGAGCTGGCCGACCTTCTGCCGGGCGATCATCACCTTGGTGTATTCGTGCTCGCTGGTGGAGACCTCGCGCCGGGTGAGGGACTCCTGGAGCGACACGTCCGCCTGCTCGGAGATGCGCAACAGGCCCTTGATTTGCGTGAGCTTCTCGTTGGCGCAGTTGAGCTTCACCACGTCCTTGGTGCGGCGCGCTTCTTCCACCTTGCCGAGCACCTGGCGAAGCACGTCTCGCATGACACTCAAGGCCTGGGTGCTGCGCTCCAGCTTCTGCGAGTCAGGCACTTCACTCGCCTTCTCCAGCGTGGTGGTGGCGGCGGGTGACCGGGGCGAGGGCACCGGTCCCTGCGCGACGGCCACGCCCGTGGCGACGATCACAGCGACCATTCCGACAGTGCGCATACGCCTCTCGGCTCTCCCGGCCCTTCCCATTGCAACAAAGCGTAGAAGGCGGGGGGTGGGGTGTCAACGCGACGAACCCCCAGTTATTCAGTGGTTACTGGAGAGGCGGGCATTGGCCTCACGCAGTCGAGCAGCCAGGCTTCGGGCGATATTGACGACGACGAAGGTGAAGCCGTCGGCGTACTCGTTGCGGAAGGCGCGCAAGTCCCCAGCGGTGAGCTGGAGCAGGTGGGCCTGCGTTCGCGCGCGCACGGTGGCGGAGCGGTAGTCCTTGTCGATGAGGCCCATCTCCCCGAAGAACTCGGGAGGTGACAGCACGGCCAGGGTGCGCGGCAACCCATCCGTGCCGTTCCGGGCCACTTCCACCTGGCCTTCGACGACGAGGAAGAGGCTGTCGCCCAAATCCCCTTCATGGAAGATGACCTCGCCGGGGACGCAGTGGCGCGTCCGGGCCAGCTCCGCCAGACGGTCCAGCTCCACGGGAGAGAGCATCTCGAACAGCGGTGAGGCGGCGATGACGGCCAGCTTCTCCATGGTCCCCTCGGAGCCCGCGCTGGGTACACCGGCGCCGGAGCCTACCCCGTCGGCGAGAAGACGAAGGGGTAGGAAACGGTGGCGGCGGACTCGGGTTTGAACGGGAACACCCAGCCGCGGATGGCGGCGCGGATGCAGCTGGCCACCGCCTCGCTGCCGAGGGTGTTCTCGTCGACTTCGAAGTCCCCCACTCGGCCGGACGGGGTGATGGAGAAGCGCACCACCACCTTGCCCTTGAGGTTGGGGTTTCGCTTGAGCTCCTTCTCGTAGCAGCTCTGGATGGCGCCCTTGCGCGCGCGGACGTAGCGGGCGAGCGCGTCGCGGTCCACGTCGGAGCTGTCGACGTCCGGCGTCGCGTCCTGCACGCGGCCCTTCACTTCGACTTCCTTCTTCGTGCCCAGGTCCACCTTGCCGCCGCCCTGGGTGCCCAGCTCGCCGATGCCCGTCACGGTGCCGGTGCCACCGCCGCGCGGGCCGGTACCCTTGCCGACGGAGGCCTCGTTGGCCACGCCCACGCCGCCGGCGCCCTGGAGCGCGGCGACGATGTCGCTGCCACCGCTGGCGCTGCCCAGCACGTCCTGGAACGCGCCGGTGCCAGAGCCCTTGGAGCCGAGCATCTTCAACAGGCCCTTGTCGGAGACCTTCTTCACCATCTCCGCGTGGCGCTCGGCGGCGGCCGCGGGCTTCTCCGACGCGGGCTTGTCCGCGCCGTCCTTCGGCTCGGGGGGCTTGACGTCTTCCTTCGGCGTCTCTGCGGGGCCCGGCGTGGCGGGCTTCGCGGTCTCGATGGGGCGCTGGGGGATGATGGCGCGCACGAAGCGGTCATCGAGCTGATCCAACGCCAGCTCCTGCTCCTTGGGGGCCTCCGCGGAGAGGATGATGGCGGCGCCGGAGAAGTGGACGAGCAGCGAGGCGGCGAGGATGCCGAAGAAGACGCGGTCCATCGTCTTCCAGCGGCTGACGCGGATGTCCGAGGGCATCACCGGACGCGCTTCCTCGGCCTTGGGCGCGACGAACTGGAAGAAGAGGGTGGCGTCGCCCAGCTCCACCTTGCCGCGCGCGGTCTCCTGGAGGGGGAGGACGTAGAGGTCACCCCGGCGCGAGGCGAGCCCCTGGGAGCGCAGGGCGTCGAAGTCCACGTCGGAGGAGCCGAGGTTGACGCGGCCCTTCATGAACTCGTTGATGACGAGCAGGAACTGGTGGCCCTGGTTCTCGAACACGCTGAAGCGCGCGGGCCTGTCGTCCGAGGCGGGCAGGACGATGGTGTTGCGCGCGTCATGGCCGATGGTGACGCTCTCGCGCCGGACGTGGTGCTCTTCGACAATCTGGCCGTTCTGGATGAGGCCGACGCGGAGCAGCTTGGAAGGTGACGGGGCGGCCATGGCCTAGAAGGGCTCCTGCTCGACGCTCTTCTCGACCTTGGGCACGAAGCTCTCCGTGCGGTTGAGGTCGTCGAAGCTCAGGTTGGAGCGGGGGAGGATGTAGAAAGCCTGGGGCTTCTGGATGCGGCCCTCGACGGTGAGCGCGTCCAGGCGGATGACCTTGCGAGGCGCCTTCTTCGCGGGCGCCGCTTCGCTGCTCGACGTGGCCCCGCCAGTGCCGGGCGCGGCGGACTTGCCAGCGTCCTGCGCGAGCACGGGCGCGGTGGTGAGGAGCACGAAGAGGGCGAAGGTGGCGCGCATGGCGATCCTAGTTCTTGTCGGTGGCCAGCTTACCCGAGCCGCTCTTCGAGGGCGCGGTGCCGGAAGCGGGCTCGGGCTGGGACACCGGCGCGGGGGGCGGAGTTCCCTCCGAGGGTGCTCCGACGTGCGCGGAAGGTGCTGGGGTGGGGGCCGGCGGAGTGGGCACCGCGCCGGGGTTCTCGGAGCCTGATGGAGCGGTCTGCTCGGGTGGGCTGGCCGGAGCGGATGCGCCCTGCACGGGCGGCGTCGAAGTGGAGGCCGTTCCCTTGTCCGCGGGGGCGGCCTGCGCGGGTGGGGCGGTGGTCGGCGCGTTGTTCTCGGCGGCCTGTTTCGCCTGCTCCTGCTGGGCCTTCTCCTGCTCCGCGGCCTTGCGGAGCTGGTCCTTGCGCTCGCGCTCCAGGCGGCGCTCCTCGCGCTCGATGCTCTTGCGCGCGTCCTTCGTGTACTGGGGGATGCGGTTGTCGCGACCACCCTGGGCTTCGTAGCGCTCGAAGTAGGTGAGGGCCGTCTTGTACCGCTGGATGGGGTCGACCCCCGGGGGCTCCACGTCGAGGAACAGGATGGCGAGGTTGAAGAACGGGTCGGGCTGACCGGGGAGCAGCACGAGCACCTGCTCGTACTCGGCCTTGGCGCGCTCGAACTCCCCCTGTCCCCGGTAGGCATTGCCCAGGTTGAGGCGCGCGGCGGCGAAGTCGGGAGCGGCTCGCACCGCCGCTTCGAGCTCGGTGACGGCGGCCGGGTAGTCCTGGGCCTCGTTGAGCAGCGCGCCGAAGTTGTTGCGTGCCTCGGCGAAGTCGGGCCGGAGCTTCGCGGCCTCCTTGAACTCCGCCAGGGCCTGCGGGCCCACCTTCAGCGCCAGGTACACCAGCCCCAGTGCATTGCGTGTGGCGGCGTCGCCTGGCGCGATGTCCCGCGCGTTCTCCAGCACCATGCGCGCCAGCTCGTGTTTGCCCTCGCGGTAGTACACCTGCGCGAGCACCTGCATGGCGCGAGTGTGGCGCTCATCGAACTTGAGGGCCTGCTTCGCCTCGGTGGCCGCGGGCCCCAGCTTCTTCTGCTGGAGCAGGGTGATGGCCAGCGCGGTGTGCAGCGGCGCCGAGTCCTGCTTCGTCTCCACCAACCCGCGCAGCTCCGTCTCCAGCGCAGCGGAGCGGCCCGTGCGTCCGTACAGGCGCGCCAGGCAGTCCCATGCGGACTCCTGCTCGGGAGCCACCGCGAGCGCCTGACGATACGAGCGCTCCGCGTCCTCGTGCCGTCCCAGCCGCTCCTGGACGATGCCGAGGTTCGTCCACGCGTAGTCGAGATTCGGGTTCTGCGTCACCAGCGCGCGCAGCGCCGTCTCCGCCGCCGTCAGCTCTCCGGCCCGCGCGATCGCCACGGCCTGCTCGAAGTCCTGCGCCGTGCTGCGGGGCGGAGGCGCGACGACGGTGGG
Source organism: Myxococcus sp. CA033 (assembly GCF_013336625.1). NCBI lineage: Bacteria > Pseudomonadati > Myxococcota > Myxococcia > Myxococcales > Myxococcaceae > Myxococcus > Myxococcus sp. CA033. The sequence continues at coordinate 147,002 of NZ_JABUMU010000018.1, read as the reverse complement.
GACGGGCGCGGCCTTGGAGTCCGCATCGGCCGTTGCCTCGACGGGCGCCTCGGCTGTGGGGCGCGTCTCCGGGCCGGAGGCACACGCGGACAGCCACAGGCCCGAGGACAGGAACAGCGCGGTGAGTGCGGAGGCCCCCGGCGTGCGTGGAGAGAAGCTCACGGCTTGGCTCCCCCGGTGATGCGGCTCTCGTCCGCCGACGCGGGGCGGGCGGGCCCGCTCACGCTGCCGATGAGCCCGTCCGGATAAGCGGCGTCGGACGCGAGCGCCTGCTTGGGCTCCTTGAGCACCGGGTACTCCTTGGGACGGAAGCGGTTGAGGGACTCCAGCGTGCGCCGCGTCCACTCGTTGGAGACGCGATTCTTCCGAGCCTCCGCCAGGGCGACGGCGTAGCTCTCCACCGCCGCGTCCTCCAGTTCCGCCGTGTTCTGCGCGAGCAGGTCCTGGTACGTCACCACCGCGTCCTCACCCAGCCGCTTCACGTCGGGCGGCACGGGCGTTTCGATGATGGTGTTGGCGAAGCGCTCCAGCGCGTAGCCGGAGCGGTAGGCCGCCGCGAGGGACCACTCGAGCTGCTTGTACGGATAGACGCGCGAGTACGCGTCCTTCACCGTCTTCACCGCCGCGCGCTTCACCGCGAAGCTGCGCACCAGGGCCTTGCCCCAGCCGCCAATCTTCAGCTTGTCGAACCTCTGCAGCTCCGCCTCCGCCAACTGGAAGCGTCCATACGCCGCCGCGTTCGCCGCGAGGGGATGGGTGTCCGGCTTGAGCTTGCGTCGGTCGAACTCGCTCGCCGCCTGGGTGTACGCGCGCTGGGCTTCCTTCTCATCGCCGAGCTTCTGGTGCGCGTCACCCATGCGTCGGTGCGCGTCCACCACCAGCTCCACCTGGCCGGGCTTGTTGGCGAACTTGCGCACGAACTCCTGGAGCGCGCGGACCTCTCCGCGAGGGTCGCCCTGCTTCTCCAACAAGATGGCCGCGCGGTACTGGTTCTTCGGCGCGTCCTCGGCGGTGGGGAACAGCTCCGCATAGCGCAGGAACGTCGCCGCGGACTCCGCGTAGCGCTGCTGGCCTTCGAGCAGTCGACCGGTGTTGAAGAGCGCCGCCTCCCGGTCCTTCGATGCGGGGTAGTCCTTCACCAGCTTCTGGTAGCTGACGACGGCCTTGTCGAAGTCGTAGGACTTCTCCGCGTTCACCGCCACGCGGAACAGCGCCGCGTCCGCGAGCGGGGAGGACGGGTACTCGCGATAGATGCGCTCGTAGAGCTTCATCGCGGAGTCGAAGCGCCGGGTGTTCTCGTGCGCGACGGCGGCGTTGTTGAGGGCCTTGTCCGCGAACTCGTGCCGGGGCTCCTCGTCGACGAGCTGGATGTACTTGCGCGCGGCCTCCTCGTGCTTGCCCTCGGCCAGGAGCTGGTCCGCGAGCTTGAAGCGGCCCGCGAGCTTGAACTTCACCAGTTGCTTGTGGAGGTCGCTGGTCGGGTCGATGACCTGCGTGTTGCTGGCCAGCCTCGCGCTGACCTCCTCCACGCTGCGCCAGTCCTTGTCGATGAGGAACGTCTCGACGGTGAGGTTGGTGGCGTAGCGGGCCACCTCGCTCTTGGGCCACGTCTGGATGATGCGCTCGAAGCGCTTGCGGGCCTCGGGGAAGTCGTCGTGCGCGTAGTACAGCTCCGCGGCCTTGTAGGCGATGCCCGCGGCCTTCGCGTCGCGCGGCAGGAGCGCCACGTACTTGTCGGAGGCCGACACCAGCTTCTGCTCGGTGGGCGTCAGCGGCACGGGCTTCACCGCCGAGCCCTCGGGCCGCTCGGTGGAGCGCAGCGGCCTGAGGTCCGGCGTCTTGCCGGACTGAATGTCCTTCGCGAGCAGTTGCTGCCACGCGAGCACCGCGCTGTGCGCCGCCTCGTCGCGGTGCTTCTCGCTCACGCCGGTGTCGCGCACCAGCTCGTAGCTCTTCGCGGCCTCGGCGAACTGGAAGGAGAAGTAGAGGCACTCCGCGTAATAGAAGCGCATCTCGCCCGCGCTCTTGCTGCGCGGGAAGCGCTCCAGGTACGTGCCGTAGGCGCGCGCGGCGGTGGCGAAGCCCGTGCTGGCCTGCTCGAACTTGCCCTCCTTCTTGAACACCAGCGCCTGCTGGTGGTGGAAGGTGGCGCTCGTATAGAGGCTCTTCTCGACGAGCATGTTGGCTCGCGAGAGCGCGTCGGGGTCTCCCTGGTTCTTCGCGTACCAGGCCGTGCCGGGTTGATAGAGGCTGGCGAGTCGCTCCGACTCCGTGAAGGACTCCGCGAGCAGCCGGTCTCGCTCGTAGGCCAGGGCGATGCGCTGCTGGAGCTCCGGCGCGTCCGGCGCCATGGGTTCCTGTTGGAGCACGCGCTGATAGGCCGCGATGGCTGCGGGGTGGTTCGTCTGGTCGAAGTAGACGTTGCCCAGCCGGCGGTAGACGTCCGCCTCGTAGGGCTTGGGGCCGCGCTTCGCGAAGAGGGCCTGGGCGCGAGGCAGTCCACCCCACGTCTCGTCCGCCAGCGAGATGGCCACGTACTGGAGGGCCTCGTCGCGCAGGTCTCCGCCAGCCTCGGCCTCGCCCTTCGCGACGCGCTGGGCTTCGTAGAAGTCCACCAACGTGAGGAAGGACTCCACCGCTTCGTCGAAGCGGTCCATCCGGTAGTACGTCCAGCCCAGCTTGTAGAGGGCCTTGTCGTAGAGCGGATGCAGCGTGTCGCGGGCGGCGGCCTCGAAGGCCTGCGCGGAGCGGGGCAGGGCCTTCGGGTCCTTGTAGTTGTCGAACCAGTACTCGCCGATGCGGACCCACGCCTCGGTGGCGAAGCGGCTTCGCGGATAGCGGGCGATGAGCTGCTGGTAGGTGCGGAAGCTCTCGTCGACCTGCTCCTGCTCTTCCAGGCAGTAGCCCAACAGGTACCAGGCGCCGTCGTTGAGGCGGTAGGTGGGGTAGTCCTTCAAGAGCCGGCGGTACAGCGCGATGGAGTCCCCGTAGTCCTTCTTCGGCTCCACGGGGAAGGCCGAGTCGGGGTTCTTGTCGTGGGCCTCCAGCCGGTCTCGGTACTCCTTCAGCGCCAGCTGATGCTCGTCCTGCGAGCGCTCGTAATAGAGCTCCGCCAGCCGGAACATCACGTCCGGCGTGTAGCGCGGCTCCTGCGGGTAGCGGCGGAGGAACTCCTCGAAGCGGACGATGGCCTCCATCCGCTCCTTGCGCTCCTGGGCCTCGAAGTCCCGGATGACCTTCTCGTATGAGGATGCGAGCGAGTCGCGCTTCTGCTCGTACTTGCGCTCCATCAGGAGCTGCACCTCGCGGCTGAACTCGCGAGACTCCTCGTCATACGTGCGCAGGGCGCGGCTGACGTCCTGGAGCAGCGCCTCTTCCTCGGGTGTGCGGCCCAGGCCCGTCAGGTAGCCCGCGGCCGGTGTCCCGGAGGGACTCTCCGCCTGGGCGGGGGAGGGGGCTTGCGCGGCGGTGTCCGGCGCCTGGGCGGCGGCGGGCAGCGAGGCCACGGAGAGCAGCACCGCGAGCACGCGCCGCATCACCGTCCCTCCTCCGACAGCACGTCACGGAAGTCGGCGTCCAGCGCGCGCAGCGCCTCGGCCTTCTGCGCGGACATCTTCTGGATGTTCGTCGTCTTGTCCTGCTTCTCGGTGAAGGCCACGTCCACCACGCCCACGTCCGCCTTGAGCACCAGGTCGTAGAACTGCCGACGCACGCGCCGGATGCTGTCGTAGGCGATGCGGCCCACCAACTGCTTCGCGTTGCCGGACACCGCGGCGACCTCGGCCTCGTAGCGCTCCAGCAAGTGCTGCTCGGCCAGCACCTTCGCGCGGATGCGCTGTCCTCGCTGGTCCACCTGGGTCCGCAGCGCGGCCTGGGCCTCCGCCACGCGCTTGCGCAGCGCCTCGCCTCGCTCCCGCACCTGATGCGAGTGCGTCAGCACCGCAGTGGGAGACTGTCGACGCTCCGCTTCACTGAGCACTTCGTGCTCGGAGCGCAGCGCCGCCGCGTAGCGGCCGCGGATGGCCTGTTCCCCGGAGAGGGACGCCGCCGCGCTGTTGCGCTCATCCGCGAGCCGACCGCGCGTCCGGTCCAGCTCCAACTGGAGATCATTCAGCGTCTGGACCTCGGCCTGGAGCTGCACCAGGAACTCTTGTTCCTCGTCGGGTGGCGTCTGGCGAAGCAGCCGCGTGTCATCCACCCACTTGCGCACCGCCGAGGCGATGGCGTGCAGTCCCTGAATCTCCGTGCCCAGCCGGAAGGCCTCGCGGTCCACCGCGTCCACCCGGGTCTGCATGCGGCGCAGCCGCTCCTCCAGCCCCTTCTGCGTGGTGGGAAGCGTGGCGAAGCGGGCGGCCAGCGCATCGCGCTCGCGGCGCAGGGGCGCGAGTCGGTCCCGCTCCTGCGAGGTGAGCGACGGCTCCAGCGCGAGTCCCTCCACTTCCACCAGCGTCGACTCGGCGTGCGTAATGGCCGTCTCCACCGCGTCCGCGCGCGTGAAGCCCTCTTGCAGCTCCGGGAAGGTCTCCAGCTTCCGCGAGTCCAGCGCGCGAAGGATGCGGGCCGCCAGCTCGCGTGCGTCGACGGCGCCCTTCTTCCCGGTGTCGATGTCGCCCACCATCTTCACCGCGCGGCTCACCTCGCGCTCGGTGGAGGCGTACTTCAGGGCCAGGGGCGGCAACAGCGTGCGCACGTCCGGGACGGTGTCCGTGCGCGCCAGGAGCCGCTCGAAGTACGCGACGGGGTCCCGGTTGGCGTTCAAGAGGGCGTCCACCTTCTCGCGCACGGGGCGGAAGGTGCCGATGAGCTCGTCGTAGGAGGCGATGGCCTCGTCGTACCGCTTGAGCTTCTGGAGCAGGTGTCCCTGGAGGAGCTTCGCGTCGGGCGCGAGCCGCGAGTCGGGGGCGACGAGCAACAGGATGTCGACGGCGTTCTTCGCCTCCTGGTGGTTGCCCTTGCGCACCTGCGTCCACGCGATTTCGTAGAGCGACTCCGGAAAGGACTCGCTGTCCTGCGACACCTGGCCGTAGCGGTCCAGCGCCTCGTCGAAGCGGCCTGCTTCGTACAGGAGCCGTCCCAACGACATGAGCGACAGCTCGCGGATGCGCCGCGTGTCCGTGTCCGCCGTCGAGCGGGTGACGGGCTTGCCCGGCGTCGCGGTGGGCGCGGAGCCTCCCTCGTTCGACAGGGGCGTGAGGAGCTGCTGGAACTGGAGGATGGCGAGGGGCAGCTCGCCGGCCTGCATCGACAGCACCGCCATGTGGTAGCCGGCCTGGAGCTGATACGGGCCGCCATGGGCCTGGGCCAGCGGCGAGAAGGCCGAGCGCGCACGGGCGATTCGCTCGGCGGCGGGCAGGTCGGTGCGGCGGAAGAGCCACTTCGCCTGGACGTACTGCACGTCGGGCGGAAGCTGGCCGCCGAACAACGTGCGCGCCTGCTCGACGTAGGTCTCGACGTCGTCGAACAGGTTCAACCGTCCGGAGATGGCCAGGTAGCGCGTGAGCGCGTCACGGTGGCGCGCGGTCGGCGTGGGCTGCGACAACAGCTCGCGCAGGTAGAGCCGCGCGCCGATGTCGTTCTTCTGCTGGTACAGCGCATCCGCGAGGAAGTAGAGCGCGTCCGCGTAGCGCGGGTGGCTCCGGAACGCCGGGTCGCTCACCAGGTCGTAGAAGTGGACGGAGGCCGCGCTCCAGTCGCCGAGCAGGTACTGGATTTCCGCGTCGGAGTAGCGCCGCGAGCGGGCCTGCTCTTCATCGGGCTCCGGGCGCTGGCTGTACTGTGTCTCGACGAAGCGCAGGCTCTCCTCGGCGACCTGGAGCTGCTGCTCCACGGAGGACAGGCGCTGCTCCAGCTCCTGGGGAGTCGGAGGCGGCGGGGGAGGCTCGGCGGCAAAGGCGGAGGCGCCCCCCACGAGGCTGAGCACGAGGGCGAGAGCGCGAAGCGACACGTTCACCGGCGGACCCCTACCGCGCTTCAGTGGAGGTGGCGGCCGGAGGGCTTCCGCCCGCTTCGCCGTCGATGCGCGGCGCCGTGTCGCGCGACAGCTCGATGTCGTAGCGCACCGCGGGCCGGTCCTTCATGTCCAGCGTGAGGCCGCCCTGCTCGAAGCCCACCACGCGCACCGTGGACACCTTTCCTGGCTCCGCGTTGAAGGTGTAGCTGGATTGCACCTTGAACTTGTAGCCCTCCAGGTAGCTGAACACGCCGAAGCCGCCGCCCCGGTAGACGAGCCGCACCGCGAGCTGGTGCTGTCCCGGGACGATGCGCCCGTTGAAGACCTCGAACTGCTCGCGCTTGCTCAGCTCTTCGCCCTGGATGTCGACCTGCGTGAAGATGGGCGCGCCATCCAGCGCGTACGTCACCGACTCCAGGATGAAGGAGCTGCCCATCTCGTTCTTGTGGACGATGAGCGCGCGAGCCCCGGTGGTGACGTCTCCGCCCAGCACCGTCTCCTGGAGCAACAGGAGTCGGGCCTTGGAGCGGTAGATCTTCTCCTTCAGGTCGACGACCTGCTCCTCCAGCGTCTTCACCCGCGTGTTGAAGGCTTCATCCGCGGTGCTGTCGCCTTCGGAAGGGGCCACGGGAGGCGCCTCGGTGCTCGAGGCGGCGGCGGGCGCCGTGGGGCGCGGCTCCTGCGCGAGCGCCGCCCCACAGAGGGTGGCGCTCACGAGCGCGAGGAGGCGGAGGGTGGCGGCTGCGACACGCACTGTGCGACCTCAGGAGGCGGACGGCCCGGCCCGTCGGCAGCAGGTTGTAACACCCTTGGCCGCGAGGCGTCTTCTCACCCGCGGTACGGGAGTTGACTGCCCGGCTGCTCCCGGCTCAGCCGCCTTTCTTCAGCTCCGTGAGCACCAGCTTCGCCACGGCCTTGAGCGTGTCGAACACGCCCACGCCCGTGGGCGCCACGGCCTGATACTCGGGGATGTTGCGCGGGTTGATGGCCTTGCGCATCTCCTCCGGCGTCACCGCGTTGGGCAGGTCGCGCTTGTTGTACTGGAGGACGTACGGAATCTTGTTCAGGTCGTAGCCCTGCTCGGCCAGGTTCACACGGAGGTTTTCAATCGACTCCATGTTCGCCTCCATGCGCTCGATCTGACTGTCGGCCACGAACACGACGCCGTCCACGCCCTTGAGGATGAGCTTGCGGCTGGCGTCGTAGAACACCTGGCCGGGCACCGTGTAGAGGTGGAAGCGCGTCTTGAAGCCGCGGATCTCACCGAGCGACAGCGGCAGGAAGTCGAAGAAGAGCGTGCGGTCCGTCTCGGTGGAGAGGGAGATGAGCTTGCCCTTCGTCTCGGCCGCCGTCTTGTTGTAGATGTACTGGAGGTTGGTCGTCTTCCCGCAGAGACCCGGCCCGTAATAGACAATCTTGCAGTTGATTTCGCGGGATGAGTAGTTGATGAAGGACATGGCTTCCCGGGTTACTCGCTGAAGAGGTTGTCGATATCGTCGTCGGAGATCTCGGCGAACGGCGACCCGGCACCCGGGCTGTCCGTCTTCTTCACCAGACTCTCGAAGATCTTCGTCAGCTCGTCGCTGGCCTTCTTGATGCGCAGGCGGACGAGGCCGAGGCTGGTGCGGTTGTCGAAGATGACGACCAGCACGACCCGGCTGCCGACGATGGTCATGTAGAGCGAGTCCTTCGCCCCCTCATGGAACTGGTTGGGGAACTCGTTCTCACCGATCAGCTTGGCGAGTCCGCCCATCGCCGCCACGTTGCCGGCCGTCAGCGAGGCCAGGGACGTGGTGTCGATGTTCTGCGTCTGCCCGGCCGAGGAGATGAGTTGCCCGTTCTTGTCGACGAGGAACACCACCTTCGCGTTCGCGTCCTTGGTGAGCCGGTCGCAAACGGCGTTGATCTTGGTGAACTCCTCTTCGTACATCACCAGTTGCGTGCCCATGGGCGTATGCGCTCCTCAGCGTTCGCTCGCCCGTCTCACGGCAACACCCCGATTGTTTCTGGAGTGAATCCCGGAGGTTAGACGAGGCGCTACCGACCGTGAGGATGCTTAGCAAAGCCCCTCCACTCCAGCAAGAAGCCATCCGTTCCTCCCGGTGAGAACGCGGCTCGTCCGCTGCCCCCGCCACCCAGGGGGTCCTCGTCAAGCGTCTTTCTGGGTCCCCGGATGACGCCGGTTTGGGAGTGTTCGCGGCTTTCTCTATACTCCGCCGGGCTTTGACGCCCCCACGCCCCCTTGCCCCCATCCTGGCGCGTCTGGCGCCCTTGCTGTTGGTGCTGGTCAGCTCCCCGTCCGTCCGGGCGGAGGAGGTGCGCGAGCGAGCCTCGCTGCGCCTGCGCTACGGCGTGGCCCTCCGCAATGGTGCCCAGGCGGATGTAGGGCCTGGGCTCACCTACGACGGCTTCACCCCGAATGATCTGGCGGCGGTGGGCTCGGTCTGGGCGGGTTCCTGGCTGGGTGGGTGGGCAGCGGTGCAGCGCGAGGGCTTCGACTTGAAGGAGGGCTCCTTGCGGATCACCGGGGGCAGCCTTTTGCGGGCGTCGGTGGGTCCCAAGGTGCGCACCTGGTTGGGGCCGGTGCGGGCGGAGGTGGGCGCGGGCTATGGATATGCGCAGTTGCCGCACTTCGGTGCGTCCTCGGAGCCGGTGCTGTCGCGAGGGGTGCGGCACGCGGCGCTGGTGAGCGGGAGCCTGCGGCTGCCGCTGTTCACCCGGTTGGAGGTGGAGGCGCGGGGCGAGGTGCCGGTGTCGTTGGCGGTTCGTGACTCGGCTGGGGCGAAGGCGGAGGCGAAGGGTTTTGCCGCGGGTGGCGCGCTCCTGTTCCCGCTGACGGGCACGCAGCGCTGGTCCGGCACGCTGCTCGTGGACTTCCAGCACGTGCAGGACACGGTGACGCTCGCGGATGGGACTCGGTCCGAGCAGCGCATGCGTCGGGTGGGCGCGGCGCTGGAGCTGACCTGGAATGATGCGCCCGAGTTCCGGGCATCGGAGCCGCTGCCTCCTGAGCGGGTGCCGGCGGGAGGCCTGTCGCTCCAGGTGCTGGACGCGGAGTCGGGCGCGCCGCTGGCGGGAGCGCGGGTGGTGCTGGTGTCGGCAGGCGTGGAGAGCGCGCCGCGCGAGGCGGATGCGCAGGGCTCGCTGGAGAACGTGGAGCTGCCGCCAGGTGACGTCGTGGCTCGGGTGAGCGTGGATGGCTACGAGCCCGCGGAGGGTCGAGTCACCGTGGAGGACGGTGGGCGGGTGGCGCTGTCGGTGCGCGCGCGCAAGCTGCCGCCTCCCACGGGGGGCCTGAAGGTGACGGTGGTGAGCGCGGGCAACGGGGTACCGTTGCCGGGGGTGCGGCTGACGGTGGGGGCCGTGGAGGTGCGCACGGACATGAGGGGCGAGGCGTGGGTGAAGTCGCTGCCGCCAGGGCCCGTGGCCGTGGTGGCGAAGTCGCCGGGCTATCGGGTGGCGGAAGAGGCGGCCATCATCATCGCGGGGCAGGAGACGGCGCTGTCCGTGCCGCTCGCCTCGGAGCGCAAGGGCGAGCCCGCGACGCTCACGGGCCAGGTGCGCAGTGCTCGGGGCGGAAAGCCCATCGCGGCCACGCTGCTCATCCCGCAGGCGAAGGTGAAGGCGCGCACGGATGCGAAGGGTGCGTTCACCTTCAAGGTGCGCGGTGGCACCTACCGCATCACCATTTCCGCGCGCGGCTACCTGTCGCAATCCAAGCTCGTCACCTTGAAGGATGGAGAGCAGGCCATCTTCAACGTCGACCTCTTCCCGAGGCAGCGGCGGTGAGTGACACGCTTCCCAGGCTCGCTGTCCTCGCGGAGGGAGGGCGGGCAGGTCCTCTGCGATATCGGTCTCCCGCGGAGGCCGAAATTGTGCGCCGCACGCGGTCCTCGCTCGGTCGTCTCGCTGAAGGAAGTCGCGCAGGCCCGCCTCAACGTCGACCTCTTCCCGAGGCAGCGGCGGCGGTGAATGACCCGCCTCCCTGGCTCGTTGCCTCGCTGAGGGAAGGCGAGCAGCCCTCTTCCATGTCGATTTCATCCCGAGGCCTCAACGGTGAGTAACGCGCGTCCCTGGCTCCTGGTCCTCCTGCTCGTCGCGACGGCCTGCGACGAAGAGGCGACCACTCCGTCCAGCCCCGTCGCTGAGGCTCCTGCCTCGCCCGACGCGGGACCCTCCGTGGAGCTGGCTCGCCTGGAGGGCCTGTCCGGCGAGGTGCTGGTGGAGCGCGGTGGCAAGAAGGTCCCCGCGCGGGAAGGCCCGCTGTACTCGGGTGACGCGCTGGAGACGGGCGCGACGGGCGCGGCGACGATGCGCTTCGCGGACGGGCGCTCGGTGGAGGTGGGCTCCGACGCACGCGTCGGCGTGGGCGAAGAGGCCGGGAGCGTGGTGCTGACCGTGGAGCGCGGCATCGTGCTGTCGCGAGTCCCCGCGCGCCCGGCCGGCGCTCCCTCGAGTGGCAAGAAGGTGTCGCTGACACTGCTGACGCCCTTCGGCCTCACGCGCGTGGGCTCCGAGCCCAGCGAGGTGAGCGTGCAGGTGACGAAGGCCTCCGGCCGCGTGGAAGTGAAGCTGGGCGCCATCGAGTTCGTGTCCAAGGATGGCCAGCAGCTGCGCGCGTCGGAGGGTGACTCGGTGGAGGTGTCGGCGGGTCGAGCGGAACTGCTGCTGCGCGGCTCGCGGCTCGTGGAACTCTCACCCATTCCGGTGACGGTGCGGCTGGGCTCGGGGCGCGCGGAGATGCGCGGCAAGGGCGCGAAGCGTTGGCGTCCGGTGCGCACGGATGGCGACGTGCTGGCGCCGGGAGATGGCGTGCGCACGCGCGGCAGTGGCACGGCGGAGTTGATGCTGCAGGGCTCGTCCTCGCAGCTCTCGCTGGGGCCCTCGGCGGAGATGGTGCTGGAGGGCGCGGGGCAGGGGGGCACGCGGGACGAGGCCCGGATGGACCTGCGCCAGGGTGGGCTCGGTGTCCAGCTCGCGCAGGGACGCGAGAGTCGTGTGGTGCTGCCCGGGCTCACGCTGGAGGGTGACGGCGCGTCGCGACTGGCGGTGCGGCGCACCTCGACGGGCTATCTGGTCGATGCGCACACGGGGCGGGTGACGCTGGTGCGCGGGGACGTGCGCCAGCCGCTGCGTGCCGGAGAGCGAGCGACGGTGACAGGCGAGACGGGCGAGGCGCGCATCGAGGCGCTCGGACCGGCGCCCCTGCTGCTCGGCGAGGGAGACGGCACGGAGGTCTACCACCAGGGGATGCCCGAGGTGGCCATTGGCTGGGAGAAGGAGGGGGAGGTGACGGTGGAGGTGGCCTCGGACGAGGCCTTCACGCGGCCCCTGCTGTCCGGCACGGTGTACCAGTCCTTCGTCAACGTCCCGGCTCCCGCGCGCGGCCTGCTGTACTGGCGGGTGCGTGGCAAGGACGGCAAGGAGCTCGTGAAGGGCAGCGCGACGTTCGCCCCGGAGCGGCTCGGCGGAGACCTGGACCGCGTGCGCAACGTGGTGCCGGAGGGGCTGGAGAAAACGACCATCTTCTATCAAGACAAGCCGCCGTCGGTGACGTTCACCTATGCGGAGGAGGCGTCGGCGGCGCGGTACAAGGTGGCGGTGTATCGGGTGGGCGCGCTGGAGAAGCCAGTGGCCGAGCGCACGGTGACGGAGGCTCGCGCGGCGCTGGACGCGGGCGCGCTGGGAGAGGGCAGCTACCTCTGGTCCGTCACGCCGCTGTCCGCGACGGGCGAGCAACTGAAGGGGGGACGGATGAACAAGCTCGAGCTGGTGTACGACAACTCAGTACCGATGCTCCTGGTGTCGCAGCCGCGCAACGGCCAGCGGGCCGCGTCGAAGGTGAGGACCACGGGCGTGGCGCCCGTGAATGCGCGCCTGTCCATCAATGGACGTCCCGTCTCCCTGGATGGCAAGCACCGCTTCGATACCTGGGTGGAGCCAGTGGGCGCGCCCCCGTTGCTGGTGTTTAAGATGACCCGTCCCGGTGCTCCGGATGTTCATACGGTCCGCACCCTGAGACAGCGAGGGCCTTGAGGATGTCACCCACCCAGACGACACATCCTGGCTCCGAGGACGCGCCGCCGCCGCTGTTGCGCCCGTATGGGCCCTACGTGCTGGTTCGGAAGCTGGCCGAGGGCGGCATGGCGGAGATCTTCCTCGCCAAGCTGCTGGGCGCGGACGGCTTCGAGCGCAACGTCGTCATCAAGCGGATGCTGCCGCACCTGTCGAGCATCCCTGACTTCGTGGAGATGTTCCGGGACGAGGCGCGGCTGGCCGCGAAGCTCACGCACCCCAACATCGTCCAGATTCAGGAGTTGGGCTTCACCGAGGGCTGCTACTACATCTGCATGGAGTACCTCGCGGGCGAGGACTTCTCCACGACGCTGCGGCTGGCCGGTCGTCGGCGGCAGTATCTGCCGTTCCCGATTGTGCTGCGGGTGCTCATCGATTCGGCGCGAGGGCTGCACTACGCGCACGAGTTCACGAATGACATGGGGCAGCCGCAGAACGTGGTCCACCGCGACGTCTCTCCGTCGAACCTGTACCTGACGTATCAGGGGCAGGTGAAGGTGCTGGATTTCGGCATCGCCAAGGCCGAGTCGCGGCTCGCCAACACGCGCACCGGCGTCGTGAAGGGCAAGTACATGTACATGGCGCCGGAGCAGGCGAAGGGCGGGGAGGTGGACCGTCGCGCGGACATCTTCGCGCTCGGCGTCAGCCTGTTCGAGGCACTCACGCACGTGCGGCCCTTCTCGCGAGAGAACGACCTCGCGGTGCTCAACGCGCTCTTGCACAACGAGTTCAAGCGCCCGCGCGAGCTGCGGCCCGACCTGCCCGTCGAACTGGAGGCCATCGTCCTGAAGGCGATGTCTCCGTTTCCGGAAGACCGTCACCCCACGGCGGAGGCGTTCGCCGAGGACCTGGAGGCCTTCCTCGGCGAGCACCTGAGCGCCGCCGGCACGCCGCAGCTCAGCGCGTTCCTCCGCTCCCATTTCGGCGAGGAGCGCTTCACGGAGCGCACCCGCATCCCCACGCTGGCCTCGCTCTCCGCGGCCCTGGGGGTCGTGACGCAGGCCACCGGGTTGATGGAGACGGGGACGAACGTGGTGGGCGCTCCGGTCTCCGTGGGCGGAAGCACCGATGTCGCCACCGCGCGCGCCTGGGGGGCCCGTTCCCCCGCGTCGTCATCGGGACTGGTGCCCGCCGCGACGAAGACGCCGGCCACCGAGACCTCCGTTCCACCCGTCGAGGCCCCGCGTTCCCGAGGCTGGCGTCCGCTCGTCGTCGGCCTCGCGGGAGGCTTGCTGCTCGCGAGCGTGGGGCTCGTGGGATACCGGCAGCTCGTCGCGCCCGCGTCGTCGGGTGGCGAGGTGGCGGCTCACGTGCCCACGGCTCCCGCGAATGACGTGAGCATGAAGGTCCAGAAGCCTGAGCCGGTCCCCGTGCCCACTCCGCCAGAGGTGGTGGCCGCGCCCGTGGGGACGACCGTGCAGGGGCCGGAGGCTGTCCCGACCACCCCTGAAGGTAATCCGCCAGCGGCCGTGGGAGCCCAGGCGGCGCTGCCGGGCAAGGGCGACGACGAGGTGGCCGAGAAGCCGCTGAAGGCGCCACCGGCCAAGAAGCGCATGACGCTGGGCGTGGGGGACATCACCCGCGTGGTGGAGAAGGGGCGCTCGCGCATCACCGCGTGCTTCGAGAAGAACCGCGCGGACCTGCCGACGAGCGAAGGGCAGGTGCAGGTGGAGTTCTCCATCGTCTCGTCGGGTGCCGTGCGTGCGGGCGTGCGCGGACCGCTGGCCGAGACGGCGGTGGGCCGCTGCCTCCAGTCCCAGGCGCAGCGGCTGCGCTTCCCGGCGCATCGCGACGAGGAGGTCAACGTACTGGTGCCGTTCGCCTGGCGGCTGACCCGGTAGGAAGCGCGGCGCCGGTGTTTGGCGCCGCGGGGTGCCTCAGAGGTCGCGGCGGGCGGACAGTGCCTTCGCCAGTGTGGCCTGGTCGGCGAACTCCAAATCACCACCCATGGGCAGGCCCTGGGCGATGCGGGTGACACGCAGACCCATGGGCTTGAGCAGTCGCGTCAGGTACAGCGCGGTGGCCTCGCCCTCGACGTCCGGGTTGGTGGCGAGGATGAGCTCCTCCACCCGGCTGTCGTTGAGGCGCTCCAGCAGTTCCTTGATGCGAAGCTGCTCGGGGCCCACGCCTTCGAGCGGAGACAGCACGCCGTGCAGGACGTGGTAGCGACCCTTGAACTCCCGGGTGCGCTCCAGCGCCATCAGGTCGGCGAAGGTCTCCACGACGCACAGCACGCGGTCGTCACGGCGGTGGTCGCGGCAGAAGCCACAGGTCTCCGTGTCGGTGAGGGAGAAGCAGCGCACGCACAGGTGCACCTTCTCCTTCACCTCTCGGATGGCCTGCGACAGGTCCGCGGCGTACTCACCGGGAGCACGCAGAATGTGGAACGCGAGGCGCTGGGCGGTCTTTTCGCCAATGCCCGGCAGCTTCGCGAGCTGGGCGACGAGGCGGTTCAGCGGATCGGGCGTCATCCGGTATCAGGTAACGCCGGGGATCTTGATGCCGCCGGAGATTTTGGCCAGCTCGCGCTGCATGTGCTGACGGCTGCTCGCCAGGGCGCCATTCACGGCGGCGATGATGAGGTCCTCGAGCATCGACGTGTCGTTCGGGTCGATGACTTCCTTGTTGATCTTGATGCTGCGGATCTCCTGGATGCCGTTGGCCACGACGGTGACGCGGCCATCGCCAGCCGTGGCCTCGACGGTCTCCTCGGCCAGCTGCTGCTTCCGCTCTTCAATCTTCTCCGTCAGCTTGTTCGCCTGCCGGATGAAGTAGTTCAGGTCGACGCCAGGCATGTGCTTCCTCGGTACTCGGGGGAGCGGCACCCTTCATGGGTCCGCTCGGGCGTGGAGTGTGGCGCGCACCCTACCGTTGCGCGGGGACAAAGTCAGGCGCTGTCGTCGGGAGCTTCGATTGGAGCGTCGGCGGGCGAGGCGGCGGCGGGGCGCTCGGGCTCGTAGATCTGGATGTGCTCGATTTCTCCACCCAGCCTCAGGAGCACGGCGCGGACCGAGGCGTGGTTGCGCACCTTGCTCTCGGTGTTCTTCTCGTGGGTGGCCCGGCTCTGTGCGTCACGCTCGGCGATGCTGAGCGAGGCCCGCGTGTCGTCTGCGGACACGTCCTGGAAGGACAGCTTCACCGCTCGGCCGAAGTGCTCGGCGAGGAGCTTGTCGATGATGGTCTTCCCCGCCGCGGCGGACACCGTCATCCGGTGCAGGCCGGCGGAGGGCAGGAAGCCGAGGATGATTTCCCCGGCCTTCATTGACACGAGTCGGCCGTTGGCGAGCGCGGTGCCGTGCCGGAGGGAGGAGGCCTTGACGCTCTCCACCGCGGCCCGCCAGCGCTCAATCAGCGGGAGGTTCGGGTTGTCGCGGCCTCGTGCCCCCGCGGGTGCGGGCGAGGTGGCGAGCACGGGAGGCGGCTCCGGCTCCGGCTCGGCGGCGGGAAGCTCGGGTTCGGGGATGCACTCGCCGGAGGCACAGCCGCCCGGGGAGGCTTCCTCCGGGTAGAAGCGCGAGTCCTCGTCGTCGACGGCCACGGACTCGGGCGGGCCCGGTGGGGCTTCCGGCTTGCGGACGTTGATGACGCGGACACTGGGCGCGGGCTCGGTGGTGCGAGAGAGCGGGGTGGCTCCGGCGTGAGGTCCGGGCGAGCCCACGGGCGCGGAGGGGGCGGTCCCGACGGCGGGCGGGGTGGCGGTGCCCTGGCGCAGGAAGGACAGGGGACGCGCGGCCGAGGGTGGCAGTCCGTCCAGCACGGGGCCCGAGGGCAGGGGAGTCTCGACGGCGAAGCCGCCGGGGCGAGGAGGGGCTTCCGTGCTGGTTTGCCCGCCCGTGGCATTGCGCAGGAAGGACAGGGGACGCGCGGCGGAGGGCGGCAGGCCGGCGATCACCGGGCCGGTGGCGGCGACGGGAGGCGCGACGGTGGGGGTCGGAGGTGGGCTCCACGCACCCGAGGGTCCTGAGTCTGATGTGCCGCCAGAGTGCTGAGGCAGCTCGATGTCATCCGGAGGCTCGGCCACGTAGTCCGACTCGTCGTAGCGCGAGGCTCCGAAGTCACGCGGCGCAGCCTGGACGTTTGGGGCCTGCGGGCCTTGTGCGGACTCGGCGTAGCGAGCGGTGTTGGCGTCGGGAGGAATCCCGTCCGAGTGCGGCGTCTGGCCCTCTTGCGTCGACTCGGTGAATCGAGCGGGCCCTGCACCGAGCGGTGCTTGAGGAACCTGGGTGTGCTCGCTGACTCGAGCCGCGCCCGTGTCGCGAGGTGCTCCCTGGGTCGACCACGGCGCATCCCCCCCTATCCGAGTATCGACATCGGAGAGAGGCCCGGACGCGCTTCCAGCGGGCGCCGGTACCGAAGGGGCACGCGCTATCGAAGCAGCGGAATCAAAGGCTGTACCGCGAGCCTCCCAGGTGGGGGGAGGCGGGGCGGAGACTTCCGGACGAGGAGCCTGGCGGGGCTCAGGCGCGAAAGTTCGTGGAGCTGGAGCGACCTCCTGGCGCTCCAGCATTGGTCTTGTTGGCACCCTCACCCTGGGGAAGTCCGGCGGCGAGCCGGTCTACCCGCGCCAGCAGCTCCGGAATGGATCCACCCGGCGACAACTGGATGGCCTTCAGGAGCGCCATCTCCAACGCGAGCCTTGGCTGCGCCGCACGGGACACATCCCAGACGCTGCCGTGCACCACGTCGAACAGGCGGGTGAGCTGCGCGCTCTCTGCTTCCTTCGCCAGCGCGATGAGCGCCTTCTGCTCGGACTCAGCCAGTTCGGCGGGCGCCTCGCCCAGCGTCTTCGTGACGAAGAGGTGGCGCAACTGGAGCGCCAGCTCCTCCGCGAGCCGCTTCAAGTCGAGCCCGCGGTTGAAGACCTCCTCCACGCGCTCGAGTATGCGCTTGGCGTCCTTGCGCACCAGCGCCTCGGCGAAGTCCTGCACCATCGTCCGGTCGATGGCGCCCAGGGCCTCGGCGACTTCTTCATCCGTCGGACTGGCGCCACACGAGGCGAGCACCTGGTCCAGGAGGCTCAGCGCGTCGCGCATGCCGCCCTCGGACTGGCGCACGACGAGCGACAGCGAACGGTCGGAGATGCCCGCGCCTTCCGCCTTGCAGATCTCCTGGAGCCGCTGGAGCATCCGCGCCGCGGAGATGCGGCGGAAGTTGTGACGCTGGCAGCGCGAGAGAATCGTGTCCGGGAGCTTGTGCGCCTCCGTCGTCGCGAAGATGAACTTCACGTGACCGGGCGGCTCCTCCAGCGTCTTGAGCAGCGCGTTGAACGCCGCTCCGGACAGCATGTGGACCTCGTCGATGATGTAGATCTTGTGCCGGTCTCGCTGCGGCAGGTACTTCGCGTTCTCGCGAATCTCGCGGACGTTCTCGACGCCGTTGTTGGACGCACCGTCGATCTCCGCCACGTCCACGCTGGTGCCGTTGGCGATTTCGATGCACGCCCGGCACTCGCCGCACGGAGTCGCCGTGGGGCCCTTCTCACAGTTGAGGGCCTTGGCGAGCAGTCGAGCGGCCGTCGTCTTGCCGACACCACGAGGGCCGCAGAACAGGTACGCATGAGCGACCCGGTCCATCTTGATGGCGTTCGCGATGGTCCGGACGACGTGCTCCTGTCCGGTCATGTCATCGAACTTCTGCGGGCGCCATTTACGCGCGAGGACGAGGTAGCTCATGGGGGCCTTCATCTAAACACGATGGCGCGGAGGATCCATCTCCAGGCGCTGGGACTCAGCGTCCCAGGGCCTTGAGGACCACGCCCGCGGCGTTGTGGCCGGCCGCGCCGATGACGCTGCCGGCGGGGTGACAGCCCGCGCTGCAGAAATAGAGCCCCTGCACCGGCGTCTCGTAGGGCAGCCGGTCGGTGAAGCCCCGCTTGTTGTCCACATGGTGGATGTGGCCCCCCGTGATTCCGAAGTGGCTCTCGATTTTCGGGGGCGTGAGGGCGAAGTACTCCTGCACCTTGTCACTGGTCCCCGGGGCGAAGCGGTCGCAGATGGAGAGCAGATGTTGCACGTACCGCGACTCCTCCTTCTCCCACGTGGTGCCCTCCAGCTTGTAGGGCACCCACTCCACGAAGAGGGCGGAGTTGTGGTGCCCCTCGGCGTCGCGCAGCGTGGGGTCCACGGTGGTGTGGATGTACCACTCGATGGAGGGGAACTCCGACAGCTTGCCCGCCTGCGTCTCGCGGTACGAGCGCTCCAGCGCGCCGAGCACGTCGTCCTCCTGCGGCAGCAGGTGGATGGTGGGACCGAACTGGCCCTTGTCCTCGGGCAGACAGGTGAACCTGGGCAGGTCCTTCAGGCACAGGTTCACCTTGAGCGTGGTGCCCGGCACCGCCATCGCGTTCACCTTCGCGCGGTAGTCCGCCGGCAGCGCCGCCGAGTCCACCAGCTTCAGCGTGCGGAACGGGTCCCCGTTGGAGATGACGACGTTGGCGCTCAATTCCTCGCCATTCTCCAGCACCACGCCCTTCACCACGCCCGCGTCCACGCGAACCGAGGTCACCTTCGCGCCCGTGCGGATGGTGGCGCCGTACTTGCGCGCGACGTTGGCGATGGACTGGGTGACGGTGCCCATGCCGCCGCCGACAATCATCCACGTGCCGCCGCTGCCGGGCAGTCGGCACATGTTGTGGACGAGCAGGTTCATCCCTGTCCCCGGCGTGTCATAGCCGCCGTCCAGCCCGGAGAACGCGTCCGTCACCGCGTACATCGCCTTCACGAAGTCGGACTTGAAGCGGAAGCGCTCCAGGTACTGGCGCGCCGAGCCCCGACACAGCTGGATGAAGTTCTGCCGCAGAGCGGGACGGATGTAGCGCTCGGCGGTCTCCTCGATGGAGAGCGGGGGCAAAAGCCACGAGGGGGCCAGGTCGTCGCGCAGCGCGCCCAGCTCCGTGTTCATCGCCTGGTTGGCCTCCCAGTCCTCCTGGGAGAAGAACTCCAGGAACTGGCGCTTCAGCTCGCGCTCGTCCGAGCCGAACAAGAGATATCGCTTGCCCGTGGTGGGCAGGAAGTAGTGCGGGTCCCTCCGCTTGAGGGGCAGGTCCAGCTCCAGCTCGCGCAACAGCTCCGGCGGCATCAGGCCCAGGAGGTACGCGCCCGTGGACACGCCAAGCCCCGGCGCGCTCTTGAACGGGTACTCCGTGCGGCACGCCCCGCCAATGACGTCCTTGTCCTCCAGGACAGTGACTGACAGGCCCCGGCGCGCGAGCATCGCCGCTGTCACGAGCCCGTTATGTCCCGCTCCCACCACGATGACGTCCGGCATGTGTCTTCCTCCTCAGGGAACCGCGTTCCTACCCGAGCGAGGGCCTGCCGGACAAACGTCACCTGGCTTGCACCCGGGCGCGGGGCCGGGGAGAGTCCCCACCGCCCGTGTCCGCACCCCTGCCCGACGCACCCACCGCCCCCGTGTCGCTCGAGAACCCGCCGGCCGATGCTCATCGTCCCGAGCCTCGGAAGCACACACGCCTCACCTGGTTGTCGCTCGCGGGTGTGGCGCTCCTGCCCGCCATCGTCGCAGTGACGCAGCTGGGCCGCATCCATCCCGACGAGGTGTATCAGGCCCTGGAACCCGCCTACTGGCGCGTCCACGGCTACGGGGTGCTGGCATGGGAGTGGCGCGATGGCATCCGCAACTGGGCTGTGCCTGGGGTGCTGGCGGCCTTCCTCAAGCTGGCGCGGATGCTCGGCATCACCGACCCCCAGGGCTATCGCGCCGTGGTGGCCCTCCCCCAACTCGCGCTGCATGCGTGGAGCCTGTGGGCCGCATACCGCTTCTCCGCCCGTCGAGCCGGCCCCGTGGGAGGCTGGCTGGCCGTCCTGCTGCTGGGCCTCTATGGACCGGTGCTCGTCTTCGCCGGACGCACGCTGGCGGAGTCGTTCTCCACGTCTTTCCTCGTGGTGGCCATGGAGGCGTTGGACCGGCGCGAGCGCGAGGGCAGGGCGGGCCTCGTCGGTGGCGCGGCCCTGGGGTTCGCCGTTGTCACGCGCTACCCGTCCGCCATCTGTGTCGTCGCGGCGCTGCTCTGGTTGATGGCCGCCCGACGCTGGAAGCTCCTGGCCTTCACCTGCCTGGGGGGACTCGTGGTGGCCGCGGGGCTGGGCCTGCTGGACCACGTCACCTGGGGCAGCCCCTTCCATTCGTTCTTCAAGTACGTCCGCTTCAACGTCCTGTCCGGAGAAGCGGCGGCCCGTTTCGGCTCGGCGACCCCGGGCTTCTACGCGATGCCCCTGTTGATGGCGGTCCCCCTCTGGGGCTGGGCCGCCGTGCCGCTGGGCCTCTGGGCCCTGAAGCGCAAGGCCGGCGTGTCCCTGCCGCTCACGTGTGCGGGCATCTACCTGGCGGTGCTGCTGGCCACCGCGCACAAGGAGGAGCGCTTCCTCTACCCGGCCCTGGTGCTGGGACTCCTCGCTGCGGCCCCCGTTATCGCCGCCTTCATCACCTCGCGGGCCCACGGGGCAGTGCGCTGGGGGCTGGCCACGGTGGCGCTGGCCTCGGGGCTCGCTTCCGCGTTCTTCTTCCCGCCCAATGATCTCCGCGCGGACCAGTTCCGCGCCATCGTCGCGGCGACCCGGATGGGAGGCGCGACAGGGCTGGTCATCGTCAACGAGGGGCTGTGGGGCTCCGGCGGCTTCTTCTACCTGGGCCAGGAGATTCCCTGGCTCACCTGCGACTGGCCCCGGGACGGCGCCTTCCAGCAGGGCATGCGCGAGCGGCGCTTCAATCGCGTTGTCACCTTCGAGGACCGGGCCCTGCCTGAAATCCAGGCGGCGGGCTTCCGAATCGCGAAGCGCATTGGCCGAGAGACGCTGCTCGTCCGCGACTGAAGCCGAGTCAGAAGCTCGGTAGGGGAGGGCGTGAGCAAGGCGCCTGGCGTCCCCTCGTGTTCTTGCCCGCAAAGGCGAAGAGCCAGACCCCCGAAACGGGAGACTGGCTCTTCAGAACGGCCGGGACACACGCGGTAGATCGCTACCGTTGCTTCCTTCCGGACCTGGCGGGGTTCGCGCCCCCACGTTGTCCCGACCACAAAGGATGTAGACATCGACTGCTGAAACAACAACTACGGAGAGGGTGGGATTCGAACCCACGATACCCTTTCAGATATACACGCGTTCCAGGCGTGCGCCTTCAACCGCTCGGCCACCTCTCCAAGAAGTCTGGAGCGGAGAGCGTAGGATTCGAACCTACGATACCGTTCCCGGTATGCCTGATTTCGAGTCAGGTGCCTTCGACCACTCGGCCAGCTCTCCAAGTATTCAATTGTCGCGTCGTTTCGCGCGCAAGCGCTCGAAGAACGACTTTAGAAGAATCCGGCTGTCTTCCGCCAGGATACCACTCGTGACCTGGAGCCGGTGGTTGTGACGAGGCTCTTCGGCCAGATTGTAGAGAGAGCCGACTGCACCTGCCTTCGGGTCCATGGCGCCAAAGACGAGGCGCGTCACCCGGGACTGCACCAGCGCACCGGCGCACATCGCGCACGGTTCCAACGTCACATAAAGCGTGACGCCCGTCATCCTCCAGACCCCCAGATGCCTGCGAGCGGCATCCAGTGCGAGGACTTCCGCATGGGCAAGGGGATTGCGGTCCACTTCGCGACGGTTGAAACCCGTTCCAATGATGTTTCCATCATGGACCGCTACCGCACCGACGGGGACCTCTCCGAGTGTCGCGGCTTCCCGCGCGAGCGCGAGCGCCTGCTGCATGAAAGCTTCGTCGTCACTCATGGAGACGGCGTGAAAAGAAGGGAGCGCTCCCTGGAGGATTCGAACCTCCGGCCTTCGGATTCGTAGTCCGACGCTCTATCCAGCTGAGCTAAGGGAGCAAAATCTTCACGCACTGCTACAACAACAGGTGGCGGAGAGAGAGGGATTCGAACCCTCGATACCCTTTCGAGTATGCAGGTTTAGCAAACCTGTGCCTTCAGCCTCTCGGCCATCTCTCCAACTCTTCTCTGTCAAAGAACCGCAAAATTCAAGCACAAATTCGGAGGCGGTAGGATTCGAACCTACGGAGAGCTTGCACCCTCTGCGGTTTTCAAGACCGCTGCCTTCAACCGCTCGGCCACGCCTCCATACAACAACTTCAGCCGGCGGTGTCCCTCGGACCGACGTCGACCGTGGGGCCGCCCTTCTACCTCATTCCGCGCCCGTTGCAAGCGGATGATCACAGTTCTAGAGCGGCTTCAGTTCCTTGATGCCGCCCATGTAGGGCCAGAGCACTTCCGGGATGGCGACGGTGCCGTCGTCCCGCTGGTAGTTCTCCAGGATGGCGATGGAAGTGCGGCCCACCGCGAGCCCGCTGCCGTTCAGGGTATGGACGAGCTGCGGCTTGTCCCCCTTCTGGGCCCGGAAGCGAATCTTCGCCCGGCGGGACTGGAAGTCGCCGCAGTCCGAGCAGGACGAAATCTCCCGGTACGCGTTCTGCCCCGGCAGCCAGACCTCGATGTCGTACGTCTTGCGGGCGGAGAAGCCCATGTCTCCGGTGCACAGCAGCATCACCCGGTGGTGCAGGCCCAGGCGGCGCAGGATGTCGCACGCGTCGTCCGTCATCGACTCCAGCTCTTCCAGGCTCTTGTCGGGCTGGGCGAACTTCACCATCTCCACCTTGTGGAACTGGTGCTGGCGGATGAGGCCGCGGGTGTCCTTGCCGGCGGCGCCCGCCTCCGCGCGGAAGCACGGGCTGAAGGCGCAGTAGCGGATGGGCATCGACTCGCCCTCGAGGATTTCGTCCGCGTGGTAGTTGGTGACGGGCACTTCCGCGGTGGGGATGAGGAAGCGCTCGGGGTCGCCCAGCGTCTTGAAGGCGTCGTCCTCGAACTTGGGCAGCTGGCCCGTGCCCATCATCGTCTCGCGCAGCACCAGGTAGGGCGGAAGCAGCTCCGTGTAGCCCTTCTGGGTGTGCACATCGATCATGAACGTGACGAGCGCGCGCTCAAGCCTCGCCAGGGCGCCCTTGTAGAAGGTGAAGCGGCTGCCGGAGACCTTCGCGGCGCGCTCGAAGTCGAGCATGCCCAGCTTCTCCCCCAGCTCGAAGTGCTGCTTCGGCGTGAAGGGCAGGTTCGGCTTCTCACCCCAGCTCTTCACCTGGACGTTCTCGTCCGCGCTGGCTCCCACGGGCACGGACTCGTGCGGCAAGTTGGGGATGAGCAGGAGGATGCGGTCGATTTCCTCCTCCACCTCCTTGAGGCGGTTCTGCTTGTCCTTGATGTCCTGGGAGACGGCGCGAAGGTCGCCGCGCAGCGCGTCCAGCGCCTTGGGGTCCTCCTTCGCCTTCTGCTTCATCTCCTCGTTGGCGGCGTTGCGGCGCGCGGCCAGCGCCTCCATGGAGGCGAACAGCTTCCCGCGCTCGGAGAACAGCGCCTGGAAGGGGCCGAGGTCCAGGTTGCCGCCCCGCGTCTTCAGGCGAGCGACGACCGCATCGAAGTTCTGCGCAACGTTCCGGAGGTCCAGCATGTGGGACGCCTTGTAGTCACCCTCGGTGGGCGTCAGCAAGACTCCTCGCGCCCGGGGTGCTCAAGGGCGGACGCCCCGACCGCCGGGGGCCTGACGCCGGCCATCCCTGGAAGGACGGCCGGCTGTCGGCTGGCGGCTAGTTCTGCAGGTCGTAGATCTCTTCCTCGATGTCCTTCTTGTCCGTCGCGTCCGGCTTCTTCACGAGGTAGTCCTTGAAGGCCTGCACGGCTTCCCGGCGCTTGTTCTTCTCCTTATAGGCGAAGCCCAGGTAGTAGTAGGTCATCGGGTTTTCCGGCTCGACGCTGGAGGCCTTGCGGTACCAGTCGATGGCCTTGGCGTGCTGGGCCTGCTCGGTGAAGGCGCGGGCGACCTTGTAGTAGACGTGAGTCAGCTTCGCGTCCGCCTTGAGGGCCGTCTGGTAGCGCTTGATGGCGTCGTTCCAGCGGGCCGCGTTGAAGTACGCGTCGCCGATGGAGCCGAGCACCCGGGTCCGGCGCGGGTCTGACTTGAGGCTGTCCTCGAAGGAGGAGATGGCCTCGTCGAACTCGCCGTTCTCCAGGTGGGCGTGGCCGAGCGCCTCGTGCGCGTCGGCGTTGGCCGGGTCCAGGTCCACGGCGGTGTTCCACTCGCGCATGGCGTCCGGCAGGTTCTTCGCGTCGCGGAGGATGACGCCGTAGGCGTAGTGGTAGTCGGGGCGCTTGGGGGCGCGCTCCACGGCCTTGCGCATGGCGTCCATGGCCTGGGTGAACTCCATCCGCTTCGCCTTCACGAGCGCCAGGTAGTAGAGCGCCTCGTGGTTGGAGGGCTCGTTGCTCAGCGCGAGGCCCAGGTTGCTCTCCGCGCCGGGCAGGTCTCCACGCTCCAGCAGCACCGCGCCCAGGGTGATGGGAATCGTGGTGGAGCGAGGGTCCTCGGCCTTGGCCTTCTCCAGTTCGGCCACGGCCTCGTCGAGCTTGCCCAGGCGCCACAGCACGATGCCGCGCTGCAGCCGGCCGTCCTTCAGCAAGTGGGGGTCCAGCTCCAGGGCGCGGTTGGCCTCCGTCTGAGCCTTCTCCAAGTCGTTGTTGAGCAGCGCCACGCGCGACAGGCCCAGGTGGGCGTCGGCGAGGTTCGGGTCGAGCTGCACGGCGCGCTCGAACTCCTGCTGGCCCAACAGCGCGTTGTTCTCCGCCAGGGCCAGCTCACCCAGACCGGCGCGCACGCCCGCGAGGTCCGGGGCCTTGGTGGCGGCCTGCTCCAACTGGGTGCGGGCCTCCGCGTTGCGGCGCTGCCGCAGGTAGAAGCGGCCCAGGTAGAGGTTGGCCTCCACCAGGGTGGCGTCCGCGGCGATGGCGCGCTTGTAGTGGCCCTCCGCCTCGGAGAGCTTGTCCAGGGCGTCCTCGATGCGGCCGTAGAGGTAGGCGATGCGGGCCTCATTGGGGAAGCTCCCGCTGGCCTTCTGCACCGCCTCCAGCGCGGCCTGCATCTTCCCGGTCATCACCAGCGAGGTGATGTGGCCGTCGGCGTACTCCAGGTTGTCACCCTCTTCTGAGGCCAGCGCCGTGTACAGCGGCAGGGCGCCTTCGTAGTTGCGCTGGGCGCGCATCACGTGGGCCAGCTGCGCCTTGAGGAAGTCGGACTGAGGGTCCTTCTCCAGGGCGGACTTCAGCTCCGCCTCCGCCTCCTTGGGCTTGTGCTGGTGGAAGAGCGCCACGCCCTTGAGTCCCCGGGCGCGAGCGAGCTCCGCGGGACCGAGCGCGGACTGGACGTCCTCGGCGAGAGCCTCGTCCACGGACTGGGTGCCCTTCTCGGCATCCTTGCGCACCAGCAGCTGCACGGCCGCGAGTTCCACGGCGGAGGCGGCGTGCTTGCGGTCGGCCTCGAGCGCGGCGGCGTACGAGGCGGCGGCCTCGTCGGCACGGCCCGCGGCCTGGTGCAGGTTGCCCAGCGCGTGGTGGGCCTTGGCGGACTTGGGGTCCGCGGCGAGCACCTTCTTCAGCGTCTCGATGGCGCTGTTCTGGTCGCGCTTCATCGCCTGGGCTTCGGCCACGAGAAAGGCCAGCTCCAGGTCCGCCTGGTTCGCCTCGCGGCTGAAGGCGTCCAGCAGCGGGGGCAGCGCCGCGTCCGCCTGTCGGGAGGTGAGCGCGAGCGACGCGGCCGCCTTGATGACGTCGACGTCCTTCTCGCCCAGCAGCGCGATGTCCGCCATCGCCTCGCGGCAGCGGCTCATGTCGGCCATGTCTGCCGCGGCGTACTTGCGCTGCAGGTAATAGACGGACTGGCACCACAGCGAGCGCACCGCCGGATACTCCTTCTCCTGGAGCGCCTGCGCGGAGAGGGTGTGCGCCTGCTTGTAGCTGGCGAAGGTGTCCTGGAGGAGCGCCTGGCGCGCCTGGCTCACGAGCTGTGCCTGGGGCGAGCCGTCCGAGACGCGCGCGGGGAAGATGGCCCGGCGACCGAAGGCGCCGTAGCGCGTGCCGAACTCCGTGCCCACGCCGATGCCCAGCATCAACACGGCCACGCCGGCGGCGATGAACAGGGGGATGCGCTTCTTGATCTTCGCATCGGCGCCACTGCGGTCCACGACGGAGACCGCGGCCATGCGGCCTTCGTAGAGCTGCTCCAGGCGACGCATGTTCGCCTGCGTTCCACCCGGGTCGGCGCGAGGGGCTTCGGAGTCCGACGCGGTGGCGACGGGCGCGGCGGCCACGACCTTGGACGGGCCCTCCATCAGCCTCTGGATGGCGGAGGCGAAGGTGGGGATGGTGCCGATGGCCGACCACGACTCCGAGTCCAGGGAGACGTCCTCGTTGCCGAGCAGCTGCCCGTCCTCGAGCATCTTGACGACGACGCCCTCGTCGAACGGGCCGAACACCTTGCCGGAGCGGCGACGGACGTGGAAGCGGCGCACCTTGGCGCCGGCCTGGCCCGTCTCGCGGCTCGCGGCGTCGTCGATGAAGGACAGCATCTCCAGACCGTCCGCCGGACCCGCGTTGGGCGGGGGCGGCAGCGGGTCGGAGAGGTCCGCTTCCAGGTCGTCACCGGGCCTGGCGGTGGGGTCGAACTCGAGCGAGTCCGGGATGCCGGGCGACGCCGCGGGAGTCGGCGGCATCCCGAAGTCCACGTCGCCGAAGTCCACCGAGGGGTTGAACGACGCGGGAGGCGCGGCGGGAGGCGGGGGCTCGGCGAAGTCGAGGCTGAAGTCCGGCACCGGCGCGGGCGCGGAACCGAAATCCGCGTTGAACCCGGGCGTGGGGGGCGAGGCGAAGTCGAACGACAGGTCCTGCGGCTGCGCGGCTGGCGACGGCAGGTCGGAGAAGTCCATCCCGGGCGCGGCGGGCGACGGCAGGTCCGAGAAGTCCATCGCTCCCGCGGTGGGCTGCGACGCGGAGAACGGATCCTCCCCCGCGGGCACGGGCAGCTCGGCGAAGTCGAACGACGGTCCCCCCGAGGGCGGAGGCGGCAGCGCGAACGGGTCCTCCGTCATCGGCGCCTGCGCATACGCGGGAGGCGGAGGCAGCGCGAAGGGGTCTGCTTCCAATGGCGGAGGAGGCAGCGCGAAGGGGTCCTCCGTCATGGGCGCCTCCGCGTACGCGGGAGGCGGAGGCAGCGCGAACGGGTCCGCCTCGACCGGGTAGCCGGCATGCGCGGGATTGGGCGTGGGCGGCAGCGCGAAGGCGGTGGCTTCGCCGCTCGGGGTCTCGACGTCGAAGGCGAAGGGATCCGCTTCAGGCTGCGCGGGCACGGGAAGCGCGTCGTCGGAGAAGTCGAAGTCGCGCGCGGTGCCCGTCACGTCGGGCATTTCGACGGAGCCGTGGGCCAGGTCCACCGGCGGCGCCAGCGAGTCGTCCGAGAAGTCGAACTCGCGCCCCGCCTTGGGCGGAGGGGGCGCCGCGGGCCGCGGCGGCTCGCGGAACGCCGCGTTGGGCATCGGAATGGCCACGACCCGCGTCACGTCCCGGTCCTGGCGGACGGGCGGCTCCACGTCGTCGAAGCCCTCGCTGAACGAGTCCACCGCACCCGGCAGGGGAATGGCGCCCGACGAAGACGCGACACCCGGAAGGGGAATGGCACCGGAGTCGAAAGGCGCGGAGGCACCGGGCAGTGGAATGGCGCCCGCGTCGTAGCCGAAGTCATCCTGCGGAGCGGCGGCACCGGGCAGCGGAATGGCACCCGCGTCGTAGCCGAAGTCATCGTGCGGAGCGGAGGCACCGGGCAGCGGAATGGCGCCCGCGTCGTAGCCGAAGTCGTCGTGCGGAGCGGAGGCACCGGGCAGCGGAATGGCACCTGCGTCGTAGCCGAAATCATCCTGCGGCGCGGAGGCGCCGGGCAGCGGAATGGCACCCGCGTCGTAGCCGAAGGCATCGGACTGTGGCGCGGCGCCCGGGAGGGGAATGGCCTCGTGCCCCAGGGCGATGGCCCCGGAGGGCGCGGCGCCCGGGAGGGGAATCGCGATGGCGCCCGACGGCGCGGCCCCGGGGAGGGGAATCGCGGCGGCGCTCGGCGCGGACGCACCAGGCAGGGGAATGGCGGCGGCCGACGGAGCAGGCGCGGCAGGGGCCGCTGCGCTCACTCCCTCGGGTCTGATGGGGAAGGTGGTCTGGCACCGGGCGCACTTGAGCTTCGCGCCACCCGGGGGGATCCGCTTGTCATCGATGTTGTAATTCGTCTGGCAAGACGGGCAGGAGACTTTCATGGGGTTCCTTCGACGGGACCGGCGCGCGCAGGCTACCAGAGGCGTTTCCAGCCCGGAAAGAACGCGCCAGCCCGCAGTGGAAGCGGTCCCCCCCTTTACTCCCAGGCGGGCGGCCGAGGGGGCTTGAGATTTCGCGCCCCTGGCACCGCGCGTTCGGCTCCCCCTCACCCGGAGGAGGTGGTAGGACCGACCCGGTATGGAACCCATCGTCATCCTGGGAGCGGGGCTCGCGGGTCTCTCCACCGCCCATTTCCTCCAGAAGCCCTGGCTCCTCATCGAGAAGTCAGACCGGGTCGGCGGCCTCATCAAGACCGAGGTCATCGATGGGTGTTATTTCGACCCCACCGGGCACTGGCTCCACCTGCGGGACGCCGAAATCCAGGAACTGGTGAACACGCGCTGGCTGCCGGGGCAGATGGTCCGTATCCAGCGCAAGGCGGGCATCTTCACGCGCGGCGTCTTCACGCGCTTCCCATACCAGGTGAACACCCACGGGCTGCCGCCGGACGTCGTCGCGGAGAACCTCGTCGGGTACGTGGAGGCCATCTACGGCGAGAAGGGCCGTGCGCTGCGTGAGCGGGAGCCTCGCGACTTCGAGGAGTTCATCCTCCGCTACATGGGCGAGGGCTTCGCGAAGAACTTCATGGTGCCCTACAACCAGAAGCTCTGGACGGTGCACCCCCGTGAGCTGTCCGCCGCCTGGGTGGGTCGCTTCGTGCCCCGGCCCTCTCTCAAGGAAGTGGTGGACGGAGCGCTCGGCGCGGGCAGCGACGCGGTGGGCTACAACGCGTCCTTCGTCTACCCGCGCGAGGGCGGCATCGAGAGTCTGGCCCGCGCCATGCTGCGAGACTTGAAGGGCGGCGAGCTGAGCGTCCGCACCGAGCCCACCTCCATCGACTGGAAGGCGCGCAAGGTCGTGCTGTCCGACGGCAGGACGCTGTCCTACTCGGGGCTGGTGTCCACCGTGTCGCTGCCCGGCCTGGTGCGACTCCTAGCCCAGGGCGCCTCGGGAGTTCCCGACGAGGTCGTCGCCGCCGCGAAGCGTCTGCGCGCCACCACCGTCACCTACGTCGCCGTGGCCGCCAAGGGCGCCAACCGGCAGCCCTGGCATTGGATCTACCTGCCGGAGCCGGAGTTCCACACGTACCGCATCGGCTCACCCTCGGCGGTGTACGACGCGCTGGCCCCCAAGGACACCGCGACGTTCTACGTGGAGTACAGCCACCACGGCGAGCTGTCCCCGGCCGCCGCGGAGAAGTACGCCGTGGAGGACCTGCTGCGCTCGCAGATGATCCACTCCGCGGACGACGTCCTCTTCGCCCAGGCCCGGGAGATTCCCCACGCCTACGTCCTCTATGACGACGCTTACGGGCCCGCGAAGGCGGAAATCCTCCGTTTCCTGGAGCACGCGGGCATCCTCACGGCGGGCCGCTACGGACAGTGGGAGTACTCGTCCATGGAGGACGCCATCCTCGGCGGGCGGGCGTGTGCCCGGACGCTGAACGGCTGACGAAGTCGAGACGCGGCGCGCCGCATCTTGTCGACGGGTGGCGCGGGGCATGCTAGGCGGACCGGACCGCAGCCTGTCCGGACCTGATTCCATGGCACCGCACCTGTCCGTCGTCATCCCTGTCTACAACGAGGAGTCCATCATCACCTCGGCGGCGGACGAGCTCCGCCAGGGGTTGGATGCGCGTGGACTCGACTACGAAATCATCTTCGCGGAGAACGGCTCCCGGGACGCCACGCCGCGCATCCTCGACGAGCTGTGCGCGAAGCACCCGCGCCTGCGCTGGTTCCACTCGGAGCGCCCCAACTACGGCGTCGCCCTCAAGGCCGGCATCAGCATGGCCCGGGGCACCTACGTCATCTGTGACGAAATCGACCTCTGTGACGTCACCTTCTACGACGCGGCGCTGCCGCGCCTGGAGCGGGGCGAGGCGGACATGGTCGTGGGTTCCAAGGCGGCCAAGGGCGCCAGCGACCAGCGCCCCCTCATCCGCCGCGCGGCCACCCGGGTGCACAACAAGCTCCTGAAGGTGACGCTGGGCTTCCAGGGCACGGACACGCACGGGCTCAAGGCATTCCGCCGCGAGGCGCTCCTCCCGGTCATCCAGAAGTGCGTGGTGGACATGGACGTGTTCGCCAGCGAGTTCGTCATCCGAGCCTGGCGCGAAGGGCTGAGGGTGATGGAGATTCCCATCCAGCTCCACGAGAAGCGCCAGCCGTCCATCCACCTCTTCAAGCGCGTGCCCAACGTGCTCAAGAACGTGGGCAAGCTGTTCTACGTCATCCGCATTCGCGGCACGTGAGCGGGGGAGGGCGCGCACCGTGAGGCTGGCGTCCATCTCCGTCGACCTCGACTCCCTGCCGCACTACTGCCGCATCCACGGCCTGCCGGAGTCGCTGCTGGATGCGCGTGCCCGCTCCCTCGTCCATGCCGTGGCGGTGCCTCGCTTCCGCGAGCTGCTCGACACGCTCGGCGCGCCGGGAACCTTCTTCGCCATCGGCGAGGACCTGGAGGCGGACACCCTTGCCTCCACGGGCATGCGCGCGGCCCATGAAGCGGGCATCGAGGTGGCCAGCCACAGCCACGCGCATGACTACGCCCTCACGCGCCGGGGCCCCGCCGCCATCCTGGAGGACCTGCGGCGCGCCGATGCGGCCATCCTCGCGGCCACGGGCGCACGGCCCGAGGGCTTCCGCGCGCCGGGCTACACGCTGAACGCGGACCTCTACGCGGCCACCGTCGAGCTGGGCTACCGGTATGGCTCCTCCGCGTTTCCCGCCACGCCGTACTACGCGGCCAAGGCGGCGGTGATGGGCGCGCTGTCGCTGATGGGGCGCCCGTCTCGCTCGGTGCTCGACACGCCTCGCGTGCTGCTCGCGCCCCGCGTGCCGTACCGCCCGGACCCGGCGCGGCCCTATCGACGGGGCACGGGCTCGGTGCTGGAGCTGCCCATGGCGGTGACGCCCGCCCTGCGCTTCCCGTTCATCGGCACCTTCGCCACCACGCTGCCGCTGCGGACCCTGCGAGGTGCGTGGCGCTCCTGCCGTCGCGACGCGTTCTTCAACTTCGAACTCCACGGCGTGGACGTGCTGGACGCAACGGACGGGATTCCCGGCGAGCTGGTCCGACAGCAGCGGGACCTGCGCGTCAGCGCGACGCGGAAGCTCGAGCGGCTGCGTGAAATCTTCGGTTGGCTGAAGTCCGAATGCGACGTCGTCACGCTGCGCGACGCGGCCGGGCGGCTGTCCGCCACGCTGTGAGCGTCACCTGGCCACGGCGGGCGAGCCGAGCACGTCCACCACCGAGTCCAGCACGCGCGGGTCGGTGAGCATCCACGGGTGGAGCAGCACGGGAAAGGTGCGCTCGCTGGCCCCCGGTAGCCGTGAGCTGGAGGCGGGGAGGATGGTCAAATCCCACGGCGTCCAGAAGCTGTGCACCTCCGTGCTGCCCCAGGGACGAGGGTCCTGCTGGAGTGCCCGCAGGAGCCTGCTGCCGGGCCGCATCTGCGCCACGCCCTTGCCTCGTCCCAGGAACGCCAGGCCCGTGCCCGAATGAGGGCCGGAGATGGAGACGAAGCGCCTCACCACCAGACGCCCTCCGAGCAACTGCACCCAGTAGCGCGTGACGAGCGCCCCCATGCTGAAGCCCACCACGTCCACGCGGCGGGCGCCGGTGCGTGCGCGCAGGGCCTCGGCCTCGCGGGCCACCTGCCGGGCCAGCACGGGAATCCCCTCACTGCCGTTGTTGGGGACCATGGAGACGGCGTGGACATGGGGCCAGCCCTCGCGCTCCAGCCGGCGGCGCAGCAGGTCGAAGGCGCTGGCGTCGTCGCCAATGCCATGGACGAGCAGCACGGGCACGCGCTGCTCCACGGGCGCAAGCCGTGGAGACGACGCGGCGAGCGCGGCGGCCGTCACGGCGCACCCCGAGAAGAGCCAGGCCAGGCCCAGCAGGACGAGCATCGTGCGCATGCGGGGCGAGACATGGCGACGTCACCCCTGGCTGGCATGGGGCCACGGGGGCATTCGTCCACTCGTGGCGGCCCGGGGCTCAGGTGCCGTCACGCAGTGCACTCCAATCCGCCCGCACCTGGTCGGCATAGGCCCGCGCGAAGGCCGACAGCCGGCCCGTGGCCTGGGCCGCGTCGTCGCCCACCCAGGACCGCAGCTCGCGCGCCTGCTCGGGCGCGGCGCCGTGGGCCCGAGCCAGGACCTGACCGACCTGGGTGAAGACCGAGACTAGGTCCTTCTTTCCCGTCAGCGCCCCGTCTCCCAGCTTCGCCTTCTCCGGCTCCAGCTCGCGCACCAGGAAGGCCCGCCCTCCCATGCGAGTGGCACCGGTGAGCGGGTTGGCGTGGCCGGAGAGCCGGCGCTGCGCGTCCACCACCGCGCTTCCGTCCGTTGGAAGCGGAGGCGACTCCACGCTCGGGGCGAGCAGCTCCTTCAGCTCCAGCAGCACGGGAGGCGCCTTCGGGTCCGCCGCCCGCGCCAGCACCCAGTACCGCTCCAGCCCATAGCTGCTGCCGCCCGCGTCCAGCCGCCGGGCCACGTCCAGCACGCGCGGCGGCAGGGCGATGTCCTGCCGTCCCGTCAGCGCGGCCAGGGAGTCCGCCAGGGCGGCCCGCACCTCCCGCTGCTTCGCGGGGGAGACCGACTTCAACGTGTCCGAGGTCCGGAAGCTCGCGGCGTCAGGGCCCTCCAGCCGGGCATGTTTCTTCACCAGGGCCTCTCGCGAGGTGTCGTTCGCGTCCCCGAGGAGGTCATCCACCGGGCCGGTGGCCTCCTTCTTGGTGAGGAATGCCCCGGGGTTCTCCGCGCCTCCGGCGAGCGACTCGAGTGTCGAGAAGTATGCGTCCGCGAAGGCCCGGAGGACGACCTCTTGTTCCTTGGGAGACAGCCCCGCCTCGCGCGCGGTGAGCACGGCGCTGGTCGCCATGCGCGTCAGGTCCACCTCCGGCGAGCCGCGTCCGGCCTGGTCGAAGTCGTTGAGTCCCCACACCGGTTTGCCTTCTGGCCCCCGGAAGGTGCCGAGGTTTCCCACGTGCGCGTCACCCACCACGGGGATTCGGGGCGCGGGGCGGTCCACCAGTCGGGCCTCGGCGGAGTAGGGGCCTCGCAGGTCCGCGTGGAAGAGGGCGGGCATCATCCGGAAGAAGGACGACGGACGCTCGCGCATCAACGCCAGCTTCTCCTCGAGGCGCGCCGGAGGCAGGTCCAGCCGCGCATGGAAGTCCTGGCTGAACGTCACCGCCTGCCCGGGCGCGCGTCGGAGGGTGGACGCGGAGGCCCTGGCGCTACTGGCGGGTGCCGAGACGGGAGCTGCGGCCTTCGGGGTGGAAGCCGCGGGGCGGGGAGGAATTCGCATGAGCGTGGGCTCCTCACGTTATCCCGGATGGGCACGGCAAGGTTTCCCCACTCCCGGTACGGGGGCCGGTGGTGTAAAGAACCAGGGATATGCTGGAGCGACTCGGCGACCGAGTGAAGAAGGGCCTGCGCGAATGGACCGACCGCCTGGCCAACGACGAGCAGAAAGAGCGGATGCAGGCCCTGGTTCGGCCTGAGAACGAGTACGGGGTCGACCCGTTCGGCTACAACCTCGACTTCAGCCTGTCGGCGGTGGCGCCCTTCCTGTGGCTCTACCGCAACTACTTCCGCGTGGAGACCTACGGCATCGAAAAGGTCCCCGCCGGCCGCGTGCTGCTGGTGTCCAACCACTCCGGCCAGCTCCCCCTGGACGGCGCCATGATTGGCGTCTCCCTGATGCTGGAGGCCAGTCCGCCCCGCGCCATGCGCAGCATGGTGGAGAAGTGGGTGCCGTCCCTGCCGTACGTCTCCACCTTCATGGCGCGCATGGGCCAGATTGTGGGCACGCCGGAGAACTGCCGACGGCTCTTGGAGTCCGACGAGGCCATCCTCGTGTTCCCGGAAGGACTGCGCGGCATCAACAAGCTGTGGCCCCAGCGCTACCAGCTCCAGGAGTTTGGCCTGGGCTTCATGCGCCTGGCGCTGGAGACGCGCACGCCCATTGTCCCCGTGGCCGTCGTCGGCGCCGAGGAGCAGGCCCCCGCGCTCATGGACCTCAAGCCCGTGGCGAAGCTGCTCGGCTTCCCGTCCTTCCCCGTCACCCCCACGGGCCTGCCCTTCCCGCTGCCCACCAAGTACCGCCTGTACTACGGCGACCCGATGCACTTCACGGGACGCCCGGACGACGAGGACAGCGAGCTGGACAAGAAGGTCCGCACCGTGAAGGCGGCCATCCAGTCCATGCTTCACCAGGGACTCAAGGAGCGTCGCGGGGTGTTCTGGTGAGCGCCCGCACCCCAGCTGACGGTGTTATGAGGCTCGCACCATGAGACCGGCCGTCGTCGTCACGGGTATCAGCGGCAACCTCGGCCGCACCCTCGCCAAGCTCCTCCACAAGCACGAGCGCATCATCGGCATCGACCGGCGTCCCTTCGTGGGCCGGCCGAAAGACGTGGAGATGTACGAGCTGGACCTGCGCAAGAAGAAGGCGGAGGACGTCTTCCGCAAGAACGAGGTCCGCGCCGTCATCCACATGGGCATCATGCATGACCCGCGGATGAGCGAGGAGGAGCACCACTCCTTCAACGTCGTGGGCACCACGCGCCTGTTGGAGTACTGCGCGAAGTACGGCGTGAAGAAGGTCGTCGTGTTGTCCTCGGCGAACGTCTACGGACCCAGCCCGGACAACTCCAACTTCCTCACCGAGGACGCGCCGCTCATGGCGGCCAGCCGCTTCTCCGGCGTGCGGGACTTGATTGAAGTGGACATGCTCGCGCATGGCTTCTTCTGGAAGCACCCGCACATCGAGACGGTGATTCTGCGGCCCGTCCACATCGTCGGGCCCACCATCAAGAACGCGCCCTCCAACTACCTGCGCCTGCGCCACCCGTGGATGCTGGCCGGCTTCGACCCCATGGTGCAGCTCATCCACGTGGAGGACGTCGCGCGCGCCATGGTGGCGGCCCTCCGCCCGGAGCCCAAGGGCGTCTACAACATCGTCGGCCCCGGCGAGGTGCCCCTGTCCGCAGTGATGCGCGAGCTGGGCAACTCCCCCATCCCCGTCCCGCACCCCCTGGCCCGGCCCCTACTGGGCATGCTCTTCAAGTACCGCATCGCCAACTTCCCGCCCCCGGAGCTGGACCACATCCAGTTCCTGTGTGCCGTGGACGGCAGCCGCTGGGTGCAGGACGTGGCCTGGAAGCCCCACTACTCCATGCGGGAAACCATCCGCGCGGTGCAGGCCGAGTAGGGAAGGAAAGTCCGAGGGTTCCCTGACACGGTTGTCGTGCATGGCACGACGCCGGAGGCTGGACCCTCTGACAGGAGTGTCAGCACCCCGACGGCCTGCCCCCCTCATTGTCGGGCGGCCGCGAGTGCAAGCCCTTGAATCTCCAATGCAGGGCCCCGCACGCCACCCCCGGTGCGCGGAGTGGCATCGCCATTGCTCTAGGTTCCGGCGTCACCGCGCGGCGACGCGGGCCTGAACAACACCGTCGCCCCGCTCACATGTCAGGGCGCTCCATTGGGGAGCTCCCGACGCCCATCGACTCGGCCGGCCCCGAGCCGATGGGCGGATTCTTGTAGGGCACTCCATTGGGGAGTTCCCGACGCCCATCGACTCGGCCGGCCCCGAGCCGATGGGCGGATTCTTGTAGGGCGCTCCATTGGGGAGCTCCCGGCGCCCACCGCCTCGGCCGGCCCCGAGTCGGTGGGCGGTTTCTTTTCAGGGCAGCGCGCCCTTCAGCTCGTCCACGAAGGGCCCCGCGTCCTGCCGCTCCAGGAGCCACACGCCGTCCCGGAAGACGAACTCCGAGACGACGACGGCGGTGTTCTCCGAGGCGGACGGCAGGCGCATCCACTGGATGCGGCTCTGCACCGTGGCGTGCGCCCCGTCCTCGGCCAGCCGCACCTCCTCGATTTCGTAGTCGGTGATGGAGAGGTCCCGCTCGTCATGGAGCTCGACGCGGGCGCGCGAGAACGCCGCGCGGCGCTCCGGGACGAGGAGGCGGGAGGCGCTCCGGAAATCCTTCCACCGGATGAGCTGGTGGAACTTGTCCACGGTGGGCTTGAGTTCTTCCAGGTCGGATTTCTTGGATACGGTTGCGCATCCCGACAGGGCGAGCGCGAGAAACAGGGCAGGCAGGCGATTCACAGGGGGAACGGTAGCATCCGGTGGCCGCCCGGGACGAGAGCACGGTGGTATGGTCCCGCTCCCCCGCCCGAGCACCGGAGTCGCAAGCCCACATGGCCAAGTCGATGGTGGAGCGTTACGAGCAGCTCCTCCGGCAGGACCCCACATCTTCCGTCTTCGTCGAACTGGCCAAGGCCCTGCTGGAAAAGGGGGACGCGGCACGCGCCATCGAGGTGTGTGAACAGGGCATCTCCCACCATCCGTCCTCGACGGTGGGACGCGTGCTCTGGGGCAAGGCGCTCATTCACCTGGGCCGCCCCGCGGAGGCGATGGAGCAGTTCGACAGGGCCATCGCCATCGAGAAGGACAACCCCTACGCCTACAACCTGATTGGCGAGGTGTTGCTCCAGCGCGGGCTGTACCGCTCGGCGCTGCCGCTGTTGCGAAAGGCGGTGGCACTGCAACCCAATGACGGCCGCGTGAAGCTGTGGCTGGAGCAGGCCCAGCAGGCGCTGGCCGGTGGACCGGCTCCCGTCTTCGCCGACCTGATGGGGCTGGAGAAGACCGCGCAGTCGTCGGAAGGGGAGTCCGACGCGGAAGCGAAGGTCGAGAGCGACGACGCCGAGCCCGCGCCCGTGACCGCGTCTCCGATGGCGGCCGCGAGGCTCCGGGCCGCCGCGCTCGGAGATACCGCGAAGGCCGCGACGGCTTCGGGTCCCGGGGCCGCGAGGAACGCGGGCGCCCGTGCCGCCGCTGACCTGGCGAGCGCCGCGGCGGCGGGGGGGCGCGCGAGCACGGAGGACGTCTCCGCTCCCGAGCGCGACGCGGATTCGGTGGGGGACGTGAGTGCCTCCGGCTCCACTGCTGACACTGGAGCTTCCGGGGACACAGCGACCGGCACCGGGGGCGCTCGCACCCGCTCGGGTGAGCATCCTGCCGCGTCCGCGGCGGGGTCTTCGCTAGGGCTGATTGACCGGCCGGTGCCGGTGCTGCTGCCCTCCCTCGGTTCCGAGCTGCCGAGCCTGGACCTGTCGTTGTCGGATGAGGATGACGCTCCTCGGCCGTCGGGCTCGGAGCCCTTGTCTGGCGCGTCGACGGGGGAGGGCAGCGAGCCCCTGCCCGAGGATGCGCGGGGGACTGCCTCCGACACAGCGGGGGCTTCTGACGACCTGACGTCCACGGGCGAGGGGGAGGCGGGGACCGCGCCTGCCGACTCCGACGACGACGTGCTGCTGCGCTCCAGCGAGTTCACCACCGCGAAGCCGGTGATTCCCGCCGCTTCCGCCGACTCCGACGAGGATGTGCTGCTGCGCTCCAGCGAGTTCACCACCGCGAAGCCGGTGATTCCCGCCGCTTCGGGAGGACTCCTCGGAGATCTGCCTCCGCCGGATCCCACCGCGCAGAATCCCGTGGTCGCTCGCGCGCAGCCCGCGACGCGGGGCTCGGGCTCCAAGCGCTCGTTGCTCGACGACCTGCCGGAGGCCTCTGATGCCGCTGGGAGCGCCGCGAAACCCAAGGCGGGTCAGCCCAAGCAGGACACCGAAGCGCTCACCGCCGCCTACGAGAAGGAGCTGCGCCAGAAGCTGGTGCGCGAGGCGGCGAAGACGTCCTTCCTCAAGCGCAACGGCGTGAAGGTCGCCGGAGTGACGGCGCTGGCGATGGTGCTCATCACCATCGTCGTCGGCTTCCTCCGGATTCGCGCGGCCACCGGTGGCCAGACGCTGAACGAGGCGCTGGCCCGGGCCGAGGACCTCATCACCCAGGACACGCGCGCCTCGCTGGATGGGGCGTTGCAGCAACTGGGTCGCGCCCTGGAGATGGACGAGGGCAGCAGCCGCGCCTGGGCCCTCACGGCCTGGACGCATGCGCTTCTCTTCTCGGACCACGGCATGTCTCCGGAGGACCGTCTCAAGGCGCTGGAGGCGCTGGAGAAGCCGGGCGTGAAGGAGGCCGCGCCGGGACTGGTGCTCACCACCAATGTCCTCGTGGCGGATGACCGGGGACGGGAGCCGGCGCGTCGCGCGCTGCTCACCTCGATGGACGAGAGCACCGAGGCCCAGGCGCTCGCGGCGAGCATCCTCCTGGCGTCGAAGGACGAGAAGAAGGCGCTGGAGCGGTTCGACCGCGCGCTGCGGACCTCGCCCGCCAACGTGCGGGCCCTGGTGGCGCTGGGCGGCTACTACCTGGCGTCGGAGGACTTCCCGCACGCCATCGAGATGTTCGAGAAGGCGCGCACCAAGTCTCCCAAGCACCCCGTGGCGCGCATCGGTCAGGCGGAGGCCCGGCTCGCGCTGGAGCAGGAGCTGGACGCCTCGCTCGCGGATGTGGCGCCGCTCGCGGAGGACAAGGCGCTGCCGGCGGACCTCAAGTCGCGCCAGCAGTTGGTGCACGGCCGGCTGTTGTCCGCCGTGGGCAAGCACGACGAGGCGCGCACGTTGCTGGGGAAGGGCACGCAGGGGGCGCTGGCCTTCGACTTCCAGCTCGCGCTGGGGGCCGCCAGTCGCGCCGCGGGGAAGCTGGATGCGGCGCAGGCCGCGTACGAGGCGGCCCTGAAGCTGCAACCCAAGAGCGACGAGGCCCGTGAGGGGTTGGGCCGCACGCTGCTGGATAGGGACCGCGAGCGCGACGTGCTTACGCGCCTGGAGGCCGACAGTGGCCGCAAGGTGTCCCTGGTGCGAGGCGCTGCGTACGCACGGCTCGGGGATTGGAAGCGAGCCCGCGCGGAGCTCGCGCGCACGCGGGTGAACGAGCGCTACCCTCCGGAGGCGGTGTCGCTCCTGGCCCTGGCGGATGCGGCGGAGGGCAACGCGCCCCAGGCCCGCGAGCTGCTCGAGAAGGCGCTGGCCGCCTCCAAGCGCCCGCGCAACGACATGCGACTGGCGCTGGGGCAGGTGTACTGGCGTGAGCGAGCCTTCGACAAGGCGCAGGCCCAGTTCGAGGAGGCGCAGAAGGACCCGCGCGACTACGAGGCCTCCTGCTCGCTGGGGCGGCTGCTCCTATCTCGCGGCCTGCCAGACATGGCCCTCAAGCCGTTGACGCAGGCGGTGGAGCGCAACGGCGCGCACGGCGAGTCGCGCGACGCGCTGGGCCGCACGCTGCTGGCGATGGGGCGTACTCCGGAGGCCCTCAAGCAGTTCGAGGCCTGGCAGCTGGACAACCCCGGCAGCGCCGCCGCGCACAAGGGCTTCGCGCTGGCCCTCTTCCACGCCGGACGCCGCAAGGAGGCGGAAGGGGCCGCGGGTCGCTCGGCGAAGCTGGCGCCCGACGACGCGGAGGCGCACCGGCTGCGCGCGGCCATCCTGTTCGCCTCGGGTGACGCGAAGAGTGGCTTCTCCGCCCTGGAGCGTGCCAACAAGCTGGACCCGAAGGACCCGGACACCTTCTGCGAGATTGCCCACGCCTTCCTGCGGCAGGGCAACGTGGACAACGCGGACGCGGCCTTCGCGGCGGCTCGGCGCGAGGGGTCTGACGCCACCTGTGGCCGGGTGGGCGAACTCTACGTGCAGCTCCCCGGCGGAGGCCGAGGGGCGGCGCGGACGCTGGAGGACCTGGCCTCGCGCGCGCCCACTGTCTGGGACAAGGCCTTCGCCCAGGCCGCCATGGCCCGCGTGCTGTTGGGGGCCGGCGTGTTGAAGGACGCGCGGGCGGCGGCGGAGGAGGCGGTGCGGCTGGCGCCGTTCCAGGGCCGCTCGCACCTGGCGCTGGGGTTGGTGGCCCTGAAGCAGCGGCAGGAGGCCGTGGCGAAGGCGTCGCTGCTGAAGGCCGTGGAGCTGGAGCCCACGGACGGCCCGGCGTACCTGGCCCTGGCGGATGTGCTGGTGCGCGAGTCTGCGGAGCTGAATCGGGCGGTGGAGTCCTACGAAGCCTTTCTCCGGCTGGCGGGTGGCAGCGAGGAGGCGGGGCGCGTAAAGAAGGCGCTGCCGTCCCTCAAGAAGAAAGCGGCTCGCTAGCGTGCGCCACCCTCCCTCTGGCCCCGGGCCCGAGTCCCCGCTGCTGCGCATCATGTGGGGCAATGCCTTCCTGCTGTCGGCGCTCTACCTGCTGGTGGGCGTCGTGGTGGAGGGCGCCCTGCGCCTGTTCCCCTCGAAGTTCCTCCAGCGCCTGTCGCTGTCGTTGGACTCGCTGCCGGCGCGTGCGCTGGAGCTGGTCGGCGCCATGGAGCCGCTGCGTACGGCCTTCTTCAACGGCCGCATTCCCGAGTACGGGGTGCGCCTCATCTTCGGACTCACCACGGTGGCGGTCATCTTCCTGCTCGCCCTGGTGGTCGGCACCGTCATGGGCAGCCTGCGCTACCTCATCGCCCGAGGGATGCGCCGAGGCGGAGGCAACGGCCCGTAGCCTCTTCCGTCGCGAAGACGGGGGCACCGGCCGCGGGGCTCTTCGTCAGTTCGTACCCAGGGCCCGCCGGACGCGCGGCTTGCGTGGCGCCGCCAGGGGGGCTGCCTGGGGCTCATGCCCCGCGGCGCGCGCCATCAGGCAGATTTCGACGACCTTGGGGCCGAAGCGCTCCCAGCGACTCTCTCCCGTGCCCTTCACCGTGAGGAAGGCCTCCCGGTCGATGGGAAGCGTCGCCGCCAGCCCGAGCAGCGTGGCGTCGTTGAAGATGATGAAGGGCGCGACGCCCAGGTCCTTCGACAGCTCCTTGCGCCAGCGACGAAGCTCCGTGGAGGCCAGCTCGCTGAAGTTCAGCACCGGCTGCGCCGAGGCCGACGTGCGGCCTCGGGACGCGGTCGGCCCGCTCGAGAGCAGCACGGGCATCTTCG
This sequence comes from Myxococcus sp. CA033, assembly GCF_013336625.1. Classification (NCBI taxonomy): domain Bacteria; kingdom Pseudomonadati; phylum Myxococcota; class Myxococcia; order Myxococcales; family Myxococcaceae; genus Myxococcus; species Myxococcus sp. CA033. Next base: position 105,922 of record NZ_JABUMU010000018.1, on the reverse strand, counting down.
CGGGTGTGCACACGTCGCAGTTGCCGCAGGAGGCCTCCACGTCCTGCTGACCGAAGTAGTGGAGGACGGCGCGCCGCCGGCAGCGCTGCTCCCGGTCCGCGTAGGCGTAGTCCGTCATCCGCCGCAGGAGCTGGAGGTTCTGCCGCTCCTGCTCCCGGACGTGGCTCAGGTCCATGCCCAGTTCGCGGAAGGGCAGCCGCGCCAGCGCTCGGATGGAGCGACCGGAGAAGGGCCGCCGCACATTCACCACGCCCGACTTCTCCAGCAGACCCAGCGCGTGGCGCGCCTCGTCCACCGACAGACCGACGCGCCGCGCGAGGATGGTCAGCTCCGTGGTGACCTGCCGCCCGAGGGGAAACGTCTCCAGCAGGGACTTCAACAGCCGCTGCGCGTCCGCCGCATGCGGGTGCGCGGCCTGGGCCTTCTCCGTCAGCGTCAGCCCGTGCTCTCCCTCACCCCGTCCCCCGCGCTCCAGCTTCCCGGCACGCTCGAAGATGCGCAGCGCCGCGGAGACCTCGAACTCACTGGCGTTCACCATCCCCGCTAGCACGTGCACGCCCCGCTCGAACTCCTCCACCGACTGGAGCACGCCCCACACGTCCGCGAGCACCGTCTCCGACGGGTGGCTGCCCTGGATGAGCCGCTCCTGCGTGTACACGTCCGAGTGGTTGAACAGCAGCACCGCGCGCGCGTCGCCGCCGTCCCGGCCCGCTCGGCCGATCTCCTGGTAGTACGCCTCCACCGCCCTGGGGATGTTGGCGTGCGCGACGAAGCGGATGTCCGACTTGTCGATGCCCATGCCGAACGCATTGGTGGCCACCGCCACCGCGTCCTTCGTGGACATGAAGGTGTCCTGCGCCCGCCTCCGCGCGTCGTCCTCCATGCCCGCGTGGTACAGCACCGCCTTCAGGCCCCGGCCATGCAGCTCCGCGAAGATGCCGTCCGCCGCGCGGCGCGTGGAGCAGTAGATGATGCCGCTGCCTCCCAGCGCCGCCAGCCGCGCGCAGGCCTCGTGACGGTCCGTGTCTCCGCCGACTTCCTGCTTGCCCAGGAACAGGTTGGGCCGGTCGAACCCCATGGCGAACTCGCGGGGCTCCTTCATCAGCAACACCCGGACGATGTCCGCGCGCACTTCCGGCGTCGCCGTCGCCGTGAGCGCCACGGTGCGCGGTGGGCGCAGCTTCTTGCGCACCTGGCCGAGCTGCGCATACTCCGGCCGGAAGTCGTGCCCCCACTGGGAGATGCAGTGCGCCTCGTCCACGGCGAGCAGGTCCACGCCCACGTCGAGGACCGTCTGCACGAAGCTCGCGCTCCGGAAGCGCTCGGGCGCCACGTACAAGAGCTTGTACTCGCCCGCGCGCAGCCGGCGCATCCGCTCCGCCCGCTCCAGGTCCGACAGCGAGGAGTTGATGAACGTGGCGCTGATGCCGCGCGCGGTGAGCTGCTCCACCTGGTCCTTCATCAGCGCGATGAGCGGCGACACCACCAGCGTCAGCCCCGGCAGCAGCGTGGCCGGGAGCTGGTAGCACAGGCTCTTGCCCGCGCCCGTGGGCATCACCACCACGGTGTTGCGCCCGCTCAGCACGGTGGAGATGACCTCCGCCTGCCCGGGACGGAACTGCGTCAGTCCGAAGTGGCGCACCAGGCCCTGCTGAGCTTCCTCGAAGTAGGGCAGGGCCAACGGCATCGCTCGCATGTTCACCATCCTGGCCCGGCCGTCAACGGAAACGGCGCCTCGCCGCCCCTCACAGCTCGAGCCCCGGCGGCACGGGGACAGCCAGGCGGGCCCTCCTCAGCGCCACCTCCAGCACGCGCAGCGCTGTCGCGTCCGGCTCCCGTCGCCCATCCACCACCACGTCCCCTTCACGGGCGTCCGCTGGCAGCTCCACGCGCTCCACCGTGCAGGCCCGCCCGGTCTCCAGTCGCACCACCTGTGCCCGCGTGTCCTCCAGCAGCTCCACCTGCACCATCCCCACAAGGCACCCCGCCATCACCCATCTCCTCCCGCCACGTTCCATTCCCGTTTCGACTCCCACTCCCCGTCCGGGAGCAGTCCCCGCTCCAGCATCGACACGAAGGCCCCGTCTCCCACCACCAGGTGGTCCAGCACCTTGAGGTTGAGCAGCTTCGCCCCCGCGACGAGGTGCCGCGTCAGCCCCACGTCCTGGACGCTGGGCTCCGGGTCCCCCGAAGGGTGGTTGTGCGCCAGGACGATGGCCGTCGCACGGGAGACGAGCGCCGCGGCGAACACCTCCCGGGGGTCCACCGGGCACGTGTTCAGCGTGCCCTCCGCCACCCGCGCGTCATGCACCAGCACGTTGCGCGCGTTGAAGCACAGCACGTGGAAGACCTCCCGCCGCAGCGCGCCCAGCGCGGGGGTGAGGTACGCGTGAATCTCCCGGGGCGTGCGCAGCTTGGGACGCCGCTCCGGTGAACGCTGGGCGCGACGGCCCAGCTCCAGCGCCGCGAGCACCTGCGCGGCCCTCCGAGGCCCCAGGCCCGGCACCCCTCGGAGCTCCACAGGCTCCGCCTGCAGAAGCGCCTTGAGTCCTCCGCATCGCTTCAGCAGCGCCCCCGCCGCCTCCAGCCCGCCTCGCGAGCGCGGTGCCAGACCCCACGTGACACACAGAAGCTCCGAGTCGGTGAGAGCCTGTGCCCCCAACCGGAAGAGCCGCTCCCGGGACTGCTCCATGCCCCCGGGCGCGAGCGCCCCCACCGACTCCTCGCCCACCACTTCACCGCTCCCCGTCCACGCCCCGCCCATGCTCCACTCCATCCCGCCCACCTTCCCCGGCGCGGTGCTTGAGCAAGGCATGTGCCCGCTGTCGCTACCTGGGGCGCGGTGGGCCTACCCATCCCGTCTGGCGCGACAGGGCTCGACTCCCGGACGGTCACCCGCACACCACGGGCCCTCTCGGGCGGTGAGAGGTGGGCGGTGCGGGCCTGCTTTCAGAAGCGGGAGATGGCGAAGAACGATTTGATTTTGTCGTTCGTCTCGCGAAGTCGCTCGCTCAGCGTGCGGACGAACGTCCAGAGCAGTACGTACGCCAGGTCCTTGTCGGTGAACATCAGCTGGTCCAGCTTGGACCTTTCGATGGCCCACACCGAGCAGGAGATGTGGGCGATGGCGTCCGCGGAGCGGGGAGAGTCCTCGATAACCGCCATCTCTCCGAAGTACTGGCCGGCTTCCAGGATGGCGAGCGCTTCCTCTCCGATGCCGGGCACCGACTTGGAGATGCGGACCTTGCCGCTGGAAATGACGAACATTTCCTGGCCGGACTCCCCCTCGCGGAAGAGGAAGGCGCCCGCCGGGTAGTCCCTGGTGTGGCCGAGTTGCGCTACCTTGGCGAGCTGGCCCTGGGTCAAACCCTCGAACAGCGCAACCTTCTTGAGGAGCTCGGCATCCATGAGGCCAGCTTCGTATCACGCGCCCGAGGGCCTCTGGTACCTTCGCGGCCTCAACGGAAAGAGGGAGGAGCCACCCGTGGCGGAGGAGAAAATCAACAAGGTGACCATCATCGGCTCGGGGCCGGCGGGTTACACCGCGGCCATCTATGCCGCGCGCGCCAACCTGGAACCGATGGTGTTCGCTGGTGGGCCCACGCTGGAGCATCCCCAGCGCGTGCCGGGCGGGCAGCTCATGGTGACCACGGACGTGGAGAACTACCCGGGCTTCCCGGAGGCCATCACCGGCCCGGAGCTGATGGACCGCTTCCAGAAGCAGGCGGAGCGGTTCGGCACGGTCATCCACATGGAAAACGTGGTGAAGGTGGATTTCAGCAAGCGCCCCTTCGTCATCGAAGGGGAGAGCGGCATCCGCGTTCTCTCGGAGACCGTCATCATCTCCACCGGCGCGACGGCCAAGTGGCTGAGCGTCAAGGGTGAGGACATCTACAAGAACCGGGGAGTGTCCGCGTGTGCCACCTGTGACGGCGCGTTCTTCAAGAATCAGGAAGTACTCGTCGTGGGCGGTGGAGACACGGCGATGGAAGAGGCCACGTACCTGGCGAAAATCGTCAAGCACGTCACCCTCGTCCACCGTCGCGACTCGCTGCGCGCGTCGAAGGTGATGCAGGAGCGCGCGCTCAACAACCCGAAGATTTCCTTCCTGTGGAACTCGGCGGTGGAGGAAGTCACCGGCAACGCGAAGGGAATGACGGGCGCGGTGGTGCGCAATCTGAAGACGGGCGACAGCCAGCTGCTCAATGCCACGGGCCTGTTCGTGGCCATTGGCCACACGCCGAACACGGAGCTGTTCCAGGGCATCCTGGAGACGCACCAGGGCGGCTACCTCAAGACGGTGGCGGGCAGCACCCGCACGAACATCCCGGGCGTGTTCGCTTGTGGTGACGTGCAGGACAGCTACTACCGTCAGGCCATCACCGCCGCCGGCACCGGCTGCATGGCGGCCATCGACGCGGAGCGCTGGCTGATTGAGCAGGGCGAGTAGCCCGCTCACCACCGCGTGACGCATGCTCCAGGCCGGTCCGTCTCCATGGCGGACCGGCCTTCTTTTCGAGCCAGGCAAGGGCGGAACAGGACTCTCATGAGCACGAAGCAGAAGACGCTGGCGGTGCACGCCGGCACGCGGCTGACGGGCAGCAAGGCGGTCCCCGTCTCGCCCCCCATCTCCGTGTCCGCGGTGAGCTGGTTCGACAGCAGCGACGACCTGGACGGCGCGCTGGACGGCAAGGACTACGCCTATGCCCGCATCAGTGCTCCGAACACCACGCTGCTCGAAGAGGCGGTGGCGGCGCTGGAGGGCGCCGAGGCGTGCGTGGCCTACGCCAGTGGGATGGCCGCGCTGCGCTCGCTCTTCGAGGCCCAGGACTTCCGGCCCGGCGACAGGCTGGTGATGCCGGCGGACGGCTACGGCGTCACGCGCGCGCTCTACAAGAAGCTGTGCGCGGCGCTCGGCGTGGAGCTGCATGCGCTGAAGCTGACGGACGCGGGGACGCAGGCGCGCATCCGCGAGCTGAAGCCGCGCCTGGTGCTGGCGGAGAGCATCACCAATCCGCTGCTGCGCGTGGCGGACCTGCGCGAGCTGGCGAAGGCGTGCCGGGACGTGGGCGCGGCCTTCGCGGTGGACGCCACGTTCCCCTCGCCCATGGGGCAGCGCGTGCTGGAGCTGGGCGCGGACTACGCGGTGCAGTCCACCAGCAAGTGGCTCAACGGGCACAGCGACGCGCTGGGCGGCACGGTGAGTGGTGCTCGCTCGCGCATCGATGTGCTGCGCGCCGCGCGCGTGCTCTCCGGCGATGTGCTGGGCCCCTTCGAGGCGTGGCTCACGCTGCGCGGCCTGCGCACCTTGCCCGTACGGATGAAGGCCCATGCCGAACACGCGGCGCACGTGGCGCGGCGGCTTGCGGAGTCGCCCCTGCTGGAGCGGGTCATCTACCCGGGGCTGGCCTCGCATCCGGACCATGCGGTGGCTCGCGAGGTGCTCAAGGATGGCGGCCCCATGGTGTCCTTTGAAATCCGGGGCGCGGGCCGCCCCGAGGCCATGCGCTTCCTGGAGGCGCTCAAGGTCGGTCGACCCGGTCCGTCGCTTGGGGACGTGTGCACGCTGGTGATGCACGCGGCCAGCGCCAGCGCGCGACGCCTGACGCCCGAGGAGCGCGAGGCGGCGGGGATTCGCGAGAGCCTCATCCGGGTATCCGTCGGACTCGAGGACCCGGACGACGTGGTGGATGACCTGCTCCAGGCCGTGGCCCAGGGGGTGGGCCGGTGAAGATGGTCGATGTCGGCGCGAAGCCGAAGACGGAGCGCGTGGCGGTGGCCACCGCGCTCTTGCGCATGTTGCCCGCCACGCGGGAGCGCATCCTCGCGGGGAAGGTGGAGAAGGGGGACGTGCTCGCCGCGGCGAGGCTCGCCGGCATCATGGCCGCCAAGCGCACCCCGGACTTCATTCCGCTGTGCCACCCCATCGCCCTGTCCGGAGTCGAGGTGACGCTGGACGCCGTGAAGGAGGGGCTGTCCGTCCGCGTGACGGTGCGGACGGTGGACCGTACGGGCGTGGAGATGGAGGCCCTGACGTCGGCGTGCGCGGCGGCGCTCACCGTCTATGACATGTGCAAGAGCGTGGACCGGGGCATGGTGCTGGAGGCCGTCCAGCTCGAGCACAAGTCCGGGGGACGCTCGGGGACCTGGGAGCGGGGCTCGGCGAAGGACGGCGCGGGGGCGACCCGTGCCGCCCCGTCACGTCCACGCAAGCGCGCGAAGGGTTGAGCGCGGACGCGCGTGCGAGCGCGCGGGAAGGGGAGCGCGACACGGGCCCGCGTCCTCCCCGTTCCGTGCCCTGGAGGCGTGCGAGGGAGCCGCTTCACGCCGCGAGGTGGAGCCGCATGCCCACCCGCCTGACGCAATGCCCGCGCGGTGAAGCGCGGCACGTGCGGGCTGCCCTGTGTCCGCTTCAGGACGTGGACAGTGTGCTCCCGAGCACGGCCCTCCCTGAACTCGTGCCCTCCGGGGCTCCCGCTTGTCGGAGCGGTCGTCCAGATTGGACTCTCGCCACCATGCGCCCAGCAAGCGCGGGAGGCCGTAGAGGAGGTCCAAGGGTGCTCAACGTCAGGACGACCCACTCCACCGTGGGGCTCCTCGCGCTCATGATGGGCATGGGCTGCAGCCCCGCATTCGGGGACGGGGACGGGGACGGGGATGCGCCGGAGTCGCCCACGCTCGTCGCGGCGGGGGCCCACTCACGCTGCTCCCCGGGGAGCTCGGGCCGCCGCTCCATCTCCAAGGACCCCAAGGGCTGCCGTCAAATCATGTTCGTCTGCGCCCCGGGCGAGACTCCCTTCTTCGACGCGTGTGGCTGTGGCTGCGAGCGCAGGTAGCGTGCGCTACCGCTTCCTGTCCGCGTCCTCGCGCAGCTTCTCCAGGAAGAGTGCCCCCACCACGAGCGAGTGGGTGATGTGTCCCTCCAGGATGAGCCGGGGCACGTCCGCGCGCGGGTGCAGCTCCACGGCGATGTCCTCGGCCTCGTCCTGCCGGCCCGCATGGGCCCTCACGCAGTCCCGCGCGAGGAAGATGAAGCAGCGGTTGTCCTGCAGCGCGGGATTGGGATGCATCCAGCCCAGCGGCACCACGCGGCCCGCGACGTAACCCGTCTCCTCCTCCAGCTCGCGCGCCGCCGCCACGGCCGGGTCCTCGCCTTCCTCGACGAGTCCTCCCGCGAGCTCCAGCGTGTCCGCGCCGACGCCGAAGCGGAACTGCCGCACCAGCACGAGCGAGTCCTCCGGCGTCACCGCGATGACATTGACCCAGTCCGCGCAGACCACCCGTACGCGCGGATGCTCCTGCTCCGTCCTCGGGTCCGCCCACTTGTCCTCGCGGACCTTCATCACCTGATAGTCGTGCTCCAACCCAAGGCGCAGTCGCCGCCAGGGCTTCACCGTCTGGGACATGGTTGACGCTCCGGCCCCCCCGACACGGGCGAGGGCCTTGGGGTTTTCAGTTGAGCAGCGAGGCGCGCTGACGCAGCTCGCGGGCCGTCATCTCCAGGCGGTCGCGGTCCGGAGCCTCCGGCGACAGCTCCAGGCACCGCTCCACGTCGCGCAGCGCCGCGCGGTACGCCCCCAGGTTGGCCAGCAGCGCCGCGCGCGTGCGCAGCTCCCCGGGGTGATCCGGCGCCAACAGGAGCAGCAGGTCCACCACCGCCAGCCCCCGCTCGCGGTCCTCGCGGCCCAGGTACACGCGCCGCAGGTTGGACAACATGCGGTAGGCAATCAACTCCACCGGCGCCGGCGCCAGCATGGCCCGGTCGAACTTGAGCTGCGGCGCCACCCGCTTGAGCAGCTCCTCGCAGCCGTGCTCGGTGAGGATGTCGCCGTGGTGGAAGGGGTCCATCACCAGCTTGTGGTCCCCCGCGTCATGGGCGACGAGGAAGTGTCCGGGAAACGGCACTCCGTACAGGGGGATGCCCGCCCGCCGCGCGACTTCCAGATAGACGACGGACAGCGTTATCGGCAGCCCCAGCTTCCGCTCCAGCACCTGGTCCAGGAAGCTGTTCTCGGGCGAGTGGTAGTTGTCCTCGTTGCCGCGAAAGCCCTCGATGTCCGACAGCACGTGGCGCAGCGCTCGCAGCGACGCCAGCGCCTCGCCCTTGTCGGTGAGCCGCTCCGACTCCACCTGGACCCGGCACGCCAGGACGTCCAGGACGTGCAGACACGCGGGGGCATCCAGCTCCGGCCTGTCCAGCGTGGCGATGGCCAGCGCGGCCAGGTCCAGACGCGGTGGCTCCGCGGCCAGCGCCGACACCAACCGTTCCCGGGCCAGCGGCGGGCTGAATCCTGTGGGGATGCTCACGGCCGCAACCACTAACCCACACCGGGCTTGACGGCAAAGGCAGGCAACCGAGCGTCAGAAGGTGGGCGGTGCATAGGGCAGCCTCCCCTTGATTTCCGCGCGCAGCCCCATTTGAGCCGAAATCAGCCCCGCCAGGATTCCGTCCTCATACTCGAAAGTCGGGTGTTCCTTGAGTTCGGGAAAGTCGTGGGGATTGCGAAGCTCCTCGGGGGTGAGGTTGGGGACGGCCTCGCGGGCCAGTCGCAGCACCTTGGCCTGTTGCTGCGAAATCATCCGCTCGAAGAGCTGGGCGGACAGCTCCAGCATGTCCTGGGCCACTTCTTCCGTCATGTGCGTGCCTACTCCTGGGCGATGTCCCACTTGGCTCGGCGGTAGCTGTAACGGAAAGCGGCCTCATCCGCCTCTTTCGCGAGCCCCTCGCCCTCCCGGCCGTCCAGGAAGGCGACGAAGTCGAGCTGGCGGTTGTCGCGTCCGTGCTCGGTGTCGAAGAGGCGGACCAGCTCGTTGGCGGGCAGCGTGCGCCGGCCCACGACGTCCACCAGGGGCACCGCCAGGCCGCGCATCTCCTGCGAGGGCGCGTAGGACTTCCACACCAGCTCCGTGCACACCAGCGTCTGGTCCGAGAAGAAGTCGAAGTCGAAGTCGTACGGGCGGCCCTGGTACGCGAAGGCGCGGAGGATGGCGCGCGCCTTGTCCACGCGAGCCAGCCGGGGGCGCATGATGCCCAGGTAGTCCACGCGCATGCCGTGCTCCAGGCCGGTGAAGCTGACGCCCTCGCTGATGGACTCGATGATGCGGATGGGGTCGCCGTGGGAGTCCTTGCCGGAGTACTCGGCCCACTTGGCGGGGAACGCGCGCGCCAGGTGCGCGGTGAAGGACGCGGGCTTGCCGGGGAGCGTGGCCACCCAGGCCTTCACGTCCGCGTCCTCGTCGAAGTACGCGGCCATCTCCGGCGCGGTGCCGACGAACAGCTCCGCGTGCGGCCAGAAGCCCGGCAGGCCGATGTTGGAGAGGTACCAGTTCTGCCGCGCCACCATGATGTCGCCGGGCTCCATCTTCTTGAGCACACTCAGCACCTGCTCGCGGCTGATGAGCGGCTGGCCGGAGCGGTGCACGCGCGTGTCGCCCATCCACTCGGCCACGGCGCGCTGGACGGGGAAGAAGGCGCGCTGGGCGGAGTCCTGGGTGAGGTCCGTGGCGGCCTTGGCGAAAATCGTGGCGCCGCGCTTGGCGAGAAGGCCCCGAGCCACTTCGCTGTTGAGCTTCATCTCCTGCATCACCCAGGGCACGCGGGGGACGTCCAGCGCACCGGCCTTCACCAGCAGCGGGCGCAGCTGCTCCTTGTACGTGTCACCGGTGTAGAGCTGGGTGGTGGTGCCCACGTGGATGACCTTCTCCTTGAAGCGGGCGAAGGCGCGCGGGGGCAGGCCGAACTCGGGGGCGGGCTCGTCCAGGAGGACTTCCAACTGCTTGCGGCCTCCGGTGAGCTCCGCGTAGGTGAGGCCGTGGGCCAGCTCCGTGGTGAGCGCGCCGTGGGTGAGCAGGAAGCCCCAGGCGTGCTTCTTGGGCTGGGTGAGGGCGGGCACCTTCACGAAGTCCCAGTAGCGCTGGCGGATGACCTCGGTGGAGACGAAGTAGTCGAAGAAGGCCGCCCACGTGGTGAGCAGCCGCTGCTTCTGGTCCGGCGTGTACGGCTCGCTCTGCTTCTGGAGGTAGAGGCCGCGCGACTGCTTCACCTCGTCCTGGAGACGTCGCAGGCCACGGGCGTGCCGCTCCAACTGCTCCAGGTCGGCCTGGGCCTGGGCGACGAAGGCGGCGTCATCGAGGGAGTAGACGCTCTTGGGGGCGGCAGCTGGCGTGGGCGGCGTGCTGGCGAACACGAGCCAGGCGAGCAGCAGGGGTGCGGCGGGCATGGATGGGGCTCCGGGCGACAGGGGCGGCGGGCGGCACTCTACCTCGGGAGGTGCCGGGGCGGCTGGCCCCCTGGCCGGGCAGGGGCGGGGAGGGGGATGGCCGGGTGGTCCGGCGCGAGCGCCGTCACCAGATTCCTCGTACCCAGTGACGCACGCCCGGGCCTCGCGGGCCGGGCAGAAAGGCAGCGCCAGATGGCATTCGGAACCGCGGAAGACCCCGGGCTCTCCATCACCCCTCACATCGACTCGGTGGACTACCCGTCGACGCGGGAGGAGCTCGTGGAGTCCGCCGAGGATGGCGGGGCCCCCGTGAGCATCATCAACGTCCTCAAGTGCCTGCCGAGTACCGAGTACGCGTCGCGCGAGGCCGTGATGAGGGACTTGTCGGAGGCGTCGAGGCGCTCCGCCCGCGGCGGGCTGCCCGACGATGACGGTGTGCGGCGGGACAGGCGCAACATCGGGCGGGATTTGGTGGAGAACGCGCCCGACGGCAGCACGCGTCACCCGTGAGGCACGGGCCCTCGCGGTGAGGAAGCGCTCGCGGGCGCTGGCCGTTTCTGCCAGCGTTCGCGGGCGCATGCGTCCAGGTCTCCTGTTGAGCTGTCTCGTGTTGTCCCTGACGTCCGCTTGTCGGAAGCCGTCCCCGCTGCGGGTTCCCGTGCCCGAGGTGAAGCCCCGGGTGCGCGTGTCCTTCCTGCCCCCCGTCGACCGGGTCCTCACCGAGTCCCAGCGCGGCGCCCGCGTCGTCGAGCAGGGCGGCTCCGTGCTGCGCGAGGAGGCGGAGCTGACCACCGAATCCCGCTTCACGCCGAACGAGGGCGGCTGGTTGCTGACTCAGTCGGTGACGCACGCGAAGCAGTCGCGGGCCGGGGTGGAGGTGGAGGGCTGGGTGGACGATGTGCTCCTGCGCTTCGCGCTGCGACTCCAACTGGCGGCGGACGGCACGTTCGTGAAGCTGGTGTCTCCCGAGGCCGCGGCGGAGGCCGTGCGGCAGTCGGTGCCTTCGGGCGTGGACGCGAAGCCACTGGCGCGCTTCTTCGCGCCGGAGGCGCTGGAGGGGCGCACGCGGCGCGAGTGGGAGGCGAAGTTCGGCGGCCTGTTCCAGCGCCATCTGTCGGAGGGACAACGCACCTGGGCGGTGGACACGCTGCCGGCGGGCGACAAGCAGGTGGCCTATGTGCTGGAGCGCACGGTGCAGGGGACTCGGGACACGGAGTACGGTGACGCGGTGGTGCTGAGCCTGCGGTGCCTGGACGCGGTGCCAGGGGACGCGCCGGACGAGTTGACGGATGCGTGGGAAGAGGCGGGACGGCCGGAGCTGACGCCGGGCGTGACGTGCCAGGGTGAGCAGGTGATGGCGTATGGCCGCTTCGTGCCGGTGAGTCGCGAGCTCACGGTGAAGGCGCCGGTGGACGGGGCGGCGTGGACGGTGACGATGGAGTCGCGAGCACAAGGGCTTCAAGAGGAGGCGCGATGAGCTGGGAAGAGAACCTCATCAAGGACGAAGCGGGCGTGGAGCGCGTGGTGAAGAGCGCGCGGCGGGTGGCGGTGCTGGGGATGAAGACGGAACAGCACTCGGGTCAGCCCGCCTTCTACGTGCCGGACTATCTGGCGAGCGCGGGCGTGGAGGTGGTGCCCGTGCCCGTCTACTACCCGGACGTGACGCACATCCTCGGCAAGCCGGTGTTCCGCCGGGTGGCGGACGTGCCGGGCGAGGTGGACCTGGTGGATGTCTTCCGGCGGCCGCAGGACATCGACGCGCACGTGGACGACCTCATCGCCAAGAAGCCGAAGGCGGTGTGGTTCCAGTCCGGCATCCGCAACGACGCGGCGGCGGAGAAGCTGGCGCGCGCGGGCATCCAGGTGGTGCAGGACCGCTGCCTGATGGTGGACCACCGGCGCTACGGCGGAAGGTGAGCGCCCTCCCGCGAGGGGCCGCTCACCACTGCGCCTGGGCGAACGGCACGGGAGGCCGGGCCAGGGAGACGGCGGCGGACAGGCGCGCCTGGTCCAACGCGTCGAAGCCGCGCTCCATGGTGGTGGGCGTCACCGGGGGCAGGTTGGAGACGACGACGTAGACGGGGATGTTGCGCCCCTCCAGCACGGTGAGCTGGAGGCGGAAGTGGTCGCGGCGCAGCGCCGCCGAGCCCGCCGCGAGCCCCTGCGCGTACGCCATGGGGCCACCCACCACCTTGCGCGTCTTGCTGGGCAGGAAGTGCACGAGGATGGCGTCCAAGTCCTTCCCCACGTTGCTGTCATGCAGCGACAGCGCGGGCGCCTTGTCCACCAGGCCGCCGTCCCAGTACAGGTTGCCCTCCAGCGGCACCGCGCGGAACAGGCCCGGGTACGCACAGGTGGCGTGGACGCGCGGGGCCAGCTCTCCCGAGGTGAACACCTCGTGGCTGCCCAGCGTGAGGTTCGCGCCGACGAGCAACAGCGGGTGCGGCAGGTCCTCGAACGTCCTGGCGCCCAGCGTGTCCTCGAGCAGCCTCCGGAAGCGCTCTCCCTTGAGGAGCCCCGTCAGCCCATGGCCGCTGGCGTCCGCGTTCAGCACCGCGCCAATCGGATCCGGGTCCCAGAAGTTGGCGCGCGTCTGGCGCAGCACCAACTCCTCGATGGCGTGCACCGGCATCCCCGCCGCCGCGTAGGCCGCCACCATGCCGCCCGCGCTCGTCCCCGCGTACGCATGCGGCTTGAGCCCCGAACTCGTCAGCCCCTTGAGGAAGCCGGCGTGCCCGTAGAAGCCGAAGTAGCCCGCGGAGAGGACCAGGCCAAACCGCTTGCCTTCAAGGAGCTGGTGCAGGGAGGGAGAAGCCATGTCCCACATCTACCACTGTCCGCCATGAAGCACGCAGTGCGTCGAAAGTCCGCTGGCCACCAGTGAGACATCGACGTATGTTGATGCGGCGATATGGAAGCCCTGTCCCAATCCTTCCGGGCCCTCGGGGACCCGACGCGGCTGCGCATCCTCCGGTTGGTGGCGGAGGCTCCGCTGAACGTGACGGAGCTGGTGTCGCTGGTGGGCGTGGCGCAGTCGTCGGTGTCGCACCACCTGGGGAAGCTCAAGGGGCTGGGGCTCATCCGCGAGGAGCGGCAGGCGGGCTTCAGCTACTACTCGCTGGCCTTGGAGGGGGACGACACGCGCTGGCCTCTCATCCGACTGGCGAGGGAGGCCGAGGACGCGGCGGGTGACTCGGCGCGGTTGATGGATCTGCTGCGCGCGCGCGCGGACCGGCAGGCGCTCAACGAGCGACTCCTGGAGCCAGGCCAGTCCTGGTTCCTGTGGGCCGGCGCGCTGGCGTCGCTGTTGCCGCCCCTGGACGTGGCGGACTTCGGCTGTGGCACGGGCGTCTTGAGCGTGGCCATCGCCCGGTGGGCGCGGCACGTGTGGGCCATCGACCAGAACGCCGTGGCGCTGGAGCAGGCGCGCGAGCGGGCCGGCAATGAGCACGCCGCCAACGTCACCTTCCTGTGCGAGGACCTTCAGCACCTGTCGCTGGGGTCGGGGCGGATGGACCTCGTGGTGATTTCGCAGAGCCTCCACCACGTGGAGGACCCCGCCTGTGTGCTGGCGGAGGCGGCGCGGCTGCTCAAGCCGGGCGGCCGGCTGGTGCTGCTGGAGTTGATGCCGCATGACGAGCGTTGGGTGGTGGAGCGGCTGGGCCACCGCCACCTGGGCTTCGAGCCGTCACAGCTGGAGACGGCGCTGCGCGAGCAGGGTTTCGCGTCGCTCACCCGCGAGGCGCATGCCCGCGAGGGTGCCAGCCCTTTTCGAGTCTTTCTGCTGACTGGAGTGAAGCCATCATGACGAGTCCCACTGCCCTTCCGCCCCCCTCTGGAGAGAACGGTCGTCGCGTGGAGGCCCTGCGCACCGCGATGCGTGAGCGCGTGTTGGTGCTCGACGGCGCCATGGGCACGCTGCTGCAGCAACTGGACCTCAAGGCCGCGGACTTCGGCGGCGCCGAGTTCGAGGGCTGCAACGAGAACCTGGTCCTCACCCGGCCAGAAGTCATCCGGGACATCCACGCGCGCTACTTCGCGGCGGGCGCGGACGTGACGGAGACCGACAGCTTCGGCGGCACGCCGGTGGTGCTCAACGAGTTCGGCCTGGGGCACAAGGCGCTCGAAATCAACGCAGCCTCCGCGCGACTGGCGCGTGAAGCCGCCGCCGAGGCCGAGGCGAAGGACGGGCGCATGCGCTGGGTGGCGGGCTCGGTGGGCCCCACCACCAAGGCCATCAGCGTCACGGGCGGCATCACCTTCGAGGAGCTGGTGGAGAACTTCGCCGTGCAGGCCGAGGGTCTCGCGCTCGGCGGCTCCGACTATCTCCTGGTGGAGACGGCGCAGGACACGCGCAACGTGAAGGCGGCGCTCCTGGGCATCGACCGCGCGTTCCGCAAGCTGGGCTACTCGCTGCCGGTGGCGGTGTCCGGCACGATTGAACCCATGGGCACCATGCTCGCGGGCCAGAGCGTGGAGAGCCTGGCCACGTCGCTGGAGCACGTGGAGTTGCTGTACCTGGGGCTCAACTGCGCCACGGGTCCGGACTTCATGACGGACCACCTGCGCTCGCTGGCGGCGCTGAGCCCGTTCCCGGTGTCGTGCGTGCCCAACGCGGGCCTGCCGGACGAGAACGGAAACTACCTGGAGACGCCGGAGATGCTCGCGCGTTCGCTCACGCGCTTCTGCGAGCAGGGCTGGCTCAACGTGGTGGGTGGCTGTTGCGGCACGCAGGAGGGCCACATCCGCGCGCTGTCCCAGGCGGTGAAGGGTCTGAAGCCGCGCGCGTCCACGCCCAAGCCCCGCTCCACGTTGTCTGGCGTGGACTACCTGGAAGTGACGGACGAGATGCGGCCGGTCATCGTCGGTGAGCGCACCAACGTCATCGGCAGCAAGAAGTTCAAGGAGCTCATTGTCGCGGGGCAGTTGGAGGACGCGTCGGAGATTGCCCGCGCGCAGGTGAAGCGGGGCGCGCAGATCATCGACATCTGCCTGGCCAACCCGGACCGGGAAGAGCTGGAGGACATGCGCGAGTTCCTGGAGGTGGTCATCAAGAAGGTGCGCGTGCCCTTGATGATTGACTCCACCGACGAGCGCGTCATCGAGATGGCCCTGACGTACAGCCAGGGCAAGGCCATCATCAACTCCGTCAACCTGGAGGACGGAGAGGAGCGCTTCGAGAAGGTGGTGCCGCTGGCGCGTCGCTTCGGCGCGGCGCTGGTGGTGGGCTGCATCGACGAGATTGGCATGGCCGTGACGCGCCAGCGCAAGCTGGAGGTCGCGGAGCGCTCGTTCGAACTCTTGACGAAGAAGTACGGCATGAAGGCGGAGGACCTGTACTTCGACCCGCTCGTCTTCCCGTGCGCCTCCGGTGACGCGCAGTACACGGGCAGCGGCGTGGAGACGGTGGAGGGCGTGCGGCTCATCAAGCAGCGCTTCCCTCAGTGCCGCTCCGTGCTGGGCATCTCCAACGTGTCCTTCGGTCTGCCGACGGCGGGCCGCGAGGTGCTCAACTCCGTCTTCCTGTACCACTGCGTCCAGGCGGGCCTGGACATGGCGCTGGTCAACTCGGAGAAGCTGGAGCGCTACGCGTCGCTGCCCGAGGAAGAGCGCAAGCTGGCGGAGGACCTGCTCTACAACCGGGGCACGGACCCGGTGACGCCGTTCGCCGCGCACTTCCGCGAGCGCAAGCCGCCCAAGGCGCAGGTGAGCACGCTGCCGCTGGAGGAGCGGCTCCAGCGCTACATCATCGAGGGCTCGCGCGACGGCCTCTTCGCGGACCTGGAAGCGGCGATGGCGAAGTACGCGCCGCTGGACATCATCAACGGGCCGTTGATGAAGGGCATGGACGAGGTGGGCCGGCTCTTCGCCGCCAACGAGCTGATTGTCGCGGAGGTGCTCCAGAGCGCCGAGTCGATGAAGGCGGCGGTGACCTTCCTGGAGCCGCACATGAGCGCCGCCCAGGCGGCGATGCGCGGCAAGATTGTCCTGGCCACGGTGAAGGGTGACGTGCACGACATCGGGAAGAACCTGGTGGAGATCATCCTGGCCAACAACGGCTTCCAGGTCGTGAACCTGGGCATCAAGGTTCCGCCCGAGCAGCTGGTGCAGGCGGTGCGCGAGCACAAGCCGGACATCGTCGGCCTGTCGGGGCTGCTGGTGAAGAGCGCGCACCAGATGGTGGCCACGGCGGAGGACTTGAAGCGCGCGGGTGTGAGCGTGCCGATTCTGGTGGGCGGCGCGGCGCTCAGCCGCAACTTCGTGGACCGCAACATCGCTCCGGCGTACGGCGGCGGCACGGTGGCCTACGCGCAGGACGCGATGAGCGGCCTGGACCTGGCGAAGCAGATTGTGGACCCGTCCTCGCACGAGAAGCTGCGTGGGGAGCTGTCCGAGCGGCGCGTGAAGCTGGCGCAAGAGGTGAAGGAGCGTCCTCGCGTGGAGGCTCAGACGTCGCGTGCGCGCAGCGCGGAGATTCGCATCCTGGACACGGTGCCCTCGGCGCCGGACTGGGAGCGGCACGTGCTGACGAACACGCCGCTGGACCACATCTGGAAGTTCATCAACCCGGTCATGCTGTACGGCCGGCACCTGGGCCTGCGCACGTCGTCGCGCGCGTTGGGGACTCCGGCGGAAGCGGAGCTGGCGAAGACGGAGGAGGGGCGCAAGGCGCTGGCGCTGAAGGAGGCGGTGGAAGAACTCAAGGGCATGCTGCGCGGCGGGTTGATGCAGGCGCGCGCGGTGTTCCAGTTCTACAAGGCGGGCAGCGACGGCAACCGGGTGGTGCTCTTCGACGGGAGCACCGGCAAGGAGGCGGCGTCGTTCGACTTCCCGCGGCAGGACCGCGAGGGAGGGCTGTGCCTGGCCGACTACCTGCGCCCGCTGGAGCGCGGCGTGCCCACGGACAACGTGGCGATGTTCGTGGTGACGGCGGGCTCTGGCATCCGCGAGCTGTCCGAGGGCATGAAGGCCAAGGGCGAGTTCCTGAAGATGCACGCCGTGCAGGCGCTCGCGCTGGAGACGGCCGAGGGCTACGCGGAGCTGTTGCACACGCAGCTGCGCAGCATGTGGGGCACGCCGGACAAGCCGGACATGACGATGCTGGAGCGCTTCCGCGCGGAGTACGCGGGCAAGCGCTACTCATTCGGCTACCCCGCGTGTCCCCGGCTGGAGGACCAGTCGAAGCTCTTCACCGCGCTGCGACCGGAGGACATCGGCGTGCAGCTCACCGACGGCTGCATGATGGAGCCGGAGGCCTCCGTGTCCGCCCTCGTCTTCCACCATCAGCAGGCGTCGTACTTCTCCGTGACGTGAGCGGAAGGTGCCGTGACGCCAGGGCGGTGGTCAGCACCGCCCGCTGGCGTTGTACGCCCGTGACTCGAGCGGAAGTGGCTTGAGGCCCGGGCGGTCCGTCAGAAGCGGCCGCCCAGGCTGAGCCCGGCGCTGAAGAGGTCGCCGTCATCATCGGCGCCGGGGGCGAAGTCTCCGCCACCGGCGAATACGCGATAGGTGGCGCGTGCGCCCGCCGTCACGCCGTTGTAGCGGTACTCGACTCCGGCGGTGAGCGGCACCTCGGCCAGGAAGGTGTCGTCGAACTGGCGCGCGTTGGCCTCGGAGGTCGCGTCCAGGTAGCTGACGCCCACGCCCGCGCCGAGGAAGGGCTTCCAGTTCTCCCGGACGGTGGGGCCCACCTTGGCCAGCGCTCCCAGGTTGTGACGCCACAGTGTCGCGTTGTTGATGTCCGCGAAGCCGTTGGCGGAGCCCTCGTAGCCCAGCTCCAGGCCCACCGAGGGCAACAGCTGCGCATCCGCCTGGAGCCCCAGGAACGTGCCCACATCCGTTTCCATGCCCAAGTCACCGGTGTACGCCGTGACACCGCCTCGGACGGTGAGGCCGGGGGCGCCGAAGAAGGGGGCTGGCTGCTGCTGTTCGCGCACCTGGGAGTCCTTCGCGAGGGAGGGGGCAGCCCATCCCAAGGTCGCCAGCAGCACGCCTGCTCGCCAGATTGGAAGCACCATGTCGGATTCCTCCTCCTTGGGACGCCCCAGGGGGCCCCTGGCAAGGATGAGGTCGTCTCGTTCAGAGAAGGCCCGGCGCCTGGGGAAGCCCAAGGTGCCCCGCTGGCGGAGGGAGCGGGTAGACTCGCCGGCCATGAGCGCGCCCAACATCCGCCGAGCCGTCCAGTTGCTGCCCGCCTGTGCCACGACGGGGATTGGAAGCCTGCCCCATACGCAGGTGGAGCTGGGGCTCCAGGTCGCCCTGTCGATGGACATCCCGTTCCTCCCGCAGCTTCCGGTGGGCAAGCCCTCGGAGCTGATGATTCCGGCGGCGCTCGAGGGGTTGCCGGGCCTGCGCTTCGACGAGGAGGGCCTGTGCACGGTGGACCTGAAGGCCTGGGAGGAGGGGCGCGGCGAGTTCGAGGCGAAGCTGGACGCGGCTCTCGCGGCGGGGACGCTGGAGGCGTACGAGCCCACCCCCGAGGCGTGCCGTGCGTGGCGTCCCTTCTTGTGGGAAGTGGAGCATCGCAAGCTGGCGTTCGCGAAGGCGCAGCTCGCGGGGCCGTTCACGGTGCGCTCGGTGGCGCGCACGGACTCGGGCCTGTCCGCGCTGGAGGTCCCCGGACTGGACCAGGTGATTTTCCGACTGGTGCTGGCGCGCTCGCTGGCGATGGTGAAGGCGCTGCGGCGCGCGGGCACCACGCCGCTGTTCTTCCTGGATGAGCCCGGGCTCTATGCCTTCCAGCGCGTCCAGCCGCGTCACCTGCTGGCGCTCCAGGAGTTGAGGCTCTTGGTGGTGGCGCTCCAGCGTGAAGGCGCGCTGGTGGGGCTGCACTGCTGTGGCAACACGGACTGGGCCGCGCTGCTGGATGTGCAGCCGGACCTGTTGTCGCTGGATGTGCGGCTGTCGCTGGATGCGATGCTGGAGGAGGGTGACGCGCTGGAGCGCTATCTGAACTCTGGCGCGACGCTGAGCCTGGGCATCATTCCCACGGACCTGGCATCGACGTACGAGGTGACGGAGCTGGCGGATTCGGTGGAGGCCTCGTTGAAGGCCGCATTGCCGCGCGGCTTCACCTTCCCTCGGGCCGTGTCGACGGTGCTGCTGACGCCCGCGTGCGGACTGGCCATGCGCTCGGTGGTGGATGCGGAGCGCGTCCTCTCCGAGCTGAAGGTGGCCCAGCGGAGGCTGCGCGGAGCGCTCGAAGCCGAGCGCCCCGTGCTGCACTCGCCGCCTCCGCACTGAGCAAGGCGGCACGGTGGAGGCCGTGTGGCGCGCTCGAAGCCGAGCGCCTCGTGTTGCACTCGCCGCCTCCGTACTGAGCAAGGCGGCCACGGAGGCCGTCCGCGCTCCGGTGTCGGCTGCTCCACGCCGAAAGGCGCGGAGCGAGGCGTGTCTACTGGCGGCCGAGCCTCAGCTCTCGTTCGGCCTGCTGCCAGTCCTGCTCGTGACTGCCGTGGTTGCCGCCTCGTGCCAGATAGATTTCGTAGGCGCGCCGGGCAATCTGCTCGTGAGGAATGGGGCCGCGTGAGGCCTTGGACCCGTTGGCGTGTTCCGTGGGCTGCGTCGCCGTATGCGGGGTCGACTTTTGTGTGTTGTTGCGAGCCATCGAGGCGCCTCCGGGAAAGGGCGCGCGAAGCTTGAGTCTCGAGAGGTGCACGCGAAAGCGACCTGATGCGTTGGGGGTTGGCGACGCAACATGCCGAGTGACGCCGTGTCGCGCGGTGGACAGCGCGGGCGCTTGACGCGGATTCGACGTGACTCGCGAGGCAGAGCGAGCAGGCACGGCCCTACTTCAGCGCGGTCATCGCTGCTTCGAGCGCGCGCTGCATCGCGGTGCTCATGCCGAGGGTCGCCGCTTCGGACGATGTGCACCAGCGCAGTTCCTGGAATGCCGCCGAGCGGGTGGGGCGCAGCGGCCCCGATACCCGGTAGAGGCGCAGCGTGAGGTCGCGATGGGTGAGCTGCCGCTTCACCGTGCCCAGCATGGCCTCCAGCTTCACGCCCGCGCCCAGCGCTCCAGTGAGGCGGAGTGTGGTTTCCGCTTCGGTGGCGTCCTCATCCACCTCGGCGGCGGGGAGTTCCCACAGGCCCCCGAAGAGGCCGGAGTCCGCGCGGCGAGCGAACAACAGGGTGTCCGCGTGGGCCCACACGGCGAGGGCCAGCGTCAGCTTCTTCGGCGCGGCGCGCACCTTGGCGGGTGGCAGCTCGTCCACGCGGCCCTTGCGGAAGGCGACGCAGCCGGTGCGCACCGGGCACAACAGACACAGCGGGTTCTCCGGGCGGCACGTCGTGGCGCCGTGCTCCATGAGCGCCTGGTTGAAGTCGCCGGGCCGCTCGCCCTTCACCAGCAGGGTGGCGAGTTCCCAGAGCGTGGCCTCTCGCTCGCGGTCACCGGGGAGACCTTCCACTTCGAAGAGTCGGGACAGCACGCGCGCGACGTTGCCATCGACGAGCGGAGCCTGTTCTCCGAAGGCGATGGAGGCCACCGCGCCGGAGGTGTAGCGGCCGAAGCCAGGGAGAGAGAGCAGCTCCGCCGCGGTCGAGGGCAGCTTGCCGCCGAAGCGCGACACCACTTCCTGCGCGGCGCGGTGCAGGTTGCGCGCGCGGGAGTAGTAGCCCAGGCCCTTCCAGCCGGAGAGAACGTCATCCAGCGGAGCGGCGGCCAGGGCGAGCACCGTGGGGAATCGCGCGAGGAAGCGCTCCCAGTAGGGAATCACGGTGGCCACCTGCGTCTGCTGGAGCATGACCTCGCTCAGCCAGATGGCATACGGGTCCTTCGTGCGGCGCCAGGGCAGGTCGCGCTTGTTCCGGTCGTACCAGTCCAACAGGGGGGCGCGGACCGAGGCGAGGTGCGCGGTGCTCGGAGTCACCGTGGGAACACGGGCCGACACGACGGCACGCGGTGGACGACCGCGCTTCGCGCGAGGAGGCTCCACGGGTGTGGCCTCATGAGTCATCGCGGCAACGGGGACTGAAGACTGTGCGGGCACGGCTTCAGGCTTGCGCGGCGGACGACCTCGACGCGGACGGACCATGTTCCGGTCCTGCTCCGTCGTGGGTTCGGCCGGGGGCGCCGCACCCGAGTCCAGCATTCCAAGCTGCGTCTGGGTGTCCGGTGTTGCGGCGCGCTTCGTGGGGCGACTGCGGGGACTCATGCGTCTTTCTTCACGGGGTTGGCCATGCGGTGGGCAACACGGTCGAACAGGCCGGGGACGAATCGGTTGGCCAGTACCATGACGCGTCCGGGGAGGGTGAGGATGGTGTCGCGCCGTCCTCGCACGCTCGCGCGCACCATCGATTGGGCGACTTCCTCCGACGACATGGCCTTCAACGGAACGGCTTCCTGCGCCCAGCCCTCCGCGTTCAACCGGTGCTCGCGGAACTCGCTCTCGGTAAAGCCCGGAGACACGAGCAGCACGCGGATGCCCTCCGTCGCCAGCTCCGTGCGCAGCGACTCCGTCATCGCGTTCACCGCGGCCTTCGACGCGCAGTACCCACCCAGCAACGGCAACCCGCGATGTCCCAGCACGGAGCTGACATTCACCACCTGGGCCCCGCGCCGTCCGCGCAGCAGTGGCAGCGCCGCGCGAGTCACCCGCCACAGCGCGAACACGTTCAGCTCGAAGACCTGCCGAAGCTGCTCCTCGCTGATGGACGCCAGGGGGCCGTACAAGCCCTGGCCCGCGTTGTTCACCAGCACGTCCAGCCCACCGAAGGCGGCCTGTGTCTCGCGCATGAGGTGCTCCACGTCCTCGCTGCGCGTCACGTCGCACCGCACGGACAGTGCCCTGACGCCGAGTGACTCCACTTCACGGGCGACATCCTCCAGTCGCTCCAGGCGCCGGGCGGCGAGCACGACATGCGCCCCCGCCGCCGCGTAGGCCCGAGCCGCCGCGCGGCCGATGCCGCTGGACGCTCCTGTGATGAGGACGACTCGCTCCTTGAAGGGTTGGCTCTTCATGGTGGCGGGGACCATACTCCCAGGGTTGCGCACCCGGACTGTCATTCAACCCGCTCCGGGGGCTCGTTTCCCTGCCTGTTCCCCTTCTGGCGGAGCGAGCGAACGCCTAGGATGCGCCGCTTCCATGCGGCGCCCCCCTCTCAGCAACGACTTCTCCTGGTCCAAGAGCCGCCACGAGAAGTTCTCCGAATGCCTGCGCTCCTACTACTTCTACTACTACCGCTCGTGGGGCGGGTGGGAGGCGGACGCGCCGAAGGACGTGCGAGAGCTGTACGTGCTCAAGAAGCTGGCCAACCGCTTCAGTTGGGCGGGCAGCATCGTGCACGAGCAGATCAAGGACGTGCTCCTGGACTGGCGTGCGGGGCGCACTGTCGACCCGGCCGCGGTGGAGGCCCGGGCTCGCAAGGTGATGCAGGACGACTTCCGGCACTCGCGCGGGAAGCTCTACTGGTCGCAGAAGTACCGCAAGCCGTTCACCGGGCTCGTCGAGCACGAGTACGGCGACGTGCTGCCGGACGAGGCCTGGAAGCAGAACTGGGAGACGGTGCGCGCGGCGCTGGCGTGGTTCTTCACGTCGCGCTGGCCCGTCATCGCCAAGAGCCTCAAGCCCGAGCAGTGGTTGGAGGTCGACGCGGGCTTCGACTTCGCCCACTTCACGCTGAACGGGCTGAAGGTGTTCGCCATCCCCGACTTCGCCTTCGTGGACGCCGACGGCACGCCCGTCGTGGTGGACTGGAAGACGGGCAAGTCTCGCGATGGCTATGACGAGCAGGTGCTCGGCTACGCGCTCTACGTGTCGCAGCGCTACCGCTTCCCGGTGGAGAAGGTGCGCGCTTCGCTGGTGTACCTCAACGAGGGCAAGGAGCAGGACGTCCAGGTGGACCTGGGCGCCATGGCGTCCTTCCACCAGCACTTCGAGACGAGCGTGGCGAAGATGCGCTCGCTCTTGAAGGACCCCGCGACGAACACGCCGCTGGACGCGTCCGCCTTTCCGACCTCGGAGTCCCTGTCTCCTTGTGTGCGCTGCGTGTTCCGTCGTCCCTGCGGGCGAGAAGCCGCCGTGACGGCGCAGCAGTCCTCGCCCCAGCAGGTGGCGTGAGGCGTCAGCGTGTGGAGGCGAGCCGGCGCACGACGACGCCGGCCGCGTTCATCCCGAAGCACGACGTGACGAAGGACACGCTTCCGTCAATCTGCGTGCGGTGGTCGCACGTGTGGAAGTCGTTGTCGTTCGGGCACACGCAGAGGAAGCCGTCCGTGGAGTCGTCGTAGTTGAGGGCCACGGGCATGCGCCGCGCTTCGATGGAGTAGACGGCGGTGATGCCGGTGTGCCGGTCCGTCTCCACGCCGTACTTGCGCTTGAGCAGCTTGCGGATGTCCTTGGCGAACGGGTCCATGTGCGTCTCGGACAGGTCCTCCACGCGGATGGCGGTGGGGTCCAGTCGCGCGGCGGCGCCCATGGAGCTGACCACGGGAATGCCCAGCGACACGCAGCGGTGCAGGAGGTGCAGCTTCGCCTTCACGTTGTCGATGGCGTCGACGACGAAGTCGTACTGGCCGGCCTGGAGCATCTGCTCCGCGATTTCCTCGCGGTAGAACTCGCGCACGGCTTCGACCTTCGCCTCCGGGTTGATCTCCCGGCAGCGCTGCGCCATCAGGTCCGCCTTCGGCTTGCCCACGGCCTTCACCGTCGCGTGGAGCTGGCGGTTGGTGTTGGTGACGCACACGTCATCGTGGTCCACCAGCGTGAGGTGGCCGATGCCACTGCGCACCAGTCCCTCGGCCGCGTAGCTGCCCACGCCGCCCAGGCCGAACACCACGACGCGTGCGTTGGCCAGCCGCTCCATCGCCGTGTCGCCCAGCAGTCGGCCCGTGCGGTCGAAGCGCCGGGACAGCTTGAAGGGCCTGGCGAGCGAGCCCGTGGCCGCATTCGGCGTGGCCGTCGTGGCGGCGGGCGGGGTCTCAGGCTGGGGAGGGGCGGGCGGTGGGGGCTGCGGGTTCATGGGAGTCCTCTATAACGCGACCGCTCGCCTACCGCGAAGCGGGGGGGAAACCTTCCCGGAAGAGCCTGCGGGCATTCTCGGTCGTCCGCTGGGCGACCTCGTCGAGGGGCTCCCCCCGGACGCGGGCCATCCCCTCCAGGATGTGGGGCAGGTAGGCCGGCTCGGAGCGGCCCCCCCGGTGGGGCGTGGGCGCCTGGTCCGGGGCGTCCGTCTCCGCCATCAGTCGCTCCAGGGGAATGGCGCGCAGCGCATCCAGCGGCTTGCGTGCCTCCGCCCACGTCACCGGGCCCGCGAAGGAGAAGTGGCAGCCCTTCTGGAGATAGAAGCGCGCCAGCTCCACGCCGCCGCTGTAGCTGTGCATGAGCAGGCCCGCCTCCGGAATCTGCTCCTGCTTGAGCAGTTCGATGAGCGCGGGATGGAGTCGGTGACAATGCATCAACACGGGGAGCTGGTGCTTGCGAGCGAGCGCCAGGTGCCTCCGGAGCACCGACACCTGTCGCTCCAGCGGCGCGCCGGGAAGGGACGGACCATCCAGTCCGCACTCGCCCACGGCCACCGCGCCGCCCTTCGACAACAGCGCGTCGAGCAACTCCATCGCCACGTCGTCCTCCTCGGGCGTCATCTCCGGCAGGAGCTGGGGGTGGATGCCCAGGCCCACCTGGATGCGGGGCTCGTTCCGGGACAGCGCCAGCAAGGGTTCCCAGTCATGCGTGCCCACGCCGGGGATGAGGATGCCTTGGAGGCCCGCGGCCCAGGCTCGCTCCAGCACGAAGGTTCGGTCCTCATCGAATCGCGTCGCATCGAGATGGCAGTGGGTGTCGATCATTCATCACGCCGTGGGGCATCGCCGTTCAATCAGGAACACGCTTCTGGAACCCACCCCGGGGAACCATCGCGGTCATTTTCCCGAGGCTATACGCCCTCCTCTTTTTTGGAGGGGCAATATGGACAAGCGAGTCGTCGGGGCGCTGTGTTGCGCGCTGTGGGTACTCTCGTCGGGGTGTGCTGACGAGTGCGTCGACCAGTTCGATTGTCGCGCGGACAATGGCCAGCCCGCCGAGGGGCAGGAGTGGGTCTGCACCGCCGACAATGAATGTGAGCAGCGTCCCATTCCCGCTCCTCCCGAGCCGGACGCGGGAGAGCCGGACGCGGGAGAGCCTGACGCGGGTGTCCCGGATGCGGGAGAGCCTGACGCGGGCGTGCCGGATGCGGGCCCGGCGGATGGTGGAGGCCAGGGCACGGCGGGGAAGGGCGAGAGCTGCGCGGCCTCCGCGGATTGCATCGCGGGCTTGCGCTGTGAGGGCACGCCCCTGACGTGTCAGGCGCAGCATGTCGCAGTGACGGGGCGCGACGACGCGGGCGTCTCGAAGGCGCTCGTCATGCGCTACGACACGCCGGGCATGACGGCGTTGTCGGACGGGGATACGGACAGCCGCTACCCGCGCTGGGCACCGAGCGGCACGCGGGTATCGTTCGCGCAGGGAGCCGTGGACACGTCCGCGGAGAAGGTCGCGGGTGACCTGACGGTGCGCGATGTTCCGCTCGTCCAGGGGCAGGCCCTGGTCCTCGCGGATGGTGGCTCGGGCAACACGGAGAGCTTCCGCTCCATGGAGTGGGAGCCGAGCAGCTCCATCGCCTGGGTGCGGCAGAACGGCAGCAGCCGCTCGGGCATCTCCGTGGTGTCGACGGACCCCGCGGGCAGTGTGGTATCGCAGGCCACGACGACGGGCGCGTTCCCGGACTGGGCTCCGGATGGCACGACGTTCGTCTACAACGTGACGGGCGAGGGCCTGTTGACCTCGAGCCTCGGCGCCTCGCCGACGCCCCTGGCCAACTCGGGGGCCACCGCGGAGCAGGCGCACTACAACCACGTCAATTCCCAGCTCCTGTTCCTGTCCAACCCGAACAACGAAATGGTGACGTTCGCCGGGGACGCCATCCCCGTGCCGCTGTTCCGGCTGTACTCGCTCAACGTGACGGGGGGTGGGCAGCCCCAGCTCATCGCGGATGTCTCCACGGAGACGTCCACGGATGGCACCATCGACTCGTTCATCGCCAGTCCCATCTGGGCTCCGGATGGGACCTGGTCCGCGTACGTGCGCGCGTACTACTTCAAGCCCACCACGGGAGATGCCGTGCTGTGCGGCGGGGCCGTCTCTCCCTGCCAGACGCGGCCGGGCAACGCCATCTTCCTGCGGACCATCAATCCGCAAGATGGCACCGGCACCGGCACCGAGGTGCGGCTCGCTGATGACGGTACGCTCCCGTCATTCTCTCCGGATGGCCGCTTCGTCGCCTTCATCAAGGCGGGGCAGCTCAACGTCCAGCAGATCGACCCGGTCACCGGCGCTCCGGTGAACGCGGCCATCGTCCATCCGAGGGCGGGCTACACGCTCCAGACAGGTGACAGCGACGACCACCGGCCGCGCTGGCAGCCCCGGTAGTCCGAGTCGTGCTCGGCCCGCGTTCCGGTGAAGTGTCCGGGGCGCGGGCCTGCCGTCCTTCGCGAGCGACGCGTCGAGTACTGCTCGGCCGCGCTGGCAGCCCCGGTAGTCCGAGTCGTGCTCGGCCCGCGTTCTGGTGAAGTGTCCGGGGCGCGGGCCTTCCGTCCTTCGCGTGCGACGCGTCGAGCCTTGCGGCTCGGGGTGCCACCGGAATAGGCAGGGGCCCTCGGTCCGCCACATGCGTATGGACCGTGCCCCGGAGGACTCGGATGAAGACTGGCCTCGTGACGCTCGGTGTCCTGCTGTTCGCTGGCTGTGCCACCGTGCCGACCGCGCGGCTGGACGATGGCGGCGGTGGCACCGTGGCCGCTGACCCGCACCCGGACGTGGAGCCTGTGCGCCTGGAGACGCGCGCGGGCACCTTCCTGGTGCACCCGAACAACGCCGAGGACTTCTCACGCGCGCTCGCGGGCGAGCCTACCCAGCAGAACTACACCAGCGAACTGCTGGCGGGAGACTGACACCCAGGGCTCCCGGCCGCGTCCCGAGTCGAGGGAGCGGCCCGAGGGAGCCTGGGATGCTGTCGTGCTTCAACCTACGACGATGATGCGGCGCCCCAGGGCCCGCGCCATCTGCGGCGAGGTCATCACCTCCAGCGCCTCACCGAGTTCGCCACCGGCCGTGTCGAAGGCCGCGGCGATGACTTCCCCCACGGTGAGCTGGGCCCTCTCCGCGGCCACCCGGGCCCGCTGAGCCGTCCGCCGGAGCGCGGGCATCACCCGGCGACCCTGCCTGCGGACCGTGACGCTCTTGCGTGTCGTCCTCTTGGCCATGTGCTCCTCCCACCACGCGGTTCAGCGCGGGTGAGTACACCTGGGGTCTGACATATGCAGACGAGGTGCCAGTCGGAGGCTCACCTGGCAGGTAACCTGCTCTACGGGATTTCCCTGTAGTGAAGCAGGGTTCCAGGTTCACCACCTCACGGTAAACGTCGGGGTTCGGAACCGATTCCTCGTTCTGTCGAGATTTTTCGTTCAGCCAGCCCGGGAATCTCGACGTTTCGTTCAAGAGTCGAGAGTCGGCCAGAAGCCGCAAGGACTGCGAGTGTGCTCAGTCTTGAATGACTCAGGTGTCATTCGAGCCCCGCCCTTTTGGTCGAAAAATTGGCACTGCGGGGTGAGGCTGACACGCGCGTCGCGCTCTCGTGGGCGGAGTGTTCAGTGCGGTATACGCCGGCGCATGCCTCAGACCCTCTGCCCGAGCTGCGGTCATAGCCCCATTCCCCGGGGTGCCACGGCCTGTCCCGCCTGTGGTGAGCCGTTCGATCATCTCCAGTCCTACAAGAAGGTCGGCCGCACGCGGCTGGACAGGTTGGGGGACGCGGTGGACGACGACGCCACGGTGTTCGGTGGCGACCTGGTGACGAGCGCGGTGTCCGCCCATCCAGGGCCCGTGGCGGGTGTGCTGGGGGCGAGCGCGGCGGCGTGGTTCCTGCGAGCCGGTGGCGTGTTGGGCTCGCTCCAGGACCCCTCGTGGACGTACGGGCTGGTGGCGCTGGACCTATTGCTCGCGCTGGTGCTGGTGGTCAACCGGGGGCCCGCGAAGGGGCTCGCGCAGACGGGGCTGGTGGTGCAGCTGTTGGCCACGGCCTGGCTTGCGCGCGCGGCGCCGACGGCCCCGGTGCACGTGGCCTACTTCGCGCTGGGACTGGTGGCGCTGACGCTGGTGCTGGGCGAGCCCGGCGCCGCGCGGCGGTACGTGGGCCTGGGGCTGGGACTCGCCGTGGCGTTGGCGTCGTCGGTGCTCCTCGCCATGCCGGGGACGCTGACTCCGGGGGGCGGTGGTGGCGTCCGCCAGCTCCTGGTTGGCAGTGAGCTGGGATACCGGCTGGAGCTGCCCGTGGGCTGGGAGCGGCTGACGCGCGAGCAGCTCTCCACGCACCTGGTGCTGCCCACGGCGACGCTGAATGGCAGTGGCGTGGGCTTCGGTGATGTGGCGCGAGGACGCTTCGGTCTCTTGTGGGTGGAGCGCTCGCCGGGTGTGTCGCTGGCGGCGGGGTGTCAGGGCCTGCTGCGCTCGTTGGGTGGGGCGTCGAATGCGCCGTTGACGCGTCCCGCGCCCGCGGCGCTGGGAGGCCGCACGCAGCTCTACGCGCTGAACACGTCGGCGGGGGCGCGAGGCACGCTGGGCTGCGGGCTGCTGGCGGATGGTCGACTGGTGGGGCTGGCCGTCGTCGCCGCCGGGTCGGGTGATGTACAGACGGGCGATGCGCAGGGGGCCGCGGCCTTCGCGGCGGTGGGCGAGGGACTCGCGTTGCAGTAAAGGGCAGCCCGCCATGAACGTTCAGGTCCTCTTCCACGACAACTGCTTCGACGGTGCCGCGAGCGCCGCGGTGTTCTCCCGCTTCTATCGGGAGCGCGTCCGCGCGGACGCGGCCTTTGGCTACCAGGGCCTGAATCACAAGCCGGGCGCGGAGGGCATCGACCCGGCGGTCTTCACTGGCGAGGAGAACGTCATCGTCGACTTCCGCTACAGCCAGGACGCGCGGCTGACGTGGTGGTTCGACCACCATGCCTCCGCCTTCCAGCAGCCGGGGGACGAGGCGCACTTCCGCGCGGACACCAGCGGGCGCAAGTTCCACGACGGGCACCGCAAGAGCTGCACGAAGTACCTGGCGGACGTGGCGCACGAGCGCTTCGGCTGGGATGCGTCGTCGCTCTCGGACCTCATCCACTGGGCCGAAATCATCGACGGCGCCCAGTTTCCGTCGCCCCAGATGGCGGTGGCGCTGGAGGAGCCCGCGCTGCGCATCATGACGGTGCTGGAGGCGAACAAGGACCCGGCGCTCATCCCCGAGGTCATCCGGCGCATGCAGTCGGAGTCGCTCGCGGAGCTCGCCGCCTCGCCGCTCATCGCCACGCCGCTGGCCCCGCTGCTCTCGCGTCACCAGGGCCACATCGAGCTGGTGCGCGCGAAGGCCCGCTACGAGCGCGGCGTCGTCTTCTTCGACCTGGTGGACGAGGGCGTCGACAGCCTCAACAAGTTCATCGCGTACGCGCTCTATCCGGATGCGCGCTACACGCTGTGGGTGGGCAAGGGCGCGTCGCGCGCCAAGGTGTCGCTCGGCTCCAACCCGTGGAAGCCGGAGCTGCGCAAGCACGACCTGTCCGCGATTGCCGGCCGGTTCGGCGGTGGCGGCCATCCGGTGGTGGCGGCGGCCAGCTTCAAGGCGGACCAGTCCGACAAGGCCCGCGCCGCGTACCAGGAGATTCTCGCGGAGCTGTCCACCGCGGGCTGACGGAGGGGCGGACTACCGGCGCTCGAAGAACGAGAAGCCGGCCAGCCGCAGCAGTCGCACCACCGTCACCATGGGCAGGCCCTGCACGTTGGCGCGGTCTCCTTCCAGTCGCGCCAGCAGTGCCTGTCCCGCGCCCTCCACGCGGTAGCTGCCGCAGCAGCCCTCCCACTCGTTCAGGTCCAGGTAGCGCTCCAACTCGTCGGGCGTCACGGCGTGGAAGGTGAGTCGGGCGGTCTCCACGGCCTCGCTGACGTGGCCTCCGGGGCCCACGAGGCAGACGCCGGTGTGGATGTCGTGGGTATGGCCCAGCAACTTGCCCAGTTGCCCGCGCGCGGCGTCGCGGTTGTCGGGCTTGGTGAGCGTCTCGCCGGCGACTTCGACGAGCTGGTCGGCGCCCAGCACCCAGGCGTCCGGGTTGCGCGCGTGGACCGCGCGGGCCTTGCGGGCCGCCAGCTCCCGGACCGCCTCCTTCGCGGACAGGTGGGGAGCCACCGTCTCGTCCACCCCTGGGGAATGGGTGCGGTAGGGCAGGCCCAGGCCGTCCATCAGCGCTCGGCGGGCGCTGGACGTGGACGCCAGAATCAAGTCTCTCATGGGGCTCCCACCCTAGTTCACCCGAGCGCGCGCGGGGATGCCGCCTGCCGAGCGAGCATGCACGTCCCCGCTTCCCGGCCACGAGGTGATGCCGTAGCCTGACGCCCCATGTCGCGGCGCGGTCTGCTCGCCCTCTGCCTTCTCCTCACCGCGTGTAAGCGGAACGCCTCGGCCCCGGAGACGGGAGACGCCGGTCCGCCGGAGGTGTCCTCGGTGAAGGCCCCGGCGGCCAATGCCTCCCCGGCGGAAGGTGCCGACGTCGCCTCGCGTCCCGTGCAGCCGCTCGCGGTGTGTCGCGCGCAGGGCAGCTCTCCGCTGGACGCGGCGCGCGGGTACTACGACGGAGGTCGCTTCGAGGAGGCGCTGTCGTGCGCGGCGCAGGCGGCGGCCCTGGAGCCGGACCTCGCGGCGGCCCATGCCGAGCGCGGCGTGGCGCTGGCCGCGCTGGGACGCGAGCCCGAGGCCCAGCTCGCCTTCGCGCGGGCGCTCGCCATCGACCCGGGGGACTCGGATGCGCTGCTGGGCGCGGCGCACCTCTATGCCGTGCAGCTGCCCTCCACGCGCGAGCGAGACGAACTGGGCACGCTCTACGCCGAGCGCGGCCTGTCTCAGCCCGGCACGCCTCCGGAGCTGATTCCGCATCTGGCGCTGGTGGCGGCCATGGCCTTCAACGACCTGGGCCAGTCGGAAGAGGCCCTGGCGCGCGCGGCCATCGTCCTGGCCCGGGAGCCGGGCAGCAGGGAAGCGCTCTACGAGCGGGCCCTGGCCCTCTTCGAGCTGTGTCGCTTCGCCGAGGCGAAGGTGGCCTTCCAGGGGCTCGTGTCCGACGCGGAGCGCGCCGCGCATGCGCACCAGCACCTGGGCTTGCTGCTGGAGCGAGAGGGGAAGTGGAAGCAGGCGCAGGTCCACTTCGACAAGGCCCGGAGCCTGGCGCCGGAGGACTTCCCGACGCCGCCCCTGCCTGGCGAGGACGCCTTCCGCCTGGACGTGGCGCGGGCCGTGTCGGAGCTGCCCGTGGACATGCGGGGTGACCTGGAGGGCGTGCCCGTCACCGCGGAGGAGTTGCCCGCCGAGGGTGACTTGCTGGCCAACCAGCCTCCGCTGTCGCCCACCATCCTTGGATTGTTCAGAGGGCCGCCGCTGGGCGCGCCGTGCGACGGAACGGAGACACCGTGCCGCTCCGTGGTGCTCTACCGACGCAACCTGGCGAGGGCCGTGCGCACGCCGGCGGAGCTGCACGAGCAGATTCGCGTGACATTGCTGCACGAAATCGGGCATCTGCGAGGGGAGGACGATGAAGAACTGGCCGCGCGCGGCCTGGAGTGACGCGAATGGCCATCAACGTAACGCTTCCCGTGGCACGTACGACTCCCAAGGGCGCGAAGTCCCTGCGCACCGGAAACCCCTGGCTGTACCGCACCGAGCTGGCCGCCCCGCCCGACGTGACGGGCCCTGGCGCGGTGGTGCTGGTGGTGGACTCGCAGGGCAACCCCATTGGCCAGGCCCTCTATGCGCGGCGCTCCCCGCTGGCGCTGCGGCTGCTGACGCGCAAGCCTCCTCGCGAGCAGCCGGTGAACGACCTCTTCTTCCGTCGTCGCCTGGAGGCCGCGCTCGCGCGCAGGTCCTCGCTGTCCGGGCGCGACGGTCTGCGGCTGGTGCATGGTGAGTCGGACCAACTGCCCGGTCTCTTCGTGGACCGCTACGGCAAGGGCCTGACGCTCCAGACGCTCTCCGAGGGCATGGACGCCCGCAAGGAGTCCCTGGCGAAGATGCTGGTGGAACTCACCGGCGCCACCCACGTGGTGTGCCGCGACGACGCCTCCGGCCGCGACTTCGAGGGCCTTCCGCGCGAGTCGCGCTTCCTGCACGGCGAGGGCGAATCGCGCTTCACGTACCACGAGGGCGACAACCGCTTCGAAGTGGACCTGCTGGGCGACATGAAGACGGGCGCCTTCCTGGACCAGGTGGACAACCACCTGCGCGCCGGAGAGCTGGCGCGCGGCGAGGCGCTGGACCTCTTCAGCTACCACGGTGGCTTCGCGCTGGCCCTGGCTCGCAACTCCGAGTCGGTGCTCGCGGTGGAGCAGGACGAGAAGGCCGCGGCGCGCATCGGCGAAAACGCCCGCGCCAACAACCGGACGAACGTCAGCGTGGAGAACGCCAACGCCTTCGATGTGCTCAAGCGCTTCGACTCACAGAGCCGGCGCTTCGACACCATCGTGTTGGACCCGCCGGGGCTCGCCAAGCGCCGCGAGGGCCTGGAGACCGCGCTGCGCGCCTACCACGAGCTGAACCTGCGCGCGTTGCGCTGCTTGAATCCGGACGGACTGCTCGTCACCTGCTCGTGCTCCGGCAAGCTGGACCGCGCGGGCTTCGAGGAGATGCTGCTCGGCGCCGCGGCGGACGCCAAGCGCCCGATTCAGATTCTGGAGCGCCGGGGCGCGGGCCTGGACCACCCGGTGCTCGGTGGGTTGCAGGAGACGGAGTACCTCAAGGCCCTCTACGTGCGCGCCCTCTAGCAGCGCGCGCGCACGGGGACGACGGGGCTGCTCACGACAGCCCCAGCTCCTTGCGCAGCTTGCCCACGACCTTGAAGTACTCGGTTCGAGGGAAGGGGACATTCAGGATGTGGAAGTCCTTCTTGGCCAGCCCCACGCAGCCGAAGCAGTAGTTGCAGTCCTGCAGGTTGCGGCAGAGCACCAGGTACGCGCTGGTGGTGCAGTTCTCGCTCTGCAGGCAGTAGGCGCACGCGTGACAGCTCTTGCACTCCACGCAGTGCGAGCAGTTGTTGCACAGCTCGCACCGCGTGCAGTGGGTGCACTGGAAGCAGCTGTCGCAGTCCTTGCAGAACATGCAGTTGGCGCAGCGCTGACATCCCTCGCATGCGTAGGAGCCGGGGTTGCCGGGGTCCGACGCAAAGCTCTTGGTGAGCTTCTGGAGTTGTTCCAGGAACTCCCGCTTGCCGAGCGTCGCCACCAACGCGCGTGCGGCCTTCTCCGCGGCGAGCGGATCCACTGCGTCGGGCCGCGTACCTTTCTCCTTCACCACCCGGGACACTCCTTGCCCATTGTCGGGGCTCACTGAAGCCGGGCCAGCCCGGCCAGGTCGATTCCACGCGCCACCCGCCGCACCTCCACCGTACCCGGGAAACCCCGGCTGGTGACGGCCACCACGAAGCGGTCGCCCACCAGCAGGTTGGCCTCCGCCAGCGACTCCTCCGCGTCGTACCTCACGAAGCCCACCGCGTCCTTCCAGTGGATGGGGGCCGCCGGGTCGCTGGGTGCCCGGTCCTTGGCCCGCTCCGCCGCGTCGCGGATGGCCTGTCCAATCTTCTCGCCCATCGTGGTGTCCACGATGCGCACCTTCACCTCTCGTCCCTCACCTCGGGTGAACAGGCGCTCGGCCTCGGAGACGGACACCTCGCCGTACTTGCCGGTGGAGCCCTGGGTGCGCGCGACGGTGAACCCCTCCAGCGTCTCTGGGAGGAAGGGGGCCAGCGTCTTGAAGTACACGCAGGGCGCGCTCGCGGCGGGCACGGAGGCTTCCACCTCGCGTGAGGCGCCGTCACGGTCCAGGCATCCGACACCTGGAGCGAGCGCGAGCAGGGCGGCGGTGAGGTGGAGGAGAAAGTTGTCGCGCACGGACGAATCAAAGGGTATCCCCGGCCCGCGCGCAATGGACCTCTCGAAGCTCAACCCTCCGCAGCGCGAGGCCGTGGTTACCCTCCAGGGGCCCTTGCTGGTCCTCGCGGGTGCTGGCAGCGGGAAGACTCGCGTCATCACCCACCGCATCGTCCACCTGCTCAACGAGCGACCAGACCACATCCTGGCTCGCAACATCCTCGCCGTCACCTTCACCAACAAGGCGGCGACCGAGATGAAGGAGCGCCTGGTCCACATGGCCGGGCCGCGCGCGCAGGGCGTGCTGGTGTGCACCTTCCACGCCTTCGGCGCGGAGATGCTCCGCGAGGACATCCATCGCCTGGGGTGGCCCAAGAAGTTCGCCATCGCGGACATGGGTGATCAGCTGGCCATCATCCGCCGCGCCATGCGCGAGCACCGCATCGACGACCGCGCCTTCGACGCGCGCAAGGTGCTCAACCTCATCTCCAAGGCGAAGAACTCCGGCAAGGCCCCGGAGCCCAAGCCGGAGGGCATCGGTGATGACTACGACCTCATCACCCACATGGTGTACCCGGGCTACCAGCTCGCGCTGAAGGCGCAGGGCTCGGTGGACTTCGATGACCTGCTCCTGTTGCCCGCGCGGCTGTTGCGCGAGCACTCGGACCTCTACGTCAAGTACACGCGCCGCTTCCGCTACCTCCTGGTGGACGAGTTTCAGGACACCAACCTGGCCCAGCTCGACGTGCTCAAGCTGATGGCCGGCGAGACGCGCAACGTGTGCGCGGTGGGTGACGACGACCAGTGCATCTACTCGTGGCGCGGCGCGGAGGTGCGCAACATCCTCCACTTCGACAACTTCTTCCCGGGCGGGAAGGAGGTGCGGCTGGAGCAGAACTACCGCTCCGTGCAGATGGTGCTGGACGCGGCCAACGCCGTCATCGCGAAGAACCCCGAGCGCAAGGCCAAGCAGATGTGGACCGACCGCAAGGGCGGCCCCAAGGTCAAGGTCGTCGCGTGCCCCAATGACGAGGAGGAGGCCCGCTTCGTCGCGCACGAAATCCAGAAGCACGTGTCGCTGGGCGTCCCCGAGGACGACATCGCGGTGCTCTACCGGACCAACGGCCAGTCCCACCCGGTGGAGGAGATGCTGCGCGAGAAGGGCATCCCCTACGAAGTCGTGGGCGGCAGCGAGTTCTTCGACCGGCGCGAGGTGAAGGACGTCATCGCGTACTTCAAGGTCATCGTGAACCGGCTGGATGAAATCTCCCTCATGCGCATCGTCAACGTCCCGTCCCGGGGCATCGGCGACGTGACGATGGAGCGGCTGCACGGGCACTCGCGCTCCGAGGGCGTCACCCTGTGGACGGTGATGCGCAAGGCCACCGAGTACGAGGATTTGCCCCCCGGCGCCGGCGAGAAGGTCCGCGAGTTCGTGGAGCTGGTGGAGCGCTACCGCGCCGCGTACGAGCACGGCCAGCTGGCCACCGTGACGCGCAAGCTCCTGGAGGAGATTGGCTTTCGCGAGGCCACGCGCGCCCACGCGCCCAGCGCCACCAGCGCGGACAAGAAGCTCAAGGGCGTGGATGGGGTGCTCGGCTCGCTGGAGCGCTTCGAGAAGCGCGAGGGCCCCAAGGCCAGCCTCCTGACGTACCTCAACCGCCTCAGCCTGGACACGAAGCAGGAGGAGGACGACGACGTGCCCGGCGCCAACCGCCGCGTCACCCTGATGACGGTGCACGCGTCCAAGGGCCTGGAGTACCGGCTCGTCTTCTTCATCGGCATGGAGGAGGACCTGATGCCGCACGGAGGCATGCAGGGCGAGGCGCAGAACCTCGAGGAGGAGCGCCGCCTCTGCTACGTGGGCATCACCCGCGCCAAGGAGACGCTGTACCTCACGCGCGCCGTCACCCGCGTGAAGCGCGGCAAGGAAGTCCCCCGGACGCCCTCCCGGTTCCTGGAGGACCTCCCCCCGGAGGTCGCCGAGCACGTCGCCATGGACGCGCCGCGTCAAGGCGACCCCACGCCGGAGGAGAAGAACTTCTTCGCGAACCTGAAGGAGCGCTTCAAGAAGCCGGCGCCCGGGGCTCCGGGGGGCGGTGGGGTGCCTGGGCGGTAGGGTGGGGTGGGGGCGGCAGACAGGCTTTCCAGGGGCGAGGCCCCACCAACCTTGACTTGATCCCCCATGCCGACTAGGAGGGTCGGCCTTTCCAGGCCTCCGTGGAGTTTCAACGGCGGACCTGCGGTTGGTTAGGCACGTTCAGCGGTTCCCCGGCATGCACCTGGCGGCCGCGAGAAGTTTGGAGTGCAAGAAATGTCGCAGAAGACCTACAGCGCGAAGGCTGGGGACATCAAGCGCCAGTGGCACGTCATCGACGTGTCCGACAAGGTGCTGGGCCGCGCGGCGAGCCAGATTGCCACCCTGCTCAAGGGTAAGCACAAGGCCATCTACACGCCGTCCATCGATACGGGCGACCACGTCATCGTCATCAACGCCGAAAAGGTGAAGGTGACGGGAACGAAGGAGCAGGACAAGCTCTACTACCGGCACTCCCGTGCGGGTTTCCCCGGTGGTTTGAAGATCACCAACCTGGAGAAGCTCCGCCAGCGTCACCCCGAGGACGTCATCCTCAACGCCGTGCGCCGCATGTTGCCCCGCAACGCGCTCGGTCGGCAGATGATGACGAAGCTGAAGGTCTACGCAGGTGACACCCACCCGCACGCCGCCCAGAAGCCGGCCGCGTTCGCGGTCGAGGCGTAAGGGAGACAACGTCCATGCCCATTCACCAAGAGCTCGGTTTCTACGCCACCGGCCGCCGCAAGGAAGCCACCGCCCGCGTGTGGCTCCGTCCCGGCACGGGTCAGGTCACCATCAACGGTCGGGAGATCAACGACTACTTCGGTCGTGAGACCTCGAAGATGGTGCTCAATCAGCCTCTCGAGATCCTCGAGCAGAAGGGGAAGCTCGACGTCACCGTGAACGTTCGCGGCGGCGGTCTCTCCGGTCAGGCCGGTGCCATCCGTCACGGCATCGCTCGCGCCCTGTGCGCCTTCAACCCGGAGTTCCGTCCGGCGCTGAAGAAGGCCGGCTTCCTCACCCGCGATGCTCGCGCGGTCGAGCGCAAGAAGTACGGTCAGCCGGGCGCGCGTCGCCGGTTCCAGTTCTCCAAGCGCTAACCGCTCAGGTTGGTTGCTCGGTTGTCTCCCGCGGCGGAGGCTCTCTCACGAGGGTCTCCGCCGTGGTGTTTTCCGGGACTCACCATTTCCCTCGGTCGCTTCGGCGCGGGGGCGTCTGCTACGATTCCAGGCGCCCATGGAACTGAATGAGATTCTCCAGATCGCCCTGCGCGGCGGTGCCTCCGACATTCATCTCAAGGCAGGCCTGCCTCCCATGTTCCGGGTGGATGGCTCGCTGGTGCCGTTGAAGGACGGTCGTCGCCTCCCTCCGGAGGAGGTGGCGCGCATGGCCTTCGGCATCATGAACGAGTTCCAGAAGGAGAAGTTCAAGTCGAGCAACGAGGTGGACCTGGCGTACGGCGTGCCGGGCCTGGGCCGC
Organism: Myxococcus sp. CA033; assembly: GCF_013336625.1. Lineage (NCBI taxonomy): Bacteria > Pseudomonadati > Myxococcota > Myxococcia > Myxococcales > Myxococcaceae > Myxococcus > Myxococcus sp. CA033. The sequence goes on along the minus strand of NZ_JABUMU010000018.1, from coordinate 68,228 downwards.
TTCCGCGTGAACGTCTTCCAGCAGCGCGGCACGGTGGGCGCGGTGCTGCGTGTCATCCCGTTCAAGGTGATGACCATGCAGGACCTGCTGCTGCCCCAGGTGCTGGCGAAGATTTGTGGTGAGGAGCGCGGCCTGGTCCTGGTGACGGGGACGACGGGCTCGGGCAAGTCCACGACGTTGGCGGCGATGATCGACCACATCAACGCCAACGAGACCAGCCACATCATGACGATTGAGGACCCCATCGAGTTCCTCATCCGGGACAAGCGCTCCATCGTGAATCAGCGCGAAGTGGGCGTGGACACGATGAGCTTCGCGCAGGCGCTCAAGAGCGCGCTGCGGCAGGACCCGGACGTCATCCTCGTGGGCGAAATGAGAGATCACGAGACCATCGAGACGGCGCTGCACGCGGCGGAGACGGGCCACCTCGTCATGTCGACGCTGCACACGCTGGACGCGACCGAGACGGTCAACCGCATTGTCTCCGCCTTCCCTCCACACCAGCAGAAGCAGGTGCGCATCCAGCTCGCGAGCGTGCTCAAGGGCGTGGTCAGCCAGCGTCTGGTGCCGCGCGCGGACGGCAAGGGCCGCGTGGCCGCGGTGGAGGTGCTGCGCGTCACCGCGCGCGTGCGCGAGCTCATCGAGGACAAGGACCGGACGAAGGAGATTCACGACGCCATCGCCCAGGGCACCGACTCCTACGGCATGCAGACCTTCGACCAGTCGTTGATGAGCCTGGTGCGACAGGGGCTCGTCACCTACGAGGAGGCCCACCGGCAGGCGTCCAACCCGGACGACTTCGCGCTGCGCTTCTCCGGCATCAGCGGTACGTCCGACTCGAAGTGGGACAACTTCGACGCGAAGCCCGGCGATGCCCGCCCGATTCCCGGCTCGGCCGCCTTCGCGCAGAAGGGGGCTCCCACGGGAGCCGCCGCGCCGCCTCCGGCTTCACCGCCCACGCCGGTGCCCGCCCAGGCCCAGCGTCCGGGCCCGCCCATGGCTCCCGCCGCCGCCCGCCCGCCCGCGCCCGCCCAGGCCGCGCGTCCACCGGCCCCCGCGCCCGCTGCACGTCCTCCCGCTCCGGCCCCCGCGCCCGCACCGGCGGCCGGCGGCGACGACGACTTCCAGATCGAACGCTTCTGATGTGACAGCGGTGCCCATCCAATCGAACGGATGGGCCCGCTGGCCTGAGTGAGTCGCCCCGCACGGCAGCCCGTCAGCACCCGCCGACTGGACGGTTCGCCTGCGTGAGTCGCGCGGAGCGGGAGCCGCATCGTCCAGAGGGGCCGGCTCGCTCCGAGCGGTGGCTTCGGCCGGTTCAGCGGTTGACCAGGACCGTCCGAGCGCTTGACGTTGAGGCAGGGCAGGGGGCTCGCCCCTCCAGTCGCCCCGGGCCCTTCAGCCGCGAGCTTCGTCTCTACGCGTCTTCCTCACCGAGCATGGCGCGCAGCCGCGACAGGCGCAGCGGCCCCATGAGTCCCTCACGCGAGAGCACCTGGAGCAACTGCGCGGTGGCGTGCACCTTGGCCTCCTGCTCCTCCTCGGGCTTGTTGGCGATCTCCGCGTCGAAGAGCGAATCGATGTGCTCGGGGTTGATGGGCGCGGGCCCTTCTTCCCAGGCGATGTCGAAGAGCGCGCGGGCCATGGTCTCCCGCACCTTGCGCTCGCCGTCGTTCGGCGCGCCCTTCACGAACCCGAGGAAGAGGGCGTCCACCGCTTCCTTGGTGAGCCCCGCCAGCGCGGGCACTTCGCCCAGGGACTCCTTCACGTAGTCCCGGTCGAACGAATCCACGTCCTGCGCGTAGCCGAAGGCTTCCTCCAGGAGGATGGAGGCGATGAACGCGTCCGTCTCCTCCTCACTGGCGCCTTCCTCGGCCAGCGCCTCGCGGGCCTTGCGAGCCGGCTCGGCCAGCTCCGCGTCCTCCATCAGCGCGCGCGCGGAGGCATGGGCCGCCAGCAGCACGAGCGCGGCCTGGGCATCCGAGGACAGGACGCGGCCTCCCACGTCCATGAGGATGGAGGCCTGGCGCGGGTGAGCCTTGGCGGCCTCGGTGAAGGACTTCTCCTCCGGAGCGAGGGACTCTCCCGCCTGCTGCTTGCGGAGCGTCTCCTTCGCGACATCGGCGGTGAGGAAGCGGGCGAGGACAGGGTGCATGCTTGCGCCTGTTACCACATGCTACGTATCCCGCCATGCTCTCGGAGGATGAAGGACCGGAGGCCGTCCAGCGCGCCACGGATGCGGGCCTCAAGCTCCTGGCGGCCCGCGCCCGCACCCGCCACGAGTTGCTCCAGGCCCTGGAGAAAAAGGGCTTCCCGGCCTCCGTGCGCGACGCCGCGCTCGCCCGGCTCCAGGGCTGGGGTTACCTCGACGACACCCGCTTCGGCCGCGAGCGCGCCGCCTCCCTCCTGAAAGGCGGCAAGGGGCCCGCGGCCGTCCTCCATCGCCTCCACTCCCATGGGTTGTCCGAGGACGAGGCCCAAGGTGCGCTCGACTCCGCCCGGGACGCGGTGGAGTTCGACGCGGTGGCCGCCGCGCGCACGGCCCTGGAGAAGCGGGGGCTGTCGGCTCGCCCGCCCGACGGGAAGGCGTGGGCCCGCGCCGCACGGTTCCTGTCGGGTCGTGGATTCTCCCAGGACGTCATCCATCAGCTCCTGGGAGAACCTTCGCTGGACCCCTCGGGGCCGGACGAATAGCGTGGCGCCGATGCGTTCCGCCGTCGCCTTCCTGACCACCGTCCTGCTGCTCACCTCCGGTTGCGCCGCCCTCTCCGGCACGCAGGGCGGAGACCCTGACTACGCCGTCACCGCCGAGGAGAACCTCCGACTCGGCAGCGAGGCCCTGGAGAACAAGGACTTCCTCAAGTCCCAGAAGTACTTCGAGTACGTCCGCGCCAAGTTCCCCTACCAGGAGGCCGCGCGCGAAGCGGAGCTGCGACTGGCGGACCTGGACTTCGCTCGCGAGGCCTTTCCGGAGGCCCGGGACCAGTACCAGTCCTTCATCAAGCTCCACCCCACCCACGCCAAGGTGGACTACGCCGCCTTCCGCTCCGCCCTCACCCACGTGGAGGAGTATCCCTCCGACTTCTTCGCCCTCCCGCCCTCGGAGGAGAAGGACCAGGTGGAGATTCGCGCGGGGCTGTCCACCATGGAGGAGTTCCTCCGCCAGTACCCCGATTCGGAGTTCGCCCCAGAGGCCAAGAAGCATGCGGACGAGGCGCGCAAGCGGCTGGCCGAGCACGAGCTGTACGTGGCCCGCTTCTACACGAAGCGCGAGCGCTGGAAGGCCGTCGCCCAGCGACTGGAGGCCCTGCTCACCAAGTACCCGGGTACGCCCTTCGAGGAGGAGGCGCTCTTCGACCTGCATGAGGCGTACGTGAAGCTGAATGACCCGAAGCGCGCGGAGGAGACGCTGCGCCAGGTGCTGCGCCGCCTGCCCGGGACTCCCGCCGCGGAGAAGGCCCAGCGCATGCTGGGCACGTGAGGACGACGCAGCAGTGGAGCCGGCTGGGCGGCCTGTTCATCGCCGGACTGGCGGTGCTCGCCGCCTGCGCGGTGCTCGTCCCCCGGCTCCTGGGCTTCGCCGCGGGGCCCGAGGCGGAGGTCATCACCGTCCTGAAGCAGACCGAGGCCTACGGGCTTTCCCTGCCCATCCCCCACGCGGCCGTGCCGCTCGTCTCCCAGGAGCACCACTTCGCCCGCATCACCGTGACGGTGGAGCCCGGTGCGAAGCGGGCGGAGGCCTTCGCCACCCTCGACTTCAAGGGGACGCTGGGCCCTACCCAGGTGGGCACGGCCGGCGTGGAGCGCGTGCCCTTCGTCTTCAAGAATGGAGACTGGGAGCCCGAGCCCTCCGCCGCCCCCCGACTCGTCGCCGTGGTGGCCGCGCTGGAGGCCCGGCGCCGCGCGCTCGAGACGGCGAACGCGGAGGCCCTGAGTCGGCTGACCGTGCCGGGAAATCCCGGAGTGGCGGGACCCGAATGGGAAGAGCTGAAGATGATGCGAGGACGCGTCTATCGGGCGGAGGCGTGGTACATCCGTTTGGAGCGGGAGGAGGCGGTCGTCACGGAGCACTGGCGGCTGCAGGGCTCTCTCCCGTCGAGGCCGGTGGACACCCGGGGCCAACGGTCGCTGTCGCTCACGCTTCACGGTGATGAATTCTTGTTTTCGCCCGGGCTCATGTAGGCTACCTGCGTCGGAGGCAGGGCCCGAGGACGGGCCGAGTCATGGAAGAGCCCCTCAAGCAGCTACTGACCCTCGGGCGCGGCTACTTCGAGAAGAAGCAGTACGCCCAGGCCGAGCAGTACCTCGCGAAAATCGTCGAGCAGAATCCGACGTTCGCGGACGTATTCAACATGCTCGGCATCATCTACCACGACCAGGGCCAGTTCGCCCGGGCGCAGCGGGCGTTCGAGTCCGCGCTGAACCTGAATCCGGCGTACACCGAAGCGGCGCTGAACCTGGCGGTCATCTACAACGACATGGGGAAGTACGCCGAGGCGAAGGAGGTCTACCAGGCCGCCTTGTCCCGGCAGAAGACCGGCCCCGGTGAGTTGGACCCCTACGTCGAGAAGAAGATCGCCAACATGTACGGCGAGATTGGCGACGTGTACGCGTCCAGCGGCGCCTGGCAGAAGGCCGTCGAGGAGTACCGTCGCGCGCTGGGCCTGTGTCCCCAGTTCGTGGACATCCGCCTCAAGCTGGGCAACGCCCTGCGCGACGCGGGTGACAACGTGGCGGCCATCGCCGAGTACGAGCAGGTCATCGCCCAGAACCCATCCTTCATCCCAGGCCGTATCCAGTACGGCGTGGCGCTGTACTCCGCCGGTCGCAGGGCGGAGGCGGTGCAGGTGTGGGAGGACGTGCTGGCGCGCAGCCCGGACAACAAGAGCGCGCAGATGTATCTCAACCTGGTGAAGGACCCCGGCAAGGTGGAGCAGGCGGGTTGATGACCATGGATATTACGAAGACCTATGCCCTGAAGTTCATCTCCGGGAAGTACCAGGGCGGAGAGTTCCCGCTGAAGGCGGAGAAGCAGATCGTCATCGGCCGCTCCAGCGAGCTGGACATGGTGCTCGTCGAGGACATGGTCTCTCGCAAGCATGCGAAGATCAGCTTCTCGGATGGGAAGATCACCATCGAGGACCTCGGCTCGACCAACGGCACCTTCGTCAACGGCGAGAAGGTGAAGCAGGCCCGGCTCAAGGAGGGGGACCGCATCCTCATTGGCACCTCCATCCTCAAGCTCGTGCACCAGGGCGCTGACGGCGCCAACGTGGACGAGAGCATGGCCAAGCTGAAGCTGGAGGAGGCCGCCGCCGCCCAGGCCGCGCGGACCACCACCAAGGGCAGCTCCATGACGGGGAAGATTGAGGAAATCCCCCTGCCGGACCTGCTCCAGCTCTTCCACACCTCCAAGAAGAACGGCGTGCTGGTCGTCAACAGCGCCCAGGAGGGGAAGATCTACCTGCGCCAGGGTCGCGTGTACTACGCGGTCATCAACGAGAACCACAACCTGGGGCCGCAGAAGAGCTTCAACCGCATCATCACCTGGGAGCAGGGCGACTTCGAGCTGCGTCCGGCGGACAGCCAGGAGTTCATGGTGGAGCTGGACTCGTCCACGGAGGCGCTGCTGATGGATGCGCTCCGTCAGCTCGACGAGCTCAAGCGCCTCCAGCCGAGCCTGCCGCCCCCGGAGGCGATGCTCCAACTCGTCGTCCCACTGGCGGCGCCGCTCAAGGAACTCACGCCGGAGCTTTTGGACGTGCTCCAACTGGTCATCAACCAGGGCACCCTGGTGGGCGTGTTGGACCGCGCGGACGCGGATGATGTCGTCACGGCGGAGGGTCTGGTACAGCTCCTCAAGCGCGAGTACGTGCGCATCATCTGAGTCGGACACTTGGCCCGCCCCTCATCCGGGCGGGTCCGAAAAGGGGAACACGCCGTGGCGAACGCGAAGTCGGTGAAGCGCCTGCGCCTCACCGAGCTGAGTCACTGCGCGGGTTGCGCGGCGAAGCTCAAGGCCGGGGACCTGTCGAAAATCCTGGGGGGACTGAAGTCCTCCCGCGCCCCTCAGGCCCTGGTGGGCTTCAACACGAACGACGACGCGGCCGTCTACCGCCTCTCGCCCGGCCTCGCCGTGGTGGAGACCGTGGACTTCTTCCCGCCGGTGGTGGACGACCCGTTCCAGTTCGGGGCCATTGCCGCGGCGAATGCCCTCTCGGACATCTACGCGATGGGGGCGAAGCCACTGTTCGCGCTCAACCTCGTCGGCTTCCCGGACAGCCTCCCGCTGTCCGTGCTGTCGAAGATTCTCGCGGGGGGCCAGTCCAAGGTGGAAGAGGCGGGCATCTCCATCCTCGGGGGCCACAGCATTCGAGACCCGGAGCCCAAGTACGGCCTGGCCGTCACCGGCGTGGTGGATCCGAAGAAGGTCCTCACCAACGCGGGCGCGAAGCCGGGCGACGTGCTGCTGCTCACCAAGCCGCTGGGCACGGGCATCGCGACCACGGCCATCAAGCGCGGGCTCGCCTCGAAGCAGCTCCAGAAGCGCGTGGTCGCGGTGATGACCACCCTGAACCGCGCCGCGGGCGAGGTCTTCGCGTCCGGCAGGTTCAAGGTGAACGCGCTCACCGACGTGACGGGTTACGGGCTCCTGGGCCACCTGTTGGAGATGATGACGGGCGCGAAGACGCGCGCGGCCATCGACCTGGAGCGCATCCCCCTCATCGCCGAAGTGCCCGCGCTGGCCGAGGCGGGGGTGGTGCCCGGTGGCACCCGGTCCAACCTGGCCCACGTCCAGAAGAAGGTCCGCTTCCCCAAGGGGTTGCCGGAGGCGATTCAGTGGGTGCTCGCCGACGCTCAGACCAACGGTGGGCTGCTGGCCAGCGTGCCCGCGAGCGACGCGCTCAAGGCCCTCAAGGCCCTGGAGAAGGCGGGCGTGGACGCGGCCCTCATCGGTGAAGTCCGGGCGGGGCGCCCCGCAATCGAAGTCATCGGCTGAACCGCCGGACCGCCGAGCTTTAGAACCCGGGCCGGGCTGGGATTTCGCGCCCGGGGTGGGGCTCCGCTAGCATTCCACCCCGGCATGCCGCTGTCCCCCCGCCCCCTCCTGGCCTTCGTTGCCTTCCTCTGGCTCGTCCCCGTCACCGCCGGTGCCGGCGAGCGCCCCGCGCGCATCGTCATCGACCCGGGGCACGGTGGAATCAAGGAAGGCGCGAAGGGGCCGGGCGCGCTGCGCGAGAAGGAAGTGGCGCTCCAGATTGCCCACCGGCTGCGCTCGAAGCTGGAGGCGGCGGGTGGAGAGGTCTACCTGACGCGGGAGCGCGACGCGCTGGTGACGCTCACCGAGCGCGTGGAGATGACGAACGACCACGGCGCGGACCTCTTCATCTCCATCCACGCCAACTCCATGCCCACGCCCCGCATGCGCGCGCGCACCGAGGGCGTGGAGACCTACTTCCTGTCCGCCAGTGCCTCCGGTGAGGCGGCCCTCGCGGTCGCGGACCGGGAGAACGCGGAGGCGCCCATGTCCCGCGTGGCGCGTGGCGACTCGACGCTGGCGCTCATCCTCGAGGACCTGGTCCGCACGGAGGCGCACTCGGATTCCTCCCGGCTGGCCTATGCCATCCACCCCCGCCTGGTGGCTCGCACGCGCGCGGCGGACCGGGGCGTGCAACAGGCGCCCTTCTTCGTGCTCTCCGGCGTGGAGTGTCCGGCCGTGCTCGTCGAGGTGGGCTACATCTCCCATCCGGAGGAGGGCATGCGGCTGGGGCGGGACGACTACCAGGAGAAGCTGGCCGAGGCCATCAGCGAGGGCGTGCTCGCCTTCCTGCGTGAGACGCGTCGGCGGGATGCCGCCCGGCCCGCCCAGGTGGCGGGCCCTGTCTCCCCCTGAGTGGACAGGCGGGCGATGGGGACGCCACGCGCGCCGCGCGGCTCTGGTAGAGAAGGGACGCTCGCCTCACTTCCCCAGGAGCTCGCCGTGCGTTCCTTCCAACGTGGTGCGCTGGACCTTCGCCCCGTCATCATCACCCCCGGAGTGTCCCGCTATGCGGAGGGCTCCGTGCAGGTGGAGTTCGGCCACACCAAGGTGCTCGTCACGTGCTCCACCGAGGAGCGCGTCCCCCCGCACCTCATGGGCAAGGGCACCGGCTGGGTGACGGCCGAGTACGGCATGCTGCCCCGGGCCACGCACACGCGCAGCCACCGCGAGGCGGCCAAGGGAAAGCAGACCGGCCGCACCATGGAAATCCAGCGGCTCATCGGCCGCTCCCTGCGCGCCGCGGTGGACCTGACCACCCTGGGCACGCGCACCCTCACGCTGGACTGCGACGTGATTCAGGCGGACGGCGGCACGCGCACCGCCTCGATTACGGGCGCGTACGTGGCCCTGGTGCTCGCGCTGCGCTCGCTGCAGAAGGCGGGCACCCTCACCAAGACGCCCAAGCTGACGCCCATGGCCGCGGTGTCCGTGGGCGTGGTGGGGGGCGAGGTGCGTGTGGACCTGGACTACGAGGAGGACTCGAAGGCGGACGTGGACCTGAACATCGTGGCCACGGGGGACGGGCGCATGGTGGAAGTGCAGGGCACCGCCGAGCACCAGCTCTTCGACCGCAAGACGATGGACGCGATGCTCGACGGGGGGCTCGCCGCCATCCAGCAGCTCGTCGTCGCGCAGGCCAAGGCCCTCGAATGACGACGGGCACGTCGAAGCTCCTCTTCGCCACCACCAACAAGGGAAAGCTGCGCGAGCTGCGGGAGCTGGTGGGGGACTCGGTGGAGGTGGTGTCGCTTGGGGACCTGCCGCCCATCCCCGAGCCCGAGGAGGACGGCGACACCTTCGAGGCCAACGCGGTGAAGAAGGCGCTGGAGTATGCCCGGGCCACGGGACTGCCCGCGCTGGCGGACGACTCCGGACTTTGCGTGGACGCGCTGGATGGCCAGCCCGGCGTGTTGTCCGCCCGGTACGCGCCGGGGGATGACAAGGCCCGGTACCAGAAGCTGCTCTCCGCGCTGACCGGGGTGCCCGACGCGAAGCGCACGGCGTCGTTCCGCTGCGCGCTGGCGCTGGCGTGGCCGGACGGCCGGACGCACGTGGAGGAGGGGCGGTGCGAGGGCCGCATCGGCCACGCGCCGAGCGGGACGCATGGCTTCGGCTATGACCCCATCTTCATGTTTCCGGACAGTGGCCGGACGATGGCGGAGCTGACCCCGGAGGAGAAGTCCGCCGTGTCGCACCGGGGCGCGGCCTTCCGGAAGATGAAGCCCAGGCTGCTGATGCTCACCACGGGCACTTGAGCGAGCCCGTCAGACACGTTGTCCTTGCGCGTCCGTCCGCGATGGTTCAACAATGCCGCACTCTACTTTTCGGGGCGTAGCGCAGCCTGGTAGCGCACCTGCCTTGGGCGCAGGGGGTCGGAGGTTCGAATCCTCTCGCCCCGACTTTAAGTAGCGAAGTGGAAGCAGGCGGCCCGGCCAGCTCCAATAGCTCAGCTGGATAGAGCACCGACCTTCTAAGTCGGGGGTCGCAGGTTCGAGTCCTGCTTGGGGCGCCAACCTGGCTGCCGTGACATTTGGGCCTTGAACTGGCCCGGCTTTCCACGGTAGGGAAGCCACGCTTCAAACGCCGTTGCGGAACGGCGGCCATAGCTCAACTGGTTAGAGCGCTGGACTGTGACTCCAGAGGTTGCCGGTTCGACCCCGGTTGGCCGCCCACGTTTTTCCCTTCCGTACTCTGCGCTCGTAGCTCAACTGGATAGAGCACTGGGCTTCGAACCCAGGGGTTGGGGGTTCAAGTCCCTCCGAGCGCGCTCCAGTACCCTGTCCCTCCGATGATCCGCGCCCGAGCAACGGCGCCTCCGGAGAGACGCCCGCCCCTTCGCACCCGTGGATCCGCGTGGCCCGTCCTCCGCCGAGGCTCTTCCGGCGGAGGAGGACTTCACCGCGTCCGGGTGCGGATCAGGCTCCGTGCGAGGCGCCGTTGCCCTTGTCGGCGGTGGGCACCCGGCAGCGCAGCTCCGTCTCCGCCTCCAGCGCGAGCAGGTTGTCTCGCATCGCCTTGGCCCAGCGTGCTCGGGGCTGCTCCATCAGCTTCTCGTTCGCCAGCTCGATGCTCTCGCTCAGCTCCTCGTCGGAGAGCTCCGAGGCTGTCTTCCCCTTGTACGGGCCGAACGCCACCACCACGGCGCTGGCCTTGAGGCTGGCGCGCGGCGCGGACGGCTCGGCGGAGTGGGGTGCTTCAGCGGCATCCACCTCCACGGCCTTCGCCGACTCCTTGGGGGGAAGGGGCGCCAGTGGCACGTCGACGTCGAGCCTCTGTGGCTTCTCCTCCTTGGCGGGCGCGGCGGCCGGCAGGGTGGGGAAGGACGCCTTCACCGGGCCGGGACGCGCGCCCAGCACCTCGTAGGCGCCCGGGGGCTCCGCGTGGCTTGTGGCCACCGGCTCGAAGTCGTCCGCCGGCATCTCCTCGCGGACGTACAAGCCCCCGAAGGCCTCGGGATACGCCTTGCGCAGCGCCGCCACCCGGGCGCACTTTTCAATCATCGTCGTGGGAATCTTGGCCCACAGCGGCGTCTGCTGGACGTACCCGCTGAAGTCCAGCCACACCACGACGGGCAGCTTTCCGTCGCGCACCACGCGAGACCAGCCTCCCACCAGCGCACCCTTGCGCTTGGCCGGATTGAAGCGGTGCACGACTTCGCCCTTGCCCTGGTCCACGACGATATCGTCCTCGGCGAACACCGCGCTCGCCTGGATGCCCTTGAAGTCCGGAAAGCGCTCCGCTCGGGCGAGCATGCCGGCCTCGGAGGGCTGGAACTCGTACTTGTTCACCCAGTTGGGGCGCTCCCGGTTGCCGATGTTCTGCCGGCGGGCCACGCAGAAGGCCTCCTTGAGGAGGGGGTCCAACCCGCTGCGCTTGCACTGCTCGATGAAGAGGGCGAACTCGTCCTCGCTGATTCCCCGCGGGCAGATGGTGCGTCGAATCAGCTCCATGCGCTCCCGGCTCCAGTTGCCGAGGGCCGAGCCCGTTTCCTCCACCTTCGGGGACATGTTGGCTTCCGTCACTGTCGTCTCCTGCATACGTCCTGCGCGAAAAGGGCGGACGACCTCCGTCCGCCCGCCTGTGCCTCGGCGGTGCACCCGTGCGAATCCCGAATGGGGGCCCGTGCGTGCCCGCCGTCCCGGTGGACTGGGAAGGAAGGCCCGACGTGGCCTCGTTCAACAGAGGTGCTGGGAGTCTGTTTCATCCGCGCGAGGACCCACGGTGGCGCCAGCCCGTGGGGCGGGCGGCGCGGCGTCACCCGGACTCGGCGTCTCCGAGAGGTGATCGCTCAGCGTGGTAATGCAGGGGGGACGAAAATACTTTTTGACAGCGCGGCCGGCCTTCTATAGTTACCGCCGCCACTTGGACGTCACGCAGCCGACGGGCCAAGCGCAGTGCCGGGAGCGTAGCTCAATTGGCAGAGCAATGGACTCTTAATCCATAGGTTGTGGGTTCGATTCCCTCCGCTCTCATTACGGGGTCTCTCCAGCAATGGAGAGGCCCCGTTTGTTTTTCCGCGCAGCCGCCGCATGCTGATGTCCAGCGGACGTTTCGCGGTATGTACGGAACACGGCACGCGGCGCATCCGGGCGGGTGGCGAAACTGGTAGACGCGCCAGACTTAGGATCTGGTACCGCAAGGTGTGAGGGTTCGAGTCCCTCCTCGCCCATTTCGCGTTGACCCGTTCGTGCCTATCCCCTAAAGGCGCACGTCCCACTTAACCGGCGCCGCTCGGGACGACTGTCCGAGGCGGCGGCGAGCGAGGCCCGTATGAAGGTCCAGGTCGAGGAGCTCTCTCCCGTTGAGAAGAAGCTCTCCATCGAGGTCGAGTCCGCCCGCGTGGCGGAAGAGCTGAACCGCGCTTATTCCGCGCTGAGTAAGCAGGTGAAGCTGCCCGGCTTCCGCCAGGGCAAGGTTCCCCGGCGCATCCTGGAGCAGCGCTTCAAGGACCAGGTCGAGGACGAGGTCATCCAGCGCGTGGTGCAGACCGCCTACCTGGACGCCGTGCGCGAGCACAACGTGGAGGTCGTCGCCAGCCCGCAGGTGACCAACGCGGGCCTCAAGGCCGACGCCCCGTTCACCTTCGAGGCCCGGGTGGAGGTCAAGCCCAAGGTCGAGGCGAAGGAGTACGCGGAGCTGCCCCTGACGAAGTCGGACGCCGCCGTCACCGACGAGCAGGTCAACGAGCAGTTGGACCGCATGCGCCAGTCGCTGAGCCGGCTGGAGCCCGTGGCCGACCGCGACTCGGCGGCCTCCGGCGACTACGCCACCGTGGACTATGACGCCACCGTGGACGGCCAGCCGTTCACCGGCAGCAAGGCCGAGGGCATCACCGTCCAGGTGCAGCCCGGCGAGCTGGTGGAGTCGAAGATCGCCGCCCTGGAAGGCGTGAAGGTGGGCGAGTCCAAGGACATCGACTACGCCTTCCCCGCGGACTACCGGGTGGAAGAGGTGAAGGGGAAGACGGGCCGCTTCCACGTCACCCTCAAGGCGCTGAAGAAGGAGATCAGCCCCGAGCTCAACGACGAGTTCGCCAAGGAGACGGGCATCGCGCAGACGATGGAGGAGCTGCGCGGCAAGCTGCGCACCGACATGGAGAAGGCGCGCCGTTCGCAAGCGGACAACGACGAGCGCGAGGCCCTGGTGAAGGTGCTCGTGGAGCGCAACCCGTTCGAGGTCCCCCGCGCCATGGTGGAGCGCGCCATGGACTCCATGCTGCGTGGCGCCTTGCAGCAGCTGCAGCGCTCGGGCGTGGACCCCAGCCGTCTGAACCTGGACTTCAACCGGCTGCGCGAGGAGATGCGCGAGAAGGCCCTCCAGGAAGTGAAGGGCACGCTGCTCCTGGAGTCCATCGCCCTCAAGGAGGGCGTGCAGGCGTCCGACGCGGACGTGGAAGCGCGCATCGAGCAGCTCGCCGTCGAGGCGGGCCAGCCGGTGGCCGCCGTGAAGAAGTACTTCAAGGGTCCGGACGAGCGCCTCGGGTTGTCTCTGCGACTGCGCGAGGAAAAGACGATTGAATTCCTGAAGGGCCGGGCGAAGTATTCCTGAGGTTCTCTTCCGAGCCGTCTTCAGCGCTTCAGCCCGCTACTCGAGGTCGACATGCCCTTCATGCCCGTTCCCTACGTCATCGAGCAGACGCACCGCGGTGAGCGCTCGTACGACATCTACAGTCGGCTCCTGAAGGACCGCATCATCATGCTGGGCACCGAAATCGACGATGACGTGGCCAACGTCATCGTCGCCCAGCTGCTGTTCCTCGAGTCCGAAGACCCGGACAAGGACATCAACATCTACATCAACTCGCCGGGCGGCTCCGTGACGGCGGGCATGGCCATCTACGACACGATGCAGTACGTCAAGCCGCCGGTCTCCACCATCTGCGTGGGGCAGGCGGCGTCGATGGGGGCCGTGCTCCTGCTCGCCGGGACGAAGGGCAAGCGCTACTCGCTGCCCTCCAGCCGCATCATGATCCACCAGCCGCTGGGCGGGGTGCGGGGCCAGGCCACGGATATCGAAATCCAGGCCCGGGAAATCCTCCGGATGAAGGCGAAGCTCAACGAGATCATCGTCAAGCACACCGGGCAGACCATCGAGCGCGTCGAGAAGGACACGGATCGCGACTACTTCATGGGCGCCACGGAGGCGAAAGCCTACGGAATCGTGGATGAAATCCAGAACCCCCGAAAGGTCGTGGGGCTGGGCAAGGACGAGAAGAAGTAGCCGTTCGCCGGGGCTTGACGCCTCGGCCGGTGGCCGGAGCCGCGGGAATTCGTCCCCGCGCCTCCGGCTTTCTGCTTTCTGCGCCGACCCACTCTCCCTGTTAAGTACCGGGAAGGCGCGTGGACGTCCCTGATGGGGGCTGACTAGATTGCTTTGAGGCCGGGTCGGGTGGCGCGAGGCAGGGTGGCGGCTTTACAGGCGCAGCGAGGGATTTCATGGCGGGCAAGAACGTGGAGAAGCGAGACAACCAGACCCTCTGCTGCTCTTTCTGCGGCAAGTCGCAGAAGGAAGTGAAGAAGCTCATCGCGGGGCCAACGGTCTACATCTGCGACGAGTGCATCGGGCTGTGCAACGACATCATCGCGGAGGAGATCGACCGCGAGGAGACCAAGGACACCAAGCTGCGCATCCCCCGGCCCTCTGAAATCAAGGCCGTGCTGGATGAGTACGTCATTGGCCAGGAGCGGGCGAAGAAGACGCTGTCGGTGGCCGTTCACAACCACTACAAGCGCATCGAGTCCAAGGTCGCGCTCGAGGACGTGGAGCTCCAGAAGAGCAACATCCTCCTCCTCGGCCCCACGGGCAGCGGCAAGACGCTCCTGGCGCAGACGCTGGCGCGCATCCTCAACGTCCCCTTCACGATTGCGGACGCCACGTGCCTCACCGAGGCCGGCTACGTGGGCGAGGACGTCGAGAACATCATCGTCAACCTGCTCCAGGCGGCCGACCACGACATCGAGCGGGCGCAGCGCGGCATCGTCTACATCGACGAAATCGACAAGATTGCCCGCAAGTCGGAGAACCCCTCCATCACCCGCGACGTCAGCGGCGAGGGCGTTCAGCAGGCCCTGCTGAAAATCATCGAAGGTACGGTGGCCAACGTTCCGCCCAAGGGTGGCCGCAAGCACCCCCAGCAGGAGTTCCTGCAGGTGGACACCACCAACATTCTCTTCATCTGCGGTGGTGCCTTCGGCGGGTTGGACCAGGTCATCGAGCGGCGCCTGGGTGGCCGCAGCCTGGGCTTCGGCGCGGACATTCAGTCCAAGAAGCAGCGCAACCTCACGGAGCTGCTCAAGCACGTGGAGCCGGAGGACCTGCTCAAGTTCGGCATGATTCCGGAGTTCATCGGCCGTCTGCCCATCATCACCGCGCTGGAGGAGCTGGATGAGCCCGCGCTCATCAACATCCTCAACCAGCCGAAGAACGCGCTCACCAAGCAGTACAAGAAGCTCTTCGAACTGGACGGCGTGGCGCTGAAGTTCACCGACGGCGCGCTCAAGGCCATCGCCAGCGAGGCCATCCGCCGCAAGGCCGGTGCCCGCGGCCTGCGCTCCATCCTCGAGTCGGCCATGCTGGACGTGATGTACGAAATCCCGTCCCGCAAGACGGTGCGCGAGGTGCTCATCTCCGAGGAGGTCATCCTCAAGAAGAGCGAGCCCGTCATCCTCCATTCCGCGGCGGAGAAAGAGCCTGCGGAGCCGAAGAAGGAATCCGCCTAGCGCGGCGCCGGGCCGCCTCTTCCAGGGGCGGCCCCTTGAGATGTGACGGGGCGCGTCAAGGGCCAGGCAGCAGGCCCGACGCGCCCCATCCATTCTGGAGCAGGGCCGGCCTTCCAGGCGGCCCACGGTTTTTGTGGGACGGGCGTGGGGCTTTCTGTATGTGCTGGCTCCATGAGACGGCTGCCCCTGCCCGCCTTGTGGTTGATGCTCTCTGCCTGCGCTGGCTCGAAGCCGGCGGAACGGGAAGCGCCTCCGGTGGGGGCGCGGGCCCAGGAGGAACACTCGCGCATGGCATACCCGGCGACACGGGTGGACGCGGTGGTGGACACGGTGCACGGCGTGCCGGTGTCGGACGCCTACCGCTGGCTGGAAGACGAGAAGGCACCCGAAGTCCAGGCGTGGATGAAGGCGCAGGATGCCGTCGCGCGCGAGGCCCTGGCGAAGGTGCCCGGCCGCGACGCGCTGGTGCGCCGCTTCCGCGAGCTGTTCTACGTGGACTCCATCTCCATGCCCAGCCGGCGCGCGGGCCGCTACTTCTACATGCGCACCCACAAGGACAAGGAGAAGGCGGTCCTCTACTGGCGCGACGGTGAGAAGGGCGCGGAGAAAGTCCTCCTGGACCCCAACGGCTGGAGCCAGGACGGCTCCGTGTCGCTGGGCACGTGGGCACCTTCGTGGGACGGCAAGAAGCTCGTCTTCGCGCAAAAGCCCAACGCGGCCGACGAGGCCGTGCTGCACGTGATGGACGTGGACTCGGGCCAGTGGTCGAAGGCGGATGTCATCGAGGGGGCCAAGTACGCCCAGCCCCGGTGGACGCCGGACAGCAAGGGCTTCTATTACGAGTGGCTGCCCACCGACGCCTCCATCCCCGTGGACGCGCGACCGGGCTACACCACGCTGCGCTTCCACGCGCTCGGCGAGGACCCCGCGAAGGACGCGCTGGTGCACCCGCACACGGGTGACCCGAGCACCTTCCTCCAGGGCGACTTGAGCCGCGACGGCCAGTTCCTCTTCGTCTACGTGCTCCGGGGCTGGAACGAGAACGACATCTACTGGAAGCGGCCCGGGGAGAAGGACTTCCGTCTGCTGGTGAAGGGGCAGGGCGCCCGCTACACCGCGCTGGCCTGGAAGGGCCGCTTCTACGTCAACACCGACGAGGGCGCTCCGCGCCAGCGCGTGTTCGAGGTGGACCCGGCGCACCCCGCACGTGCCTCGTGGAAGGAGCTCGTCCCCGAGGACCCGGTGGCCTCGCTCCAGACGATGAACATCGTCGGGGGGCACCTGGCGCTGGAGTACATGAAGGACGCCACCACCGTCATCCGCGTGACGACGCTGCGGGGCAAGCCCGTGCGCGAGGTGGAGCTGCCGGGCGTGGGCGCGGCCTCCAACCTGTCCGGCCTGGAGGACGAGGATGAGGCCTATTTCGTCTTCACGTCCTTCACCACGCCCCGGCGCGTCTACAAGACGTCCGTCCAGAGCGGGAAGTCAGAGCTGTGGGCCCAGGTGGAGCTGCCCATGGACCCGACGGCCTACACCGTGGACCAGGTCTTCTACCCCTCCAAGGACGGCACCCGCGTGCCCATGTTCCTGGTGTACCGAAAGGGCCTGAAGCGGGACGGTGACGCCCCCACGCTGCTGTACGGGTATGGCGGCTTCAACGTGAACATGGAGGCCAGCTTCCGAGCCAGCATCCTGCCCTGGCTGGACGCGGGAGGCGTGTATGCGGTGGCCAACCTGCGCGGGGGCGGCGAGTACGGGACGTCGTGGCATGAGGCCGGTCGCCAGGCGAACAAGCAGAACGTCTTCGACGACTTCCACGCCGCCGCCGAGTACCTCATCCGCGAGAAGTACACCCAGCCTCGCCGCCTGGCCATCCAGGGCGGCAGCAACGGCGGCCTGCTGGTGGGGGCGGCCATGACTCAGCGCCCGGAGCTGTACGGCGCGGTGGTGTGCCAGGTGCCCCTGCTGGACATGGTGCGCTACCACCTCTTCGGAAGCGGGCGGACGTGGATTCCCGAGTACGGGACGGCGGAGAAGGCCGAGGACTTCCGGACGCTTCACGCCTATTCGCCCTACCACCACGTCCGTTCGGACGTGCGCTACCCCGCGCTCTTGATGATGTCCGCGGACCACGATGACAGGGTGGACCCCATGCACGCTCGCAAGTTCATCGCGGCGGTGCAGAACGCACCTGGCGGCTTGTCACCCGCCCTGCTCCGCATCGAAATGAACGCGGGACATGGTGGCGCGGACCAGGTGGCCAAGAGCATTGAATCCAGCGCGGACCAGTACGCGTTCTTGTTCCAGGCGTTGGAGGTGGGAGGGCTCCAGGGTGGGCAGTCAGCGCAGGGCCGCTGACACCCCAGGCGGACACCCGAGTCGGCTCCGGGTGTTCCCTTGAAGGCAGCAAGTCGTTCCCCAATCTTGAGGCGGGGAACGGCGCCTGAAACCGACGTGTTATAGACATGCTTCACCCCGGGTAAGCGCTCGTCGGGCGAGCAACCGGGCAACTCTTCAGGGGCCTACCCTCCCGGTAGGCCAGCAGGTGGCGGATACATGTTCTTCGGACGTGACGACAAGAAGGAAGCCCAGAAGCGGGGACTCACCGTCCCGCTCTTGCCCCTTCGGGACATCATCGTGTTCCCGCACATGGTGGTTCCGCTGTTCGTCGGCCGGGAGAAGTCCATCGCGGCGTTGAAGGACGCGATGGCTCACAAGGGGCCGGACGACAAGGCCGTCATCCTGCTGGCCGCCCAGAAGAAGGCCAAGACGAATGACCCCTCTCCTGACGACATCTTCCACTTCGGCACCATGGGCCATGTCATCCAGCTGCTTCCCCTGCCTGACGGCACGGTGAAGGTGCTGGTGGAAGGCGTGCGCCGGGCCAAGGTGAAGAAGTTCCACCCCAACGACGCCTTCTTCATGGTGGAGGTGGAGGAGGTTGAAGAGCAGACGGAGAAGAGCGTGGAGCTGGAGGCGCTGGTTCGCAGCGTCCACTCCGTGTTCGAGGCCTTCGTCAAACTCAACAAGCGCATCCCGCCAGAGATGCTGATGCAGGTCGCCAGCATCGACGACCCGGCGCGGCTCGCTGACACCATCGTCGCGCACCTGTCGCTGAAGCTGAACGACAAGCAGGCGCTGCTCGAGACGGAGTCCCCGGCCAAGCGGCTGGAGAAGCTGTACGAGCTGATGCAGGGGGAGATCGAGATTCTCCAGGTGGAGAAGAAGATCCGCACCCGCGTCAAGAAGCAGATGGAGAAGACCCAGAAGGAGTACTACCTGAATGAGCAGATGCAGGCCATTCAGAAGGAGCTGGGTGAGCGCGACGAGTTCAAGAACGAGATTCAGGAGATTGAAGAGAAGCTGAAGAACAAGCGGATGAGCAAGGAGGCCACGCTCAAGGTCAAGAAGGAGCTGAAGAAGCTCCGGATGATGAGCCCGATGAGCGCCGAGGCCACCGTCGTCCGCAACTACATCGACTGGATCATCAGCCTCCCCTGGTACGACGAGACGCAAGACAGGCTCGACGTGACGGAAGCGGAGACGGTGCTCAACGAGGACCACTACGGCTTGAAGAAGCCGAAGGAGCGCATCCTCGAGTACCTGGCCGTGCAGCAGCTGGTGAAGAAGCTCAAGGGCCCCGTGCTGTGCTTCGTGGGTCCTCCGGGCGTGGGCAAGACGTCGCTGGCGCGCTCCATTGCTCGGGCCACGGGCCGCAAGTTCGTGCGCCTGTCCCTGGGCGGCGTGCGTGACGAGGCCGAGATTCGCGGCCACCGGCGCACGTACATCGGCGCGATGCCGGGCAAGCTCATCCAGTCGCTGAAGAAGGCGGGCAGCAACAACCCCGTCTTCCTGCTCGACGAAATCGACAAGATGTCCACGGACTTCCGAGGCGACCCGAGCGCGGCGCTCCTGGAAGTGCTGGACCCCGAGCAGAACCACAACTTCAACGACCACTACCTGGACCTCGACTACGACTTGTCGAAGGTGATGTTCATCTGCACCGCGAACACGATGCACAACATCCCCGGTCCTCTCCAGGACCGCATGGAGGTGATTCGCATCGCGGGGTACACCGAGCCGGAGAAGCTCTCCATTGCCCGGCGCTACCTCATCCCGAAGGAGCAGGAGGCCAACGGGCTGGCGGACATCAAGGTGGACATCAGCCGAGAGGCGCTGAAGACCATCATCCACCGCTACACGCGTGAGTCCGGCGTGCGCTCGCTCGAGCGTGAGATTGGCGGCGTGTACCGGAAGATTGCCCGCGACGTGCTGAAGAACGGCAAGCGGGACATGGCGGTGGACCGCAAGATGGCGATGAAGTTCCTGGGCACCCCGCGCTACCGCTACGGCGTGGCGGAGCAGGAGGACCAGGTGGGCATCGTCACCGGCCTTGCGTGGACGGAGCTGGGCGGTGAGATTCTCACCACCGAGGCCACCGTGATGCCGGGCAAGGGCAAGCTCATCATCACCGGCAAGCTGGGTGAGGTGATGCAGGAGTCCGCCCAGGCGGCCATGTCGTACGTGCGCAGCCGCGCCGAGCGCTTCGGTATCGACCGCAAGGTGTTCGAGAACTACGACATCCACGTCCACCTGCCGGAAGGCGCCATTCCGAAGGACGGTCCCTCGGCGGGTGTCACCATCTGCACGGCGTTGGTGAGCGCGCTCACGCGGGTCCTCATCCGTCGCGACGTCGCGATGACGGGTGAAATCACCCTGCGTGGACGGGTGCTCCCCATCGGCGGCCTGAAGGAGAAGACGCTGGCCGCGCACCGGGCGGGCATCAAGACGGTCCTCATCCCGAAGGCGAACAAGAAGGACCTGAAGGACATCCCGCTGAAGATTCGCAAGCAGCTGCGCATCGTCCCGGTGGAGTTCGTGGACGACGTGCTGCGCGAGGCGCTGGTGTTGGAGAAGCCGGAGGAGTTCGGCCGCAAGCCGTTCTCCGACAGCCTGAAGGCCGCGCCGCCGGACCTTCCGTCCACGCCGGCCCCCGCCCCGGCCTAGTTCCGGGGTGACAGCGGAGGAGTTTCCTCCGTGAGGTACCGAAGCCAGGATGCCGGCCGACCAGGAGTCGCCGGTCTCCTGGCTTCTCCTTTTCGGGGGAGCGGCGCTTCGGGGTACAACGTGCTCCGGTGGCTCCTCGCGCGCGACTCGCTTGGTGGTGTCTCTTGCTGGCCTGGGTGACCGGGGCCTGCGGGCCGTGCGGCTTTCAGCCCGACGCGGGCGTCAAGGTGGTGGTGCCCGCCATGCCCACCACACTGGACTGGAGTCACTCGGACCCCGAGAGCTGGGCCAACTATCCGGTGATGCTGGCCACGCAGCGCGGTCTCACCGTGCTGGGGGCGGACCACTCGGTGCGGCCGGGGCTGGCGGAGCGCTGGGAGCGCACTCGCGACGAGAAGGGCCGCGAGGTCTACGTCTTCCACCTGCGTCGGGATGTGCGCTGGTCCGATGGCTCGCTGCTCACCGCGCGGGACTTCGTCGTCGGCTGGCGACGTGCGCTGCGCGGGCGGGAGCGCGGGGAGATGGCGGACCTGGATGGCGCATCGGAGGTGCTGGCGCTCCAGGAGCGGATGGCGCCCGAGGCGGACCTCCGCGCGGCGATGGAGCGCGTGGGCGTGGAGGCCGTGGACGCGCACACGCTGCGGGTGACGCTGGTGCATCCACGCAGCTACTTCCTGGCCCGTGTGGCCAACGTCTACATCTTCTATCCGGCGCCGGCCGCGGACCTGGAGGGCAGGGCGGATGAGGAGGTCCGTGACTACTTCGATCGGCCTCGTGACGGACGTCCGCTGGCGCTGGGGCCGTACCGCGTGGAGAGCTGGGACCGCGCGGGCGAGCGGGTGCGGTTGGTGTACAACCCGCGCTCGGCGTTTCCTCCGCCGCTGGTGCCCGGCGAGGCGCCCGTGCCCGTCATCACCTTGATGAAGTCGGAGATTGGCCCGGCGCTGTACGAGCGGGGCCGCGTGGACTTCGTCTTCGTGGACAGTGCCGCGGCCCTGCGCGTGAAGCGGCCCGAGGACCTGCAGCGCGAACCTTTGCTGTCGACGTACTACCTGGCCTTCAACACGGAGCGCGCCCCGCTGGACAGGCCCGAGGTGCGTCGCGCGCTGTCACGGGCGTTGGACCGGGAGGCGCTGGTGGCGGGGTTGCTGCCGGCTTCGCGTCCGTCGCATGTGTTGTTGCCTCCGGAGCTTCCGGGTGCGGCTTCGACGGAGGAGGCGGCGCGACTGCCGCACTACGAGCCCGAGCGCGCGAAGCAGGAGCTGGCTGGGGTGCCCGGGTTGGAGCGGCCGTTGCGGCTCGTGTATCGCGCTGGGGACAACTTCGTGCCGGAGGTCGCCATCGCGGAGCGCGTGGCCGCGCAGTTGGCTCGCGTGGGTGTGCAGGTGGTGCTGGAAGCGCGCTCGGATTTCATGGCGGAGGTGGCTCGGCGCACGGCGCAGGGGCCTCGCGCGTATGACCTGTATCTGCGCCGATTGGGCGGGGACTACGCGCACCCGAATACGTTCTTCACGCTCTTCGAGCGCGAGGGCAACCATCAGACGGGCTGGGAGACGCAGGCGGGTGGGGAGCCGATGGGGCGCTTCGAGCGACTCCTGGAGGCGGCGGATGGCGAGGCGGATGAGGCCCGCGCCCATGCGCTGTACACCCAGGCGCAGGAGGTGCTGGTGGGGGAGCAGGCGGTGATTGCGCCGCTCTACCACCCGGACCGCTACTTCCGTGCTCGGGACACGCTTCGCGGTCTGGACGTGGACCCGTTCAACTTCCTGGCGCTGCGCACGCTGCGCCGGTCTGCTCCGGAACCGAAGCAGGCCGAGGTGGCGCCATGACGGCGATGCTTGTGGCGCGTGGCGCGGGCACCATCATGGCTGTTCCCGTTGGAGCTGCGGCGCGCCGAGGTTACGCCATGACGGCAGGGCGCTTGTGGCACATGGCGCTGGCCCCACCATGGCTGCTGCTCCCGGTGGAGTCGCAGCGCGCCGAGGTCACGCCATGAGGTCGGTGCTCCAGAAGCTGGCGCGACAGCTCGTGCTGGTACCGCTCGTGGCGGTGGCCTCGTACTTCCTCATGGCGATGCTTCCGCTCACCACGGAGAGCGAAGCGAAGCGACAGGTGTCACCGGAGCTGGCCGCTTCGTATCGACGGGACCTGGGCATCGGTGAGCCGCTGGGCTTTCTTCGGCCGTGGCAGAAGCTCTGGCGCGGCGAGCGACTGGGCACGAGCGCGCAAGGAGTCACCGGCGACGAGCTGGCGCGCAAGCTGTCCGGCAGTGTCGGCGTCGGACTGCTCGCGCTGCCCCTGGCGCTGACGTGGGCGCTCGGCTTCGCGATGGTGCGCACGCGCTGGCGTCGGGGCCGCTGGGCCGCGCTGGGCGATGTCGTGCCCGCGCTGGCCTTCGGCACCCCTGTCTTCATCCCCGCGCTCCTGCTCGCTCCCGCCGTGGTGGAGCGTGGCAACATGTTGCCGGAGCTTTGCGCCGCGCTCGTCACGTCCATCTGGCCCGGCATCTTCCTGGGCACCCTGGTGGGTGACTCGCTGGAGACGGAACTGTCGCGCGACTACGTGCGCACCGCGCTGGGCAAGGGGCTCGCCCCCGGCACGGTGCTTCGCCGTCACGTGTTGCCCAACGTGCTGCCCGCCTTGCTGGATGCGGTGGGGCCGGTGGCCACGGCGCTGCTCGCCGGCTCGTTCGCCGCCGAGCGTGTGCTGGGACTGCCGTACTTCGGTCAGCTCTACGTCCTCGCCGTCCTCAACAAACAGGTGGCCGTCGTCGTGGTGGCCACCACCACCTTTGCCTCGCTTCTCGTCGTCGTCAGCCTCGCGGTAGAACTCACGCGGTATGCGGTGGACCCTCGCTCACGAGAGGCACGCGCATGAGGCCTGTTCCTGCATCCACCTGCTACGGAGCGGGGTTGTGCGATGCGCAGATTCCGCGCACGTGTCACGCTCGCCCCGCGCGCGGCTTCGTGAGACCGCGGTCGTGTGACTCGCTGATGCCGCGCACACGCGGGGCTCGCCGTATGCACGGTGTCGTGAGCCCGAGGTCGCCGGCTCCACTCGAGGTGCTCGCATGAGACGCGTTCCCGCTCGCGCCACGTTCGGGCTCATCCTCCTCGTGGGCCTCGGCGCGCTGAGCCTCGTGGCCGGGCGCTTGTTCCCGGACTGGCTCGCCAGCACCTGTCCGCTGGGCGTGGACCCGACGCGGCCGGACCGCACGGTGTGCGAGTTGGCCTTTGGTGGGCTCTGGGTGTCCCTCGCCGTGGGCCTGTGCGCGGGCGGGCTCTCCACGCTCATCGGCCTCATCGTCGCGGCCGTGGCTCGACTCGTCGGTGGCGCGTGGGAGCAGGCCCTGCTGCGCGGCGTGGACGCTGTCTTCGCTCTGCCCGACGTGCTCGTCGTCATGGTGCTCCAACTCGCGGGCCAATCCCTCGCGGACGCGGGACACAGCGGCGGCCTGGGCCCCTTCGGATTGATGGTGGCGTCACTCGCGCTCGTCGGCTGGGCGGGCCCCGCTCGCATGTTCCGCAATCGCCTGGCCACACTGGAAGGACAGGAGTTCGTCGCCGCGGCCCGAGCACTCGGCGGTGGCGGCACGCATGTGTTGCGCGTCCACCTCTGGCCCGCCCTGCGCCCCTTCGCCCTGGCCGTGTTCCTCAGCCGCCTGCCCACCGCCATCCTCACCGAGTCCACCGTGAGCTTCTTCGGCATCGCGCGCATGGAACCCATGTCGCTCGGGCGCTACCTGGGCACCAGCTACGCGGCCCTCATCTACGAGGGCGGCGCTCGCGTCGTCCTGCCCGCATGGGCGCTGCTCGTCCTCCTGGTGCTCGGCGCTTCGCTCGCCTCCCAGGCACTCTCGGCGAGCCCTCGCAAGGCCACCTGAGCAGGCACCGGGGCACCGGTGGGTGTGAGGAATTCCCACCGTGGAAATGTGGGTTCCCATCACACGGAAACCTTTTGCCCAACCGGTGCCCTCATGTCCCTGCCTACCACTGAAGAGACCATCCCCGTGCTCGGCCACGACGCGAAGGAGCGCACGGAACGCAGCGACGAGTTGAAGGTGGAGACCGTGCGCAGCTCGGTCCTTGTCGTGGAGGATGATCCATCCCACCGCGAAATCCTGGTGGAGATGCTGGCGGGCTGGGGATACGAGCCCATGCCCGTGGGCAGCGCCGAGGAGGCGGAGTTCGCCGTGCGCAACAAGCGCATGGACGCCGCCATCGTCGACGTGTTCCTCCCCGGTCGCAGCGGCGCCACGCTGATGTCCCGACTGCGCGAGCGCTTCCCGCAAGCGGTCCTCATCGGCGTGAGCGCGATGAGCGACGCGGCCATGGCGCGCAAGTGCAAGGGCCTGGGCGCGGACCTCTTCATCGGCAAGCCGCTCAACCCGGAGCGACTCTCCGAGGCGCTGCAGTCCAAGCACACCAGCTGGCACTGAAAGCCAGGGCGGCGGCGTGCTCGGAGCGAGCCCCGACGGGGGCGGTTCCGGTTGCGCCGCCCGCTCGAACGGTTGATGCTCGGCTCGTGAAGAACCTCGCTCCCGGCTTCCTGCTGGCCATGCCTCAGCTCGGGGACCCCAACTTCTACCGCTCCGTCATCCTGATGATTGAGCATGGGGAGTCCGGCTCCATGGGGCTCGTCGTCAACCGGGGCGCACCGCTGACCCTGGGCGAGCTGGCGCGCGGGCAGAACCTGGATATCCACACGGAGCGCACCAGCCAGCCCGTCTTCGTCGGCGGCCCCGTGGAGCCTCAACGGGGCTTCGTGCTGCACGACGATGGAGGTGTCCTGGAGAAGCACTCGGTGCTGCCCGGGCTGTTCCTCAGCGTGACGCTGGATGCCCTGGGGCCGCTGCTGGAGCGCGGGGCGCCCCGCCTGCGCTTCTGCCTGGGCTATGCGGGCTGGGGACCCCGACAACTGGAGAGCGAGATTGCCGCCGGCTCCTGGCTCTTCACCGAGGCCAGCGCGGACGCGGTGCTGGATATGGAGCCTGGCAAGTTGTGGGAGACGACATTGCGTGGCATGGGCGTGGACCCAGCCATGCTGGTGATGGGAAGGGGAATGAACTGATGCTTGACGCAGACTTCGTCCGCAGCCGAATCCTGGAGGCCCTGCCGGGCTCCGAGGTGGAGGTCCAGGACACCACGGGGACGGGCGACCACTTCGAGGCCCGTGTCATCAGCCCCGACTTCGCCGGTAAGGCGATGGTTCAGCAACACCAGCTCGTGTACGCGCCGCTCCAGCAATGGCTGAAGTCGGGCGAACTGCATGCCCTGGCCCTCAAGAC
Source organism: Myxococcus sp. CA033 (assembly GCF_013336625.1). Taxonomy (NCBI): domain Bacteria; kingdom Pseudomonadati; phylum Myxococcota; class Myxococcia; order Myxococcales; family Myxococcaceae; genus Myxococcus; species Myxococcus sp. CA033. The sequence continues at coordinate 42,673 of NZ_JABUMU010000018.1, read as the reverse complement.
CTACTCGCCCGAGCAGTGGAAGAAGCTCGGGAACCGCTAACGAAGGAGACCCATCCATGAACCCAGAGCTCAAGGCCCGGTTCGACGAGCTGACCCAGTCGCACCCCATCGTCCTCTTCATGAAGGGCAATGCCCTGTTCCCCCAGTGCGGCTTCTCCGCGCGGGCGCTGCAGATACTCCAGCCCCACGGTGAGGTCTTCACGGTGGACGTGCTGTCCGACCCCGCGATTCGCCAGGGCATCAAGGACTACACGAACTGGCCCACCATCCCGCAGATCTTCATCCGCGGGCAGTTCGTCGGCGGCGTGGACATCCTGGCCGAAATCGCGGAGCGCGGCGAGCTGACCGACCTGGTCGCTGGCAGGCCCCCGGCCTGACCCGGGCTGGAGGGGGGAGGGGAGATTTGCTCCCCTCCTGCGGGTAGAATGGGTGGCCGCTCCCGCGAGGAAACACCGTGGTCACCGCCACTCAGCCCAACCCGTCCGAGAAGACCGAAGAGACCGCAGACCCGTCGGGTGCCCCGCCGGTCTCCAACGCCGCCACCAACGCCGCTGTCGTGTTGACGGATGCCCCACCGGGCGTCGCGCCCGCGGTGGTGGACCCCGATGACCTGGTGGCCACGGCGAAGACGCCCACGCTGATGGAGAAGGTGCAGGCGTTCCGCACCCGGCACGAGAAGTGGGAGATGGCCGCCTTCTTCTTCGGCGGCTTCCTCTACGACATCGTCTCGCTCAGCCGCATCGACGACACGCTGACGATGGTGCAGAGCTTCGCCTACCTGCTCATCCTGGCGACCCTCATCCTGTTGGAGCAGCGCTTTCCGGAGGGCACGCCGCCCCCGGGGGTGCTGTCGAAGGTGTGGCGCTGGCGCGAAGACGCCATCCACTTCTTCTTCGGAAGCCTCCTCAGCGTCTTCATGCTGCTCTTGTTCAAGAGCACGTCGGGCTTCACGCCGTACCTCTTCATCGTGGGCCTCTTCGGCCTGCTGGTGGCCAACGAGCTGCCGCGCTTCCGGCAACTGGGCCCCATTGTCCGCGTGTCGCTGCTCAGCCTCTGCGTGACGATGTACTTCGCCTTCCTCCTGCCCGTGCTCATCGGCCGGATGGGCTTCTGGGTGTTCCTGCTGGCCGTGTCCCTGGGCTGCGCGAGCGTGTTCGGGCTGATGCGGCTGATGGAGCGCCTGCGCCCGGATGTCGAGTACGTGGTGCGCAAGGTGGCCCTGCCGGGCTTCGGCGTGCAGGCGGCGCTGCTGATCTGCTACCTGGTGGGCGTCATCCCGCCGATTCCCCTGGCCGTGCAGTACTCGGGCATCTTCCACGAGGTGAAGCGCGTCAGTCCGGGCCTGTACCAGCTCACCTCGGTGGACGACTCGCTCTGGTACAAGCCGTGGACGTGGTTCGGCCCGGACTTCGTGATTCGGCCCGGCGACAAGCCGTACTACTTCTTCCGCATCTTCGCCCCGAAGCACTTCGCGCCCTACAAGGTGCGCGTGCGCTGGTACTACGACCACCCGGAGAAGGGCTGGACGACCAGTGGCAACGGCTTCATCGCCAACGTCAGCAGCAACGGGACGGACGGCGGCTACCGCTTCTACGCCACCACGTCCAACCTGAAGCCCGGCAACTGGCGCGTGGTGCTGGAGACGGAGGCCGGGCACGAAATCAACCGCCTGTCCTTCACCGCCGGTCTGGACACTCGCACCGAGCCGCGCGACCTCAAGGTGGAGTACTCCACGCTCAAGGAGATCATCCCCCTCTCCGCCGAGGAGTGGGCGAAGACGCGCAAGCCTACCGACAAGGTTCCGGGTGAGACGGCACCGCCCGCGTCGGCTCCGACCGACGAAGCCCCCATCCCCGTGGAAGTCGCCCCCTCGCCCACGCCCTAGTCGCGCGCGGGTGCAGTCACTTCGCGCGAAGCCCTGTGAGATACTGAGCTCATGCTTCCTCGCCGCAAGTCCTCCCATGCGCGGTCCTGGCTGCTGCCGGGAACGCAACTCGATTACGAGATTGCGCGCGCCGTCGACATGACGTTCGAGGACGGCGAGGGCTTCGCGCCGGTGGCGGGCGGGCTGGCCATCTGGCACCTGGACCGGTGGCTCGCGGGTTCGCGGGCGACGGTGTACTCGCTCTACGAGGCGCTGGGCGGCATGTGTCCCATGGGCCTGTCCACGCTGGAGCGCACGCACTTCGAACAGCGGCTCAAGCAGCGGTTGGAGCGGGCCCTTCTCGATGGCGAACTGACGGTGCGCGAGGTGCCGCTCGTACGTCACGTGCCGCCTCCGTTCACCGAGCCGGTGGTCATCGAACGCGAGGCTCCGGTGGAGCGTCCCGCGCCTCCGCCTCCCGCGCCCGAGCAGGACATCGCCGCGCAGGTGCGCGCCTTGCGACAGGCGGCCGCCGACGGCACGCCCTTCTGCGAGGAGTGCGCGAAGAAGGCCCTGCAAGGGCCCCAGAAGCGCGCCGCCTGAAGGGGAGAACGAGGATGTCACCGCGCGCCAGACACTTGTCAGCGTTGCTCTGGGCCGCTCCGGAAGAGGGCTCGCCGCCGCTGGAGCGCTACGCCCTGCTCGACGCGGCCCGTGAGTCGCGCGTGTACTCGCTGATTCGCTGGGAGCCCGCCGCTTCGTGTCTCTACGAAGGGCGCATCCCCGCCGAGCTGGCCGAGGTGGCTCCCTACCTGGTCCGGCTGCGGCCCGATGCGCCCCTCCTGGGAGAGCTGATTGGTACGGGGTGGGGCCGCGCGTGGGGGCTCTACGTCGAGGCGCCCGTCGCGCCGGAGTTGCTGCGCCGTCACTTCCGACGGTTCCTCAAGGTCCAGGACGAGCGGGGCAAGCGCCTCTACTTCCGCTACTACGACCCTCGAGTGCTCCGGACGTACCTGCCCACGTGCAACGCCGAGGAGCTCCAGTTCGTCTTCGGTCCCGTCCGCTCGTTCCTGATGGAGGACGAGGAGGGCTCGTCGCTGCTGCGCTTCTCGCTGCGCGACGGGGAACTCCTGCTCCAGCGCGTGCCGCTCCTGGCCGACACCGTCGCCGCCTGAGCTGCCGTGTTTCTTGTCGCGCGCGGGCGGCGGGGCGCCTGCCCAGATACCTGACATATAGCTGTCACGCCCGAGGGTCATGGTGCGTCTTACGAAGCCGTCGAGCTTCCGGACCCGCCCAGGACCCCAGGCCCCATGATTCCCATCCCCTTGATGTTCTTGCCTTTCCCCTTCATTCCGGCCGAAGAGACGCGCTCCAGGGTGGGCGGTGCGAAGAACCCGGGACGTCGCCAGCGCGTGGTTGCCGCACCCCGGAATGTGAAGGAGGTCGCCTTGTCGCCTCGAAGCAAGAGCCCGTCATCCGCCACCACCCCGCGTCGGAGCGGGAAGGGTGGACTGGCTCCGGTGCTGACGACGCGGGAGCTCAACCGGGCCCTGCTCCAGCGGCAGTACCTGCTGCGCCGGACGGCCAGCTCGCTCCCGGAGGTGATTGAGCACCTGGTGGGGCTTCAAGCGCAGGCCGGCAACGCGCCCTACCTGGCTCTCTGGACGCGGATGAAGGACTTCCAGCTCGACGACCTGACGCGGTGCTACCAGGAGCGCACCGTCGTTCGGGCGACGATGATGCGGTCCACGCAGCACCTCGTCACCGCGCGCGACTTCCAGCGCCTGCGGCCCACGCTCCAGGCGGTCCTGGACCGGATGATGAAACAGAGCGTCTATCCGCGGGAGCTGGTGGGGTTGGACCTGGACCTGGTGGTCGCCGAGGGACGGAAGCTGCTCGCCAAGGAGCCCTTGAGCACCGTGGAGTTGGGGCGTCGCCTCCAGGCGCGCTGGCCGGAGCGGGATGCTCGTGCGCTGAGCTTCGTGGTGCGGGTGGCCGAGCCGCTCGTCACCGTGCCTCCCTTCGGGACGTGGGGCGTGGGCGGAGAGGTGGAGTTCGCCACGTCGAAGTCGTGGTTCGGTGAGCCGCCAGGCCCCGCGCTGCCCCTGGAGGACGTGGTGCTGCGCTACCTGGGCGCCTTCGGTCCCGCGAGCGTGAAGGACATGCAGGCCTGGTCCGGGCTGATTCGACTGGCGGACACCGTCGAGCAGCTTCGTCCTCGGCTGCGAACGTTCCGCGACGAGCAGGGGGTCGAGCTGTTCGATGTGCCGGACGCGCCTCGGCCGGAAGGGGATGCGCCGGCTCCGGTGCGCTTGGTGGCGGAGTTCGACAACCTGCTGCTGTCGCATGCGGAGCGCTCGCGCATCATCTCCGAGCCCTACCGCAAGCGTGTCTTCACCATCAACGGCATCATCCGCCCGACGGTGCTGGTGGATGGCTTCGTGCGAGGGATGTGGAAGCTGGAGCGCGAGAAGGAGCGCGTCACGCTGCGCATCGAACCCTTCGAACGGATTGCGCGCGAGGACCGCGCGGCGCTGACGGAGGAGGGGGCGCGGCTGCTCGCCTTCGCGGCTCCTGACAGCCCGTCCCACGACGTCCACTTCGCGCCGGTGTCCTGACGCGAACGGGGGGCGTCGGGCTTCGCGCCACAAGGTGGGCTCGGAACTTGTGACTCCGAGCCCCGCGTCGGGCGCCGAGAGTCGGACCGTCGGGCCCGACTCCGTCGCCGCGTGCTACTTGCGCTTGCCGGCCTTCGCCTTCTTCGCGGGGGCCTTCTTCGCGACGCGGGCCTGGGGCTTCTTCGCGGCGGACTTCTTCGCCTTCGCGGCCGGGGCCTTGTCGGCATTCCACAGGCCGCCCATCCACGCCTCGATGTCCTTCACCGTGCGCGGGATGTTGGCGGAGAGCACCTTGCAACCCCGAGCGGTGACGACGAGGTCGTCCTCGATGCGCACGCCGATGCCTCGGTAGCGCGCGGGCACCGTGAGGTCGTCCTTCTGGAAGTACAGGCCCGGCTCCACCGTGAGCACCATGCCCGCCTGGAGCTTGCCGTACTTGTAGGCCTCCTGCCGCGCCTGCGCGCAGTCGTGCACGTCCAGGCCGAGCATGTGGCTGACGTTGTGCAGCGAGTAGCGCTTGTAGAACTGGTGCTCGTCCTTGAGCGCCTCGGCCGCGCTCTCGAGGATGCCCAGCTTCTGCAGCCCCTCGGCCAGCACGCGCATGGCGGCGCGGTTGGGCTCCATGAAGTCGTTGCCCGGCTTCACCGCCGCGAAGGCCGCCTCCTGCGAGGCATACACGAGGTCGTAGATGGCCTTCTGCTCCGGTGTGAAGCGCCCGGAGATGGGCAGCGTGCGGGTGATGTCCGCCGTGTAGAGCGTGTGGCCCTCCACGCCCGCGTCCAGCAGCAGCAGGTCCCCGGGAACCAGCGGGCCGTCATTGCGCGTCCAGTGCAGCACGCACGCATGCGAGCCGCTGGCGGCGATGGTGTTGTAGCCCACGTCGTTGCCTTCCACGCGGGCGCGGAGGTTGAACACGCCCTCCACGTAGCGCTCGCTCTTGGCGACCTTCAGGCTGCGGATGACGTCCTCGAAGCCGCGCTGCGTGGCGTCGATGGAAATCTGGAGCTCGCGCAGCTCCTGCGAGTCCTTGATGAGCCGCATCTCCGACAGCGTGGTGGCCAGCGCCTTGTCGCGCTCGCCGCCCTCCGTCACCGCGCCGTCCACCTTGGCCGAGTGGCCGCGCAGAACGCGCGAGGGCTTCGTCGCCGCGCCCTTGAGGCCCGTCAGGTAGTCCGCCAGCGTGTCCAGGCCGCGCGCCTCGTCCACGTCATGTCGCGCGCGGCTCTCCGGCACGCCCAGGCGCGGGCCCACCCACAGCTCGCCCTTCACGCGGTCCGTGAAGAACGTCGCGTTGGCGCGGCCCGGGTTGGGCTCCACGAAGAGGATGTCCGTGTGGCCACCGCCGTCCTTCGGCTCCAGCACCAGCACGCAGTCCGGCTCCAGGTTGCCCGTCAGGTAGTAGAAGTCCGTGCCGGGGCGGAAGCGGAAGTAGGTGTCGTTGGCGCGCACCTTCTCGTGGCCCGTGGGGATGACCAGCGTCTCTCCGGGGAACGCCTGTGACAGCGCCTTGCGACGGGCCTTGAAGGCGTCCGCGTACTTGATGCGCGGAGGCAGCTTCTGCGCGGAGGGCTTCCACTGCTGAAGCATGAAGTCCAGCAGCGCGGGCGGCGGCACCGAGTCGTGGCTGGCGGGCTTCGCTGGCGCCTGCGGCTCGGACGTGACGAGGGGCTGCTGCTCACCGACCGCGGGCTGCGAGCTGTCGGAAGCGACCGGGGACGAAGGGATGGACGTGGCCATGGCGAGGCACTCTTCAACAGCGCCCCGCGCTCCTCAAGCCCGAGATGCATCCTGACGCGGAGCAGTGTCTTCCGCGAGAAGGGCTACTTGCCCGACGAGCACGGGAACCGCCGTCTCCACCCTGAGGATGCGAGGCCCCAGGGAGAACGGCCGAAAGCCGTGGGACTCCAACAGTTGGGCCTCGAACGACACCCAACCCCCATCGGGGCCGATGGCCAGGACGGAGCGCTGGCCGGGGGATGCTGACACGGCGCGCAGTGGCTGGCTCGCGGGCGGGTGGGGGAGCAGGCGGACGGCATCGGGGGGGAAGACGGTGTCGAGTTCGTCCTCGACGAAGGGGCGGAAGCGCTCGCGGACGAGGACCTCCGGCAGGTACGTGTCGCGGGCCTGCTCCAGGCCCTGGAGGAGCAGCTCTCTCACGAAGGCGCCGTCGAGCACCTTGGAGTCGAAGTAGCTCTTCTCCACCCGGGCCGCGTTGACCAGGACGATGCGGTCCACGCCCAGCGAGGCCACGGCGGGGAGGACCTTCTTGAGCGCCTTGGGCCGGGGGATGGCGAGCAGCAGGTCGATGCGGGCGCGCGGCGGAGGCGGCTCGGTGAGGTCCACGCGCAGGTGGAGGACGCCGGGGCTGTTCTCCAGCACTTCGCCGGTGCCGATGAGTCCGCCCAGGCGGCCGACACGCAGGGATTCGCCGGGCTCGGCGCGGAGCACCTCGCGCGCATGCTGGGCCCGGCGGCCGGTGAGGCGCGCGGTGCCGTCCGGAAGGAAGTCCTCGTCGAAGAGCAGCAGCAGGTTCACGGGGAGCTTCTGTACCCCGGCCAGGGGGCGCCGTGGGGCCCTTCTTCCCTCCAGGGTGGCCCTGGAGCGCCCGGCTCCCTGACAGGTGGGGCGCCCTTCCACCAGCAGTGCTTGCCCGGCCCCGGGCCGTGCCGTAAAGCCGGGCTGTGCGTAACCTTTGTCTTCGCTGCCATCGCCCCGAGAGCACCTGCTACTGCTCGCAACTGCCGCCTCGGCTGGACACTCGCACCCGCGTCGTCTTCCTCCAGCACCCGCGTGAGCGCCGCGTGGCCATTGGCACCGCGCGCATGGCGCACCTGGCGCTGGCCAACTCCGAGCTTCACCACGGCGTCGACTTCACCGGCCACACCCGGCTGGAGGAGCTGGCCGCGGACCCCGGGTCCGTCGCGGTCCTCTTCCCTGGTGAGGACGCCATCTCCGTGGAGCAGGCGCGCGCGCATCCGCCGAAGACGCTCATCGTGGTGGATGGCACCTGGCCACAGGCGAAGAAGGTCGTCGCCCGGAACCCGCTGCTCGCCGGGCTGCCGCGCATCGGCTTCGTGCCTCGCCGCCCGAGCAACTACCGCATCCGCGCGGAGCCCGCGGACCACTGCGTCTCCACCATCGAGGCGGTGGTGGAGATCCTCGGGCTGCTGGAAGGTGAGCCGGAGCGCTTCGACACGATGTTGAAGGCGTTCGAGTACATGGTGGACACGCAGTTGGGGCGACAGTCGACGCGGACGTCGCCGAACCGGCGCCGCATCCACTTTGGTCCGTGGCGTCCGCCGCAGGAACTGCGCTCGCTGGCGGAGGACTTCGAGAACCTCGTCGTCTTCTACGGCGAGGCGAATGCGCACCCGACGGGTGCGGACATCCCGCCGGAGCTGGTGCACGTGGTGGCGTGTCGTCCGGCCACGGGCGAGCGCTTCGAGGCCATCATCGCGCCCGAGCAGCCGCTGGCTCGCAGCACGACGTTGCACGTGGAGCTGTCGGAAGAGGTTCTGCGCGCGGGCGAGCCTCGGGTGCAGGCGCTCGAGCGGTTCGAGCGCTTCCTGCGTCCCGATGACGAGCTGGCGGTGTGGACGACGTTCGCGCTGGACCTGCTGTGGAGCGGCGGTGTGCAGCGCAGGCCCGCGAGGAACGTGCGGCTGGCCACGGCGCGTGCGTTGGAGGGCAAGGCCGGCGGTGTGGAGCACGCGATGGAGCTGCTGGCCGGTCCGGACGTGCCCTCGTGGGCACCCGGGCGCGCGGGCACGCGCATCCGCGCGCTGGAGTCCGTGCTGCGCGTGCTCGTGGAGCGTGGCCTCGCCCAGGAGCCGATGAAGCGGGTGAAGCAACAGCGCACAGGCACCGAAGGCTGACGCGTCGGGCACCGGGGTGCTCGCGGGGTTCAGGGCAGCAGCGCGGTGCCTGCCTCTCGCGCGTACCGGCCGCGCGGGAAGTCGTTCAGGTACTGGCGATACTCCATCTTCGCGTCCTGCCCCTGGAGTCGCTCCTCGAAGCAGCGTGCGCGCAGATAGCGCGCCTGCTCGCGGTGGTCCGTGCGCGGGCTCTTGTCCGCGATTTCCTCCAGGCCCGCGAGGAAGTTCTCACACGTCCGTGGCCCCATCTGGATTCGCGCGTAGCCCAGGAACCGCTCGTCAGCGTCCTTCGACAGCAGGGACATCGGAATGAGTCCCTCCTTCTTCTTGGGCTGAGGACGCTCCGCCACCTGCACCGGCGGTTTCGTCTCGGGAACGTTGGGAGCCAGCTGCGCGGGAGGCAGCTTCTCCGTCACCGACGGCGCGGGGTAGGGCGCGAACTCCTGCGTGGGGTCCGCGGGATTCCGAGGAGTGGAGGCCGGCGAGGGCGTTGACGAGGCCACCGCGGTCGGCGGCGGTGACGTGGGCTCCACGGGGGACTCCTCCCTTACCTCCGATGCACCTGGCTGAAGCGGAGCTTTCTCCTGTCGAGACTTCATGGATGCGGCCACCACCTTCGACTTGCGCTCCACCTTGTGGGAGGGCTCCGTTGCGAGGGCCGGCTTCACGGTGCTCGGCGTCTGGGGGGCATGGGCCACCGCCGGCACCACGCTCGGAGCTGCCTCGGGTGTGCTCGCACCTGTCGGCACCGTCGGGCCTGGCTCCTGCGTGGACGACTCGGTGGGAAGGTCCATCGAGTCGAGCGCATCGCGGTCCGGCTCGGACAGCGGTTCCTGCTTCAGCGCGCCCCCCTGCTCGGACAACTCCACACGCTCGCCCGCGCCCACCATCCGCGCGGGCTGGCCCTGCAGCTCCACGCGGACTCGACCTTCGGAGACCGCCACCGATGCCCCCAGGGCCGTGCGCTCCACGGTGAACACCGTGCCCACCACCGACACTCGCAGGCCCGCGACGTCCACGAGGAAGCCACGGCGCTCCGCATGCGAGGCCTTCACGGACACCCGGCCCTGGCGCACCGTGAGGTGCACGTCGCTCGCCTCCGCGCGAGACAGCTCCACCTCCGAGTCCGACGACAACCTCACCCGGCTCGCGTCCGGCAGGCGCAACATCGCGGAGGCTCGCGCCGGAGTCTTCACCGCCGCCCCCGAGCGCAAACGCATCCCGGCCCGCAGCTCTCGCTCCGCGCCGCCGCGCTCGCGCATCACCGCGCCCGTCGTGCTCTCCGCTCGGGTCGAATCCTGCTCGGCGGGGGACGTGGGCGTGCCCATCGCCACCGTCGCCTCGGGAGGCGGAGCCGCTTGCTCCGCGAGCACCACTTCAGGAGGACGGGGACTCACGGACGGCCCTGTTGGACGGCTCACCCAGAGCGCGAACACCACGGCGCAGGTTCCCGCGAGCGCGAGCGCCCAGGGCCACGTCGGTCGGAATGACTTGTCCGCCCGTCGCGCGCTCACCGTTCTCACGGGCGACAAGGCCGCAGTGGACTTCCCCTCCTGTCGCGCGTGTTCCTCGCTCCCGGAGCGTCGCGCCGTCGCGGTGCTCCACGGCCACCGGGGCCGCCAGGACTTCGTCTCCAGTCGCGCGGCGGCCTCGGCGCGCAGCTTCGTGCCCACCGCGTCCCAGTTCACCTGGGGCTCCACGCTCCTGGCCTCGTGCAGCACTGCGCGGCTTGTCCGCACCTGCTCCCACTCGGCGGTGCACGTCGCGCAGCTCGACAGGTGCGTGCGCGTGCTCGCCGTCTCCTCGGCGCTCAGCTCGTTCGCCGCCAGCGCCCACAGCGCCCGTGCCTCAGGGTGCGCCATGAGGGCCTCCAGGGCGGCGGGTGGCGAGCAGTCGCTGCATGGCCTCGTTGAACTCCAATCGCGCGTGGTGCAGGCGGCTGCGGACGGTGTTGGGAGAGCTTCCCACGGCCTCGGCGATTTCGTCCGGGCTCATTCCGCACAGCTCGTAGTACACGAAGACGATTCGCTTCTTCGGCTTGAGCTTCTCCAGCGCCGCCTCCACCAGCCGAGCGGCCTGCCGCCGCGACGCGGCACGCTCCGGGTCCTCGTCTGGAGACTCTTGCTCGGGCGGCTCCGCGACCGAGTCCTCGGGCCTGCGCCGTTTCCAGCGCAGATGCGACAGCGCCACGTTCGAGCACACCCGGTAGAAGAACGTCCGGAAGCGCGACTCGCCCCGGAAGCCCTTCACCGCCGTCAAGAGCCGCAGGTACACCTCCTGGAGCAGGTCCTCCACGTCCACGCGATTGCCCACCAGGTGCCGCAAGGTGCGCGCGGCGTCCACCCGGGTCAGCTCGTAGAGGTGCTCGAAGGCCGTGGTGTCTCCTTCCTGGAGCCGGCGCACCAGCGACTGGAGCTGGGGCTCATCCGACGTGGGAGGTGAGGAAGGGCCCTGTCCAGGGCGCTCCTCGGGCGAGGCGGCCGGCGCCAATGCCTGGGCTTCGCGGAAGATCACCGGACGCTCTCCCTCCGGGACGCGCCATGAGGTCCCCCCCTGTAGGAGCGCCCCACCGTCCATGTGAAAGGTCCAGGCCAGCACACTACCTCCGTGCCCCTGGGTCGCCGCAGCGACGTGACCCGATCAAAAAAGATTTTTGATCAGCCGTCAGCGCCTTGGAGTCGAACGCGGGTGAAACCGGACAACCCACCCGGTGGCCGGACCGGTTCCCCGAAGCATGGAGTCCCCGCTCATGAGGCACCACCCCGCACGCGGCCTGCTGGCGCCGCTCCTCGTGTTGTTCGCATTCTCTGGCTGCATCATCCACGAGAACGATGACAGTTGGCTGGACGACGAGGAACTCTGCTACTGCGCCACCAACGCCGACTGTGACGCCGACCAGTACTGCCGTGCGGGCTACTGTCGCGACCTGGGGCCCAACGCGGATCGGTGTACCTCCACGCTCGAATGCCCCGGCACGGAGATCTGCATCAACTCCGTCTGCAATCAGCCCTGCACCCGCACCGCCGAGTGCTCCTCCGGTGGCAGGTGCGAGGACGGCTTCTGCACCCCGAGTAGTTCGCGGCCGCCGCGTGACGGCGGCACTCCCGATTCCGGCCCGAAGCCCGACGGTGGCCCTCGCCCGGATGGCGGCGGTCGTCCCGACGCGGGTCCTCCCGACGGGGGGCATCCTCCGATGGATGCGGGTCCGGGGCCCGTGTGCCAGGTGAACGCGGACTGCGGCACGGGGAACTACTGCATCAACAACCAGTGTCACCGCGGCTGCGCGACGGATGGGCAGTGCTCCAGCACCGAGGCGTGTGTCTTCGGCGTGTGCCGCCCGCGTCCGCCGGACCCGAACGCGTGCCGCACGGCGGCGGATTGCTCGGGTGGCAAGGACTGCGTGGACGGCCAGTGCCGTGCGCAGTGCGAGTCCACCACTCAATGCCCCGCGGACCAGTCCTGCCAGATTGGCTACTGCCTGCCCATTCCCCACGGCGGTGAGTGCCGCGCCAACTGCGAGTGCCCCTCGGGCCAGGTCTGCACGAACGGCCAGTGCCGCTCCACGGAGCCGGAACCGGGTCAGACGTGCCTGGCGAACTGCGACTGCCCCTCCGGCCAGGTCTGCACCAGCGGCTACTGCCGTCCTCCCGCTCCGCCGCCTCCTCCGCCCGACGCGGGCCCGGGCAATGCCTGCGCCGCCAACTGCGACTGTCCTTCAGGTCAGGTGTGCACGAACAACTACTGCCGCGCGCCTCCGCCTCCGACGCCGCAGGATGCGGGCACCACCACCGTGTGCCGCGCCAACTGCGAGTGCCCGGCGGGAGAGGCCTGCATGGAGGGCGCGTGCAAGCCCGTCAACCGAGGGAGCGGCAAGGCCTGCGTGGCCAACTGCGAGTGCCCGGCGGGAGAGCGCTGCCAGGAAAACGTCTGCTGGCTGTAGTCCGTCATGACGGGTGGCGCGCTGAGGTCCGTCCTCAGGGCGCCACCATCCGCCAGCAGCGGTGGATGTCCTTGCGCTGGAAGTCCTCGGGGATGGAGGCCGGTGTGAGCTCCTCCACGGACTTCCAGCCGCGCGTCGCCTTGGCGTCGAGCTGAAAGCCGAGGAAGTTGTTGGAGAAGTAGAGGACGCCTCCGGGTGACAACAGTGTCCGGAGTGCGTCCAGCAGGCGCGGGTGGTCTCTCTGCACGTTGAACGAGCCCGTCATCTTCTTCGAGGTGGAGAAGGAGGGCGGGTCGCAGACGATGAGGTCAAAGCGCTCGGGGCCCCGGGCTTGGGCCTCCACCCACGCCTTCGCGTCCGCGCGGATGAGTTCGTGGCGCGAGCTCGCCAGTCCATTCAGGTCCAGGTTGTCCTCGGCCCAGTCCAGGTACGAGTTGGACAGGTCCACCGTCACCGTGCTCGCGGCGCCACCCGCGGCGGCGTACACGGTGAACGCGCCCGTGTACGCGAAGAGGTTGAGGAAGCGCTTGCCCTTGGCCTCCTCGCGCACGCGCTGACGGGTGTCGCGGTGGTCCATGAAGAGGCCAGTGTCCAGGTAGTCGCCCAGGTTGACCCAGAACTTCAGGCCCCGCTCCTCCACCACGAGCCGTCCATTGCCCTGGCCCACGCGGCCGTACTGCGCGCGGCCCCAGGGTTGGGGCGTGTGCGTCTTGACGAAGACGCGCTCGGCGGGGACCTCCAGCACCTCCGTCACCGCCGCGAGCACCTCCGTGCGCTGCGTCTCCGCCGTGCCGGACTTGAGCGCGCGTCGGCGCGGGTACTCGGTGACGTGGACGCAGTCGCCGTAGATATCCACCGCGAAGGGGTACTCGGGGATGTCCCTGTCGTAGACGCGGAACGACGTCAGCCCCCGGGCCTGGGCCCACTTGCGAAAGTGCTTCGCGCCCTTGCGCAGCCGGTTGGCGAACATGGCCGCCTCGGTCGTCCCGGGTATCTCGTTGCCGCCGTTGCCGTGAGTATCGTGTGGGTCTGCCATCTCGGCCCCACTCATCCCTGACTCGCGGACGGACGACAAGCTCGGAAGAGGTCGCTTCGGGCGGTCAGGTGACGAAGCGCACGCCCCCCGCGCGGGCATTGCGGCGAGTGCTGGGGGAGGGAAGACTCGGCGCCATGAGTGTGCGCGTCGAGAAGAGCGGCCCCATCACCACCGTCGTCCTCCAGCGGCCCGAGGTGCGCAACGCGGTGGACGGCGCCACCGCCCAGTTCCTGGCTGACGCCTTCCGCGCCTTCGATGCCGATTCCGACGCGCGCGTGGGGGTGCTGTACGGCGACGGCGGCACCTTCTGCGCGGGCGCGGACCTCAAGGCCGTCTCCGAGGGCCGCATGCCGCGCCTTCAAGTCGACGGGGACGGCCCCATGGGCCCGTCGCGCATGGTGCTGGGCAAGCCCGTCATCGCGGCGATTTCAGGCCACGCCGTGGCGGGTGGCCTGGAGCTGGCGCTGTGGTGCGACTTGCGCGTGGCGGAGGAGGACGCGGTGCTGGGCGTCTTCTGCCGGCGCTGGGGCGTACCGCTCATCGACGGCGGAACGGTGCGGCTGCCCCGGCTCATCGGCCTGTCTCGGGCCATGGACCTCATCCTCACCGGACGCCCCGTGTCGGCTCAGGAGGCGCTGGCCATGGGACTGGTCAACCGCGTGGTGCCCCGGGGGCAGGCACGCGAGGCGGCCGAAGCGCTCGCCCGGGAAGTGGCCGCGTTTCCGCAGGCTTGCATGAACGCGGACCGGGCTTCGGCCTACGCCCAGGGGGGCCTGGGCCTGGAAGAAGCGCTGCGTCAGGAGTTCGTGGGGGGCGTGAAGGTGCTGGAATCGGAGTCCATCGCCGGGGCCACCCGCTTCGCGAAGGGGGCGGGGCGGCACGGGACGTTCGAGTAGGGCAGCGGGGCTGATGCACGGCCCAGGGGGCTGTGTTACTCCCCCGCCCATGCGCTTCGACACTCTCGCCATCCATGCCGGTCAGGAGCCGGACCCCACGACGGGCGCCATCATGACCCCCGTCTACCTGACCTCCACCTACGTCCAGGACGGGCCCGGAGAGCACAAGGGCTACGAGTACAGCCGGACGCAGAACCCCACCCGCAAGGCGCTCCAGGACTGTCTGGCCGCGCTCGAGGGCGCGAAGTACGGCGCCGCCTTCGCCTCCGGCCTCGCGGGCACGGACATGCTGATGCACATGTTGGATCACGGTGACCACGTCATCGTCTCCGACGACGTCTACGGAGGCACCTTCCGCCTCTTCGACAAGGTCTACAAGCGCTGCGGCCTGAACTTCTCCTTCGTCGACCTGTCCGACCCGAGAGCCTTCGAGGCGGCGATTACGCCGAAGACGAAGATGGTGTGGGTGGAGACCCCCACCAACCCGATGCTCAAGCTCATCGACCTGGCGCGCATCGCCGAGGTCGCCAAGAAGCACAACATCCTCGCCGTCGCCGACAACACCTTCATGACGCCGTACTTCCAGCGCCCGCTGGACCTCGGCTTCGACGTGGTGGCGCACTCCACCACCAAGTACCTCAACGGACACAGCGACGTGGTGGGCGGCTTCGTCTGCACCAGCCGCGAGGACGTGGCCGAGCGGATGTACTTCCTCCAGAACGCGGTGGGCGGCGTGTCCGGCGCCTTCGACAGCTTCCTCGTGCTGCGCGGCGTGAAGACGCTCCATGTCCGCATGGACCGCCACGCGCACAACGCGATGAAGGTGTCCCAGTTCCTCGCCACGCACCCCAAGGTGAAGAAGGTCACCTACCCGGGCCTGGAGACGCATCCGCAGCACGCGCTCGCGCGCCAGCAGATGACGGGCTTCGGCGGCATGCTGACGTTCGACATCCACGGCGGCCTGGAGGCGGCGCGCCGCTTCCTCAAGACGGTGAAGGTCTTCGCCTGCGCGGAGTCGCTCGGCGGCGTCGAGTCCCTCATCGAGCACCCGGCCATCATGACCCACGCCTCCGTGCCCAAGGAGACGCGCGAGAAGCTCGGCATCGCCGATGGCTTCATCCGCCTGTCCGTCGGCATCGAGGACTCGCGCGACCTCATCGATGACCTGTCCCAGGCGCTCGACGCGGTGAAGTAACCGCGAAAGGCCCCGCGCCTTGCGGGCTTCCAAGGGCCTCCCCGCTCCCTCGCACACGGGACGCGCGGAGGCCCTTCGTCTGTCCACGCCCTGCCAACCGTGGCTCGCGCTCGGCTGCCCTGCCGCCTGGGGGGAAGGGCGAGTGTTCACAAATGGAATGTCGCCAGATGGGTTCCGTTTGGGCTCCCATCATGAGCGACCGACGCAATCTCTCCACATGCTTCCTGGGCGTGCTGCTCGCGGCCGTTGCTGGCTGCGACGAGCTCCCCGCGTCCGCCGACCAGGACGTCGTTCCACCCGAAGTCCCCACGACGGAGTCGCAGGTCTCCGAGGCCGCCTTGACGGCGCCCGACTGCCGCATGCTCGCCACCGCCTCCGTGACGGCGAGCGGTGACGACGGTGATGGCAGCGTCGCGGCCAACTCGCAGGACGACAACCTGGACACGCGCTGGAGTGGTCCGGGCAAGGGCGCGTTCCTCATCATGGACCTGGGCGCGTCCCAGACGCTGGTGGGGACGACTGTCGCGTGGCACCGGGGCAACGAGCGACAGAACCACTTCGTCCTCTCCACGTCCGAGGACGGCGCCACCTTCACCCAGGCGTATGCGGCCGACAGCGCATTGAACAACCAGGCGCAGACGTATGCGTTCAGCGCGCGCAAGGCCCGCTACGTGAGCATCACCGTGAATGGCAACACGGTGAATGACTGGGCCTCCATCGCGGAGACGCGCGCGTGTGGTGAGCAGACCGTGCCGCCCGCGCCCACCGCCGACTCCGGACCGGTGTTGCCGCGCCTGCCGTACCTCCAGAGCGTGGGGCCCACGAGCGCCATCGTCGTGTTTCGCTCCGGCGTGTCCTGCACGCCCTTCGTCCGCTTCGGCGAGGGCACGTTGCTGGCGCGCACGGCGACAGCCACCGTCGCGGGCTGGCGTCACGCGGTGAAGCTGGAGGGCCTGCAGCCGGGCCGCGCGTATGGCTACAGCGTGGAGGCGTGTGGCTCCGTCACGGGGCTGCGGACGTTCCGCACGGCGTCGGCGCCGGGGACGCGGCGCGTGCGCTTCACCACGATGGGTGACTTCGGCACGGGCGGCTCCGCGCAGTCGAAGGTGATGGCGATGATGAACAAGCCGGAGTGGCGCGGAGAGTTCCTCGTCGCGCTGGGGGACAACGCCTACTCCTCCGGTACCGAGCAGGAGTTCCAGGACCGGATGTTCAAGCCCATGGGGGCCCTGCTGCGCGAGGTGCCGGTGTTCCCCTCGCTGGGCAATCACGAGTACGTGACGAACCAGGGGCAGCCCTACCTGGACAACTTCTACCTGCCCACCAACAACCCGGCGAAGAGCGAGCGCTACTACTCGTTCGACTGGGGCAACGTGCACTTCACCGCGCTCGACTCCAACTGCGCCATCGGAATGGCGTCTTCGGACCGGTGCTCGGCGGCGGCGCAGAAGACGTGGGCCGAGCAGGACCTGGCGGCCAGCGCGCTGCCGTGGAAGGTCGTCTTCTTCCACCACCCGCCCTGGTCCAGCGGAGAGCACGGCTCGCAGCTCACCATGCGCCGCACGTACGGCCCGCTCTTCGAGAAGTACGGCGTGGACCTGGTGCTCACCGGGCATGACCACAACTACGAGCGCAGCAAGCCGATGAAGGGAGACGCCGTGGCGCCGTCGGGCACGCGTGGCATTCCCTATGTCGTGGTGGGCAGCGGCGGCGCGACGCTGCGCCCCTTCGCGGGCAGCCAGCCCTCGTGGACGGCCCTGCGCGACAACCAGGTGTATGGCTTCATGGACGTGGTGGTGGACGGCGGCACGCTGACGGCGCGGCTCATCACCTCCACGGGGACTGTGCGCGACACCCTCACGGTGACGAAGTCGCTGCCGGCGGTGCGCACGTCGTCCCAGGCCCAGACGCTGGAGCCGATGGAGACGGTGCCTGGACCCGTGGATGACCCGGCCAACATGCCGGAGAGCCTGAGGGTTCGGCCTCCGCTGCCTCCAGCGGACCGGCTGGAGGACGTGGCCGACGCGCCTGAGCCTCCCGCGCGAACCGAAGCCCCCGAGTCCGAGTAGGCCCGGCATCACGACGCCGGGGTTGAACAGGGCCTCCCGTGCTCCCTCCCTGGAGTCGGGAGGCCCTTCATCGCTCCAGCGGTGGTGGGGCGCGGGTGCCACGGCGCGACGGCTCCAGGGCCGCGTGCCGTGGCGCAAGTCCGGATGGCTACGGGCGCGCGGCCTGTGCGTGGACGGCGGCTTCCAGGCGCGACAGACCGCGCTTCAGCTCGGCCAGCTCGGCCTTGAGGGTGTCGACCTCGGCGGTCTTCTCGCGCAGCTCCCGCGTGCGGACCTCCAGCGCCTTGATGGCGGCCAGATTCACGCCGCCAATATCGAGCATGCCGATGCTCGTGTCGTCCGCGCCCAGGCCGAAGGCCGCCCGGAAGTCCTGTGCCATGGGGCCCAGGTGCCGCACATCGGACTGCTCCTGCTTGTAGCGCCAGGTCGAGATGGGCAGCTCGGAGACCTTCGCCAGCAGCAGCTCGCCGTCGACGCTCCGGAAGCCCTCCTTCTGGTTCCGGTCCGACGTACAGGTGAAATTGCCGCCGCCCGGCGCCAGGTCGCAGCCCGCGCTGGCGTCCGCGCTGGCGCGAAGGCGAATGCCACCCGCGGCGCGCACCATGAACTGGTTGTTGCCGGTGTTGTTGATGACGGTGGCCGTCGACTGGTCGCCCCAGATGAACGAGCCGGTGTGGCCGTTCGTCGACGCCGCTTGACCGAGCGCGATGCTGTAGTCGGCGTTCGCCGTGACGCCGGAGCCCAGGGCCACGGCGCCCTGGCCGGAAGCGAGGTTGAAGAGTCCCCCGGAGATGGCCCCATTGCCGCTCGCGGTGTTCGTGAAGCCCATGGCCACGCTGTTGGTCCCATGGGCACTGCTGGACTTGCCCAGGCACGTCGAGGACTCGGCGCTCGCGACGCAGCTCTCACCCATGGCGAACGATGCTTTCCCGCTGGCGGTGGAGAGGGTGCCGCCCGCCCAGGAGAACAATCCGACGCCGCTCTCATCCCACTGGGTGTCGGCGTTACCCGCGCGGAAGGCTCCCTTGTGGGGCGCCCACATGAGGCGGGCTCCCTTGCCCGTCATGGGGAGCTTGCCCTGGCCCTGCTCGCCTCGCACCAGCAGCCCACCGGCGGAGTCCACGGTGAAGAGGGGGAACGCGGTCCAGCTCACGCCGTCCGACGTCGTGTTCTGGAGCTTCAAGAGGGACGTGGGAGTGGCGATGGCCGTCGCCGCATCGACGAGCAGGTCGGAGCGAGTCGTCATCCGCCCGCGCGTGGTGCCCGTGCCCGACAGCGAGAAGGAGGCGTCCTGGGCGAGGACGCCATTCTGGATGTAGTTGGTGCTGCCCGGCAGGGGCTGGCGCGCATCGGTGAGGCGCGGGTCGCTGCTCGGCACGGGGGCGGTGGCTTCGTCTCCGTACCGGAGGCTCAGGACATCGTCCTTCAGCTCCAACCCTGTCCCCACCTGCCAGGATGGGCCCACGGGGCCAATGGGACCTTGAGGCCCCGCGACGCCCTGGGGTCCCGCGACGCCTTGAGGTCCCGCGGCGCCTTGCGGCCCCTGGAGTCCCTGGCCGCCCTGCGCGCCGTTCACACCATCGGACCCACCACAGCCCAGGCCGGCGAAGACGACTCCCAGCGCGGCCAGCCACGTCCCGACCTTCATTCGATGCCTCCAGGCAGATAGGGCGGGGAGCTTACCGCCCTACGCGCCAGGTCATCTCGGGAGATGGACTGCCTTCAGTGTCGTACCCCCGGGGCTGTCTGCCCGGCGATGACCGCCCAGGTGGCGAGCGCGCTGTTGACGCTGGTCCAGTATCCGTAGGCCTCGTAGTACCAGACGGCCCAGTGCGCCTGCATGTCGAGCCGGCTGGGCGCATCCGGCAGGTCTCCGTTGATTTGAGGGTCGGAGGCGTTGCGGATGACGAGCCACAGGGGTGCGGTGTTACCCAGTTCCTCCGCAACCATGCCGAGCACCGCGTCGCCCATCTCCACACCCGCGCCAACGGCTTCCAGGCCGTTTCGCGAGGTGCCGAACTCGAAGAAGTCCGTGGTGAGGATGGGGTGGAAGGCGGGCAGGTCCCTGCCATCGAGCTTGATGTCGGGGGTGCTGCGGGGGCCCTGGAGCAAGGGTCCGTCGAAGGCGTAGCGCTTGGTGGGCGGCCCGAAGTCCGGCTCGCCGAGCTGTGGCGCGTGCTGGGCCATCAGCCGCTCCGCGTCGTCGAAGAAGCGGGTGGGGACGTCCATCTCGCAGCGATAGGTCTTGTCGTTGAAGGGTTCGTTGCGGAACTCCTGGGAGAGTCGGAAGCGGGCGGCGCGGGTGACGATGACGTCGCCCAGTTCGTGGTCCGCGAACGTCGCTCCGGCGGTTCCCACGGTGATGACCATGCGAGGCTTCACCTCCCGCAGCAGTTGGTGGAACAGGTCCTTCACCGGCAGCGTCGCGGTGCCGACGCCGGTGCGCATGCCGTCCTGGTTGAGGTGCAGCTCCGACTTGAAGCACAGCACGCTCCGGCCACCGATGTCGGTGAGGAACCAGCTTCCCAGGCGCTGCACGCGCTGGGCGGGCGCCGACTTGCGGATGAGCGGCTGGTAGTGGCTCTGGAAGTTCCTGTCGTATGGGTACCAGGCGGTGCGCCGCACGCCCGGGGTGAGGGTGTCCGCCAGGGCCTCCACTTCGGCGACCGTCCACGTGACGACCAGGTAGTCGGCTTGCGGAAGCGCGGCGCCGGGGTCGGGTGTGGTCGGCAGTCGTCGGGGACGCGGCTCCAGGCCCGTGGGCCAGGTCAGCCCCAGGGCCACCTCGGCGGGCAGGGGGCCTCTGGGAAGGGCCGTCGCCTCCAGTGGCTGCTCGTCCACCGTGGCGCCGTATTCGATGATGTGCCGGGCAATCAGCTCCGGGCTGCTCAACAGGGTGTGGGGATTGGGCATGACGCACCTCCAGCGTCTCTTCTTGAAGCTAGGAGCGATGGAGGGGCGAGGCCCGTTGCCCCGCCTGCTCGCGGAGGACGCGGCGGGACAGCTTCAGTGCTCGATGACCGCGTCCGTGAGCGCCCTGCGCCAGCGCGGCTCCAGCCGAGCGTCCGCGCTGCGATGGCCCAGGGCGATGACAATCGGAATCACCGTGCCGCGCGGCAGCCCCAGCGCCTTGGCGACCTTGGGGGCGTCGAAGCCTTCCATGGGGCACGAGTCCAGTCCTCGCGCGGACGCGGCCAGCATGAGCGTCTGGGCCGCATAGATGCCGCTGCGCGCCGCCCAGTTGCGCATGCCCGACGTGCCGATGGGTAGGAGCGAGTGCACGGGATTCAGCAGCGACAGCAGGGCGCGCATCGGCGTCCAGAGCAGCAGCGGGGCCAGCTTCAGGAAGCGCGTGAACTTGCGGACCTGTCCCAGGTGGTAGGTCCTGGACCGGGCATCCAGGTCCGTGGCGTGCTCGACGTGCTCGAGCTGCCGCGCCGCTGTCCTGAGGCCGATGCTCCTGCTTGCGGCGACGACGACCAGCGTCGACGCGGACCGGGCCGCGCGCTGGGCGTGGCAGGCCTCCACCACGCGCTGCTTCAGGTCCGTGTCCCGCAGCCAGTGCAGCTCATAGGGCTGGAGGTTGCCGCTCGATGGCGCCAGCAGCGCGGCCTGCAACACCGCGCGCACGTCTTCGTCCGGGAGGGGGGCTCCATCGAAATCGCGGATGGCGCGGCGGTGCTCGTTGACCTCGCAGAAGTGGCTCCAGCGAGGCTCGGTGTGGGGCTGGTCTGTCATGTGTCAAGAATGTAAGTTGGGGCTTGGATTCACAACTTGCATTCAGGACCCAGCGATGGCCGCGCGAAAGCCCAGGACCTCTCCCCGCAAAAAGCCGAAGCAGGACCGCTCCGTCGCGACGGTCGACGCGATTTTGCAAGCCGCGACTTACATTCTGGTCCGCGAGGGCTGGGAGGGCTTCACCACCAACCGCGTGGCGGAGCGGGCCGGGGTGAACATCGCCTCGCTCTACCAGTACTTCCCCAACAAGGAAGCCATCGTGGTGGAGCTCCAGCGGCGACATGTCGCGAAGTCACGGGAGGGGATGCAGGGGGCCATCTCCGCGCTGCGGGCGCAGAAGACGCTTCCGCGCGTGCTCGAGCTCGTGGTGGAGGGGGCCATCGCCGAGCATCGTGTTGCGCCGGAGTTGCACCGAATCTTCTCCGAGGAGCTGCCGCGCTCGGCCCGGGCTCCCTCGGAGGTGCCGGATGCGCAGGTGGACCGGTTCTGGAGGGAGGTGCTGGCGCCGTTCGTGCGCAACGTGACGGACCTGCCGCTCGCGGCCTTCTTCGTCCGGGTGACGCTGCACGCGGTGATTCACGAGGCGGCCACTTCGAGGCCGGAGCTGCTGGACCGGCCTGACTTCGCCAGCGAGGTGGTGTGCCTGCTCGACCGCTACCTTCGCCGAGCGGCCCCGGCGCGCTCACGGACGCGCGCGGGGTAGGCCTCAGACTGGACTGCTTTCGGAGCGCTGCCTGAAAGCGCGGCCCCGGACGTGACTCCGAGGGGTATTGCATTGTCAGTTGGAATCCTTGCCTGGGGTTCGGCCGTCAACCGGGTGCCGCAGGACGCACCTTGGCGTCCCGGACCGACGGTGTGCTGGATGCGTACCAGTGGCGCCGCGCTTAATGCCGTACCTTGCAGGCGTCCGTCAGCGCGGCATCACGTCCAACGCATTGACGTCACTCCTGGTGGATAAATTGCTCACCATGACAAACGTGCAATCCATCGGGTTCACCGCATTCGTCGCCGCGCTCTCGCTGCAATGCGCCACCCCTGGGGGGCGCTGCATGGACAGCGAGACGTGTTGCCTGCAGTCACATCCGGGCAACCCGGCTGCGTGCGGTTTCACCGATGCGGAAGCTGCCATCATCCTCGCGGCTGCCGCGACGGCCACGTCAGTGCTGGCCACGTCGAGCGAAGGCGACGACCCCGATGAAGGATGGCGACAGCACTGCATCGACAACTATGTGCGGTGCAAGAGCCAGAAGAAGCCGCGATGGGTGGGGCCTTGCTATGACTGCCTACGCAACTGCGAAGGCCAACACCAATGGCCTTACGAACTGTGCAGCCAGAGTAAACGCTAGGGGCTTCCGATGCCGGACCATAGAACTTGGAACGAAATCAGGGAACTGAATCGCCGCGTCATCGACCTCGGGGAGCCGTTCGCCCTCACGGATGAAATCCGAGCGCTCTTGATTGGCACGGCCTCCGAGGTGGCTATCGCGCCGCAGGAGGTCTCCCAGGCCCTCCAGGGCGACGCGAGTGCCGCCGCTCTGCTCAAGGAGATTGCGAAGCGCATTCGCGTGGGCTCGTGGCGCCTGTCGCGCGCTCTTGCCGAAGTGGACAAGCGCCAGGAGGAAGGTGACCTTGACGCCGCGCGTGCACCGCTTCTGGAGCTGCTTGATGTTGAGGTTGTTCCATTCTACCGCGAGCTTGCCCAGGTGCAGTTGGACGCGCTCGACGAGCCGTAACGGCAATTGGGGCGCTCCCGCCAAAACGGAGCCCCGGAGCACTACGGCGGCGCCGCTCCGTCGCTCGGTGGCGCCTCTTGCCTGCACGCCGCGCCCGTCCGTGCCGTAAGCCGCGCATCCAGATACGCGGCCCATGTGCGCTCCGAGTCGCGCGCCGCCGTCAGCGCGGCGCACATCACCTGCGTATTTGCATACCGGGTCATGGAGGATTCCGCCGAGGGTGGCCGGTGAGGCCCGCCCGCCTGGAACGAGCCGTCTGCTTCCCGTCAAGCCGAGAAGAATGGGCTCGGGAAATGTCCCACGGAATGAGGGTCATGCGTCTCGCTTCGTGGGTCGAGCCTCCCCCGACGCCCGCGCCGGGCGAGACTGACTGTGGGGGCAGGTGTCGGCCCAGGGTGAGGTCCTTGCGTGCGCGAGCCAGTGAATGAGGTCGAGCAGACCGAGGGCTACTACCGTCGCTACGGTGAGGCCGTGCACCGGCGTTGCCTGCGCTTGCTTGGCGACGACGCGCTGGCCTGGGACTCGACGCAGGAGGTGTTCCTCCGCGCCCACGCGCACCTGACGCAGCTTCGCGCCGCCGGCTCTGCCTTGTCGTGGTTGCTCACCGTGGCGGACCGACAGTGCTTCTCGGTGCTGCGTCGCCGCCGCACGGAGGCCACCAGCGCGCTGACGCGACTGGCTCCGCTTCCGGACGCCCACGCTTCACCGGAGGCCACGCTGGAGCGGCTCCTGGTGGATGCGGACCTGGTGAGACGTGTCCTCGCCCACTGTCCGGAGGACGTCCAGCGCATCGTGGCCCACCGCTTCATCGACGAGCTGGAGCAGGAGCAGATCGCCACGCTGCTCGACGTCTCGCGCAAAACGGTGCAGCGCAAGCTCCAGGCCTTCTTCGACACCGCACGGCGGCTGCTGGAAGTCGCCCCCCGTCCTGAGCCGCGAAAGGGAGCGGTCTCCGCATGAGCACCTCATCCATTCCTCACTTCCCGGGCGTGCCGGACCTCCTGGTGGAGCGCTACCTGTGTGACGAACTCTCTTCGGAAGAGGCTCGTCACGTGGAGGAGGCGGCCAGGGCCTCGCCCGCGCTGGCCGCGCACCTGCGCGAGCGACGGGCGGAGAAGGCGGCCTTCTCCCTCGTGCGTCCCTTCGGGCCGGTGCGCGCGCGTCTGGAGGTCCCTCGTCCGAGCCGCTGGCGGATGCTCTGGCGCTGGAGCCAGCCCGTGCTGGTGCTCGGCGTGGTGCTGGCGGCGGTGCTGCCCCGGCTTCATTCGCTCCAGGAGGTGGAGCGGGTGCGCGTGCGCGGTGGCCTCACTGCGCGGGTGCTCGTCAAGCGAGGCGACGTCGTCTTCGAGCAGGGGCCCGGCGCGGTGCTGCGTTCCGGCGACAGGGTGCGCGTGGAGGTGGAGGACGTGGAGGGGGGCGCGCTCTATGTGCTGGCGCTGAGTGAGCGTGGCCGCGTCACACCGCTCCAGGGTTTTCCGGCCACGGGGGGCGCGTTGTCCATGCAGCCGGGGCGGTGGGTGTTGCCCGGGAGCCTGGAGCTGGATGACGCCCCCGAGCAGGAGGCGCTGGTGGTGGTGCTCGCGGCCGACGCCCGTGATGCACCGTCGCCAGAGGCCATCCATCGCTGGCTGGAGCAGGCGGCGCGAGAGACGGTCTTCCCACCGTCACTCACGCCGCTGCCCGGCACCCGCCACGCCGTGCGCGCGCTGCCCAAGGAGCTGCCTTGAGCGCCGGGGCGGCGCGCGTGCTCGGAGGCCTGCTCGTCCTCCTCGCCGCCTCTGTCGCGAGCGCGGAGAACCGGTTCTCCATCAGCGTGGGACACAACCTGGGCCGGGACACGGATGAGCCCCTGCGCTGGGCCCAGCAGGACGCCGAACGCATGGACGCGGTCTTCGGCCAGCTTGGCGGCGTGCCCGAGGATCGCCGCATCCTCCTGCGCGGTGAGTCGGTCTCGAATCTCCGGCTGGGACTGGCGCGGATGCGAGGCCGCATCGAGGAGGCTCGCCGCGCCGGGGAGCGCACGCTGCTGTTCTTCTTCTACTCAGGCCACGGAGACGAGGCCGCGCTGCGCATGGGTGGGGAGGCGCTCCCGCTCGTGGAGCTGCAACGGCTGCTCGCCGAAGTCCCTGCCACCGTCACCATCGCCATGATGGATGCCTGTCACAGTGGCGCGCTCGTGCGCGGCCGGTCCAAGGGCCTCAAGTCCGCGCCCGCCTTCGATGTCTCCTTCCTCCGACAGGTGGGGCCGGAGGGCCGCGTGTTCATCGCCTCCGCCGGCGCACACGAGGTCGCGCAGGAGTCGGACAGCCTCCGGGGCTCGTTCTTCACGCACCACCTGATTTCGGGCCTGCGGGGCGCGGCGGATGTGGACGCCGACGGCCGCGTCACCCTCACGGAAGCCTATGGCCACGTCTACCACCGCACGCTCGCGGGCTCCCATGGCTCCACGGCGGCGGTGCAGCACCCGGAGCTGTCCAGCCAGCTCGCGGGAGAAGGGGACCTGTTCCTCACCACGCTCTCGCGAGCCCACGCGCACCTCGAACTTCCTCCCTTGGTGGGGGACAGCGTCGTGCTCGTGGACGAGCGCACGCTGCAGGTGATGGCGGAGGTGGAGCCGCGGGCGGAGGACCCGGTGAGCATCGCCCTGCCTTCGGGGCGCTACCGCGTGCAGGTGCGGCGTGGCTCGCAGGTGCTCTACGGCAAGGTGTACCTGCCCTGGGGCGAGAGGCAGCGCTTGAATCCCGAGTCCCTGGAGGTGCGCACCCTGGCCCTGCACCAGCGCAAGGGCGAACTCCTGGATGCCAGCTCCTGGCGACTTCAAGCGGCGCTGGGCGCGGGCCGCTCCTCGACGCAGTTGGGCGGATGGGGGCCGCAGGTGGGCGTGCTGCTCGCGCGCGAGGGCACGGGAGGGCTGGGAGTGTCCTTCCTCGGGGGCCTCACGCTGGGAGCCACCCGGGGCTCAACCACCGCTCAGGACCTGGAGCAGTTGGAGCTGGGGCTGTGGAGTGGCCTGGGCGTGGCGGGCTCCTTGGGACGTGTCTGGGCCGGAGCCCATGCGGGCCTCGGAGTGCTGGGCCTGGTTCAACGCGCGACGAGCCCGGACGCGGAGCGACGCCGGGAGCTGGGGCTGCCCGCGCGGCGGACACGCACGGGCGCGGGAGCAGCCGCGTTCGCCTCGCTCTCCGCGGAGGTGCCGGTGGGGGCGCGCACGGGCCTCTTCGCTCGGCTGGGCGGCCATGTCGCGTTGATGCGCGAGGATGAAAAGCTCCGCACGCAACTCGCGCCACAACTGCTGCTGGGTTGCACCTGGGGGCTGTGACACGGAAGCGCGTGAAAGGGATGTCCCACGCCTCGCTGTCCGCGCGTCTCCTTTCTCGCATCGTTCAGGTGGCCCGAGCGCATTCGAAGCACGGCGCGCGTGTCTCCTGGCCGGTGTCTGTCACGCGACATGGGATTGCTCCCATGCACCGAGAGGAAGGCCATATGACGACGAGGCTGGAGCGCGGTTTCTGGAAGTGGGGCCTGCTTTCACTGGCATTGGCGGGGTGCGGCGGTGTCCTGGGGGACGAGGCGGGGGATGAGCCGCTGCTCACGCTGGAGGGGACGCTTCAATCCAGCGCTTCATTCGATCTGGGCAACTCCAACTCCGACCGGCTGCGAGCGGCGCTGCTCTGGAACACCTGGCCCAAGGTCGTCGTGGACTGCCTGGTCCAGCAAACGTACCCGGAGGGCATCTCCAAGTGCGCGCGGCTGAGCCCCAGGTCGTCGTTCCACCATCCCGGGGTGGACGTGAAGGTGAACGGCCGGTTCCCCAACTCCTTCAGCATGCCCCTCAATCGCCTGCCGGAGCCTGGAGCCCTGATGGGGGAGGAAGGCTCCCGGCTGGGCATGGCCTATGTGATGGCCTACGTGGACGGCAACGGCAACGGCAAGCTGGACCGAGTCCCGACCGAGGCTCTTTCCAGCCCTGACATCGTCGTCGGGTTTCAGGAGGGCTTCGACGGAGAACAGACGGAGAGCTCATTCATCATGTTTCGCGAGGGCGCGCTCCACCCGCTCTTCCACCTGGACTTCCCGAACTGCCCGGAGATTCCCCAGGGGTACTCCGTGGTGACGATGCGCTACACGCCTACCTCCGAGGAGTGCTTCGTGACGACGCGCAAGGTGGACGTGAACGTCGTCCTGAAGGCGAGCCAGGCCCTCCAGCAGATGGCCTGTGAGCTGCCCAACGCGAGCGTCCTCGTGGACTCGGTGCGCGCCTCCACCATGGGGCCGCCACCGCCGGGGAGCACCCAGCGCTGCGGCACGTACATCCGTCCCGTGTCGCGCCTCGACCAGGTGCTGCTCGTGAACCCCCATCCGGAGCGCTTCTGCACCGCCGCGAACACGGTGGCGTACACGCTGCGAGACTACTGGGATGGCGCCTGGGATGACCGGGCCTCTCCTCCCGCGTGGTGGCCCTGCCCGGTGACCGCGCCCTGAGGTGAGGACCGCGAGGGGGCAGGCCGGGTGCGCTGCCCCTTCGCGACGAGTCACCCGACTGCGGCACGGAAGAATTCCGAGTGTCACAGCCTGTCGTGACGAGGACCGCGACTCCTGACTCCGCGAGCCCATGAATCCCAGGCGACGGATTCATGGGGCACTTCTGAGCAGAGATTGGCCGCGTCCATCCATGCTGGGTGGCTCAACGCTCCGAGGACTGTCTACATACAGCGGTTTTCACAGACACCCAGCAGGCAGAACCAGCACGGACCCACGCAGCCGGGACGACAGGCCGCGTTGGCGTGCTCGCTGTCGGCGAGCAGCATGCCCTCCGGCGGCGTGCTCACTTCCAGGTCACACGTCGCGTCTCCTTCCACTTCAACGAGCGCGGCCTGAGGCTCACCCATGGACAGGGCGGCGAGCCCCACCACGAGCAACATGCACAGCACCATGGACCACTGGCTCTTGAGCAGCTTCGCGAACATGCGTGTCTCCTTGGCAGTGCCTGACGAGGCCACGCCAGTCTGTCATGAAAACAACCAATCCAGAAAGTCGAGGATAGATGGTTCGGGAGCGGATGGGCGCCGCAATGCGTTGCCCTGGCCCCGCGAGCGGCCTATGCAATGCGCCAGGGGGCCACGCAGCAAGAGTCACCCGTATCCGAGGAGTCCCATGCGTTACTTCGACGACTTCCAACCTGGTGAGGCGATTGAGGCCGGGCCCTACGTGGTCTCCCGGGAGGAGATCATCGCCTTCGCGAAGCAGTTCGATCCGCAGCCCTTCCACCTGAGTGACGAGGGAGGTCGGGAAGGCATCTTCGGCGGCATCATCGCCAGTGGATGGCACACCGCTTCCATCTGCCACAAGCTCGCGGTGGAGAGCCTGTTGGGCAAGTCCGCGAGCCTGGGTTCACCGGGGCTCGACGAGCTGCGCTGGCTGCGGCCGGTGCGTCCCGGGGATGCGCTCAGCGCGCGCTTCGAGGTCCTCTCCACCACGCCGTCGCGCAGCAAGCCGGACCGCGGCGCCATCAAGTTCCGCTTCGAGGTCCGCAACCAGAATGGCGAAGTGGTGATGACGGAGGTCGCCAACGCGCTGTTCGCCCGACGGCCCGAGGGCGGCGCGGCGAAGTAGCCGCGAGCCATCCTCAGGGAACCGATGGCAAGGGCCGCGCCATTCATCGGCGCGGCCACGCTTCACCTGCCAGGCGCTGGCTGGACCCGACGTCGGTGCGCCCCTCCGCGTGGGCGAGCGACACCGCGTCGTCTTGTTGTCCGCCCGCGCGACGTCGGCTCAGCGCTGGGCCATCAGGGCATTGAGCGCGGGATAGTTGATGCCCGCCTCGGGCGGAGGCGCGGAGGAGCCGTCCCGCAGGAAGTCCGCGCTGAGCGCCGCGATGCGGCCGAAGATGGACTGGGCCATGCCCGCGCCCGCGCTGACGCGACGCACGCCGAGCGAGGCGAGCTCCGACGCGGGAGGCAGGCCGCCAATCGCCATCAGGTTCAAGGGCAGGCCCGCTTCCGTGACGATGGCCTTGATGTCCACCGGCGTCTTCAGGCCCGGAACGAAGAGCCCATCCGCGCCCGCGGCGCGATAGCGACGGGCCCGGGCCAGCGTCTCCTCGACGCGACGCTCCGCCGGGCCAATGCCCCGCAGGAACACATCCGTGCGCGCGTTCACGAACAGGTCCGCGCCCTTTCGCGCGGCGGCGCGCTTCACGGCTTCAATCTTGGCGCACAGCAGGTCCACCGAGCCCGAGCCATCCTCCAGGTTGATGCCGACGCCGCCCGCCTCCAGCACCCCCGCGGCCACTTCGCCCACCGCGTGCGGGTCCTCCGAGTAGCCCCCTTCGATGTCCACCGTCAGAGGCACCTTCACGATGCGGGTGATGGCGGCGACAGTGTCCAGGAGTCGACTCACCGGCAGCAGGTCGCCGTCCGGGTATCCCTGGGCCCAGGCCACGCCCGCGCTCGTCGTGGCGAGGGCCTTGGCCCCCAGGCTCTCCATGACGCGGGCGCTTCCGGCGTCCCACGCGTTGACCAGCAGCAACAAGCCCGCTTCGTGCAACTGACGGAAGTCCCGGGCGGAGTTCGGCGGAGCGACAGGCATGGGCAGAGGTCCTCTTTCGACAGGGGTGTGGAGCGGGGCCGGATGATACGCAGAGCGCTTCAGGCCGTGGATGTCCGTCGCACTCGCGACTCGTGGTCGAGTAACCAGCGCTTGCGCTCGATGCCACCTCCGTAGCCGGTGAGGGAGCCATTGGCACCCACCACGCGATGACACGGCACGACAATGCCCACCGGATTGGCGCCGTTCGCCAGGCCCACCGCGCGTACGGCCGCGGGACGGCCGATGCGCTTCGCCAGCTCCGAGTAGGACACCGTCGCGCCGCAGGGAATGCCCCGCAGCGCCGCCCACACCTCGCGTTGGAAGGGCGTGCCTTCGGTGCGGACGGACAGGCCGTCGATGGCGTCGAGCCGCCCGGAGAAATACGTCCGCATCGTCTCCGTGAGTCCGCCCGGATTTCTCGCGGCGTCCAGCTCGAAGCCTCCGGCCCCGTAGTGCAGGCGCAGCAACTGCCGCATGCGGCCTTCGTGCTCCGTCCAGTCGACGGCGCGCAGGTGTCCGTCCCGGTCCGCGATGATGACCAGCTCGCCGATGGGGGTGTCCGTCTTGTCGATGAGGAAGCGGAGAGTCTCAGCCATGACGCACCTCTTGAAGTCGTGGAAGCAGGCCCGGGTCCGCGGCCCACAGGTGTTGCGCGGCATAGGCCCGCCAGGGCCTCCAGGGTTCCGCGCGTTGAAGCAGGTCCTCGGGTGTGGGACGCGCGCCCGCGTCTGTCGCCGCGCTCCGCAAGAGCGCCACGTCGCTGGCGGGGAACGCGTCCGTCTCGCGCAGCGCGCGCAGGGCGATGTACTGCGCGGTCCACTCGCCCACGCCTCGGATGGAGCGCAGCCGGGCGACGCCTTCCTCCACCGTGCCGAACGGCTGGAACAACAGCGGGTCCGCGAGCGCCGCTTCCGCCAGGGCCTTCAGCGACGCCTTGCGCGCGGAGGGCATTCCCAGCGCTCCCAGGTCCGTCGCCACGACGCGCTCCGGTGAAGGGAAGGCCCGCGACAGGCCCGGAGCAAGTCCGTCCACGGGGGCGTCAGCGCACAGTCCCACCAACTGGCCCGCGAGCCTGCGCGCGGCCACCACCGTCACCTGCTGGCCCAGAATCGCGCGCACCGCCAGCTCGAAGCCGTCCCATGCGCCAGGGGCCCGCAGCCCGGGGCGCAGCGCCACGAGGGGCGCCAGGAAGGGGTCCCTGGAGAGGTGCGCGCCAATCACCTCGATGTCCGCGCCCACGTCGAACACCCTGCGCACGCGCGCGACGATGGCGGGGAGCGACTGGACGCGCGGGAAGCGAATCCTCGCCACGAGGTTGTCCCTCGCGGGCTCGTGGGACACCTCCACCGTGCCCACCGCGCCGTCCTGGGACACCGTGCGCAGGTAACGCGAGTCGGACACCTGCTCCACGCCCTGGATGGCTCGCGCGGACAGATAGGCGAGCATCGCCGCCCAGTCATACGGCGGCCGGTAGCGCAGCCGCAGCGTGACGCCCGCTTCCGCCGCCGCGCTGGAGGTCGTCTCCACCGCCTGCTTGCGGCGCAGGGCGCTGGGGGGCCGCTGGTAGAGGTCCTGGAACGTCTCGTTGAAGCGCCGGATGCTGCCGAAGCCCGCGGCGAGCGCGACCTCGGCCAGCGGCATCCGCGTCTCCTGGATGAGCTGCTTGGCGAAGAGCACGCGCCGCGTCTGCGCGACGGCCACCGGCGTGGCGCCCAGGTGTTGCTTGAAGAGACGGCGGAGCTGTCGTCCTCCCACGCCCAGCCGCTCCGCCAGCGCGTCCACGCCCGCTTCGCCTCCGTCCAGCGCGCCCTCCGCGATGAGGGCCAGCGCGCGCGACACGGTGTTGGAGGTGCCCCGCCAGGAGGCGAGGTCCGGAGCCGTCTCCGGCCGGCAGCGCAGACACGGCCGGAAGCCCTCTTCCTGGGACGCGGCGGCGGAGGCGAAGAAGCGGCAGTTCTCCCGCTTCGGAGTGCGCGCGGGGCAGATGGGCCGGCAGTAGATGCCGGTCGACGTCACCGCGACGAAGAGGCGGCCGTCGAAGCGGGCATCCCGCGTCTGGAGCACGCGGTAGCAGGCGTCGGAATCGAGCAGGTCCATGCCCAGACAGTGTCATCGGGGCGCCGTGCGCGCTCGCGGTTTTCGGACATCGATGGCACGCGCCCTCCGGACGCGAAAAGGGCCTCCCACCACCGGTGAGAGGCCCTCTTCAAGACGCGACTGCCTGGGGGCCGACTAGGCCGCCGTGCGGTGCAGGAAGTCGATGAGGTCGATCTTCGTGACGATGGCGATGACCTTCTCGCCCTCCTTCACGACGGCCACGTTGTCCTGCGCGAAGATTTCCCGCAGGCGGGCGATGCTCGTGTCCGGCGACAGCGCGCCCTGCAGCGGCGAGACGATGGCGTCGATGGTGTCGGCGAACTTCGCCTTCCCGGCGACCAGCGCGTTGAGCAGGTCGTACTCGTGCACCATGCCCACCGCGCGGCCGTCCTCGGACACCACGGGCATCTGGCTGATGCCGTGTCCGCGCATCGTCTCCACGACCTGGTCCACCCGGTCGCCCTTGCGCGCCGTCTTCACGTCGCGCTGCTTGCTCCCGATGATGTCGCGCACGGTGCCGGTGCTCTTGTCCTCGGCGAAGCCGTTGTCGCGCATCCACTCATCGGAGTGGAACTTGCTGATGTAGCTGCTGCCGGAGTCGGGGAGCACGACGACAATCGTCTTGCCCTTGCCCACTTCCTTCGCCAACTGCACGGCCACGTGCACGGCCGCGCCGGAGGAGCCACCCGCGAAGATGCCCTCCTCGCGCGCCAGCCGCCGCGCCGCCGCGAAGCACTGGCGGTCATCCACCTGGCGCACGTCGTCCACGACCTTGAAGTCCATGGCGCCGCACAGCATGTCCTCGCCGATACCTTCCACCTTGTAGACGTGCGGCTCGGTCAGCTTGCCCGTCTTGAAGTAGCCCTCGTAGACGGAGCCCTCGGGGTCCACGCCCACGTTCTTCAGGCCGGGGATCTTCTCCTTGAGGAACTTGCCCGCGCCGCTCATCGTCCCGCCGGTGCCCAGGCCAGAGATGAAGTAGTCCATCTTGCCGCCGGTCTGCTCGAAGATCTCCGGACCGGTGAGCTGGTAGTGCGCCTCGATGTTGTCGGGGTTGTGGTACTGGTTCAGCATGAACGCGCCCGGCGTCTCACGGTGCAGCCGCTTGGCCGTCTCGTAGTAGCTGCGGGGGTCCTCGGCCGCGACGTTCGTCGGCGTCACCACCACCTGCGCGCCCAGCGCCTTCAGGCGGTTGATCTTCTCCAGCGACATCTTGTCCGGCATCGTGAAGATGCACTTGTAGCCCTTCACCGCGGCCGCCAGCGCCACGCCCATGCCGGTGTTGCCGGACGTGTTCTCCACGATGGTCCCGCCGGGCTTGAGCTTCCCCTCCCGCTCGGCCTTCTCGATGATGTACAGCGCCATGCGGTCCTTGATGGACGCGCCCGGGTTCATGAACTCGCACTTGACCAGAACAGTCGCATCGTTCGGTCCGACGAGCTTGTTGAGCTTGACCAGGGGCGTGTTGCCAATGGCGGAGAGAATGGTGTCGTGGATGTCCATCGGGGCTTCCAGAAAAAAGGGGGTTCGCGGCGCGTCTTATATGCCGCCGGAGGGGCCCGGTCGACAGCGGGAGTCCATCTCCCCGGTCGAGAAGTAACAGTGCCCCATCCTGGGCACTTCCCCCGCGCCCCTGGAGCACCAGGACCCGGGGTGTCTCCTGGCGACCTGCCAGCAGGGACGGGCCTGCTTCGTCAGGGGGCGGCCGGGCGCGCGACGCGTCGCGACGGGAATTGGGGGCTCAAGGTTTCGCCGTCGCTTACGTGACAGCCCGAGGGGCCAGGGGGCAATCGCCGCGCCGGGCCTTTGACGCGGAAAGTCGCCCCTCCCATACTCGCAAGCCTCTTCTCCCAACCCCCTTGGAGAACCCCGTCGATATGGAACTCGAGGCCGCCCTGCGCGACCAGGTGGGACAGGCCACTGGCCGTCCCGTGCCCCATGCTCCCATCAAGAAGCTGAAGGGAGACGCGAGCAATCGCTCGTACTACCGCGTCGGCGCGCCCCCGGAGAGCTGGGTGGTGATGGTGATGCCGCTGGACGCGACGAAGAAGAGCGAGGAGGCCACCAAGGGTGAGCCTCCGAAGGAGCTGCCCTTCGTCAACGTGCACCGCTACCTGAACAAGCTCGGTGTGCGCGTGCCCGCCATCCTCCGCTACGACGAGCCGGCGGGGATGATGGTGATTGAGGACCTGAGCGACATCACCTTCGAGTCCGCGCTGGAAGGCGGCAAGCACAACGAGGCGCTCTACACGCGCGCGGTGGACCTGCTGGCGCGGCTGCGGGTGCAGGCGGAGAAGCACCAGGACCCGGACTGCCTGGCCTTCACGCGCTCGTTCGACGAGGACCTGTACGACTGGGAGCTGCACCACTTCCGCGAGTGGGGCCTGGAGGCGTGGAGCGGCAAGCTGCCCACGGACGCCGAGCGCGCGCAACTGGACGCGACGTTCCGGGACATCGCGAAGCAGCTGGCCGCCGCGCCCCGGGGCTTCACGCACCGCGACTACCAGAGCCGCAACATCATGGTGAAGGAGGGCGAGCTGGTGGTCATCGACTTCCAGGACGCGCTCCAGGGCCCCAGGCAGTACGACCTGGTGGCGCTCCTGCGCGACAGCTACGTGGAGCTGGACCGGGCCTTCGTGGACGCGATGCTGGACCGCTACATCGCCACGTTCCAGGAGGCGAGCGGCGAGCGCATCGACGCGGTGGAGTTCAAGGCGTTCTTCGACCTGCTCACCGTGCAGCGCAAGCTGAAGGACGCGGGCCGCTTCGAGTACATCAACCGCGTGAAGGGCAACCCGGGCTTCCTCGTCTCCATCCCCGCGTCGCTGCGCTACGTGCGCGAGGCGTTCCGTCAGCGGCCGGAGCTGCGAGGGCTGCAGGAGCTGGTGGCGAAGTACGTCCCGGAGCTGGCGGCCTGAGCCCATTGGCGGGGGAGGGGAGTCGACAATGAAGGCGATGGTGCTCTGCGCGGGTCTGGGAACCCGCCTGCGTCCGTTGACGGAGCGCTGGCCCAAGCCGGCGCTCCCGTTCCTGGGTCAGCCGCTCCTGCGCTACCACCTGGCGGTGCTGAAGGCCGCGGGTGTCACGGCGGTGGGCATCAACACCCACCACCTGCCGGATACGATGGAGGAGGTGGCTCGCGAGGAGTGCGCGCGCGCGAAGCTGGCGCTGCACGTGGTGCGCGAGCCCGTCATCCAGGGCACCGGCGGCGGCATCCGGGGCCTGCGCGACTTCCTCTCGGACGGAGACTTCATCGTCTACAACGGCGACATCCTCTACCCGGTGGACCTGCGGCCGGTGGTGGCCGTGCACCAGGCGTCCGGTGCGCTGGCGACGATGGTGTTGCTGCCCATGCCGGAGGGGGAGAAGTACGCGTCGGTGGAGTTGGATGCGTCCGGACGGGTGCGGCGCATCGCGGGACACGGGCCTGGAGGCGAGGGCCTGACGCCGTGGCACTTCACGGGCGTGCACGTCATGTCCCCGCGCGTCTTCGACTTCATGAGCGCGCAAGGACCCGAGGACATCAACCGCGAGGTCTACGCGCGCGCCATGTCCCAGGGACAGGTGGTGCGAGGCGTGCGCGTGGATGGCTACTGGTCCGATTTGGGCACGCCGTCGCGGTATCTGGCCACGGTGCGGGACGTGCTCGCCGGCCGCGTGCGGTTGGAGTGGCTGGGGGCGGACTCGCCGCTCGCTGGCACGGTGCGAGGGCCGGGGTCCTCGTGGGCGCATCCCGACGCGCACGTGAGTGGCGCGAAGGTGGAGGGCCCCGCGTACTTTGGCCGGGGCGTCACGGTGGCGGAGGGCGCCGTCGTCGGCGAGTCCGTGGCGCTGGGCGCCGGAGTGAAGGTGGACGCGGGGGCTCGCCTCCAGAACGCCGCCGTCTTCGAGCAGACCGTGATCGAGGCGGATGAGTCGCTCACGGAGCTGCTTGCGTGGCGGGAGCATCGGATTCCCGCGCCGCTTTCGGGGCGCTGACTCGCACGAGCCTCAAGGCCCTCGGATGAGCTGACCGCGTGCGCGGCCAGCGGGTGCCGTGCGCCGCCCGCTCGCGCGTGCCCTCGCCGCGAGCGTGTGGGGGCGGCCGCATGGTGATGCCTGTCGACTCCTGTCCGCGCGCGCACGAACCCTGCTCGGAAAGGGTCGGTTACCGCACGGCGTGCGAGCGAGCTCTGTCCTCCGCACGAAGGTCGCCGTTTCGGACAATGGGCCCTACCTTTCGCCACGGACAGCCTGCCTGCGCCGGGGGTTTCCGGCGGGGAACAAGGGGAGGTCTGGGGCATGAAGTGGCGAGGTTCTCTGGGGGCCAGGCCGGCGGGGGGAGACAGCACTCACTTCCGTGTGTGGGCGCCACGCAGGCGCAGTGTGGAGGTCGTGGTGAAGGGAGGCTCCCGCCCGCTCCCACTCGCGGGGGACGCCCAGGGCTATTTCGAGGCCGTGCATCCGGTGGCCGTGGGGGCGCTGTACAAGTACCGCCTGGATTCGAGCGAGGAGTTCCCAGACCCCGCGTCGCGCTTCCAGCCCGAGGGCCCGCATGGCTTCAGCGAGGTCGTCGACGCGTACGCGCACCCGTGGACGGACGGCGACTGGAAGGGCGTGTCCTGCATCCGGGGGCAGGTGCTCTACGAACTGCACCTGGGCGCCTTCACGCCCGAGGGGACGTAC
This sequence comes from Myxococcus sp. CA033, assembly GCF_013336625.1. NCBI lineage: Bacteria > Pseudomonadati > Myxococcota > Myxococcia > Myxococcales > Myxococcaceae > Myxococcus > Myxococcus sp. CA033. Next base: position 6,359 of record NZ_JABUMU010000018.1, on the reverse strand, counting down.
AGGGCGGCCATCGCCAAGCTGCCGCTGCTCAAGGAGCTGGGCGTCACCTGCCTGGAGTTGATGCCGCTGCACACGTTCCCCGGGCGCTTCAACTGGGGCTATGACGGCGCGCAGCTCTTCGCGCCCAGCGGGCAGTACGGCCGGCCGGAGGACCTGCGCGCCTTCGTGGAGGCCGCGCACGCGCTGGGGCTCGGCGTGCTGGTGGACGTCGTCTACAACCACCTGGGGCCCGACGGGAACTACCTGGCCCAGTACTCACCGGACTACTTCACCCGCAAGTACGAGAACGAGTGGGGCGAGCCGACGAACTTCGACGACGGCGCCGCCGCGGGCCCCAGCCGCGACTTCTTCATCCAGAACGCCTGCGCCTGGGTCGCCGAGTATCACTTCGACGGGCTCCGCCTGGATGCGACGCAGGCCCTGTATGACGACGGGCCGTGCCACATCGTCCAGGAGCTGACGCGCGCCGTGCGCGAGGCCGCGGCTGGCCGCGGTGTGCTCGTCATCGCCGAGAACGAGCCCCAGGACGAACTGTGCGTGAGGTCGGTGGAGCGGGGCGGCTGGGGCACGGATGCCCTCTGGGTGGATGACTTCCACCACTCCGCCCGTGTCGCCGCCACGGGACGCGCGGAGGCCTACCTCCAGGACTATCGCGGCACCGCGCAGGAGCTGCTGTCGTGCGCGCTGCGCAACTCGCTCTATCAGGGGCAGTACTACCGCTGGCAGAAGAAGGCCCGAGGCAGTCCACTGCTGCGCGTGCCCGCGAGCGCGTGCGTCTTCTACCTCCAGAACCACGACCAGCTCGCCAACATGCTCCAGGGCCAGCGGCTGCACCGCATCTGCGGCGAGCGACTGGCGCGCGCGCTCACCACGCTGTGGCTGCTGCTGCCCCAGACGCCGCTGCTCTTCATGGGCCAGGAGTGGTTCGCGAACTCCCCCTTCTTCTACTTCGTGGACCACAAGCCGGAGCTGCAGCCGTTGGTGCGCAAGGGTCGGGACCAGTTCCTCGGCCAGTTCGAGAGCGCCCGTCACGCGCTGGAGCACGAGGGCTACGTGGAGCACGTGGACGAGAAGGCGTTCACCCTCTCCCGGCTCGATTGGAGCGAGCGCGAGCGCCACACCGGGCCGCTCACCCTGCACCGGGAGCTGCTCCGACTGCGCCGCGAGGACTCCGTGCTTGCCCGGCAGGACAGCGGCCAGCTCACCGGCGCGGTCCTCTCCCCGCTCGCGCTCGTGCTGCGCTACTCGGGCAGCGAACAGGAAGGCGACCGGCTGCTGCTCGTCAACCTGGGGGGCGAGCTGGAGCTCTCTCCGTGCCCCGAACCATTACTCGCACCACCTCGGGATGAAGGGTGGCGTCTTGGACTGTCGAGTGAAGAGGTTCGATTCGGAGGTGCAGGGTCTTGCTCACTGGAGTCACTGAGGGTCGAGACGTCGTGGCGCGTACCGGGGATGACCGCCCTGTGGATGACGAGCACCGGGAGGAGCGGCCAGGGGCTCGGCCCACAGAAGGCCGGATGAGCCGGGTGCGCGGGCTGCCGGAGCTGAAGTTCGCATGGCCGGTGGGAGCGCCGGCCATCGAGGTGCTCGGACGGGAGTGGCTGATGACGAACGGCCTGGGGGGCTATGCGTCCAGCACCCTGGCGGGGGTGAACGCGCGCCGCTACCACGGCCTCTTCATCCCCACCCTGCCCGAGCGGGGCCGCACCGTCATGCTGTCCCGCCTGGTGGAGACGGCCCGGGTGGAGGGGCAGACGTGCCGACTGGACGGCGAGGTGCGGGCGGACGGCGCGCTGATGGGGGACGCCTCGCTGCTGCGCTCCTTCCGGCTCGACGGCCTCATTCCCGAATGGGAGTACGTCCTGGGCGCCTCCCGTCTGCGTCGCAGGCTGGTGCTGGTGCACGGGGAGAACACGCTCTTCATCGAGTGGGCGCACCTGTCCGGCCCTCCGGTGAAGCTCCGGCTGCGGCCCTTCCCGGTGTTTCGAGTGCACGAGCACGACTTCCCGCACGACTACTGCCAGCCGAAGGTCATTCTCCAGGGAGAGCGCATCGAGATGCAGGCGGCGAAGGATGCGCCTTCGCTGCGGCTGCGGCTGTACGGCGATGGCATCGTGCCCTTCGTGGCGATGCCTGAGATTTCCTCACCCCTGCTCTACCGGACGGAGCGCTCCCGGGGGATGCCCCACATCGAGACGCAGGCGAGCCCTGGCTACTTCGAGTGCACGGTGAGGCCAGGCAGTCGCCTGTCGCTCGGTGCCACGGTGGATGACTGGGCGCTGTTGGACCGGGACCCGTCCATGAGCTTCGACATGGAGCGCGAGCGCGAGTGGCGCCTGCTGGAGCGCGCGCCCGTGGCGGCGAGGACGGGCACGGCGGCGCGCCTGGTCCTCGCGGGCGACCAGTTCATCGTCGACCCCATGCGTCCGCGCGACGATGCGTGGGCCCGGGCCATTGGCGAGGATGCCCGCAGCGTCATCGCGGGCTACCCCTGGTTCACCGACTGGGGCCGCGACACGATGATTTCGCTGGAGGGCCTGACGGTGTCCACGGGGCGCTTCCGTGAGGCGGCGGCGATTCTGCGCACGTTCCGTCACCACGTGAAGGACGGGCTGTTGCCCAACCTCTTCCCGGAGGGAGAGGCCGACGGGCTCTACCACACGGCCGACGCGACGCTCTGGTTCTTCCACGCGGTGGACCGCTACGTGACGGCCTCCGGGGACCTGGAGCTGCTGCGGGAGTTCTACCCGACGTTCGAGGACATCGTCCGCAGGCACCAGCAGGGCACCCGCCACAACATCCGCATCGACCCCACGGATGGGCTGCTGACGCAGGGCGAAGAGGGCTACCAGCTCACCTGGATGGACGCGAAGGTGGACGGCTGGGTGGTGACGCCCCGACGCGGCAAGGCCGTGGAGCTCAACGCCCTGTGGTTCAACGCCATGCGGCTGATGGCGGAGTGGGCCGCGCTCCAGGGACTGGACGGGACGCCCTACGCGATGGCCGCGCAACAGGCGCAGGACTCCTTCAACCGGCGCTTCTGGAACCCGGCCGAGGGGTGCCTGTTCGACGTGGTGGACGCGCAAGGGGGCGGCAATGACGCCGCCGTGCGGCCCAACCAGATTTTCGCCCTGTCTCTCAAGTACCCGGTGTTGAACCCGGACCACTGGTCGGACGTGCTGCGCAAGGTGGAGACGGAGCTGCTCACCCCGGTGGGGCTGCGCTCGCTGGCCTCGGACCACGACGACTACAAGGCCACGTATGACGGAGACCTGCGCGCGCGTGACGCGGCGTACCACCAGGGCACGGTGTGGAGCTGGCTGATTGGCCACTACGTGGACGCCGCGCTCAGGGTTCAGCCGGCCCGCGCGCACGTGCGTGACGTCATGGAGGGCCTGGAGACCCACCTGAGACAGGCGGGCGTTGGTCAGGTCAGCGAAATCTTCGACGCCACGCCCCCCTTCAGGCCAAGGGGGTGCATCGCCCAGGCCTGGGGAGTGGCCGAGGCGCTGCGGGTCTTCCTGCGCATCGCCTGACGTCGGGTCAGGCGGGGTGGTAGCGGGCGAGCACGCAGGTGACGTTGTCGTTGCCGCCCGCGGCGTTGGCCATGTCGATGAGCTGCGAGCACGCCTTGTCCAGCTCGGGCGTGCGGCCGAGGATTTCCTGCATCTGGGGGTCGGTCACCATGCCGCTCAGGCCGTCCGAGCACAGCAGGAAGACGTCGCCCGGCTGGGGGTCCACGCGGGAGACGTCCACCTGGACGTTCTCCTTCATGCCCAGGGCGCGGACGATGACGTTCTTGTGCGGGAAGTTTTCGACCTCCTCGGGCGAGAGCTTCTTCGCCTTGAGGTAGTCGTTGAGCAGGGAGTGGTCCTCGGTGATCTGCTTGAGGGCTCCAGCGCGGAAGCAGTACACGCGGCTGTCGCCCACGTGCCCGACGTACGCGACGTCGCTGGCGAAGTGCACGCTGACGATGGTCGTCCCCATGCCCTTGTACTTCGACTCGCTGCTGGCCTTCTCGAAGATGCGCGCGTTGGCGAGCTTGATTCCGGTGGCCAACCGGTTCTCGTCATAGTTGCGCTGTTTGTCCATCTTGAAGGGCCAGGTGCTGTCCTGGTCCTTGGAGGTCATCTTGTAGAACTCACCCAACTCGTCCACGGCGATGCGACTGGCGATCTCTCCTGAGGAGTGCCCGCCCATCCCGTCCGCGACGATGAAGAGGTGCTCATCGGGCAACATGAGGAAGTTGTCCTCGTTGTGGTTCCGCTTCATCCCGACGTGGGTGCTGCCGGCTACCTCGATGCGCATGCGCGGGGACTCTTCTAAGGGGACGAGAAACTGGCGGCGCACGTTAACAAAGCGCTCGGAAAACGGTCAAAAGACGTGCTCTTGGTGCGGTCAGACAGGGGACACCGGGGCAGGGGAGGCAGGCTCGAAGCTCAAGCGGTCCCCTTCCTGGGTGCCGCTCGCGGCCAGGACGCCCGCGGGCAGTTCCAGCACGGAACGGGCCTGGAAGTACACGGAGGTGGCCCTCCAGGGCGGCAGCGCCATCATCTGCTTGACGATGCGGCCCTGGGCGTCCAGGAAGGCGACGTCAATGGGGATGCGCATGAAGAACGTGTGGATGGAGTTGCAGGGCTGGATGTGGAGGCCGTCGCCCATGGCGAGCTCCTGGCGCCCCATCAGTCCCTTGAAGCGCTGGGCGAAAGAGGTGGCCTTCTCCGCCCGGTCCGCCAGCGGCTTCTGCCGCGTCTCGTTGGTCACCTTCCAGCGCATGTAGCGCGTTCTACCCCATGCTCGAGCCCCTGGCGCGTCCTCTGCATCTGGTTCTGGTCTCCCCCCAGATTCCCCCCAACACCGGCAACGTGGCCCGCCTCTGCGCGGTGACGGGCTGCCGGCTCATCCTGGTGGAGCCCCTGGGCTTCTCCATCGATGACCGGAACCTCAAGCGGGCCGGGTTGGACTACTGGGACAAGGTATTTCTACGGCTGTACCCGACTTATGAGGCCTACGTGGCGGCGTATCCGGACGCGCGGCGGTGGCTGTTCTCGGCGCGGGCGGAGCAGACCTTGTACGAGGCGCGGTTCGAGGAGGGGGACCACCTGGTGTTCGGCTCGGAGGTGACGGGGCTGTTGCCGGAGGTGATGGAGGGGGGGACGGGGACGGCGCTGACGATTCCGATGTTGGAGGGGCGGCGGAGCATGAACCTGTCCACGGCGGTGGGGGTGGGGACCTACGAGGCGCTGCGACAGGTGTGTTTCACCGGGGCGGGCAGGCGGGCACCCTCGGCAAGTTGAGGGGCGGTGAGGAGGGACTACACTGCGGCGAGGATGATTCCGTCGCAGGCCGCCGAAGCGCTGTATTCCGCCCACAAGTCCCGAGCCACGGGATGGCTGACCTTGTCCGCAGGAGGGCGTGAGTCGCGGTTGATGCTGCGCGAGGGCGACCTCGTGGGGACGCGGCTGGGGTTTGGGTATCAGAGTCCGGCGCAGGCGCTGTTGCAGAGTGGCTTGTTGAGCGCGGAGGCGCTGGATGCGCTGTGGGCGCGGGGTGGTGCGGGCGCCGCGGACGAGGAGTTGTTGGAGGAGCACGGGCTGGAGCGGGACGCGGTGGTGGAGCAGCAGGTGCTTGCCCACGTGCGGCGGTTGAGTGAGTTGGCCGAGCGCGCGGCCTTCGAGCCTGGGAGCGTGGAGGCGGAGTTCGAGCCCATCTCCGGGGTGAGGGTGGTGCGGGCGGCGCTGGAGCGGCCGGGGGCGGGTGGGGCGAAGGGGCGGGTGTTCCGGTGCGCGGATGTGGCCGTGTGCGAGCCGTGGCTGACGGATGCGTCCGAGCGGGAGTTGTTGAGGACGTTGGGGGAGTTTCGTGAGCCGGAGTCGCTGACGCCCGCGCGCGAGGCGCTGTTGCTCGTGTTGGAGCGCGAGGGGGGCGTCGAGGCGCTGTCGGTGGAGGAGTGGGAGGCGAGGGAGGAGGCGCGCAGGCAGGAGGAGGAGGCCGCGCGCAGGAGGGCGGAGGAGGAGCGGCTCCGCGCCGAGGAGGAGGCTCGTCGGCGGGCGGAGGAGGCTCGGCTGGCGGAGGAAGCCCGACTCCGTGCGATTGAAGAGGCTCGGCTCGCGGAAGAGGCTCGGATTCGTGCCGAGGAGGAACGGCTCGCGGAAGAGGCGAGGGTTCGGGCGGAGGAAGAACGGCGGGCGGAAGAGGCCCGGGTTCGTGCCGAGGAAGAACGGCGCGCGGAAGAGGCCCGGCGCGCGGAGGCTGCTCGGCTGGCGGCAGAGGCGTGGATTCGCGCCGAGGAGGAGCGACTCGCGGAAGAGGCCCGGCTCGCCGAAGTGGCTCGGCTTGCCGAGGAGGCCCGGCTGGCG
>NZ_JABUMU010000017.1:222814-233280 GCF_013336625.1 Myxococcus sp. CA033 | reverse complement strand
GCCGTCACCGCGCCACGGACGTCACCGGCAACACCGCCGTGGCGAGCGCCACCGAGGGCAGCACGGAGCCCACGGGCTCCTGCCTCGGCGCGGGCGCATTGAGCCGCGCACGCAGCTCCTTGCCGGCGGCGAAGCTGAGCGTGCGGCGCTCCGGCACGGCGACACTCTGCCCCGTCTTCGGATTGCGTCCCGTACGGGCGCGGCGCGTGCGAAGGGAGAAGACGCCAAAGCCTCGCAGCTCGATGCGCTTTCCCGCCACGAGGGCCTCCGCCATGCAGTCGAAGACGGCATGGACGATGGCTTCCAACTCGCGCCGCGGGACGTGGGGTGCACGCGCCGCGATGCGCTCGATGAGCTCACTCCTCGTCATGGCACACCTCCGCGAGGGACGGTGGACTCTACAGAAGGCGCACCCGCGAGGACAAACCACCCTGCCCCACGCCTCAGCGCAGGCGCAGGTCGGCGGGGCCTTCGACCTCGACCTCGGAGCCGTCCTTCGCTCTCAAGGTGACTTCCGCCCCATCCGGCACGAGCAGGCGGACGGTGCGGCCCAGGGGCACCTCGCGCCCCTCCAGGAGCACGGCGGTGGCCAGGTCATCCGTCTCCGCCACGGCGAAGCCATCATCCACCACCGCCACCAACCCACCTTCCCCCAGGTCTCCCGCATGGATGAAGGGGACCTTCGGACGGAACGGCGGCGCTGGCAGCGGCGTGTGCGGCCCTTCGTGATCGGTGTCCGAGCCCAGCCGCTGCAATCCGTTGGGCGTGAAGAAGGCGACGAAGTACTGCGTGGAGGTGTACGCGTCCTCGTGCGCGCTCTTGGGCGTCACCTGCACGTTGGTGTAGCGGGCGGCGACGATGCGCAGCGCGCGCGGCGCCTCCTGCACGCTGCCCTCCACCCACCGGTGCGCCGGGAGGTTGGAGCCGTGGAGCTTCGCCTCGTCCGCGTCGCCAATCTCCAGCGTGTCGCCCTTCTCGAGGAAGCGCAGGCCTCCGCCGAAGTACTCGAGCACGGCGGGACCGGTGGCCGTGAGCAGCGCGTCCCCCGTGAGCTGGGCGCCGACGGCGACGGTGCGCTGCTCCTTGCCCTGCGTGCGCAGCACCGGGGCCCCCGCCGCGAGCAACCCGGCGATGGGCTTGTCCGAGCGCTCCTTACAGGCGGTGACCAGGCTCGCGGTCGCGGCCACGAGCAGACATCCCATGAGGCGCTGCGCCATGTCCCGCTTCCTCCTCAAGACGACTCGAGCTCAGACGATCCAACCACCACCCAGCACCTTGTCCTGAGCGTAGACCACCGCGGCCTGTCCTGGGGTGACGGCTCGCGCGGGGGCATCCAACTTCACCGAAACGAGACCATGGGGCGAGATTTCCACACGGCCCGCGGCCCCCGCGTGGCGGTGCCGGATGCGGACCTCCACGGGCGTCTCCGGGGACGGTGGCGCATCCACCCAGTGGGGCTGGAGCAGCCCGAAGCGATCACGCCCCGTCTCCTCGGCGCTGCCTACCACCACGCGGTGGGTCTCCGGCTCCAGTCGCTGGACGTAGCGCACCTGTCCGCCACCCAGGTTGAGCCCCTTGCGCTGCCCCACCGTGTAGCGGTGGATGCCCTGGTGGGTGCCGAGCACCTGGCCGTCCCCATCGACAATCTCACCCGAGGGCTGGGGGCCGGCGACCTTCTCCACGAAGCCCGCGTAGTCACCGTCCGGCACGAAGCAGATCTCCATGCTCTCCGGCTTGTGGCTGGTGGTCAGGCCGTGGCGCTCGGCGACGGCGCGGACCTCCGCCTTCGTCATGTCGCCCACGGGGAAGACGATGTCGCGCAGCTCGTCCTGGCCGAGCGTGAAGAGGAAGTAGCTCTGGTCCTTCGCGGCGTCGACGGCGCGGCGCAGGACATAGCGGCCGTCGGTCTCCTCCACGCGCGCGTAGTGGCCGGTCGCAAGCCTCGCACCGAGCGCTCGGGCGCGCTTGAGGAGGAAGTTGAACTTCACGTCGCGGTTGCAGGCCACGCACGGGATGGGCGTGCGCCCACCGAGGTAGGACTGGACGAAGGGATTGACGACGCGGTCCTGGAAGATCTCCTCCGCGTTGGCGACGTAGAACGGAATCCCGAGCGTCTGGGCGACGGCGCGTGCGTCATCGATGTCGTCCGGACTGCAGCAACTCCCACACTTCGCCTTGCCCTCGTAGGACCAGACGCGCAGGGTGATGCCAATGACCTCGTGGCCCTGTTCCTTGAGCAGGGCGGCAGCGGCCGAGGAATCCACCCCGCCGCTCATCGCAACGACGACTCGCATGGTGCCCCTTCCTACACGCCCCAGCGTCCGGGCGCACGCGGGAGGACGGGGGGAGCCCCCCAAACCCGACCCCGGAGCCCGGTGGGAGGGCCGCCCACCGGCCGGGCTCAGGCCCCCGTGCGAGCCGACTGCCAGGCCTGGAGCCGCTGCTTGAGGCCCTCGGCGGTGTTCAGGGCGGGCTCGTCGAGCACCGAGTCCATGAGGAAGCGTGTCGCCTCGCCGACGATGGGCGACGGGCCGACGGCGAGCGTGGCCATGATGTCGCCCCCCGTGAGCGCCAGGTCCTTGGGCACCAGGGGCGGCTTCGCGGCGGCGAGGGCCTCCAGCCGCGCGCACAGGCGCTCCAGGTCTGGCAGGCGCTCCGGGGCACGGACCTGGACGCGGGCCCGGGCCACCGCGAGGAGCTGCGGAAGCTGGGGGAGCCCCACGCGAGCCAGGAGGCGGCGCAACGAGGAGTCCGTGTCCGAGAAGCGCTCTTCCAGCTTCGCGGTCTCCACGAGCAGGGCCACCAGGTCGGCGACCTTGTTGGGGAACTTGAGCCGCAGGCCGATGTCACGAGCCTGGGCGCGGTCGACGAGGTCCGCGAGCAGCACGGCCACGCGAATCTCGATGTCGTTCGGCGCGGCCTGCACCGCGGCGCGCGCGAGCCGGGCGGCTTCCGGGGTGGCTCGGGCCACTTCGGGGAGGAACACGTCCAGCAGCCCCGTCTCCGCGAGCAGCAGCAGCCCCCCTTCCGCGCGCGGAGAGAGCAGCAACTTGGTCAGCTCCTCGCGCACGCGCTCCAGGGCGACCTTGCGGAACACGGCGAGGGTCGCGGGAATGGCGTCGCGGGTGTCCGGGTCGAGCGAGAAGCCGAGCACCGCGGCGAAGCGGACCGCGCGCATGGGGCGCAGACCGTCCTCGGAGAAGCGCTCCAGGGCCGAACCCACGCACCGGATGAGCTGGGCCTGGAGGTCCGTCTGGCCGCCGAACGGGTCCGCGAGGTCGCGGTCCAGTGGGTTGTAGGCCATCGCGTTGATGGTGAAGTCGCGGCGGGACAGGTCCTTGACGATGTCGCGCTCGAAGGCGACGGAGCTGGGCCTCCGTCCGTCGAGGTAGTCCCCTTCCGAGCGGAACGTCGTCACCTCGACATGGGTGCCGCCCTGCACGACGGTGACGGTGCCGTGCTGGATGCCCGTGGGGATGACCTTGCGGAAGGCGCGCTGGACCTCCTCGGGGAGCGCGCTGGTGGCCACGTCGAAGTCCTTCGGGTGGACCTTGCGAACCATGTCCCGGACGCAGCCGCCCACCAGATACACGGCGTGGCCCAGCTCTCGCAGCCGGGCGATGACGTCGAGCACGGGTTGGGGAATGTCGGCGTTGTGGAGGTTGGCGAGCATGGGTCCAGGGGCGGCGAGCGACGTGCCCGCCTGACAACCCGGGTTGTACTTGCGCGCGCCCCTCCGAAGCCAGGGCCCTGGCGACAGGCCCCGTGCAACTCGCGGCAGTGTTCCGCGATGGATGGTGGCTCCGTCCCCCCGTGCGGTCCGCTCAGCCGGACCGCTTCTCAGGGAGGCGGGTGGAAGACAGAACTCCGGACAAGGTCAGCACGAGCACGCCGGCGAGCGGCACCACGAGCAGCCCCACGCGAAGTCCCACGGCGTCGGCGACGAGGCCGACCACGGGAGGAGACAAGAGGAAGCCCAGGCGCATCAACCAGCTCACGAGCGTGAGGCCCGTGCCAGGTCGCAGTCCGGGAAGCTCGTCAGCACCGTGCATGGCGGCGGGCACCAGCGTCGAGACTCCGAAGCCCGCGAGCGCGAACCCGGCGATGGTGGCGGGCACCGACGGGAACAGCAGAGCCGCCCCCATGCCCACCGCCGCAAGCACGCCTCCTGCCCGAGCCACGGCGCGCTGTCCGAACCTGTCGACGAACCTGTCGCCGAGCAGCCTCCCGACGAACTGCGAACCCACGAGCGCCACGTAGCCGAACGAGGCGACCGCGACGCCCGCGCCGAGCGTGCCGGAAAGATAGACAGCCGCCCAGGTCGACCCCGCGTCCTCGACGAGCGCTCCGCCGAGGGCAATCAGGACCAGCGCGGCGACCACGAGCCCCAGGCGCAGTCGACCCGGCGCTCCACGGCGTGCCGGGTCACTCTCCAACTGCGACGCGGCCTCGGATGAGACATTGGACGCAGTGGGCTCGGGGCCGGGCAACAGGAAGCGCAGGGCGGTCAACGACACGAGGGAGAAGATCAGGGCCGAGACACCCAGGTGGACACCACGCGGCACGTTGAGACCCGCGGCGAGCCCGCCCATGAGTCCACCCAGCACGGCGCCAATGCTCCAGACCGCGTGGAACCCATTGAGAATCGACCGGCCATAGAGACGCTGCACCCGCAGGCCGTGGGAGTTCTGGGCCACGTCCGTGATCGCATCCATGCTGCCTGCGAGAAAGAGTGTCACCGCGAGCGCCACCCACGAGGGCGCGACACCAGCGCACAATACGCCCAGCCCCGTGAGCACCGTCCCGGCCACGGCGACCCGTGACGAGCGGAAGCGACGGATGAGCGCTCCGGCGGCCAGCCCGGCCACCAGGGCTCCGAACGGGAAGGACGCGACGGCGAGTCCGTACTGGGCATTGCTGAGCCCGAGGTCGGATTTGATCTGCGGATAGCGCGGCAACAGGTTGGCGAAGATGGCGCCATTGGTGAGGAACAGCACCGCGACGGCGGCGCGAGCCGCTCGGTGCTCGCGGAGCACCGGGGGGCGGAGGGGGATGGTCATGAGGCAGCAGCTCTAGGATGAGAGGAATTGGAGCACGGCGTCGCGAGTGACGTCGCGGCCGTGCGGTGTCGGGTCGAGGCTGACGTGGATGAACAGGCCTTCAATCAAGGCGTCGAGCTTGTGGGCGGTTCGCGCGTCGACGTGCTGTTCGAGCACCGCGCGGCTGCGGCGCATCCAGTCGTGGGTGATCTGCCGGAAGGCGGGCTTCCGGGCCGCGAGGGTGTAGAGCTCGAGCGTGAGCACCAGGTCGTCGGGACCGGCCACGAGGTCCTTGTGAACCAGATCGACGATGGCCGTGGCGAGCTCGTCACGAGAAGCGACCGCCGAGAGTCGCGCAGTGAAGCGCTCGCTGACACGCTCGGCGAAGCGGGTGAAGGCCTCACGCAGCAGCTCGTCCATGCTCGTGAAGTGGTAGGTCATCGAGCCGAGAGGCACCCCGGCCCGGTCCGCGACGCGCCGGTGCGAAGTGCCCGCCACCCCACCCTCCGCGATGACCGAGAGCGCGGCGTCGATGATGCGGTCGCGTCGGTCGGGGTCGTTTCGTCGGGTCGCCATGGGACTCCTGGCTCAGGGAGAAGATACCCTCCATGTGTACGTTCGTACATATCGACAGGGTCCGGGGCGAATTTGTTCCCGAGCGAGGACCCTTTTCTCGGGCCCGAAGCGGTCGAGCAGGCATCCAGCAGCCCGGCGGCCCAGGTCGTTCCATCCGGCCGGAGAAGGATCCCGTGATGCCCGCTGGCAATCCCAGACACCCGAGCCCCTCCTTCCCGCCCTTGACTCTGGTCCACACGGAAAGGAATGGCTCTCGCGCTGGCGGAGATCATCGACGGAGAAGTTCGCGATGTGTATGACACTCCTCCATGAAATCAGCTCCTCCTGAATCATCCCAAAGACTCAGACGGCTACTGGCGGGCACCGCCGCCGCGCTGGGTCTGGTCGTGCCGCAGATCTCTTTCGCTGATCCGGATTGCGGCCCCTTGGACCCACGGCCGATCTGCAACCCCACCGAAGTTCCTGGGCCCACGGATCGAGCACCCTTCTGGATTCACGAAGGCAAGCGATTCTTCGTGATTGGCGCCTTCGACTATCCTGATCGAGTCACCGCGGATGCGGGTGATTCGGATGATTTCCCAAACATCGACAAGACAGAGGTCGCGCTGAATGAACTGGGGCGCGTGGGATTCAATACCTTGATCCTGGACATGCAGGATCTGACGGCAGCCGACCTGGACAAGCTGGAGTTGCGCGGCGTCCACGCCCTGGCCAAGGCCTGGAACTGGAGTCACCGAGGAGAGGGGGAAAGTGAGCTCCACTGGGTGCGAGAGGTGGCCGCTCAGCACCATGTCGGTAGCGACCTGGACCTCAAGATCCAGGAGCTGAAGGCCAAACCGGCGCTCCTTGGCTATGACTCCATGGACGAGATGGGCTGGAACAAGGATGGAGGAGGACAGATCGTATGGGATGGCGGGGCCATTGACGGGCCCAAGACAGACTCCAATCGTGCTCGAATCCCCACGGTGGAGGAGGCCACGAGCTTCCGCGCGTTCGTCAACGAGAGAGACCCGGCGCACCATGTCTACTACACGGAGATCGCCGCCAATGATGCGGAGGGCGTTGCGGCTTGGGAAGGCATCCCCGGCTTCCCCGCATCGGAGTACCGGAAATGGAGGGCCGCTGCGAACGCGTGGGGACAGGACAGGTACCCCATCTCCCTCCTGCCCGGCGGCGGTTCTCCACCATTCCCCCTGGCCCCCCTCAATCACCCGGCGGAGAGCATCGAAGCCATGAAGGTGCTCCATGACGACAACTTCGTGGCACCCTACTCTCCCGCGGGCCCCATATTGATAGTGCTTCAGGGACAGGGCTATGCCGAGTGCTGCAGCTCTCACATGGGACCGACAATAGGCCGCAGACCCAACTACACGGAGACACGCTTCATGGCGTACTCCTCCATCATCCATGAGGCTCGCGGCATCTTCTGGTGGGGGACGGAAAACATCGAGCAAGACTCTCAGCTCTGGTGGGACATCAAGAAGGTCGCCTCGCAGCTGCGCATCCTGGAGCCCGCGCTGCTCTCGGACGAAACGTATGCCCTTGGGGGCTTCGCGCCCGATGCCGGCGCCGGACAGCTCGAGGGCATCCGAAGCACCATCGGACAGCACAACATCCTCATCGTCGCCAACCGCACGCCCACGGCGGTGACCGGCCCCATCACTCCGGTTGCCTGGAATGGAACTTCGCCGGCTCGCCCCCTCTTCGAGCAGCGCAGCAGCATCCTCTACAACTCCAGCCAGGGTGGATGGACCGACACGTTCGGCCCCTGGGAGGTCCATGTCTACACGGACGCGCCCATCTATGGGCGGAAGGATGACTTCGATGGGGATGGGAAGTCGGACTTCACCTGGTACTGGGAGTCACCCGCCATGCCGCAGACAGGGCTTCTCACTGTCCAGGCCAGCTCGCTTCCCCGGCCGATGCGCTTCCCAGGAGGTCTCCCGGGGGACATCTCGCTCACTGGCGACTACGACGGAGACGGCCTCACGGACTTCGCGGTGTACACTCCCGCCGAGAACTCCAACGCCGCGGGGTTCTTCACGGTGTGGCGGAGCCGGGGGCAGCACTGGAGCTGGTTCGATTATGGGGAGCAGGGCGACATCCCCATCGCCGCTGACTACGACGGCGATGGGACCACGGACATCGCCGTGTACCATCACTTCACCGCCCCTGAGAGTACCCCTTCCGGGCTGTACTATGGAGAGTTCCGGTGGCTCTCGAGTCTGGATGGTCTCCCGCAGACCTTCCTAATGGGCGAGCCCGACGACACGCCCATCGTCGGAGACTTCGACGGCGACGGCCTCGATAACTTCGCCATGTACAAGCATAAAGCAGGTACGGGCTGGGGTGGATGGTTCACGGTGTGGAAGCCCGCGGAGAACGCCTGGGATTGGGACACGATGGGACAGGTCGGAGACATTCCTGTCGTCGGGGACTACGACGGCGATGGCCGAAGCGACCTGGCCCTCTATACGCCCCGCTGGCCCACGAACGACGGCGGCGGTTATTTCACCTACGTCCACAGCTCGACGGGGACGTCCTACGTGAAGTTCCTCGGCGGGGTCGGCGATGTTCCCGTGACGGGCGACTACGACGGAGACAGCAAGACAGACATCGCGGTCTACACGCCTCGCACGAGCAGTCCAGCAGCGGGCGGGTACTACACCATCACCTTCTCGGGCTCGCAGATCACGAGCACACGAAGCAGAGCCGGGGTACGGACCGGAGAGCTGCCCATGGGAAGGGAATGGCAGCAATGACAGGCGGACATGGCTCGCGAGAATGAGCCATGACGCACTCGGGACCTGGGCCATCCAGGTCCCGAGCAGTCGCCCCCACGGGATATGGGCGGCTGAACATCTGGGTGGCGACTACTTGCAGCAGATGCCTCCCTCTTCGCCGAACACGAGGTCTCCGAGCAACCGCTGCCCCAGAGGACACCCGTCCCTGTGGGTGCTTCCATCTCCCGGATCTCCCCGTGGACTCCCTCCCTTCGCGAGACACTCCTCGGGCGTCAACGGATCCCCTCCACCCTCGTTGTCGCTATCACCACAAGCCACCGCCCCGACACCGATTCCCAGAATGACAACCATTCTTTTCCAGAACATCCGCACGACTCCATTCTCGTGAAGAGTCGCCCCCAACAAGCAATCCACGTACCATTGCATACCTGCCACCGGTTTCAGACCCGCCCTTGTTTGCCCCAACGAAGTGGCGGCTCAGGATTCTGATGGGCCTCCATGAAACTTCGTGATCCAGCATGCGTTTCCGCCATCCTCGGGCAGAAACCTCTCACGCTGGGATGGACAGTTGTTTCAAGGCGGCATCACAGAGGGGAGATCGAAGGCCCTCGTGCATCAGCACGACGCATACAAGACCTCCGTCACTCAGCAAGGTCCTGCGCCTTCCCTGGCCAGCCGATGTGATTGGAACAGGGACGGTAGCACCGGAGGGTTCACGTGCCGCACGCGGAGGCTTCACCCCCAGCGCGCCTCTTGCCATTGCGCAGGGCGGTGGTGGCGCCCGCTGCGTCCCTCGGCCTTGAGGCGAGGAAGCGGGCCACCTGGTCCCCGCTGAGCAGACCGCGTCGGCTGCCTCCCCCTTTGTCGGATAGGCGTCAGGGGCGCCGCTCGGAGAGTGGCAGCTCGGCCAGGGCCTCACTCTCGTTGCACGCCTCCAGCCGCCTGCTATAACGCGCTGGCCGGTTACGTACTGCTTACGGACCGGGGTGAAGGACTCGTCGAAGGTGGCGGCCCTTCATCAGAAAGTACAAGTAGTTCCGCAGCTTTAGCCGTCCGACCTCGTAGCTCAGTTGGATAGAGCGGCGGTTTCCTAAACCGCAGGCCACAGGTTCGATTCCTGTCGGGGTCATAGCGGAACCCCTTGATTTTCCAAGGGGTTCCGCTCGCAGCACCTGTGGATGAAGTGGCTACCACGCCAGCGTGGCGTCCCTGTGGCGCTGCGATGCTGAAGCCCTCCGGCTAGTCCCTTCAGACGGGTCCCGTGGAAGCGGGACCACCCCCACAGCGGGCCCTGCCTCGACTGCCATCACCCGCGCTCACCGCGCCGGACAACGGGTCGGTGCGACCCGAGTCGAGGGACAGCCCCCGCGTGGATGACCCGCCACTCTTCCAAGGCCTGGACATGCCGGTGGATCTCCGGCGGCTGATGAAGACCCCAGACCCAGGGCTCCTGAGCAAGCAGGCGCTTGTCGATCATGGAGCGAACGACCTCGCGCTGACATGCGGGCCGCTCGAACTCCTCACGCAGAGGGCATGCGGACGGATTCCTCGACAAGGTCCGCCGGCGTGACGACACGGTCGGCGTAGCAGCCGACGACCCGGCCTCCACCGGCGTGGGTGTCCCCGATCGGAGCCTCCGGGGTGGGCTTCGTGCAGGCCGAGCAGAGCCCGCAAGCAACCAGCACCGCGCGACGCCACAATGGGATTCGCACCTTGCGCCATGTTGGATATACGAGTCAGGCCCACTTTGGGTTGTCACATCGCGCGGTGCATGCCGCCTCCGCGTCCTGGAGGCGCTGCGGGCTGACGCCGCGAAGCGCATGCAGGCACGCACCACGGTGGTGAAGCTGCTCGCGGACCTGAAGACGAAGGAAGCCGGCCCCATCAAGAGCGCTTTCGAGATGGCTGCCACACAGCAGTCCCAGGATTCCGCCTCCAAGGCCGCCGGGGGCGACCTGGGCTTCCGCAGCCGGGAGGAGTTGACCCAGGCCTGGGGCGCCGCGCTGGCGGATGCGGCGTTCGGTCTGAAGTCGTCGTCTGAGATTGGCCAGGTCGTGGAGACCGACAAAGGCTTCCACCTGGTGAAGTTCCAGAGCCGGCAGGTCGG
>NZ_JABUMU010000017.1:0-222714 GCF_013336625.1 Myxococcus sp. CA033 | reverse complement strand
TGACCCAGGCCTGGGGCGCCGCGCTGGCGGATGCGGCGTTCGGTCTGAAGTCGTCGTCTGAGATTGGCCAGGTCGTGGAGACCGACAAAGGCTTCCACCTGGTGAAGTTCCAGAGCCGGCAGGTCGGGATGAACCAGACCTTCGAGCAGGCGAAGCCGCGCATCGAGGCGCGCCTGACGGGCGAGCGCCGCTCCAAGGCGATGGAGGGCTTCATCGACGGACTGAAGGCCCAGGCGAAGATCGAGGTGAAGGAAGACGCCCTCGAGCAGTTGAAGATCGAAGGCGCGGAGAACAAGCCCGCCGCCCCTGCTCCGACCTCCCAGCCTCACCCGTAGCCGGCTCGCGCGCCCCACGACCGCCTCAGAGGCTCAGTTCGCGATCCATCCGCAGGGAATGCGGCCGGTAATCATCGTCCCCTTGCAACACAAATACGCGGACCTGGACGCCTAGAACAAATTGCCCCGAAGGCAGAACATCGCCTCGGTCGAATTGCATCAGATCATACACACCGAACCACGGACGCGTTGGAGAGACTATCATCTCTCCACGAACAATCCCCAGATGCCCTCGGGTAGCTCCGCCATAGCCAGCGGACTCTCCATCAGGCAACCAGAGACAGAGTTCAGTGACGTCTACACGGTCGGACAGGGTCACCTCTGAGCTGGACGACAAGCAAAAAACAACGGGTAGGGTATTGAGTCCGGCCTTCGGCAAAAAGCCCTCGACGAAATGAACACTCAACTGAAGGTCTGGCGTCATAATGGATTGCCCGCTTTAAATATCTGAGCCCCCTTCAGGGGAGCCAGGTCGCGCACGTCGCAGTGAGAGATATCCCTCAGAAACTGAAGGGCCTCCTCGAGTGTGCTGAAGCCCTTGACGACCTCGGTCGCAGCCTCCTCAAGAACCATTTGCGCCTCAGGAACCTCAAAGGAATGGGCGACAAACTCACCTCCAGGGCCATGCAGAACCAGAAAACAACGCCTGAACACAGGCCAGATCATCCACATCAATCCATTTACACGCCGCACCAACATCAAAACGCATCAAATCGCCATTCCGACCATGAAACTGCAGCCCGCCAAGCGACCGAAGAATCTTCATTGCGGCCGAGTGCATGACAATTCCTTCATCCTCCAACACCCTTTGCATCGGCTCAGTTGGAATTTCGCGCTCAACGAACCACCCACCGGCCACTAGAACAGAAACAACATCGTCATCGAGAATCACGACCAATCACCGTTTCGTCGCCTGAAGTCTCGCACCATCAAGCTGTACATACTCCATGTAGGCCCCAGTCAGATCAGCCCCTTCCAAGTCCGCCCCACGAAGATCCGCACGACTCAGATCGACGCCATCAAGCATCGCTCGCTTCAAGGATGCCCCCTCCAAGTCCATTGACGACATATCCGACATACTCAGAGTCGCATCATCGAAACATGCGGACGGCGCCCGTGCCCCATGCAGCATGACACCTGACGCCTTTACTCGTTTGAGCGACGCAGCACTCAGATTAACTGCCAGCAGATAGGCCCCCGTCAGGTCACAATCATCTAGGACAGCATAGTTCAACCAAGACCCATGAAGTTCGACTCCGGCCAAACTCATCCCGCTGAGGTCTATTCCCCGGAGGTCGGCTCCAGCAGGAACCCCATCCACACCAGGCAGCTCCCGGACCTCATCCAACCACAATCCACTGTGGAGCCCTATACAGACCCGGCGCCAGATGTCCTGACCACTTGGCGTATGCCATCGCCGCACCAGAAAGTCGCTTTCCATTCCCATCTCCCATGACATCACTCACATACAAAACCGTCAACACTCGCAAGTAACGCTGAAACAACACCGATACAAGTCAGAGCCCACTCTCCCTCATTCGCCTGAAACACTCTTCCACGGGCCTTCCCTGAAATCGCTCAGCAAGCGCAAGCACCTCGCGCCACTTATACAAATTCTGTGAGACAACCTCCTCCGTGCCCCCGACTGCCGTGAGCACCAAAAGGAAATCTTTCTCATACGCGTTCTGCTTTCCGGGGGGTCTGTTCGGATCAACTACTCGACCCGCTGGCCTGAACCGTATCTCCACCAGGTCCATCGCGACATCCCGAGACCCCGTAACCGCCGGATGCCCCTTGGAACAGAGCTGCTCCGCGAAGTTCGGCACAATTTCGTCATCCCGCTCGATGTGCCAGGCATGGCCGAAGTCACAAACATACAACCAGTAAATACGCATACTCCGCCTCACTCAGTTCACAGAACGCAATGCGCGGCATTCGCAGGTTCGCCAGTGTGAGGAAGTCACTGTGAGTCGCGGAGAGCCCCCATCCACAGCTCCCACTGAATTCCCCTCCTCCTGGCAAACTCGCGCAATTCACCATCAAGTCCGTGGGCCGCAGTATATCGCGACTCAGTCGTGCACACCTCATTCGATGGCAGCCCCGACGCATCAAGCTCAGCCAGTTCAGCATCAGGCTCGTGTCACACCAGCACGGAAACTCCGCGTCACTGCCAGCAGGGGACTCTCACTCCGCGGCAAGGGCCTTACCCATGCGCGGGCCCCTACAGCGGGGTCCGCGATGGGGAGGCGGAAGCATCGCTCGTGACGTGGGCGCTACAGCGCGGCCTGGAGCGTCTGCTCCAGCTCTTCGCGCGTCTGCCAGCTCACGGGACGCAGGCCCGCCACCAGTTCCAGCGTCCCACTCGAGACGGTGACGGCGGCGTGAAGGTCCGTACGCAACTGGATGCGCTTCACCTTCTCCCTCAGCGCGGTGCGGCCGATATCGTCCTTCTGGAGGGACTCCAGCACCTCATGTACACGCGCCACGAGGAAGCCGAGCGCGCGCAGCTCCTCGGCGCTCGCGGGATTGACTCCCGGGG
Organism: Myxococcus sp. CA033; assembly: GCF_013336625.1. Classification (NCBI taxonomy): domain Bacteria; kingdom Pseudomonadati; phylum Myxococcota; class Myxococcia; order Myxococcales; family Myxococcaceae; genus Myxococcus; species Myxococcus sp. CA033. Next base: position 219,840 of record NZ_JABUMU010000017.1, on the reverse strand, counting down.
CCAGCGCCAGCGTCAGCGGAGACTCCGTGACGGCTCGAAAGCGGGATTCCAGCGCGCCGAGCTGACGACGAAGCTCGAGCAGTGAAGGAACAGGCACGGCATCGCGCTTCAGCTCACCGAACGACGCGACATCGTGGACCGTGACGGTCTCGATGGTGCCCACGGGGATGATGACCGCGTCCTCTTGGGGGTAGCCGCTCTCGCGGGGGATGAGGAGCAGGATGGCACGGCCCTCGCGACGGTCCTCCAGCATCTCTCGGACGATGCCGGTGACGGCGCGGCCACTGCGCAGGGACAACGTCGCGCGGGGCAGCAGCAGGGGAATCCCCGAACGCTGCCGCCCGCTGATGCGCAGCAACACCTGGAGCACGGCGTCCAGCCCCTTGGCATCCGCATCCAGAAAGGCACGCAGGGAGTCACCCGTGTACGGGTTCGGCAGCTCCGGGGCGGCCTCGATCGTCCTCCGGATGGACTCCTTGCGGTCCTCCACCTGGTCCACATTCGTGACGGGCTCGTGGTCCAACGTGAGCACCCCGTCCTGAAACGTGGCGATGCTGGACGAAGAGGAGTTGCTCGACGAATTGCGGATGACGATGCGCTTGAGCGCGCCTCGCAGGAACTCCCGGCCCAGGTCGTCCTGGCCCAGGGCCGCCAACGCACCGATGAGCGGCCTGAAGTAAACCTGGGGCCACGCCTCCGCGTAGAGGTCCGCATAACCCTCCGCCGTGAGACTGGCCCAGTCGACCTCGATGGGCACCTCGAAGCGCGCGGCGGCCTCGAGGTCCTTCTTTATCTTCGGGTAGTGCGTCTCCTCGAACTGCTTCGCGGCCTTGCGTTCGGCGAGTCCCATTCAATTCTCCAGACGGAGGGGATGGGCGAGGAGTCTCGCCCGATCCCCCACAAGACGCCCAGGGCCGCCCGCACGTTCCGTGTCTCCTTGAGTTCTCCCCGGCCCCACGCACTGACCGGCCTCCCCCTCGAAGACCCCACATTCCTGGGATGGACCTGCCCGGGTGGCTCCCTCCACCCTGCTCTCCTACCGGACACACCCTGTTCGCGAGAGGAGAGGACCCCGGATGTTCATCCCCCTGCCGTTGTCACGCCTCGCGACCCAACGCGTCCTCCTCCTCTGGATTGCCCTGGGCATCGTGAGTCTGGTGGTCAGTCTGGGTGGGTTCCTGAGCCCCTGCCAGTGGACCCCCGAGCGGGCATTTGCTCGCGCCTGTTCGCCACAACAACCCAAGGAGCCGTGACTGCGGGCAGGACGTTCCACCGGGGTGGCCGTCATCACACCAGGGAGAGCCGCGCCTGGCTGGCACACGGGGCCTTCAGGGCATGGGCGCGCTTGGATGCTCACTCGGAACAACGGGGTTCGCACCTCCCTCCCTGTTGGATATACGCTGGTCGAGTCCGCCCATGCACACGCCCTCCGTCCGAACCCGAGTCCTGTCCGCCATCGTCGCCGTCCTCGCCCTCTCCGCCTGTGGCGGTGGCAGCGCCCCCCCAGCGGAACAGAGCGCCAAGGACACGGGCCCCGCGGTCGCGGTCGTCAATGGCCGCTCCCTGTCGACCCAGGAGGTGAAGGCGAAGCTGGACGAGCAGCCACTGTTCGTGCGCAGCCGCTACGCCACACTGGAGAAGAAGAAGGAGTTCCTGGACAACCTCATCCGCTTCGAGCTGCTGGTGCAGGAAGCTCGCAAGCAGGGGCTGGAAAAGGACCCGGAGATCAAGGCGACGCTGGAGAAGGTGATGGTGCAGAAGCTGCTGCGAAAGCAGCAGGAGGCCGCCGCCGGGACGATTTCCGAGCCGGAGCTGCGCAAGTACTTCGACGAGCACACCTCCGAGTTCGTGAAGCCCGAGCGCGTCCGGGTGAGCCACATCTTCCTGGAGGCGCCGCCGGCTGACGCCGCGAAGCGCACGCAGGCGCGCACCACCGTGGTGAAGCTGCTCGCGGACCTGAAGACAAAGGAAGCCGGCCCCATCAAGAGCGCCTTCGAAATGGCGGCCACACAGCAGTCCCAGGATTCCGCCACCAAGGCCGCCGGGGGCGACCTGGGCTTCCGCAGCCGGGAGGAGCTGACCCAGGCCTGGGGCGCCGCGCTGGCGGATGCGGCGTTCGGTCTGAAGTCGTCGTCTGAGATTGGCCAGGTCGTGGAGACCGACAAAGGCTTCCACCTGGTGAAGTTCCAGAGCCGGCAGGTCGGGATGAACCAGACCTTCGAGCAGGCGAAGCCGCGCATCGAGGCGCGCCTGACGGGCGAGCGCCGCTCCAAGGCGATGGAGGGCTTCATCGACGGACTGAAGGCCCAGGCGAAGATCGAGGTGAAGGAAGACGCCCTCGAGCAGTTGAAGATCGAAGGCGCGGAGAACAAGCCCGCCGCCCCTGCTCCGACGTCCCAGCCCCACCCGTAGGCGGCTCGCTGCGACACACCGAGCCGGCGTACCGCCTCAGCGGTTCGCGCCGGCTCGCGAGCCCGACCTGATCGCGACAGAAGGCATCACAGACATCACGACCCCGCCAAGGACCCGCGTGTGGTGCGGAGGGCCAGCTGTGCAGCCCCCTATACACGTGCGTCATTGGGCATACATGGGCGTGCACACCCCTGCATTCTCGAGTGACTCCTCTTCGTGGGAGCAGGCGGGGCACGCTTGGTGCACAGGTGGCCCGGAGTCGGCCCCTCGTTCACTTCATGTGAACCCGGCATGAAGTAGGCTGCGATTGCCAGCGCCCGCGTGCCGAACACCGTCCGCAGCCGTTCAGTCCCTCGAATCTTCGCAAGGATTGAAATGCCCATGCAGCGACACAGTCGTTTCGCCCTCCCACTCCTGCTGGCCTCGGCGTTGCTGACCCTCGGCGCCGGCTGCTCCTCCAACCCGGAGCCGACCGACGATTGTACGACAACCCCCGCGAGCTGCACCCCAGACGCGGGCCCACCCGATGCTGGCCCTCCTCTCGAGCCGCCCACGCTCATCGAAACCACCCAGTCCGCCGTCAACACCAGGCCTGGAGAGGTGGTCTCCCTCCGAGTCATCACGCGGGACGACAAGACGCCCCAGCTCACCTACACGTGGACGGCCAGCACGGGCTCGCTCGGGACTCAGACCGACACAGTCAACATCAGCGAGGTGAAGTGGACCGCGCCCCCCTGTCTGCCCGCGGGGACTCGCATCTCCGTCACCGCCACCGTGACGGATGATGACGACCTCTCCACCACCCAGACGTTCCTGCTGTCAGCCCACCCCTGCACGGGCCCCATGGTCTCCGGGGGCGCTCGCCACTCGCTGACCTTGCGCGCGGATGGCACCGTCTGGGCATGGGGTAGCAACGCTTTCGGCCAGCTTGGCGATGGGACCGCCCTCGACCGCGACACCCCTGTCCAGGTGGCCGGATTGACGAACATCACCGCCGTGGCCGCGGGAGAGTCCCACTCGCTGGCCCTGCGCGAGGACGGCACTGTCTGGGCCTGGGGCTACAACGTCCGCGGCCAGCTCGGCGATGGAACGACCACGGACCGTTCCACGCCCACACAGCTGCTCGGGCTGACCCGGGTCATCAGCATCGCCGCGGGGAGCTATCACTCCATCGCGCTCCGCGAGGACGGCACCCTCCGGACATGGGGTAGCAACTCTTTCGGCCAGCTTGGCGACGGAACGACCACGACCCGAAGGTCGCCCGTGCCGGTATCGGGGCTGAATCGAGTCACCCGCGTCGCCGTCGGCAAAGCCTCTCAATCCCTGGCGGTGCGCGCGGACGGTACCGCCTGGGCGTGGGGCTTCAACGCCTCGGGCCAGCTCGGCGATGGAACGACCACGGACCGCTCCACGCCCGTGCGAATCGCGGGGTTGGGGCCGGTCGTTGCCCTCTCCGGCGGCCTGGGCCGGTCCATGGCCCTCCTCACCAACGGCAGCGTCTGGGCATGGGGCTTCAATTACAAAGGCGCCCTGGGAGATGGGACGGAGTTCTCCCGGAACGAGCCCGTGGAAGTCACCGGGTTGAGAGGTGTGACGACCCTCGAAGTGGGAACCAGCCACTCCCTGGCCACGCGTGACGACGGGACGGTCTGGGCGTGGGGGGAAAACCAATACGGTCAACTGGGAGATGGAACGGCGGTGGACCGCCACACGCCCGTCCAGGTGCCGGAGCTGACCGGCGTCGTTTCCGTCTCCGCCAGCGAGGAGCACTCTCTCGCGCTCCTTCGTGACGACACCCCGCTGGCCTGGGGCCACAACGGAGACGGGCGCCTCGGCGTGGGAGCGCCTCCTCGACGCCACACACCCACCCAGGTCCCCGGGCTGACAGGTGTGCTTCACGTCGCCTCGGACGACCACCACTCACTGGCCCTGCGCGAGGATGGCACCGTCTGGGCATGGGGTGACAACGACAACGGCCAGATTGGCGATGGGACCTTCCTCCGGCGCCCCTCCCCGGTGCAGGTGTCCGGACTCACCGACATCGTCGCCATCGCCGTGGGCGACACGCACTCACTGGCCCTGCGTGGCGACGGCACCCTCTGGGCATGGGGCACCAATGCTTCCGGCACACTCGGCGATGGGACAACGGTCATCAGCCGCAAAGCCATCCAGGTACCCAACCTCACCCACGTCACCCGAATCGCCGTGGGCATGAAACATTCGCTCGCCCTGCGCGAAGACGGCACCGTCTGGGTCTGGGGCAGCAACCTCTTCGGCCAGCTTGGCGACGGAACAACCACCGACCGAAGCGTGCCTGTTCAGGTGCCCGGCCTCACCCACGTCACCCGAATCGCCGCGGGTGGGTACCACTCACTCGCCCTGCGCGATGACGGCACCCTTTGGGCCTGGGGCCTCAACGTCGTCGGCCAGCTCGGCGATGGAACGAACACCCACCGCCACGTGCCCTTCCCGGTGTATGCGTTGACCAACGTCTTCGATGTGGCCGCGGGCAGGGACCACTCGCTCGCCATGCGGACGGATGGCACCGCCTGGGCCTGGGGATGGAACAAGCAGGGACAGCTCGGCACCGGACGGGACACAGGTGGACGGATAGCGGATCGGATGAGCGGGCTGACCCACATCCGAGCCCTGGCCGGCGGCGGCGAGCATTCCCTGGCCCTGCGCGAGGACGGGACGCTCCTGGCCACGGGTAGCAACAGCCACGGCCAGCGCGGAGACGCCAGCTCCGGAGACCAACTCACCGCGCTCCAGGTGGCCGGCATCTCCAACCTCATCCACATCGCCGCGGGCAACCGCCACTCCCTGGCCGTCCGCGATGACGGCACCGTCTGGACCTGGGGCGACAATCTCATGGGTCAGCTTGGCGACGGGACCTCGGCCGACGTCCACCACCCGAGGCAGGTCACGCTGCCGTAATCGACTGAAGGGAGGGGGCCTCCTAAGCACCCGTCCCCTTCCCTTCGCGTCCAAAGCCAGACTCAACCTGCCCGAAGCACCGTGCCCAGCCGACGCACGGCCTCCTCGATGCGCGCTGGATCACAATTCGAGAAGTTCAATCGCAGCCCATGTGACGCCGAACGCCCGCCACTCACGCCGAAAGCCTGCCCCGGAAGAAACGCCACCTGCTGCGTCTCCAGCGCCCGGGCCAGCAACACCGTGGTGTCGCTCCCCTCCGGCAACTCCACCCAGACGAACATCCCGCTCGTGGGCTTCGTCCACGAAGCCCCGGCCGGCAGGTGCGTCTCCAGCGCCCTCAGCAACGTGTCCCGCCGCAGCCGGTACTCCCCTCGCAGCCGCGTCAGGTGTGCCTCCAACTTCCCCGACTGGAGGAACGAGAGCACCATCCGCTGCGTGAAGGTCGCCGTGTCGATGTCACTCGACTCCTTCACCGTCGCCAACCGGAAGACCAGCGACTCCGGCACCACCACCCAGCCCACCCGCAGCGCCGGCGCCAGGATTTTCGAGAACGAGCCGACGTAATAGACCCACTGCGCGTCCAACGAGCGCAGCGGAGGCAGTGCCCCGCCCTCCTCGTAGTGGAGCAAGCCGTACGCATCGTCCTCGATGATGGGCATGCGGTACTCCCGCGCCAGCCCCACCAGTCTCTCCCGCGCATCCATCGCGAGGCTCGTCCCGAGCGGATTGTGCCCGTCACTCATCGTGTAGAAGAACGCCGGCCGCTCCCCTGACGCGAGCAGCGACGCCAGGCCGTCCAGGTCCAACCCCGTCCGCGCATCCCTGCGCACCGTGAGCCGCCGCGCCTGGAACGGATCCAACACCTGCTGGAAGCCCGAGTACACCCGGTCCTCCAGGAGCACCGTCTGCCCCGGCTCCAGCAAGAGCCGCGTCAGGAGGTTCAGCCCCTGCTGCGCCCCCGTCGTCAGGAACACCTGAGTCGTCGAGCAGCGCACCCCGCGCTTCGCCATCAGCGCCACCACCTGCTCGCGCAGCGGCTCCAGCGTCGGCGAGTACTGCAACGCCCCCACCTGCTCCGCCAGCACCCGCGCCGCCGCCTCCGCCATCCCCTCCGTGGGAAACAACTCCGCGGCCGGCAGCCCCAACGCAAGCGAGAACACGCCCGGCCGGGTGATGATCTGCAGCATGTCCTGGATGGCCGAGGGCGCCAGCCGCCGGGCCCAGGACGCCAGCGGCAACTCCGAAGAGGAAGTCGAGGATGCCGTCACGTGGAGAAGCCTCCGGACGCTGACGCACAAAACGTGCGCACTCTTGAAGGTCCGACGTAATGGTAGCGCAGGCGAAATCCGCGAGGGCTAAAAGCCGTTAGAGGGAGAGACTCGCGGTGTGGACTCAGGGCCCACCCTTACAGGTCCAGCAGGCAGGCGAACGTCATCAGGGGCTTCCCTGTCTCCATGCCCTCCCAGATAATCAAACCTCGCCTGGAGAACCGATGCTGGACCGACCGATGTACCTCAAGCCCAACGTGGCGATCGAGCCACTGTACAACCAGTGGTACGCCTGGTGGTACCTGCTGTCTCCCGCCACCGCGCCGCTGTTCGTGACGAACCTGCACCAGAAGTTGATGCAGTCCTTCGTCGCAAACCCCGACGTCCACGTGGCCGCGCTGAAGAACCCGATGTTGATGGGCGGCCCGTTCATCAACCACCCCACGGCGCGCGCGGCCCGGGTGAAGGAGCTGCTCGAGCGGACGCTGCGAGACCAGGCGCACATGCTCGCGTACACCAAGGCGGTGGCGGAGCTGGAGCAGCTGATGGCGCCAAACAACGGCGGCTCGCTGGAAGCGCTCTACCCCAAGGTCCCGGACCTGCTGCGCGGCTACGTGGAGCTCACGTACGACCTGAGCAACCGCGCCAGCGCGCGCTTCATCGAGCCGCTGCTGTACAAGAGCCGCTTCTATCAAGAGTCCTCGCAGAGCGTGACGCTGATGCAGGTGGACGGCGACTGGCGCCCGTACATCTTCAGCACGCCGCGCCTCGAGGAGGACATGCCGGTGCACCTCAAGGTGCCCTACCGCCACGAGGGCCTGGACGCGCTGTTCCGCATGCGCCACACCCCGGGCTCGCCGGGCCAGGTGGCGGAGATGCTCGGCGTGCCGTCCTCGGCCGCCGCCGCGTTCGCGGACCTCTTCACGGACGCCGTGCCTCGCAAGGCGCCTCGCTATGACGGCGAGGGCGTGCGGGTGCGCTACTTCGGCCACGCCTGCGTGCTGCTGGAGACGAAGGAGGTCAGCATCCTCACCGACCCCGTCATCAGCTACGAGTTCCCCACGGACCTGCCGCGCTACACGCACGCGGACCTGCCCGAGCACGTGGACTACGTGGTCCTCACCCACGGCCACGCGGACCACTTGATGATGGAGACGCTCCTCCAGCTGCGTCACCGCGTGGGCACCATCATCGTCCCGCGCAACAACGGCAACTCGCTGGCGGACCCCTCCCTGCGGCTGATGCTCCACCACACGGGCTTCAAGAACGTGGTGGAGATCGACGACCTCCAGGAGATCACCATCCCCGGCGGCTCCATCACCGGCCTGCCCTTCCTCGGCGAGCACAGCGACCTGGCCATCCAGGCCAAGACGGCCCACCTGGTGCGCGTGGGTGGCAAGTCCATCCTGATGGCGGCGGACTCCAACGCGATTGAGCCGCGCATGTACCAGCACCTGCGCGACATCATCGGCCCCATCGACATCCTGTTCCTCGGCATGGAGTGCGAGGGCGGCCCGATGAGCTGGATGTACGGCCCGCTCCTGTCCAACCCGCTGCCCCGGAAGATGGACCAGGCGCGGCGCCTCAACGGCTCCGACTGCAACCGCGCCATGGAGATCACCAACCACCTGACGCCCAAGGAGGTCTACGTCTACGCCATGGGCCAGGAGCCCTGGCTGCGGCACGTGATGATCCTCGTCTACAACGAGACCACCCCGCAGCTCATCGAGTCGAACAAGTTCATCGACCACTGCCGCTCCAAGGGCATGCAGGCCGAGCGCCCCTACGTGCGCATGGAACGCGTGCTCTAGGCGGCGCGAGGCACCAGGAGTCCCCGGGTCTGGAGCGCGGCCAGCACGCGCTCAAGGCCCGCCTCCAAGGGCTCCGAGCTCGAGCGGACGGTGACTTCGGGCGCCTCCGGAGCCTCGTACGGGTCCGACACGCCGGTGAAGTGGGGCAGCTCACCGGCGAGGGCCTTCTTGTAGAGCCCCTTCACGTCGCGCGCGATGAGCGCCTCCAGCGGCGCCTCGATGTAGACCTCCAGGAAGGCCAGCCCCGCGTCCGCGGCCAACTGCCGCACCTCCGCGCGCGAGCTCTGATAGGGCGAAATCGCGGCGACGATGACGCCGACGCCGTGCCGGGCCAGAAGGCGCGCCACGTGGCCGATGCGCCGGACGTTCTCCTCCCGGTCCTCCCGCGAGAAGCCCAGTCCGCGCGTCAGCCAGGTGCGCACCTCGTCACCGTCCATCACCTCCACCGGACGCAACGGCTCCAGCCGCGAGCGCAGCGCCCGCGAGAGCGTGCTCTTGCCCGCGCCCGACATGCCCGTCAGCCAGAGAATGAATCCGGAGCCTTGCCGATTCATGCGCACCTCAGACCGCGGGTCCGTTGATCATCCCGGCACCCACCGTCGCGTTCGTGCCTTCGTCGATGAGGATGAAGCTGCCCGTGTGCCGGTTGCGGCGATACTCGTCGAAGAAGAGCGGCACCGTGGTGCGCAAGGTCACCCGGCCAATCTCGTTGAGCGCCAGCCGGGGACTCGTCTCGTCCCGGCTCAGCGTGTTGACGTCCAGCCGGTAGTGCAACTGCTTCACCTGGGCCCGCGCCGAGCGCGTGGTGTGCTTGAGCGCGAACCTGGCTCCCGGCTGGAGCGACACGCCCTCCGCCAGCCAGCACACCATCGCATCCAGGTCCTGCCCCACCATGGGCGGATTGCCCGGCCGGCACAGCATGTCGCCCCGGCTGATATCCAGCTCGTCCGCCAGCGAGACATTCACCGACATGGGCGGGAACGCCTGCGCCACGGCCTTCCCCGCCAGGTCCAGTTCGCGGATGCGCGTGGTGAAGCCGGAGGGGGGCGCCATCACCTCGTCGCCCGGCCGCAGCACGCCGCCCAGCACCTGCCCCGCGTACGCCCGGTAGTCGGGGAACTTCGAGGACATGGGGCGGATGACGCTCTGCACGGGGAAGCGCACGTGGATGAGGTTGCGGTCCGACGCGATGTGCACGTTCTCCAGGTGGTGCAGCAGCGTGGGGCCCTGATACCAGGGCATCCGCTCCGAACGCGTCACCACGTTGTCCCCGCCCAGCGCGGAGATGGGGATGAACGACAGGTCCGCCACGTCCAGCTTCATGGAGAACTGGCGGAACTCCTCGCGGATGCGCTCGAAGACCGCCGCGTCGAAGTCCACCAGGTCCATCTTGTTCACGCAGAGGACCAGGTGAGGCACGCGCAGGAGCGAGGCCAGGAACGCATGGCGCCGCGTCTGCTCCAGCACGCCCTTGCGCGCATCGACGAGGATGAGCGCCAGGTCCGCGGTGGAGGCCCCCGTCACCATGTTGCGCGTGTACTGGAGGTGCCCCGGCGTGTCCGCGATGATGAACTTGCGCTGCGCCGTGGCGAAGTACCGGTAGGCCACGTCGATGGTGATACCCTGCTCGCGCTCGGCCTTCAGGCCATCCAGGAGGAGCGCCAGGTTGACGTACTCGTCCCCTCGCGCGCGGCTGGTGCGCTCCACCGCAGCGAGCTGGTCCTCCAGAATCGAGCGGGTGTCATGGAGCAACCTGCCGATGAGGGTGCTCTTCCCGTCATCGACGGAGCCCGCGGTCGCGAATCGAAGCAGTTCCACTAGAAGTAGCCCTCGCGCTTGCGGTCTTCCATCGCCGTCTCACTGAACTTGTCGTCCGCCCGGCTCGCGCCCCGCTCCGTGACACGCGAGGCGACAATTTCCGTGATGACCTCCGCCACCGTGACGGCGCCGGACTCCACGCACGCGGTGCAGGTCATGTCCCCCACCGTGCGGAAGCGCACCGGCGCCGTGGTGACCTCCTCGCCCGGAAGCAGCGGCAGGTAGGGAGACCACGCCATCAACATGCCGTCCCGGCGGAACACCTCGCGCCGGTGGCTGAAGTAGATGGACGGCAGCGCCACGCCCTCCCGCGCGATGTACTGCCACACGTCCAGCTCCGTCCAATTGGACAGCGGGAAGACGCGCAGGTGCTCTCCCCGGCGGTGGCGGCCGTTGTAGAGGTTCCACAGCTCCGGGCGCTGGTTCTTCGGGTCCCACTGACCGAACTCGTCGCGGAACGAAAACACCCGCTCCTTCGCGCGCGCCTTCTCCTCGTCGCGGCGCGCACCACCGAAGACGGCGTTGAAGCGGTGCTTCTCGATGGCCTCCAGCAACGGCACCGTCTGCGCGCGGTTGCGCGAGGCGCGCGGCCCCTTCTCCTCCGCCACCCGGCCCCCGTCGATGGCCTCCTGCACGGACGCCACGAGCAGACGCGCGCCCAGCTCCGCCACGCGCGCGTCGCGGTACTCGAGCACCTCCGGGAAGTTATGCCCGGTGTCCACGTGCATCAGCGGGAACGGGAGCGGCGCGGGCGCGAAGGCCTTCACCGCCAGGTGCAACATCACCGCGGAGTCCTTGCCGCCGGAGAACAGCAACACCGGGCTGTCCAGTTCGGCGACCACTTCCCGGATGATGAAGACGGACTCCGCCTCCAGGGCGTCCAGGTGCGACAGCTCGTAGCTCACGCGAAAAACGCTAGCACGTCTTCCGAGGAGTCCCGCCAGTCCACTCATTCACGAATTCCGAGCAGAGACAGCCAGTCCTGTACGCTGGGTAGAAGTCTTCAACACGCTCGAAGTACCGGGGCCTTGACCCGTTTTCCTCGGCTGTGCGACAGAACCATACCGCCATGCCCAGTGCTCCCACCCCGAACCCGAACTCTCCCGAACGTTGGTTTCCCTCCCGGAAGCCGCTGACAGACCCTCGCCTGCGGCTGTTCTGCCTGCCGTTCGCCGGAGGCAGCGCGTCCATCTACAGCGGCTGGCAGGGAGGCCTGCCTCCGGGCGTGGAGCTGTGCGCGGTACAGCTGCCCGGCCGTGAGCGGCGGTTGATGGAGAAGCCCTTCGACAACATGTCCGCGCTGATGGACGTGCTGCTGCCGGTGCTCGCTCCGCTGCTGGACAAGCCGTTCGCCTTCTTCGGCTACAGCATGGGCTCGCGCATCTCCCTGGAGCTGACGCGGCGCCTGCAGGCGCGCAACGGCCCGCTGCCCCGGGGCCTGGTGCTGGCCGCGTCCGGCGCGCCCCGCGAGTCGGACCGCAAGCCCATCCACCACCTGCCGCAGGAGCAGTTCATCGAAGAGCTGCGGCGCTATGACGGCACGCCGGAGGAGATCCTCCAGCACCGGGAGCTGCTGGAGCTGCTGGTGCCCACCCTGCGCGCGGACTTCGCGCTCGCGTGGTGGGAGAACGGCCCCGGGCCCGTGAAGCTCGACGTGCCCATCTCCGTCATGGGCGGCACCGAGGACAAGCACGTGTCCCTCGCGCGCCTGGAGACGTGGCGCGAGGAGACGCGCAACGCCGACTTCCGCATCCGCCACTTCGAGGGCGGCCACTTCTTCCTGCGCAAGCAGCAGCCCGCGATGCTCGCCGCGCTGGGCGAGGACCTCACGCGCTGGATGGCCGCTCCGGCCTGAGGCTCACGCCGCCTCGTCGAAGCGGGGCGGCGCGTCCGACTCCAGCGGCACGGTGAACTGCCACCGCACGCGGAAGGGCCGCTCCCTTGGCCCCCGCATCGCCACCGCCGCTTGATGGCGTTCGGAGGGACGCAGTTGCATGAAGCGCCAGGTCTCCGGCGTGTCCACCATCCGCGCATCGAAGGAGATGCGCGGCTCCTTGCCGGCCTCCAGGTGGAAGGCGAACTGGTCCAGCGGCAGGGACAGCCCCGCGCCCCGGGCCTTGATGTAGGACTCCTTGAGCGTCCAGTACTCGAAGAAGCGCCCGCGCTGCTCGGCGGCGGGCAGGGCCCGGAGGGCGGAGATCTCCGGGGGGGCGAAGAAGTGGTCGGCGATCTCCACCGTCTCGCCCGGCCGCTGGGCGTCCTCCACGTCCGCGCCCAGCTCCGCGTCGAGCCCCACCGCCACCAGCGCCATGCCGTCCGTGTGCGACAGGTTGAAGCGCAGCCGCGCGCCCCACTCACCCCGCACCTCCGGCCTCCCGTACGCGTTGGTCGAGAAGCTCCACGCCGAGGGCGCCACCGGCGCGTAGCGCGACAGCGTCAGCCGCACCAGCGCGTGACTCACCAGGTATTGCCGCTGGTGACGCTCGAAGCGGAAGCGCTTCTGCTTCTCGCGCTCCCCTGAATCCAGCAGCCCCCAGTAGGCGTCCAGGAGCCGCTGTTCCTGGATGCGCTCGGGCTCGACAATCCACACATGGACTTCGTCCGGACGAAGCTCCAGCGGAACGGCGACAGTCGACATGCCTCACCTCTACCACGCCGGGCCGCACCCCGCGTAGGCTCGGAAATCCAAGTCCGGCCTCGCGCCGGAATGGGGGGAGCAACATGGATCCGCACGCCGCGACGAAGAAGCTGGAGACGCTGCGCACGCTCATGGCCGGCCACACCGATACCAGCGAGGAGCGTCGCATCCTGGACCTCCTGCGCGACGCCAACGCCGCCGAGCTGAACTACCTCCTGGCCAACATCGACCTCGAGTCCCTGCTGGGGGACATGGATGACCGCATCTTCGGGCCGGACCACCACACCGCCCTGTTGACGATGCTCTGTCGCGAGCGCGCCGCCCAATTGGCCCTGCCGGTGCGCGCAAGCCTGGTGACAGCGCTCCAGCGCGGGGGCACCCCCGCCACCGCGGAGCGCGCCCTGCGCGACATGTTCCTGAGCGTGCACGGCCGAGAGCTGACCGCCTTCAAGAACCTGCTCGACGCCGGCAACAACCACCAGGACCTGGAGAAGCTCCTCTTCGACGACGTGGACGACCCGGCGCTGCGCGAGGAGATCCTCGCGCACATCCTCCGCGAGGGCGAAGCGGCACCCAGTGGCGAGAACAAGGTCCTCAGCGACATCGACGACACCTTCTTCGCCAACCTCAAGGACACCCGGTACCCGTCCAAGACGGTGTACCCGGGCGTGCTCGCCTTCTACGCGGAGCTGGACCGCGGCCCGGGCATCATCCCCGGCCGGGAGGGCGACCTCACCTTCGTCACGGCCCGGCCCATGGACCCGCTGGGCGCGGTGGAGAACCTGACCTTCGACTCCCTGCGCAAGCACGGCGTCCCGCCCCATGTCGTGCTCTCCGGCAGCCTCACCCACCTGCTGGGCAACTCCCGCATCGCCGCGAAGAAGTTCGACAACTTCCAGCGCTACGTGCGCGTCTTCCCGGAGTACGGCTTCGTCTTCGTGGGCGACAGCGGACAGGGCGACGTGGAGTTCGGCGACAAGATGCTCACCGCCGCCCCGCACGCCGTCCACGCCGTGTTCATCCACGACGTGGTGGACACCCCGGAGATCACCCGGCGCGCGTGGCGCGAGAAGCGCATCCACTTCTTCGACACCTATGTGGGCGCCGCGCTGGAGGCCTTCGCGCTGGGCCTCATCTCCCGCGACGGACTTGCGCGGGTGGCCATCGCCGCGCGCGAGTCGATGGAGGGCATCGCCTTCACCTCCGCGGCCCAGCGAGATGCCCGCAAGGTGGAGCTGACCCGGGACCTCCAGCGCGCGGACGCGCTGACGTCTCCGTCGCCTCCCGCGGCGCACTGACGCCTCCCAGGCGTCGAGCACGAGAAGCTCGGGGGTGCCCTCCGGGCCCGGCGCGCTGACGCGTACCGGACGGCCTCCGGCGCGCGATGACGCCTGGGTGAGCAATCCCCTTCCACCGTCCCTGGGGGCAGTTGGCGTGGGCCCAACCCCCACCAACTTTCCCCCCGCTCCCTCATGGGAGAAATGGGGGCGGCGCGGGCCGCCACGGGGAAGGGGTGGCGGCGTGATGGGGGACGGGACCTGATGGAGCTCTTTCCCATCCAACTGCTGTTCATCGTCGTCTTGATGAACCGCTACATCCTCGGTCCGTTCCTGCGGCGCCTGCGCGGGTCCAGCATCGACCGGGTGGACGACACGTACCGGCCTCGCGTCGCCATCGTCATCCCCCTCTTCAACGAGGGGAAGGGCATCTTCCACGCCATCCGCAGCCTGCTGGAGCAGGACTACCCCAGCGACCTGCTGCAAATCGTGGTGGTGGACGACTGCTCCAACGATGACAGCTACACGTGGGCCCTGAAGGCCGCGGAGGGACACGCCAATGTCCTGGTCATGCGCAACCCGGAGAACATGGGCAAGCGCAAGGGCATCAACCGGGGCGTGAAGGCCGCGGTCGACGCGGAGATCATCGTCTCGGTGGACTCCGACGTCATCGTGGACCGCTCCGCGGTGCGCAACCTCGTGCGCCGCTTCGTCAGCTCCCGCATCGCGGCCGTGGGCGGACGGACGTACGTGACCAACCGGCACCAGAACTGGCTGACGCGGATGGTGGAGATCAAGTTCCACTTCGCCCAGCAGTGGCTGAAGGACCTGGAGCGCAGCTTCCGCCAGGTGATGTGTCTGTCCGGCTGCCTCACCGCGTATCGCCGGCATGTGCTCCTGGAGCTGGAGCCCATCCTGGAGGCGCGCTCCATCGCCGGCATCCCCATCAAATACGGCGAGGACCGGTTCCTCACGCGGCAGATCGTCAAGCACGACTACGAGACGGTCTACACGCTGGACGCGTTCTGCTTCACCGCCGCGCCCGCGACGCTGGCCGGCTACTTCTCCCAGCAGCTGCGGTGGCGGCGCTCCAACCTGGTGGACCTGCTCGGCGGCCTGTCCCACGCGTGGCGCCTGCACCCGGTCATCACCATCCACTACGTGTCCCAGCTCGCGCTGCTGCTCGCCTACCCCGTCGTCATCGTCCACAACGTCCTCACCGGCGAGTTCCTGGACATCCTCTCGTTCCACTTCCTCGTCATCGGGTTGCTGGGAATCATCTACCGACTGGAGACGCGGCATCTGCCCGAGGACCGGCGCGTGCATGGGGCGTGCTTCCTGCCCATGGCGCTGCTGATGCCGGTGACGTACGCGCTCTTCACGCCGTTGGCACTGCTGACACTGGACTCCGGGAGTTGGGAGACGCGGGGCAGCCCCAGCGTCGCCCCGGCTCCCTCCACCGAAGAAAACCGGAGCGGACTGCCGCCCAACCCCGCCGGAGAGGGCTCGCCATGAACCAACGTGTCGCGAATCGCATCAATGCCATCGCCGTGTCCACGTACAAGCTCCTGGGCTCGGTGCTCCTGGGGATCATCCTGGCGGCGCTGGTGTCCTTCCTCGCGGTCCAGGGCTTCTTCCTCCTGAGCCATGGCTGGGTGACGCCCACGGTGGTGTCCCCCACGGACCCGCAAATCCTCTCACTGAACACGCAGCTCGCGGCGCAGACGTCGGCGAGAGACCACGTCGTCGCCGAGCGGCGCGCGGTGGAGAACCGCATCGAGGATGCGGAGCGCACCGTGTCCGCGGAGCGCGCCTTCCAACAGCGCTTCCTGGTGGCCCTGCGCGGCGAGCGTGCATCCAAGGACCGCGCCGCGAAGCGACTGGCCTCCCTGCGCCATGAGTACGGCCGGGCCCGTGAGGAGATCCTCAAGTCCAACCGGGCCTACGCGGGGCTGTCCCGCGCACGCACGGACGCGATGTATGGCGCGCGGCTGCTCCAGCAGGAGGACAAGCTCACCATCAATCACCACCTGGCGCAGCTGGCGCAGAGCAACCTGGCCCTCGCGCAGACCACGGTGGACATGGAGACTCGAGTCGACTCGCTCCATCGGGAGCTCGCGGGGCTGACGGCGGTGCAGAACGGCATGGGCAAGGACGGCACGCCGGTGGGAATCACTCCGGACGTGCTGCTCCTGGAGCGCGAGTACACGCACTCGGTGCTGGAGCAGGCCCGCGCCGTGGCGACGCTGCGAAGCCTGGAGCATGACCTGAAGGCGCTCGACGACGTGTCCCAGCGCTACGAGGCGCTCATCGTGTCGCTGCGAGCCTCGCCCTATCTGCGCGCCATCGAGAAGGACCTGACGGTGGCCTTCGTGCCCTACGAGAACCTGAACAACGCGGCCGTGGGCACGCCCCTCTTCGCGTGCGCCGCGAAGGTCGTCTGGTGCCGCGAGGTGGGCGTCGTGGGCCGGGTGCTGGAGGGTGAGGTCTCCATCAAACACCCCATCCGTCAGCACATGCTGCGCGGGGTGATGGTGGAGGTGAAGCTCACGGACTCCGCGTCGGCGCGCGAGGACCTGCTGCACCTGGGCCGCGCGCCCCTGGTGCTGTGAGGGCATGCGCACATGAAGACGTGGAGAAGCCCCATGCGGAAGACTCTCACTTGTGGCGTGTTGGTGTTGCTCGCCGCGCGAACCCCGGCGGCTCACGCGGAGCAGCCCACCGAGCCGGCCACTCCCGACGCCAGTGTGGAGCAGCGCGCCGCGGGTTACTGCGACTGGGTTCAAGGACTGGGCGACGCGGAGGCCGCGCTGGAGCTGGCACCCGAGGTGTTCGGCAGCTTTGGCGTGGTGAACACCGGTGAGGCCGAGGGCGGCGTCCCGCTGGGCAAGCCGAAGCTGCGGGTGACGGCGGGCCTGAGTTACGACTTCGTGGGCCTGTACCGGAGCCACAAGATTCACCGACGCGCGGCGGCGGAGTGCCGCCGACACCAGGCGCTCTCCTCGCTCCAGGCGGCGGTGAGACAGGGCATGGGGCTGGGTGAGGACTCGGCGCTGGAAGCCCGGGCCCGCGTCCTCCAGGACGCCCTGCCCCGCGCCGAGGAGCTCGTCAACGCCTTGCGCGCGGACCTCCGGGACGGCCGGGCGACGCTGGAAGAACTCAACGCGATGCAGGTGCGCCTGGACAACCTGCGCTCCCTGAGCACGGACACCGCGCTGGCGCGAGAGCGCCTGGCGTCGCGCCCCGAGTTTCCTCGCGGACAGCGACTGGAGCCCTTGCTGGAGGAGCTGCGCGCGGCGGATGACGCGGTGGAGGTCGCCACCGGAAGCCTGCGCCGCGCCAAGGCGTGGGAGCTGAGCGTGCGCGGAGGGTATGACGAGGTCTTCGACGTGGAGCAGGAAGTCCCCCTCTTCGGGCAGGTCATGCTGACGTATGACCTGGGCCACCTGTGGCAAGGCAAGGCGAATGCCCGGGCCCGCGACGGTCGTCGACGTTCGACGACGAATGACGTGGACGGCGTGCATCAGAAGATCTCCGAGTTGCTTGTGGAGCTGCGCTCGCGGCATCGGACGGAGGAGGCTCGGCTGAGGGAGGTCTCCGCGCTCGTGTCGGACCTGGAGGGACAGCTTCGCGAAGTGGAGGCACTCCAGACGCGGGAGATACGCCGCTTCCGCGACTATCTCCTCCTGGAGCTGGCACGGTTGCGCGCGGAGCAGGCGTACCTGACGGCGCACGTGGAGGCGCTCACGTCCTTCCTCGGGACGACGCGTCCCTGATGTCAGCCAGGGCCCCGAGCCGTGTCCTCGTGGCCTGTCTGGGGTTCGGCGTGCTCTCTGTCCTCGGGTGGGCTCGGCCTCCGCCCGGTGACGCCCAGAGTCCCGGCGCCATCCGAGGCGCGGGCGCGCGGAAGAAGGAACGTGTGACGACCTTCGCCCTGGTGCCCTTGTCGAAGTTGCGGGTCACGCAGGGCGCGCTGCGCGAGCGGACCGATGGACGGCTCGACGTGGAAGGCGCACGGCTGCGAGCCATCGTTCCCGGCACGAACACGACGTCACGCGCGGAGCTGCGCTTCTCGCTCCGAGGCTCCTCCAGCGAGCAGCGGGCCCTGCAGTCCGGAGAACAGCGACAGCAGGTGGGCCTCAAGCTGCGCGCGCGCGACGGCTGCAACGTGCTGTACGTGATGTGGCGCTTCGCTCCGAAGGCGGACGTCGTCGTCAACTACAAGCGCAACCCCGACCAGCACCACAGCAGTGATTGTGGCAATCGAGGCTATGTCACCGTCCGCCCGTTCCGACGCAGCGCGGTGAGCGCGCCCTCCAAGGGAGAGGAACACGCCCTGCGCGCCGAGCTGGCCGGAGTGACGTTGCGCGTCTGGGCGGACGACTCGCTGGTCTGGGAGGGCGACCTTCCCCCAGAGGCCCTCGCGCTCGACGGCCCGGTGGGTCTGCGCTCGGACAACGTGCGATTGACGCTCCAGCTCCGAGTCCCCCCACCCTGACGCATTCCTTCCAGGTGCCAGACTGGTGTCTTGAAGAGACTTGAGGGCATCCTGCGCGTCCACGCAGGGACATGAAGAGGCCCGTATGCTCGCTGGACGTCTGGGTTCACTCCGCTGGCTCGTGCTGTCGTCGTTGGGAGTGGGCGCGCTGGGGTGTGGCGGTTCGCTGGAGGCCGTCGAAGACACGTCGCCGCGCGACACGGAGGCCGCCCTCACGGGACTCCAGGGTAACACCGTGTATGGGCGATGGCTCGGCTCTGGTGGACGCAATCCCACCCATCCCGGCAACCGCACGTTCTTCGTCGACCACGCGGGCCCCACGGCGACGGTGACCTTCACCCTCACCTCGTCCGTGGATGCGTACCTCTACCTGCTCGACGCCAGCGGCAACGTGCTCGCGGAGGACGACAACAGCGCGGGCAACCTGGGCGCGCGCGTGTCCCTCTCCCTGGCCCCGGGCACCTACAAGCTCGTCGCGGCGACCGCTTCACCGGGCCAGAGCGCGGACCTCACTCTCGCCTCCGACAGGGCGCCGGTGCGCTTCAGCCAGCGACTGCTCTTGAAGCCCGTGTCGACCTTCCAGTGGATCTACGACGACAGCGGCACGGGCTCCAACAACGACGTCTCCATCTGGCGCCCCAACCTCGCCCAGGCGCCCGGCTATTACTCACTCGGCGATGTCGCGATGCCCAACGGCGGCGGAGGCCCCACTCCCGCGACAGCGCTCGTGGTGCAGGGCGAGGGAGACCTGCTCGCCCGCCCCGTGGACTACGTCTGGGTCTGGGACGACAAGGGCTCCGGAGGAACCCACGATGGCTCGTTCTGGGAGCCCGTGGCGCCCGCCGGCTACACCTGCCTGGGCGCGGTCGGGGTGCTGGGTTACGGCAAGCCCTCCACGGACCTCATCCGCTGCCTCAAGAGCGAGTACGTGGTGGCCGCCGACCCTGGCGCCGTGTGGAACGACAGCGGCTCTGGCGCGAACAACGACGTGGGCCTCTGGCAGAGCAACGCCAGGGACCACCGGGGACTGCCTGTCGCCACCTTCGTGGCACGGCCCAGCCACTCCGACACGGGAGGCAGTCGCTACTGGGCCCTCAACAAGAGCGCGACGGCGCACCCGGAGCTCCAGGGGCTGCCCGTGAGCGCCGCGACGGCGGCGGCCTTCGCCCCTCGCGTGTGGATGCACCCCGGCGAGGCGTACTTCCCCTCCTCCACGGAGTTCCACCTCGCCAACGTCCACGTGGAGGGCGGCCATCAGGTGACGAACCAGGCCCTGGGCTGTGACTCGTGTACGGACCCGCAGTTCCTGGATGGGCAGCGGCCGAACCAGGCGCCCGTGCCTGTCTATGCGGAGCTCATCACCCGCACCGTGAATGGGCTGCCCACGTCCACGACCGACGTGGTGTATTGGATGTTCTACCCGTACAACAATGGCAAGCGCGTCTGCATTGGCTGGTACTCACCCTGGGGCTGCGTGGGGGGCTACTCCACCTTCGGCAACCACGTGGGGGATTGGGAGCACGCGACGGTGCGCTTCGTGGAGGGCCGGCCGGCGCAGGTCTACCTGAGCCAGCACTCCAACGGGCAGACCTTCACCTATGGCGACAAGGGCATGGGCTTGCTGGGCTGGCGGCCGGAGCTCTTCTCCGCCCAGGGCTCCCACGGCGTCTACGCGGATGCGGCCCGGCACATCTACCGGCAGTTGCCCAACGGCGACTTCCTGGCGGATGACACCGGACGCGGCATCGCCTGGGACACGTGGAGCGCCCTGGTGCCGTTCGACTGGCGCACGCCGGGCACCTTCGAGGGGAGCCTGGCGTGGCTCAATCGCACCGAGCGCTGGGGCAATCCGAAGTCGGGCTGCGAGGTCTCCGAGCCCATAGCGGGGGAGTGCGTCCTCAACGACGGGCCCACCGGCCCCATGTCGAAGAGCGCATCACGGCCGGACTTCCTGCCCCTCGACTGACACGAGAGGGGCACTCGCCTTGCGGCCCTAGTTGATGGGGTACGCGTGGACGAAGAGGAAGACGAGCATGCCCTGGAACAGCGCGAAGCCGAGCACCACGGGCCCTCGCAGCGCGGGGTGCCGGCCGAGCCAGGCCCCCAGGGGCAGGAAGGCGGGCCACACGGCCGCGCTGTAGCGGCCCAGGCCCACCAGCCCGACGATCCACAACACGAGCATCAGCGGAACGCCAAAGGCCGCCAGCGCCCACCAGCGCCGGCGCGCCAGGAGCAGCAAGGCCCCCACGCCGGGGACGAAGGAGAGCGCCACGTAGAGGCTGACCTCGGGCGCCCAGTCACCCTTCCACCAGGTCAGCAGCCCCGCCCAGGCCCCCGCCCACTCGCCTCCGCGCACCTTCCACCAGATCTGCGGGTCTCCGAACTTCCGCCAGAGGAAGACGAAGTAGAGCGAGGTCATCACCAGCGGTATCGCCAGCGCGAGCATGTCGCGGTGGAACCACGCCCGAAGCCCGCCCCCACGAGAGCGCACCTGCTGGAACAAGAGGGACAGGCCCGCCGCCAGGGACAGGTGCCGCGCCAGACCGCCGAAGCCCAGGGCGAGCGCCGCCCACCAGTGACGGCCGCGCAGACTCAAGAGCAGCGCGAGCGCGGTGAGGAACACCATCCACGACTCGGGGTAGCCCGCGGACTGGAAGAAGGCGAAGGGATACGCCGTGAAGAGCAGCAGCGAGACACGGGCCGTCTCCTCGCCTTCCAGCGCGCGAAACAGCCGATACAGGACGATGAGTCCCAACAACCCGGCGACGTTGGCCACCAGCACCAACGAGACCTGGATGCTCAGGCCCGTGGCGTCTCGCACCCACCGCCCCAACATGGGCAGCAACGGGAAGAAGTTCGTGGCCTGGGGGCGCTCATAGCCCTTCTGCGCGATCTCCATGTACCAACCACAGTCCCACCGACAGAACGCATCCAGCCCCGCCGGGCCCACCTGCTGGAAGGGCGCGCGGTGGAGCCTGTTGTCGAACGCGAGCGATACGCGCGCGAGCAGCAACAAGGCCAGACGGCTGAAGAAGAAGAGCCCCACGGGAAAGGCCAGCTCCGCGCCCAGCACGCGCAACCGCGCGCCCAGGGACATAGGCAGCGGCGCCTCTCCTGAAACAGGAACATCGGTGGACATGCGGTGGAGAAATCCGAGGGTGCGGGAACGGCGGACACCCTACCCTACTCCTTCGCCCTTCACAGCGGGGAAGACCCCGGCGGCCGTGCCCAGAACGACCCCGGGAATGGTAGTCTCATCTGTCTCGCCCAGGTTGCGCGGGTGCGAGGAGCCTGGGAGGTCCACATCATGCGTGCAAAGGCTGGCTGGGTCGCGACCGCGGGAGTCGTGACGGCCCTTGGAGTCGCCGCGCTGCTGCGCCAGGAGCTGACGGCGCGAATCCGTCCGCCTCCTCCGGCCGCCATCACGCCCGTCCCCCTCCAACCCACGGCCCCTCCCGCGAGCCCCTCCGCGCCCAGGCCTCGTCCACCACTGACGCCGCCCACGCGGGATGGGACGGGACTCGCGGAGGTCCGCGTCGTCTCCGCCCAGGACCAGCGGCCTCTCGCGGGAGCCATGGTCGCCATCATTCGCGAGCCCGTCGACCTGGCCAATCCCTTGGAGTCCGCGCTCACGGATGAGCAGGGCCTGGCGCGGTTCCCCGCCGCGCTCCCCGGGCACTTCCACCTCTGCGCGCGCGGCGCGGGGCACGGCGAGGACTGCGAGCCGGACGTGGGCCTCGTCGCCGGAGGAACCATCACCGCCCACCTGGCGCTGCCTCCCGGCGCCACCGTCACCGGACAGGTGCGCAAGCTCGATGGGACGCCCGCCCAGGGGGTGCGATTGATGGCCAGGGGCGAGCGCTCAGTCGAGAAGTGGATGCCCACCCAGGCCATCACGGACGCGCAAGGCCACTACCGCCTGGATGGCGTTTCGCCGGGCCCCGTCTACATCCATCCCTTCTCCCCCGAGGGCCAGGGGCTGGGTCGCGACCTCGACGTCAAAGCGGGAGAGGAGGCTCGGCTGGACATCCAGTTCGCGGGCTTCACCACCGTGACAGTCCAACCCTCGCGCAGCCGCAATCGCCGCTGGTCCCGGTTCAAGAAGTCCAACAACGTGGATGTCATCGAATCCGTCTCCGTCGGCGTTCCGCTGCGGCGTCAGGACGATGGCGGTTGGACCGGCAACGTCGAGGTGGGAAGCCACACCGCGCACGTGAGCGGCGTCCACGGCTGGTCGACCCTCGACGGATGGAAGAAGGTGGAATTGGCCCCCGGAGTCCCGCTGTCCATCAAGGTTCCGTATGACTCGAACGTCCACGGAGTCACCATCGGGCCACCCCATCCTCCGGTGCCGCACTACTTCGAGCTGGCGGGTCATGTCCTCATGCCGGACGGCACGCCCGCGAAGGGGGCACGCATCTCCGTGATGAAGCCCACCCAGTACTGGAGAGGCTGCAGTCAGAGCCCTCGTTACTTCAGCCAGATCCGCTTCGAGGGCTCGGCCTTCGTGGTGAATCCCGTCGTGGGGACGCAGACCGTCGTCCATGCGTGGCTCGATGACGGCCGCGCCGGCAGCGTCACCGTCACGGCCACCGAGGGCCAGAGGGTGGTCGCGGACATCCGCTTGGAGGACACCGGCGCCGTCGTCGGCCACGTCGACGTCACCCAGGAGGGGACGTATGTCGTGGGCCCGCGCCTGAACGTCGACGACTGGATCTACCACCCCATGTCCTTCCGGGGGGCGGACGGGCGCTTCATCGTGGCGGGTCTTCCCCCGGGAGAGCACTTCCTGACGATGGAGGGGAGTCTCGACAAGCGCCCCTTCGTCATCGAGGGCGGGGCTCGCACGGACCTGGGACACCTCAAGGCGGACACGCTGGCCCGGACGCCCTGACTCGCGCGAAGCCCTCGCGTCGGGTCCCGGCGCGCCTCGGCGAGGGCCGAAGCGCTCGGGCGACACTTCAGAGCACGGTGCGGATGGACCGGTCCCCGGCGATGTACTGGTTCAGCGTGTAGCCGAAGTCCGACGTACAGCCGGCATCCACCTTGCGGAGCGCCGCATACAGCGCGCGGCCCACCGGGACGGTATCGAGCACGGACCTCACGCTGAAATGCTCTTCATGCGCGGTGACCTTGAGGTCCTCGTCGAGCACGACCTTGTGCACCGCTTGATAGGTGAAGGAATCCCCGACCAGCTTCTGCCAGGGGCGCCACAGGAGGAAGTGCTTGAAGACCAGCGTGCACGTCACGTCGGCCAGCACGACGTGCGAGCCGTCCGGACGGACGGTCTCCGCGACATCCCCGAACACGATGCGGCAGTCCGTGAGGAACGTCCGGTTGACGTAGACGAGCCGCCGGATGCTCTCGATTCCCTGCACCGTGAGGAGCGGATCCTGGAAGGTGGCATCGGGATGGTAGTGCTTCGTCGCGGCCGCCCGAGGCGGGCGCTCGTCGACGCCATAGAGGATGGGCAGGATGCTCCGGACGAGCTCCGCCGCACTGCTTCGGGACTCATGGAGAGACAGGGTGGAATGCGCGACATCCCTCATCTGGGATACCTCCGACTGGGGTGGTGAAGCTGCTTCGAGCCCGAGCACGCATCAAGCCCGGACAGAAAAACCACGCGGCGGCGCCAGGCCCGTCAGCGCGCCCTGGAGCAGCGCGGAGCGCGGGGAACTCAGCGGCAGGGCTGGCGGCATGGAAGGCGCGACGGTCACCGCGGCGTTGCGAGGCGCTCCCCAGCAGTCGCCCCGAACAAGCATGACGGCGTCGCGCGCGACCCCCGCGCCAATGACAGCCACACGACGTCGACGGAAGGGGGTTCGCCCTGTGGGAATGGCACGCATTCGGAGGCCGGGATGGTCTCCGTTCGGGCGGGGGCTCGTAATCGCCTGTCAGTCGCGGATGGCTGTCGGCTGCTGGACGGCGACCTTTCCGGACACGGCACCCTTCATTTCGGCGACGACAAGGCCCCGGCGCGCGAGCACGCCGGAGCCCCTTGCAACCATCGACTCAGGTCAAGGCAGCGGCGGCAGCGTCAGCACGCCGTTGCACTGGCCGGGGGAAGCAGGCACGCCGGCGCCGCCCCACGGCGCGCCCGTGTTCACCGTCACGCTGCCGCTGGGCGGCGGCGGACACCCGAAGCCCGAGGCCTGGCGCACGGTGACGTTGACGTTGGCCGGCAGGTTGTAGAGGACGTCGGTGCCCGCCCCCACGCACATGTTGCGCGTCTGCGTCCCACCGGTGGGGATCGGAATCTCCAGCTCCAGGCAGATGGGCAGCACGGTGCCGGGCGGCAGCGACGCGGCGTTCACCACCACGCGCAGACAGGCGGGGTTCGTCTTTTCGATGTCCGCGTTGACGAAGCCAATCTCGCTGGTGTTGCCCCCGAAGCCGGTGGACGAGATGCGGCTGCAGTCGTCAGGGTCACACGTGACGGTCTCACGCACCCCGCACTGCGTCGGGTTGGGCGCCCGCGTGGCGGGGGCGGCCTGCTGGTTCCACACGTTGGTGCCGACACCCATGGACCACAGCGCGATGGAGCTCGGCGCGGAGCCGGCCATGTCGTTGGTGAGCGGGATGAAGATGCGGGCCGTCGCGCCCGCGCGCAGCTTGAGCAGGGTGCCCTTGGCGTCACGCACCTCCGTGTAGATGGCGCCACGCGACTCCAGGAAGACCGTCTGGCCCGCGCGGTTGATGGCGGCGTCCGCGCCCGGCATCGCGAGCAGGCCCGTGTCGATGTAGCGCACGCCCACCGTGAACGGGGGGACGGGCTGCTCACCGGAGGGGCCCTGGAGCGCGCTCAGGTTCACCTGGATGGAGGCGCCGCTGCGCGGGTCCGCCACCGTGGGGGTGCCGCCAGTGAAGGTCTGACGGTGGAGCGTGTGGAGCACGAACCGGGCCCCGAGCACGTTGCGCGTGATGGCGCCGACGTGGGGCATGTACCCCGGCGCGGTGATGGTCAGCGCGGAGCCCATCGGCGCCGGCGCGGACACGGAGAACGAGCCATCCGCGGCCGTGAGCGTCCCAATGCCACGCAGGTCCACCATCGCGCCAGCGACCGGCGCGCCCGTGGCCGTCGTGACGACGCCACAGGCCGTCAGGCCCGTCGACGAGGGCGTACACTGGACGAGCGGACGCGCCTGCTCCACGGAGGGCTGAGGCTCGACCTCCGCGTCAGGCGCGCCACAGCCGCCACCGAGCACCACCGCGCCTCCGAGCAGACCGCACAACCACAGCCACTGCTTGCCAGCGATTCTCGACAGAGACATCACATACCTCCGGATTGGGAGAGAGGTGGCATCGGGCTCGATGACACCCAGGAACACGATATGTGATTCGTCTGACGTTGACACGACTGGCACAGGCGTTTCAATCCCGGCGTCAATATCCATCCAAACACAGTCATACCACACACGACCCACGGCAGGCGGGACCCTCATGTGACATGAAGCGCTACAAACAATGCCTCTCAGCTGGCGGCGTGTGACATGGAATGCCACAAACATCGACGTCCGACCCCAGCACATACGGGATTCCCGCAAGCGCCGGGGCGAACCAAGTCTCATCATTTCGCCAGTGTGGCTTTCCTTCCGCCCGGCGGCCGCGGCGCCCCCAGGAGTTCGGCGAGCCGCGGGTTCTTGTGGCGCAGCGCTTCCTGGGCGGGGGTCTTCTCCCCCGCGTCCTTGCGCGTGACGTCCGCGCCCGCGCGAAGGAGGAGCTCGATGACCGGCTCCCGGTCCAGGAAGCACACGTGCTGGTGCAGCGGTGTCCAGCCGTCGCCCCCGTTGGGGTCGGCGCCCACGTCGAGCAGTGCCTGGGCCACCTCAGGCACCTGGGCGTTGAAGAGCGGGGTGCGTCCATTCTCGTCGAGCGCGTCCACCTGGGCTCCGCCCTTGACGAGCACGGGGATGCAGGAGACCGCGCCATCCTCGGCCGCGAGGTGCAGCGGCGTGGCCGACTCGGCGGCGACGGCGGACGTGGAGAGTCCCAGGGCGAGCAACTCCCGCACCAGCGCCGCGTCATCCACGCGGGCGGCCAGGTGGAGCAGCCCCTGCTCATCCTCGTCCTGGACGTCCAGGTTCGCGCCCAGCGCGCGCAAGGCCAGCACCCGGGCCACTCGACCTCCGCCGAAGCCCGGGCCGAAGAACGGGGCGGCGTCCTGCCCCGCCGCGAGCAGCAGGCCCGCGTCAAGCTGACGGGCCTTCTTCCCCTTGGGCCGCGCCGCCGGCTTCTGCTTTCGCAGCCACGCCACGAAGCCCTCGTCGGAGAAGGCCCCCTGCAGACCGCTGAAGCAATCCGGGCCGTCGTCCTCCACGTCGAGGGTTCGCTGCTCGGGCGCCGCTTCCAGCACGGCGAGCAGCTTCTCGTAGCCCTTCGTCCCCGGGCCCTTCCGCAAGGTGCGCCAGGCGTCGAGTCCCCGGCGCGCCCGCGCATGGTCCGGCAGCGGGCGCAGCCCCTCGGCCTCCTCCAACGCGGCCTCCACGGCGTCGAGCTGGGCGTCCGTGGGACTGCCCCCGACGACCTCCTCCGCCCACAGGCTCAGGGCCAGCGAGCGCGCCCGCTGGGCATCGCTCAGGTCGCCACCGGCCCGGGTGCCTCGCGTCAGCTCGAGGACGCGGTCCCTGGCCCTCCAGTGCTCCGCCTTCAGCGTTCGCTCCCAGCGACGCGGATCGGTGCGACGCGAGGCGTCCAGCGCCCAGCTCAGGGAGTGCAACGCCATCAGTCGCTCTGGCTCGGCCTCCAGCACCTGGCGCAGAAGGGGAACCGCGTCATCCAGTTGAGGCGGCGACTCGTCGAGCAGGCCGTCCACCTTCTTCATCAGCCTGGCGACATCCATCTTCTTCGGGGGCTTGGGGGCATGAGACATGGCGGACCGAAAATACCGCCCATACCGGCCGCCGGGCTCACCTTTTCACCCAGGGACGCCCGATGAATCCACCGGCTCCCATGAATCCCCGGATTCATTCCGATACACAGACAGACATCCACCAGAACCCAGGGATTCCCGAGCGGGTCAGACGCTCCTCCTGCCAGCCCATTCCAAGCCATCCATGGAAACCCTCGGGCGGCATTGATTCATCGAGTGCTTCGGTCAGGCGGGAGCTCAGAACGTCACCGTGAACGCGAGGCTGGCGTCCATTGGCATCCATTCCTCGCCCAGGGCGGCGTCAGCTTCGAGCCCTGAGCGCCCCACCTCACACCTCGCGTCCGCGAGCTACACGCGAGGCTCGACGACTGGCGCGGGGACGGTGGGCTTCTCCGTCTCCTCGGGAACGGCGTCCGTCGCCGGCTCCGCGCAGAGCGTGGAGCCATTCATCAAACAGCGACCTCCGTCGTCCAGGTCGAACTGCCAGCGGTGGCGAGGACAGACGAGGTACTTGCCCTCCTCCACCCAGCCCTCCGCCAGGTCCGCGCCCTGATGCGGACAGAACCGCTGCACGGAGAAGCGCTTCTGCCCCACGGACACCACCGTCCGCTCGCGCTGCGACTCCGTGGAGCGCACGCCTTCGCAGAAGGCGCGCATGTCTTCGATTTCCACCCCCAGGAAGCCATGGAGGATGGGCTCATAGACGTCTGGCGACCGGCTCAGCCGCAGGCGGAACGACAGCAGGAAGTCCTCCCACGTCAGCTTCCTGTCGAGCACTCGCACCATGTCCGCGGCGGAGACCTTCATCGTGTAGCGCGTCGTCTCGCGAAGCTCGGAGACCTCGTCCACGCGCCGGCCCTTGAAGTCCACCCGCAACAACCGCTCCGGCAACTCCGTCAGCTCCACGTACAGGGGCATGCCCACGCGCTCGTGCAGGTCCAAAAGGTCCAGCTTGCGCTGCAGCTCGACGCGCAGCCGCGCGTGAATCTCATCCACCTCCGCGCGCAGCATGTTGCGGCGCCGCTCCCGGAACAGCGGCGCCATGTCGTCCGCGTACTTCCGGAGGTACGCATCGAAGCCCCCTTCCGTCACGCGCTCCTGGTCGAGCGAGACGAAATCCAGCGAGCCGATGTCCAGCACGTCCCCGGGCATCGGCTCCAGGTACTTCGACGCGGCCCCCGGAAGACGCTGCTCCAGGAACCGGAACAGCGTGGTGGCATTGGGGAAGATGTTCACCTTCTCGAAGTTGAGGTGGAACAGCGTCGGGTCCAGGAAGCACGCGGGCCCCGCGGACGCGAGGTAGGCCCGAGGGCGCACCACCTCCAGCGCCCGCGCCACCGCCTCGAACTTGCTGTCGCGCTTCTTCAGCGAGATGGCCGCGTACGTCTCCGGCGAGTACTCGTAACAGGTGGGGTGCCAGATGGCGCCGGAGAACTGGGCCGTGAAGACGTCGATGGGCCCCTCCTCCTCGGTGATGCGCGCCAGCCGGTCATGCAGCTTGCAGTCGTTGAGGTTGATGAAGCACTGGCCGTCCCCTCGCACCATGACGGCCGAGTCCCGGTTGGTGCCCTGCTCCGACACGTAGAGCTTGAGGTAGCCCCCCTTGAAGGGGATTTCGCGGCCATCCTCACAGGCGATGACGCGCTTGCAGCCGTACTTCGCGAAGATGTCCTGCAGCTCCGAGCGCAGGAAACGAGGAATCACCACCGTGAAGTCGCGGCGCTGGAGCGTGGCCAGGAACTCCGGGTCGAAGTGGTCCTTGTGCTCGTGGCTGACGTAGAGGAAGCGCTCCCGGCCCGGCGTCTCCAGCAGCTCGCGCACGCGCGGAGCCAGGTGGTGGTTGCGCGGCAGCTGCATCCACGCCGAGTCGAAAGCGCCCCGCTCGGTCAGCCACGGGTCCATGACGACGACGCTCCGCGCGGTTTCCACGGCGAAGCCCGCATGGCCCAGGAAGGTGATTCGCATGAACGCCGCCCCTCGCCCGAAGTGGACCGGCGAAGCGCCGCGCCCACACCCTCGGATGCCGTCCGCTCCCGCGCCGGCGCGAAGAAGGCTGCGCGTTCCCGGACACTCCGGCCACCTGCCTTGGGGTCTCGCACCTCGTTGGCGCGGAGACATGAAGCCCCCGGACACGAAAAAGGGCGCGGAAGGCTTCCGCCCTCCGCGCCCTGACACGGCCGCGTCCACCGCGGTCCGTGACGCCCCATCAACTACGGCTGGATTTCACGAACGGACAGCCACTTGAAGTCGACGTCCTCCGCGTTGTCCCAGCGGAACGTGGCGATGGGGCCACCCCAGGTGATGGGCATGGGACCGACGGAACCACCGCAGTGCTCGGCGTCACCGCCCCAGTCTCCCGCGTCGACCATGTCGTGGACCTTCTTCCACGTCACCTTGTCGGCGTTCTCGTTGACGTACAGCTCCAGCTTCACGGCCTCCTTGCCGCTGACGGTGGTGTTGCGCATCACCGCCTTGAAGCCCACCCAGCGGCCCTTCAACGCCGACGTCGCGGGCTTGTAGGGCGCCTGCTCGTAGGACACGTGCCACGTCTCCTTCTGCCAGCGGGCACGGCCGTCGTAGTGCAGACCGCCCTTGTAGCTGCTGCCCTCGCAGCCCGACTCCTTGTCGTTGTGCTTCCCGCCCCGCGCATACCAGTCGAAGTTGTCCGAGCCGTCGGAGGCGGAGTTGAGCTTCACGAAGCCCGTCATCTCCAGGTTCTTCCAATCGTTCGCCGCCTGCATGTAGCCACGGCTGGCCAGCACGTCCCGGTCATAGGTGGGGATCTTCGCCGCCGAGTAACCCGTCGACGTGGTGACCCCCATGCGAACCTGGCTGCTCTTCATCTTCCAGGAGCCATCCGAGTTGCGGGTGATGGTGCCCTGGGGATCGAACCGCGAGTCCGACGTGGGGTTGTCCGACAGTGACCAGGCCTCGCCCCCTGCCTTGGAGGGATAGAGCATCGTCACGCCGAACGCGTCCGCGCCTGGCTGCTCGGGCGTGGGGTCCGGATTGGGCGTCGGCGTCGGGTCTGGATCGGGCGTCGGCGTCGGGTCCGGATTGGGCGTCGGCGTCGGGTCCGGATTGGGCGTCGGCGTCGGGTCCGGCGTGGGCGTCGGGTCCGGAGTGGGCGTGGGGTCAGGCGTGGGGACCTGGGGCTGCTCGGGAGGCGACTCGGTGCCACCACCGGGGGACGTCGTACCAGAGGAGTCAGCGCCACAAGCCGTGGCGGACAGGGCAAGCAAGGCCCCGCAAATCGAGGAGAGAAGACGGTTCCGGGTCAAAAGGGCGGTCCTTCTTCGAGGGGCCACGAGAGTGACAGGAGCCGCGGACGCCAATCGCCCTGCGAGCCCTCGCCGCGCCCGTCCCGCCGGAGGCCAGGAATGCCTCCGAGCGCGGACGCCTGGTTGGTCTCAATGGCCCGGTGACTGTCGAGTTCCAACCGGACGGGCCGAAACCCACCACGTCCCGCAACCCTTCCCCAGCCAGCGTCGCCCGCTCCAGCCCCCCTCGGGCTGGCCCCTCCCGGGACAGGCCTCCATCCGCTCCCGGCATCTCTTAGGTTTTCTCGATGGAGCGCAACCGGAATCCCTATTTGTCGATGAGAACGGGCGCTCTTATCTGAAATCCACCTATGGAATCCCTACAAACCGTCGGCAGTCCCGCCCTGTGGGGCGGCTTCATTGCCTTCGTCATCGCCATGCTCGCCCTGGACCTGGGCGTCTTCCACCGGAAGGCCCACGCGGTCGGCTTCAAGGAGGCGCTGGGCTGGAGCACGGTGTGGATCAGCCTGGCGCTCGTGTTCAACGCGGGGTTGTGGTGGAAGTTCGGCGGGGGTCCGGCGGTGGAGTTCCTCACCGGCTACCTCATCGAGAAGTCGCTCTCCGTCGACAACATCTTCGTCTTCGTCGTCATCTTCTCCGCGCTGCGAATCCCCGCGCTGTACCAGCACCGGGTGCTCTTCTGGGGCATCCTCAGCGCGCTGGTCCTGCGGGCCATCATGATCTTCGCGGGCGTGGCCATGCTGGAGCGCTTCCACTGGCTCATCTACGTCTTCGGCGCGTTCCTCATCCTCACGGGCCTGAAGCTCTTCTTCCAGCGCAACAAGGAGGACCACCCGGAGGACGGGTGGATGATGAAGATGGCGCGGCGGACCATCCCCTCCACGCCCCGCTTCGACGGGCACCACTTCTTCACCGTGGAGAACGGACGCAAGCTGGCCACGCCGCTGTTGATGGCGCTCATCCTGGTGGAGGCGTCGGACATCCTCTTCGCGCTCGACTCCATCCCCGCCATCTTCGCCGTCACGCGGGATCCGTTCATCGTCTTCACGTCCAACATCTTCGCCATCCTCGGCCTGCGCTCGCTGTTCTTCCTCCTGGCCGGGGCGGTGGAGAAGTTCAGCTACCTGAAGGTGGGCCTGTCGGGCGTGCTCGTCTTCGTGGGCACGAAGATGGCCATCATCGACTTCGTGAAGATCCACCCCGCGGTGTCCCTGGGCGTCATCGCGGGCCTGCTGGGCCTCAGCATCGTCGCGTCGCTCATCAAGTCGCGGAACACGCCGCCCCACGCGCCGGTGACGCCCGGCGCCGAGCCGCTCGCCAAGCCGTCGGAGGGCTGAAGTCCACCCCGCACGGGGAACTCGCGGCGCGCCTGGGAGTCCATGCCCGGGCGCGCCGAGCCGACACTCCGAAGAGACATCCGGCGCTGCCTGAGCCGAAAAGCGAAGAGGCCGTGAACCCTTGGGTTTCCCCTTGGATTCACGGCCTCTTCTGTTGGGCGCAGCAGGGCTTGAACCTGCGACCCCTGCCGTGTGAAGGCAGTGCTCTACCACTGAGCTATGCGCCCGCGCTTCGTGTGCGACCGAGACGCGACGAGGGGGTAAATGCCATCTGCCCCCGTGGGTGTCAACGCAATTTCAACTACAGCCCATCCAGCTTCTCTTCCAGTTCGCGCAGCCGACGCTTGAGTCCGGAGAGCTGCTTTCCCACGGCCTTGAACTCGCTGCGCGGCGCGAAGTGGAACGCCTTCAACAGCTCCTCCTGGCCCCGGTCCAGCGCCTGTTTGCCACGCTGAACCTTGCCAATGGCGTTGGCGATGGCCATGGCGCGACTCTCGTCGGCCATCAGCTTCTCCACCGCCTTGCTGGAGACCTCCAGCGCCTGCTTCTTCAAGTCGTCACGGATACCCATGATTGCCCCCCGGCCTACGGCTCGTCGACGAACTGCGTCTGCAGCTTCGCGAAGACTCGGTCCGCGATGCCCTTGTACTTCATGCGCTCGATGAGCGGCTGCAGGTCACCCTTCATGGTGATGCGGCGCTTGAGCACCGCCTCCACCGGGTCCAACGTCCCCTGGAGCAGCTGCTTCCAGACGGTGTACGGGGCGCGCGCCAGATAGATGGGCTCGAGCTCATCCAGGTCGTCCGGGTCCGCGAGCACACGCGCCTTCTCGATGCGGCAGTCACCGGGGACGACGTGGATGACGAACGCCTTCGCCAGCTTGCCGGGCTCCGCTTCGATGACCGCCCCGAAGTCGCCCTTCCAGCCCCTGCCGGCCACCGCGCACTCGGGATCTTCGTTCGTGAGCCGGACCGCTTCGTCCAGCCACTCTTTCGACGGGAACTTCGCCATGCCCCACTAACCTCTCCGGAAGATGCTCTTGATGCTCGAGAGGAGGCCCCGGTCATCGTTGGTGCCGTTGGAGCTGGGCACCGGCTGGGTGTCGCGCTTGATGACGACCTCCTGGAGCGCCTTCTTGAGCTGCTCCGGGGTGTCTCGGGTCGCCAGGTCCACCTTCCGCATGCCGCTGGCCTCTTCCACCATCACCTGGAGCAGACACTCCTCGGTGAGGCGGAAGTCGATCTTGCGACCGGCGGCGGCGGAAGGAACACGGACGGTGCCCAGGTACTCGTTGTCCACCATCAGGTCGCTGTCGCCCTGGAAGATGTCCAGCTCGATGAAGGGCGCGCCGGGCTCCTTGGGAGGAGGCAGGCGGAAGCTCTTCACCATGGGGATGAGCGAGTTCTTCTCGATGATGCGCTTCACGCGGCCATTGGGCAGCGCGTAGCCAATGGGCATGGACAGCGCGTCCAGCAGCGTCACCGCGTCGATGCTGCCCAGCGAGTCACCCAGCAGCGCCGCGCCCAGGGCCACGCACTCGTCGGGGTGCACGCCCTTGCGAGGCGGCTTGCCGAAGTGCGCCTGGATCTTCTGCTGCACGAGCGGCATCCGGCTCTGCCCGCCGACGAGGATGATCTCGTCGATCTCCGAGCGGGCGATGCCCTTCTCCGCCAGCACGCGATCACAGATGTCGAACGTCCGGTCCACCAGGTCGCCGGTGAGGCTGTTGAGGAACTCGCGCGTCAGGGGGATGCGCAGGTCCAACGGCTTGCCCTTGCGCTCGTCGATGAAGGGCAGGTCGATGACGACGTTGGGGATGAGCGTCAGGTCGATCTTCGCCGCCTCGGCGGCGTTCTTGATGCGCTGGAGCGCGATGGGGTTCTCGGCGAGGTCGACCTTGGTCTCCTCGCGGAAGCGCTCCAGCACGTACTCCATGATGCGGTTGTCGAAGTCCGCGCCGCCCAGGAAGGTATCGCCGCCCGTCGCGAGCACCTCGAAGACATTGCCGGACAGGTGCAGGACGGAGACGTCGAAGGTGCCGCCGCCCAGGTCATAGACGAGGATCTTCTGGTCCAGGCCCCGGTTGAAGCCGTAGGCCAGCGCCGCCGCCGTCGGCTCGTTGACGATGCGCTTGACGTCGAAGCCGGCCAACCGGCCCGCCTCCTTCACCGCCTGGCGCTGGTTGTCGTTGTAGTAGGCCGGGACGGAGATGACGGCCGCGTCGATGGGGCCGCCCAGGAACTGCTCGGCGATGGTCTTCAGCTGGGACAACACGAAGCTGGAGACCTGGGGCAGCGAGTAGAGCTTGCCGTCCAACATCACTGCGGCGTCACCGCCAGGGCCTTCGACGATGTCGTACGGGAAGGCACCGCGGAGGTCTTCCACGGACTTGGAATGGTACTTCCGTCCGATGAGCCGCTTGGTCCCCCACAGCGTGTTGCGGGGGTTGGTGACCATCTGATCCTTGGCCACCCCACCCACCAGCAGGTCACCCTTGGACGACAGGGCGACGACGGAGGGGAGGATGAGATTGCCGCGGTCCGTGGGGACGATCTTCGGGATGCGGTTGCGCACGGACGCCACCAGCGTGTTGGTGGTGCCCAGGTCAATCCCGACGATGCGAGGTCTGTCCGCCATGAAGTTCACAGGCGCGGGTCACAAGACGCACGCCCTCGTCCCACTCTGTATCACGTCGCGACTTCGCGCGCGCGTTTCTGGGCGTCCGCTCAGTCCTCCGGCTCGGACCCCATCGGCCCAGGCCCAGGCAACCCCAGGGGGAGCCCCCCCAGTACCGCCTCGGCGGAAGCCAGGACGAGCCGATCATAGGGAGCCCCCTCCCCGGCTGGCAGCTCTTCCAGGAAGCGGGACGGCCGCAGGAGGATGCGCTCCCCCTCCCGGGGCAGCACCGACAAGGGGTACACCAGCGCCAGGTGGTCCCGGGCCCGAGTGGTGGCGACGTAGAAGAGTCGTCGCTCCTCCTCTTCCTCCTCCGCCGAGCGGGCGGCCTGGGACATGGGAAACCGCCCGTCCACCAGCCAGAGGACGAAGACGGCCCGCCACTCCAGCCCCTTGGACTGATGGACGGTGGTGAGTGTCAGGACGTCTCCGGGAGCCCCGGCCCCCAGGGCCTCCTTCGCGGCGAACTCCGCGACGAGCGCGAGCTCCGACAGGAAGCGGGGCAGGTCCTCGAACCGGCGCGCGTACTCGGCCAGCTGCCGCAGGTCGTCCTCCCGGCCTTCCTCGGGTGAGGACTCCGCCGCGAGGACCTCCGCGTACCCTCCCGCCAGCACCTCCTCGATGAGAAGACCCGGGTCAGCCGCGGCCTCCGGACGTCCGAGCCGACCCATCAGCTGAGCGAAGCGCTCGAAGCCCGGGCGCGACTTGCGCGACAGATGGGTCCGGACCTCATCGCGCGCGAGGCCTTCCGCCAGGGACAGTCCCTCCGGCAGCGCGCGAAGGGACGTCCACAGGTGCTCCGCCGTCGTGGGCCCCACCCCGGGCACCGCGCGCACCACCCGCTTGAAGGCGAGCTCATCCCCGGGGTTGTTCACCAGCCGCAGGTGGGCCAGCACGTCCTTGACGTGGGGCTGCTCGAAGAACCGCACCCCCGAGCGGACCCGGAACGGGATGCCCAGGCGCGTGAGCTCCAGTTGGAGTTCGAGCGAGTGGTTGTGCGCGCGATAGAGGACGGCCATCGCCTCCAGGGACAGGCCTCCGTCGCGCAGCTCCAGGACACGGCGGGCCACCCAGGCGGCCTGGTCGGCGGCGTCGAGCGCGGGGACGACGACGGGACGGGCCCCCGAAGGACGCTCCGCGACGAGCGTCTTGGGAAACTGCCGCTCGTTGCGGGAGATGGCCGCGTTGGCGAGCTGGAGGACCTCAGGGGTCGAGCGGTAGTTGCGAGTGAGCGTGAAGACGGCGCAGCCGGGATGGCGCTCGGGAAAGCCGATGATGTTGGAGAAGTCCGCACCCCGGAAGCTGTAGATGGACTGGCAGTCGTCCCCCACCACCGTCAAGTCACAGCGCTCGCCGGCGAGCAGATCCACCAGCTCTCCCTGGAGCTTGTTGGTGTCCTGGTACTCGTCCACGAGGACGCTGTGGAAGCGCTCGGTGAGCTGGGCGCGCACCGTGGGGTATTCGGTGATCAGCCGCTTCAGGTTGAGCAGCAGGTCATCGAAGTCCATCAGGTGCAGCTGCGCCTTGCGCTGCCGGTAGCGCGCCGCCGTCGCGAGGATCTCCGGGGCCAGGGGAAGAAACTGGGGCCGCCGGTCGAAGAGGACCTCGGAGACGGCCTGCTGGAGATTGGTGGCCAACGACACCAGGTCCAACACCAGCTCCGGTCGAGGGAAGCGCTTGTCGCTCTTGAGCTTGCGCTCGGCCAGACAGGTGACCATCAAGTCCCGGGCGTCCTCCCGGTCCAGCACGGTGAAGCGGTCCGAGTAGCCCAGCATCCCCGCGTGCTGGCGCAGGAGCAGGTGCGCCGCGTGGTGGAAGGTCCCTCCGAGGATGCGCCGCACGTCCGCGAACGAGCCCGCCAGGTCCGCCACCCGCCGGGTCATCTCCCGCGCTGCCTTGTTGGTGAAGGTCAGCAGCAGGAGGTTCTCGGGCTGGACGCCACGCTCCAGCAGACGCGCCACGCGGAACGTGAGCGTGCGCGTCTTGCCGGAGCCCGCGCCGGCGATGACCAGCACTGGCCCGGCCTCCGCCTCCACCGCCCGCAGCTGCTCCTCGTTGAGCAGGCCGGCGTAGTCGATGCGCGACGAGGCGCTCGTCGGAGCGACGGTCCGAGGGGTGGGCTGGGTGACCATGGGGCGGCGAACTCTAACCGCCCCGCCCTCCGGGGACGAACGGATCAGTCGGCTCAGGGCACCGGCTTGAGCGCCGTCAACCGCGCGGAGGCCGCCTCGCGGACCTGGGGCGAGGGGTCTCTCTCCCGCGCCAGCTCCAGGAGCAGCCGTCCCACCTGCGGCAGTTTCGTTCCCACCGTGGCCAGCGCCGCGGTGCGCTCCTTCACCCCACCCTCCAGCCGCTCGCTGACACCCCGGTCCGCGCAGGTGCGCACGCCCGGGCTCTGCTCACGCAGGAGCAGCTCCGCGTCCGCCAGTCGCGCCTCGGCCAGCCGCCGCGCCTCCTCCGCCCGACGCTCGAACTCGGCCAGGTCCTCGGGGAACTCGTTGGACGCCGCGCGGGCCCGGGAGATGGCCCCGGCCGCGAAGCGAGCGTTGACGGCCGCCGCGCACAGCTGCCGCGCGGAGGC
The DNA here is from genome assembly GCF_013336625.1 of Myxococcus sp. CA033. Lineage (NCBI taxonomy): Bacteria > Pseudomonadati > Myxococcota > Myxococcia > Myxococcales > Myxococcaceae > Myxococcus > Myxococcus sp. CA033. The sequence goes on along the minus strand of NZ_JABUMU010000017.1, from coordinate 182,437 downwards.
CAGGGGCACGCGGCCCTCCGCCGTCACCGTCTCCTCGCGCGCCACGCCCAGCGCCCACACGGCGAGCTGCCGCGCGGCCACCGCCGCGGAGAACGGCTGCTTGCGCGCCTCGCGGATGTCCACCCAGCGTCGCAGGACGACGGGGTCCGGCACGCCCGTATCGAAGGCGCGCTGATACTCCGTGGAGGCCTGGGCGAGCTGACCGGACAGGTCCAGCAGCACCGCCACCGTGAGGTACATCTCCGCGCTGCCGGCCCGCTCGCGCAAGGCGTCCAGCCGCGAGGCCACCTCGTAGTCGGCCACCGGACGCGGCAGCGAGGCCAGCACCGTGCGCAGCGACTCGAGCGCGTTCTGCCGGATGAGCGGATTGCGCGCGGAGCGCAGCGCATCCAGCAGCGGATCCACCGCGCGCACGGACACATGCTGACCCATCTCCTCGGCCGCCTGCCACCGGTCCAACGCATCCGGCGCCACCATGGCGCGCTTCAGGTCCTCCAAGTCCCTCAGGTAGTGCCCCACGTACGCCGCCTGCACCAGCGGCTCCGGCTGGGCCAGCGCGGCCTTCTCCGCGCGAGCGCGAGCCAGCCGCGCCGGAAAACCCGTGAGTGTGGGCCCCAGGGGATGCGTCTTCACCCGGGCCTCGGCCTCGTCCACCAGGCCCGAGACGAGCAGCCCTTCCACTTCCAGCTCCAGCAGGAGGCCGCGCGCCTCCTCGCGGTGCGTCCCCGCCGGGAAGTCCTTGAGGTACGCGAAGAGCTTCGCCGCGCCCCCGGACCTGGCCTGCGCGAAGGCCTGCCCGTCCAGCCGCGACTCCACCTCCATGCGGCGCGGATCATCCGGGCGCTCGCGCAGGTACTCGGCCAGACGCCGGGGGTCCTGCGTCGTCGCCAGCTCCCGCGTCTCCACCTCCGCCATCAGCCGCTTCGCCTCGTCGCGCTGCAGACCCTCCGGGTGCTCCTGGAGGAACTGCCGCCACGCGGCCACCGTGGCGGCCTCCTTCGCGGCGTTGAAGCGCAGCCCTTCCAGCAGCGTCTTCGCGGTGCGCGTGTGCGGCGCGTCCGGGTACACCTCCAGGAAGCGCTTGTAGGCGAGCACCGTGTGGAGCTTCTTCGCGTCCTCGAACTCCAGTTCCTCCAAGCGCGACTCGGCGGCGTCCGCGTCCGGGTGGGTCGGGTTCTCACGCAGGAAGGCGCGGTAGCCCTCCACGGTGTCGGTCCTGGCGGCGCGGTCATACGGCGACGGCAGACAGCCAGCGGACAGCAGGAGGATGGCGAGGGCTCGGCGGAGGGAGACCATTCTCCTGGGAGCAATACCGCACCCGGGCGCCCCCGGAAACCCGAGCCGTCACGGACGGTTGCCTGGGTAGGTTTTTTGACGACACAAGCCACCGGGGCGACCATGGGTGCCTCAGGACGCTACAGGGAGGTCGCGCATGCGGTGGCTCACGCTGATGGGAATCCTCGCGATGACGGCGACGGGCTGCGCCACCCCGTCGAACCGGCTGGAGCCGTGGCTGGACTCCTACGCCGTGCGCTACCGCTCCGCGTCTCCGCCCGCCTTTCCGCGCGAGTCGCTCTCCAGCCCCGTGGCCCCCAAGGCCCAGACGGCCGAGCGGAAGGCCGCCCCCGTCAAGCGCACGCCCGCGCGCGCCACCGCCGCCCGCCCCACGAAGGGCAAGCCCGCCACCGTTCCGGCGAGCACGCGCGTGCGGCCCGCCTCGGCCGATGCGCGCGCGACGGTGCTCGCTTCGGCCCGATCACTGGTGGGCAAACCCCAGGTGACGCTCGACGGACGCAAGTACCCGGCGGACTGCACGGGACTCATCGAGGGCGTCTACGCCCAGGCGGGCCTGTCCTTCCGAGGGACGCTCAAGCCCGGCGACAACGGCGTCACCGCCCTCTACCGCTACGCCCGCGCGAATGGCCGCGTGTACTCGGAAGGTCGCCCCGCGGCGGGGGACCTGGTCTTCTTCAACGAGACGTATGACCAGAACCGGGACGGCCGCCGCAACGACGGCCTCACGCACGTGGGCATCGTCGACTCCGTGGATGCGCAGGGCACCGTCACCGTCATCCACCGGGTGCGCCGGGGCGTCGTGCGCTACCGGATGAACCTGGCCCGCCCTCACCTGCCCAGGGACCCCAAGACGGGCGCGGTGCTCAACGACCTGCTGCGCCACGCGGGTCCGAACAAGGACCCGGTCCTCACCGGCCAGCTCTTCGCCTCGTTCGGCAGCGTGCTGCCCCCCAGCCCCGCGACGAAGAAGCCCGCACCCGTCCCCGTCGCCTCGCTGCGGTAGAACGACGAGGCGCCCGGCCCCCAGAGGGACCGAGCGCCAGGACGCACGACGTGCTCGCGACTCAGGACGCGCGAGCGGTGCGGTCCCACGCGGCGCGCTGCGAGTTGCGCAGGAAGCGCCAGAAGCCCACGACGATGGCCAGGTTCATGGTGACGAAATAGTAGGCCACCGAGGCGACTCGCTTCGCCGCGCCGCGCTTCAGCACCCCCACCTTTCCCAGATAGGCCAGGGCATAGAACAGGCCCTGCCCCAGGAGGGTGAAGCGGTAGAACACGCTGTCGAGCAGGAACAGGTTGGCGATCAGCGCCAGTCCCATCAGCGCGGGCGCACACCAGCGCAAGAGCTTGTGCGACCAGAACGCGAACGCGGGGAAGCCCGCGGTGGGCAGGAGCAGGCCCGGCACCATGCGGAGACTCTGGAAGTTGCCCGCGGCGATTCTCGCGCGACGGCCGAACTCCTTGCCGTAGTCCTCCGTCGTCTCCTCATGGGCGACGGCCTCTTCCTCATAGGCGACCTTGTAGCCCTTCTCGAGGATGCGCAGCGGGATGACGAAGTCGTCGACGATGGTGGACGGCGGCAGCTCCGTGAACAGCGTGCGACGGATGGCGTACAGGCCTCCGTTAGCCCCCACCACCGCGCCCCGGCGCCCCTCGTACATCTTGATGAGGGACTCGTAGCTCCAGTACGCGCTCTCCTCGTAGTCCTGCTTCGTCGGATTGTAGAGGCGCAGCTTGCCGCAGACGGCCCCGACTTCAGGGTCCTCGAAGTGGCGCACGAGCTTCTGGATGGCCTCCGGTTCAATCATCGTGTTCGCGTCCGAGAGGACCACGATGTCGCCCTTCGCCGTTGGAATGCAGCGATTGAGCACCGTCGTCTTGCCCGCGCGCGGCGCCGGCGACAACCGCACCCGCTCATCCTGGCACTGGAGGACCCGCTCGTTCGTTCCATCCGTCGAGCCGTCCGAGCCAATCACCACCTCGAAGCGCTCCGCCGGATACTCGAGCGCGAGGCTGTTCTCCAGCTTCTGCTCGATGCAGGACACCTCGTTGTACGCGGCCACGACGAGGCTCACCGACGGAGCCGGCCCCCGACTGGCCGCTAGGCTCCGACGCGGCGCCCCACCCCGCATCGCCCGGATGTTCTGCGCCACCTGCGCCGCCCCATCCAGCACGAACAGGCTCAATGGGTAGAGAAAGTACGTGTGCGCCAACAGCAGCGCGGCACACCAGAAGAAGACCTCCGCCATCGACCATGCCTCCCAAGACCCAGTCCCCGACTCCGCACGGGTGACCAGCAAGAGGCATGCCCCGCGCACCGGCGCGCGTTCCGCCCGAAGAACCTGGGAAAGGCGAGGATCATCGCCACGGAGGGACTGGACTTTCTCCAGCCTGCCTCGGAACGCGACGGACGTCGTTTCAGGGCTGGAAGCCCGTGGCATCCAACTGTTCGAGCAGCTTGCGCGCCAGCTCGTGGTTCGGATTGAGGGCAATCACTTCGTCCAGGAGTGAACGCGCCGCCTCCGGCTTCTTCTGACGCAGGGCCAGGCGAGCACCCAGGACATGGGCGCGCAAGAGCGTGCCGTCGGCCTGGCGCAATGCCTCCAGCTCGCTCACGGATTGGGCCACGGAGTCCGGAGGAGAACCCGAGCTGAGCACGTACTCGGCCTTGGCCACGGTGCTCCAGATCTTCGGGGCGCTCTCCACGTTGCGCAGGCGCTCCGCCAGGGCCAGGGCATCCGGAGCCGCCGTCACTCCGGCGTGCAGGGCCAGCGCCTTCACCCGAGCCGCCAGGGCCGGGGCGGGCTCCACTTCCGGCGCGGCTTCCAGCTCGGAGGCGAGGACGTCTACTTCCTTGCGAAGCGTGTCGACCTCGACCCGCAGCGGGCCGCTGAGCTGAACGACCTCGGCTGTCGACTCGCGCAGCACGTTGACCCGGCTCTCCCAGTCCACCGACTCGCGGGTCCGGGTGAGGATCTCGATTTCGCGCTGGAGGTATTCGCTCCGCATTCGAAGTCGCTCGGCCTGGGCCTGGAGCTCTCCCAGACGCAGGGACAGCGCGCCGACGAGTTCGGCCCGTGCCTCGGTGTACTTGGGATGGACGGTCGTCAGGCCCCTGAGGGTCTTGATGGCCTGGTCCCTGGAGGTCGCGTCATCCCTCCGAAGCAGCGCCGCCGCGCGGTCCTTGTCCGCCACCGCGTCCGCCGGCATGTTCGCGTTGCGATCCCTCCAGGCCGGATAGGCGAGCACTCCCGCGAGGAGCACTCCCGCCGCCACCAGCAACCCGAGCCACAGCCGGGAGGAGCGACTCGACGGGGCCATCCCGGGGAACTCCGAGTCGTCCCTGCCCGCCGCCAGCAACTCGGGAGGAAGCGACACGGGGACCCGGCGCGAGGACGGGGTTCTCGGCTCGGAGGCTCCGAGACTGGCTCCCGCGCCAAAGGTCCCGACACCCGACATGTCCTCGGGCGGCAACCGCACACTCCCGGACGGGGCCCCAGGCCCCAGGGCCGCGCCGTACAGCGTCGTCTTGCGCTCCACCGGCGCCGAAAGCAGGCCCGTGGGCGACGACTCGGAACCGATGGCTCCGTAGCTCTGGGTGCCGCCAGGGGCATCCCCATAGGCGCGAGTCTGGGCCTCACCCGCGAGCGACGGTGCCTCGCCGGGGGCGGAGGGTGTGGACTGAGCGGCCATCGCGCCGAACGTCAGGGTCCGTCCAAGGGACGCAGGGGCCTCGGTCGAGCCCCCCGTCACCGGCGCAATCGAGGGCGGCACGGTGCTTCCCTGGGCCGCGAGACCGAAGACCTGGGTGGACTGCCTCACACCCCCGGCGGAGGAGCCCTGGCCCGAGGGATCCCCACTCGATGCGTGCGCCGGGCCCGGCACCGCGCCGAAGGTCTGCGTCGTGTTCGGCACGGAGCCGTGCGGGCCCGCATCCGCGCGCACCGGAGGCACGGCACCAAAAGTCTGCGTCGTGTTCGGCACCGCCCCGTGCGGGCCCGAACTCACCGGAGGCGCCGCACCGAAGGTCTGCGTCGTATTGGGCACCGCGCCGTGCGGGCCCGCACTCACCGGAGGCACCGCGCCGAAGGTCTGCGTCGTGTTCGGCACCACCCCGTGGGGGCCTGAATCCGAGCGCACCGGAGGCACCGCGCCGAACGTCTGCGTCGTGTTTGGCACCGCCCCGTGCGGGCCTGCACTCACGGGAGGCACTGCACCGAACGTCTGCGTCGTGTTCGGCACCGCCCCGTGCGGGCCTGCACTCACGGGAGGCACTGCACCGAACGTCTGCGTCGTGTTCGGCACCGCCCCGTGCGGGCCTGAATCCGAGCGCACGGGAGGCACTGCACCGAACGTCTGCGTCGTGTTCGGCACCGTGCCATGCGGGCCTGAATCCGAACGCACCGGAGGCGCTGCACCGAACGTCTGCGTCGTGTTCGGCACTGCGCCGTGCTGCCCCGAACTCACCGGAGGCGCTGCACCGAACGTCTGTGTCGTGTTCGGCACCGCGCCGTGCGGCCCCGAATCCGTGCGCACCGACGGCACCGCGCCAAACGTCTGTGTCGTGTTCGGCACCGCGCCGTGCGGCCCCGAATCCGTGCGCACCGACGGCACCGCGCCAAACGTCTGCGTCGTGTTCGGCACCGCGCCGTGCGGCCCTGCACTCACCGGAGGCACGGCACCAAACGTCTGCGTCGTGTTTGGCACCGCTCCCTGGGAACCCGCCCCCGCGCGCACCGGAGGCGCCGCGCCAAAAGTCTGCGTCGTGTTTGGCACCGCTCCCTGGGAACCCGCACCCGCGCGCACCGGCGGCACCGCGCCAAACGTCTGCGTCGTGTTCGGCACCGCGCCATGTGCAGCGGTCCCCACGTCCACAGGAGGCACCGCACCGGACGCGCCCTGATTCTGGCCCGAGCCGAAGATCTGCGTCCTCAGCATGCTCGACGCGGCGGGACTCGAGGCCGAGGCCCACGAGCCGCTCGGTGTGCGTGGCCCCGCGGGGTCCACCGGTGGCGGACGCGGAGCCTCCGCCTGCGGCGAGGCCATGAACACATGGCCACAACGCGTGCACTGGACCGATGCCCCTCCCGGCGGCAGCAGGCGGGGATCAAGGACATACTGCATCGAGCACTGAGGGCAGGCGATCTGCACGTCGCGTGCTTACCACACGGGCCCGGCATCCGGAGTCGGCCCCAACAGGGTGGCCGCCTGGAGGGTCTTCAACCGGGCAGCACCCACCCCGGGAACCTCGTCCACCGCGTCCCAACTCCTGAAGCCACCCGCCGCCTCACGGGCCTCCACCAGCCCCCGCGCCAGCGACGACCCCACGCCCGGCAAGAGCGCCAGCTCCTCCTCCGTCGCGGAGTTCAGGTCCAACCGCCGCCCCAGCGCCAACGCCGTGGCCCCCGTCGGCACCTCACCCTCGCCACACGTGGCCACGCCATCGGCCCGAAGCCGCACGGACTCTGGAGCACAATCCAGCGCTGGCTCGGAATCCGGCCAGCGCCAGCGAGCCACCGCCCCCAGCCCGATCACTCCCAGCGCGACGACGGCGAGCGCGGCGGTGCGCCCTGCCACCGGCTCAGACCTTCTCGCCCTTGAGCGCGGCCGTCTCCGACACGGTGGCGACACCCTCGGGAGGCAGCGGCTGATCCAACCCGAACGCCGTGTGCAGCGCCCGCACCGCAAGCTCCGTGTACTTGGCGTGGACCACGCACGACACCTTGATCTCCGAGGTGGAGATGATCTGGATGTTGATGCCCTCGGAGGACAGCGCCGTGAACATCCGCGCCGCCACGCCCGAGTGGTTGCGCATGCCCACGCCGACGATGGACACCTTGGCGATGTTCTCGTCCGTCTCGATGCCGGCGGCGTGAATCTCCTTCACCGCCTCGCGCACCACCTCCTGCGCCTTGAGGAAGTCCGCCTTGCCCACCGTGAAGGTCAGGTCCGTGCGCCCATCCCGCGACGGGTTCTGGACGATGAGGTCCACCACGATGTGCTTCTCGTCGAGCGGTCCGAAGATCTTCGCGGCGACGCCCGGCACGTCCGGCACGCCACAGACGGTGATCTTCGCCTCGTTCCGGTCATACGCCACGCCGCGGACCAGCACGTCCTCCATGGACTTGTCCTCCTCACACACGAGTGTGCCCGGGTCCTGGGAGAACGACGACTTCACCCAGAGCGGCACCTTGTACTTCATGGCGAATTCGACGGAGCGGATCTGCAACACCTTCGCGCCCACGCTCGCCAGCTCCAGCATCTCCTCGTAGGCGATGCGCTCCAGCTTGCGCGCGGCGGGGACCATGTTCGGGTCCGTGGTGTAGACGCCGTCGACGTCCGTGTAGATTTCACAGGCATCCGCGCTGAGCGCCGCCGCCACCGCCACCGCCGTGGTGTCCGAGCCACCGCGCCCCAACGTCGTGACGCTGCCCTCCTCGTCCACGCCCTGGAAGCCCGCGACCACCACGATGTGCCCCTTGGACAGGGCCGCGCGGATGGGCTGCGCGTCGATGCTCTTGATGCGCGCCTTGGAGAAGGTGCTGTCGGTGACGATGCGCACCTGATGTCCCAGGAAGCTCGTCGCCTTGCCCCCCTGCGCATGGATGGCCATCGCCACCAGACCGATGGAGACCTGCTCGCCGGTGGCCACCACCACGTCCTGCTCCCGCTCGTCTGGCCGGTCGGTGATCTGCGCCACGAGTTTGAGCAGCCGGTTGGTCTCTCCCGACATCGCGGAGACGACGACCACCACGTCATGACCCGCCGCCTGGGCAGCCAGACAGCGGCGAGCGACATTCTTCATCCGCTCGGTGTCACCCACGGAGGTACCGCCATACTTCTGGACGATCAGCGCCACGGAGTCCGTGACCTCCCTCTTCAGTCGGCGGACCTATACGAGCACGGCTCCCGGGTGTAAAGCCCCGCTGCCGAAGACCCCTGAATACGCCTTCCCTTGGAGCCCCAATGTCGCGCCCCCGCATCCTCATCGACGGAGACACCCTGACGCTGGAGCAGATTCTCCAGGTCGCCCGGAACGAGGTCACCGTGGAGCTGGCCCCCGAGGCCGCCACCCGAGTCCGCGCCGCGCGCGCCCTCGTGGACCGGGTCGCCGCCGGAGACACGCCCTCCTACGGCATCAACACCGGCTTCGGCACCCTGGCCGAGGTCCGCATCGACAAGAAGGACCTGCGCGACCTCCAGCGCAACCTCATCCTCTCCCACGCCTGTGGCGTCGGCACGCCCCTGCCCCTCCCCGAGGCCCGCGCGCTGCTGCTGCTGCGCTGCAACGTGCTGGCGAAGGGCTACTCCGGCATCCGCTCGGAGACGCTGACGCTGGCGCTGGAGATGCTCAACCGGGGCGTCATCCCCGTGGTCCCCGAGCGCGGCAGCGTGGGCGCCTCCGGTGACCTGGCCCCGCTGGCGCATCTGGCGCTCGTCTTCATCGGCGAGGGCGAGGCCTTCCACGAGGGACAGCGGCTGCCCGCGCGCAAGGCCTTGGAGATGGCGGGCCTCCAGCCCGTCGTCCTGGAGGCCAAGGAGGGCCTGGCCCTGGTGAACGGCACCCAGGCCATGTGCGCGGTGGGCACCCTCCTCCAGCTTCGCGCCGAGTCCCTCGCGGAGCTGGCCGACGTGGCGGGCGCGATGACGCTGGAAGGTCTGCTCGGCAGCCACAAGCCGTTCATCCCGGAGATTCACGACGTGCGGGCGCATCCGGGCCAGAAGGCCTGCGCGGCGAACCTGCGGCGCATCCTGGTCAACAGCGAGCTGGTGGAGACGCACGTCAACTGCAGCAAGGTGCAGGACCCCTACTCGCTGCGCTGCATGCCCCAGGTGCACGGCTCGGCGCGCGAGGGCCTGTCCTTCGCCCGGCGCATCCTGGAGGTGGAGGTCAACAGCGCCACGGACAACCCGCTCGTCTTCACGGAGACGGAGCGCATCGTCTCCGGCGGCAACTTCCACGGCCAGCCCATCTCGTTGGCGATGGACGTGGTGGCGATGGCGCTCACGCAGCTGTCCTCCATCAGCGAGCGCCGCGTGGAGCAGCTGGTGAACCCGTCGCTGTCGGGCCTGCCCGCGTTCCTGGCGAAGAACTCCGGGCTCAACTCGGGCTTCATGATTGCCCAGGTGACGAGCGCGGCGCTGGTGGCCGAGTCGCGCGTGCTCAGCCACCCCGCGTCGGTGGACTCGATTCCGTCCTCCGCGGGCCGCGAGGACCACGTGTCCATGGGCATGACGGCGGCGCTCAAGGGCCGGCAGGTGAGCGACTTCACCCGCTCGTGTCTGGCCATCGAGCTGCTGGTGGCCGCGCAGGCGTTGGACTTCCGCCTGCCTGGGAAGCCCGGCAAGGGCGCGCTGGCGGCCTACGAGCTCATCCGCTCCAAGGTGCCGCACATGGACAGGGACCGCGAGCTGCACAAGGACATCGAGGCCGTCAGCCAGCTGGTCGACTCCGGCGAGCTGCTCGCGGCCGTGCGCTCCGCCACCGCCTGAGCGCAATGCCAGACTGAAGTGCGACGGCCCGCTCCCGGAAGCACTCGGGGGCGGGCCGTCTTCATTCAACGAGACGCGGAGCGCGCGTTACCAGCAGGTCCCGCCGACGTACTCGCGGAAAGCCGTAATCTTCCCCCAGGCCGACCAGAAGGAGCAGTCACAGCCCCGGCCGCCCACAATTGTGGTGTACGTCGCGTCGCTGTAATACGTGTACTCGTAGTTGAGCCCATCGCAGTTTTGGGCGGCGTCCTCGCGCGAGGTGAGGTCCTGGGCCTCGGTGTCTTCCACCGCCGCACCACCGCAGCCAGCCAGCATCAACCCCACCGCAAGCAACGCACCGCTGACGAACCTTCCAGCCTGCATTCGTGCCTCCAGGGACAGTCCATGGCCTGTACGACTTTTCCAGTTTAGCACACTGGACAGGTTGCGAGAATCTCGCCAGGCATGAGAGGGGATGCCGCATCGAGTCGAGTCCCCTTCAAGTTTCAACGACGCGCGGGACCTCCCCGGCCATGCCGGGTGGGAACGGGGTTCTCGGCATCGCGAAAACACTCTCGGGGATGTCTCCGACGAATACGTTCGGGAAATCACGCACCGAGACGTGCACCTTGTCGTTGCCGGAAACCATGCGGAGCAGCAGGTTGGTTCCAGCCTGGAGGTAGAGCGTCAGGGGCGCCTTGTTCGGCCTCTCGATGGTCCAGACATCCGCCAACTGGCCCAGCACAGGGTCACATCCAGCATGACGCGCGTTCCCGTCCAGCAATACGGTGCGAGGCAGGAACAACTCATGGAACGACGACCTTTCATCCGGCAACAAGGTCTCACAAAGGCGTTCCCCGATGGGGGTCGCCTTCTTCCAGTAGGCCATCTTCCTCTTGAAGCTCTGTCCGCGCGCGACATCGCCGACCTCCGACATCCAGAGGTGCTCCCCCCTCTCCTTCTCGGGCCAGGGATTGAACAGCCCGTCAATTCGGCAGACATCGCGAGCGTAGTTGAACCAGCAGTAGCCAGAAGTCATCTGGTCGCCACGCAGCATGGGCGACCAATAGGAGACATAGGCGCTACTCCACTGCATTGGCAGGAGCGGCGGAGGGGGATGTGCTTGCATGGCCGAGCTAGTTCATCCTTCCAAGCTTGTACCACACATTCTGCTTCCGCTGGATTCGCTGCAACTCGTCGTAAGGGACCGAATCGAAATACAGCTTCTCCGCCATGTCCGGCGGATAGAGGCTGGGAAATTTCTGATGCATGTAGCGGGCATACTGGGCCCGCAAGAAGAAGATGAAGCGAGGATTGCTCAGCATCTCGTAGTTCGCGATGGACATGTCCTGCATCGCATCCGCCTGCACCTTCCGCTGGCGGGTGAACTCCGGGAGCACGACCTCAAGGTCATGGGCGTGTTTGTCCAGCAGGGTGGAGAAGACATAGGCATCTTCCAGGGCCATGTTCATGCCTTGCCCCATGAAGGGTGCGGTGGCATGCGCCGCATCGCCCATCAGCACTGCATTCCCACGATAGTGAAAGGTGCTGGAGCGAACATTGACGAGGTCGTTGCTGGGCAGTGTCATGAACTGCTCCAGCATTTCTTGCCGGCGGGCGAGCGGCAGGCCCCCGAAATAGTGGTTGAAGAAGGCGCGCAGGGTGTCTCCATCTTGCGTCGCCAGGCTCAAGGCCCCCGTGTATGGCAGACAAATCGCGAAGCTGATGCTATCACCGGGGATGGTCGCCGCGCGGCCGGCGAAGAGCCCCTTGGAGTCCATGCCAAAAAAATACAACAGGTCCTTCCGATAGCCCAACTCCGCGGCATTGGTGAGGACCAGCGTCTTGTAGCCGTGGCGGAAGAAGGTCTGTTTGAATTCGAAGCGCCGCAGGCCGCTCTGCATGGACTGGCGTACCGCGGAGTGTGCGCCATCCGCGCCGATGATCAAATCCCCTTGATGGCGCTGGACCCCACCGTCGTTTTCCTGGACGAGGACTGACTTCTTCTCCAGGTCGACACCCAGGCATCTGGATTCGAAGTGGTACTTCACGCCGAGAAGGGCGGCGTGCTTGTTCAACAGCCTTTGAAACGCCAACCGATCCAGGGACAGAGGGGAAATCCCCTCGGACGGAGTGAGTTCGCGGATCCTGTACTTTCCGCCAACAGAGAAGGCCATGCCGGCGATGGGTTCGCCGCACCGCTTCAACTCTTGTGGCTCAATCCCGGCCCGCAGCACCGCCTTGATGCCCCTGACGTTCATGCTGACGCCGATGGCGCGCGAGCTGGTCATCTCCAGGGAGGAGAAGGTGTTCTGCAGCGGGTCTCTCCGCCTTTCGACGACACGAACGTCGTACCCACGCCGCGCCAGATAAATGGCGGTCAGGCTGCCTGCCAGTCCGCCGCCCACAATGATGGCTTTGTGCATTCAGGCCTCCCTTGGAATGTTCCCCTGGGCCAGATCGGTCAGTTGACGATTGAAGAACTCCAACATTTCTATCGGTGCCACGCCGACAAGGTCCGCGCCAATGCCGCGGGCCACCTGCGCCAATGTCAGGCATTTCTGAGCCAGCATCTGGCATCCCGAGGCGTAATCGCCGCCGACCTGGCCCTTGACTGGCTCGGGCACTGGCGGTCCGGCATTGCGCCCGGGCAGACCCGACGGCGTATTCATCAAGGTGATCGACAAAGGGCGCAGCAGACCCGTCATGATGTCGATGGAGGCATTCATCAAGCGGGAGCGGCGCAAACTGCCCAGCGGTCTTTGCGCGAAATGATGGGCCATCAGTAGCACCATCAACTCATGACACCCTTGATACAGGCCCATCAGCGACCTGGCATCCTCGTTCACCACCTGGACACAATCGTCGCGTGGCTCCAGGGCCGGATTCCTCAATGCCGGTACGGCCGGCTCAAACGGTTTCTTCTGGGCGCTGAATCGGGTGGCCATGCGGCGCAGTCTTTGAAAATGCGAGGACTCGAAGGATGGGGCATCGACCGCGACACCCTCTCCCTGCTCGGTGACATAGTCGATGGAGAAGAGCGCGCTGTCCCGATCAAAAACCTCCAGCTGATACCCTGGGAACAGCTTGTTCGTCAGTTCATTCAAGAAGAGATGATGTTCCCCGCCGCGTTTGCCGGGGCGGGTGTCGAACAGGTCAGGCAGCTCACGAAGCGCCTGGCGAATCGAGCTGTAGAAATCCGCGATGGACTTTCCTGGCACGGGGATATGTCCAGGCCATTCAAACCGAACGAACCTGGCGAGCACATGCTCCGAGAAGGGCTCGAAGGAAAACTCGGTATCCAGACCAAAATGGAGCCGCGCCTGCGCGCCCACCATGGGGGTGCCCGCATGGAAGGGTTCGCCCAAGGCCATCAGCACATTGTTCATCACGAGATAGTGAATCATCTCTTCATGCGCGATTTCCAGCAACGTGCCGCGCACACCACTGTTGCGGCGCCTGTCCTCGGTGCCGCAGGCCAGCTCCAGCTCCGCCATCTGCCAACGGCCCGCCTGAACCTGCTTGAGCCCTTGTTCGTAGTTGGGAATGGAGTAGGCGGCATACAGATACTGAAACAGCAGGGACAGCTCCAGGTCGATCGCTCTCTTCAACTCCTTGACCAGGTGGGCCCTACTGCTGATCGGCTGCGGACCAGGAGGCTCAGGAAGGGAGGTCCTGGAGGCCGCTTCGAGGTGCGTCAGGTATTTCAGGAACAGCTTGGACTTGGGCAGGGAGAGTTCCCTGGTGCTCGGCATGTAGTAGCTTTTGTCCCGGTTGAGCGGATCGCACATCTGCCACATCAGCCGGGAATACGTTTCGCACTTACAGCGGTCCGCCAGGCTGAACACCTTGTTCGACATGAAGGGGTATACCAGCTCGTAATAGCTCATGACGTGCTGATACAAGAATGCATAGTCCACCTGCTCGGCGGGGACCTCATCCAGGTGCCAGTCGTCGGGCAATACCCTGACGCCAATGGACTGGCTGTCTTCTCCGGCGCTCAGCGCAACGCGAGTCGCGCCAGGGCGTTGGCCCGTAAGGGTGACTTGCGCATAGCCAGCCCCCAGTGCCGACGAAGTCAGGTGCGCAGTCAGCATGCCGGAGTCTTCAGCCTGCACCGCGAGCGCCGAGTGCGATGCCAGTTCGCCACGGAGGCGGCTTTGCACGGTGATGGTCTCCGGGAAGACCTGGTCCTTCCGCTTGTTGGGCGCCTCCAGAAACAGGTGGTTGCTGTCGGACTGCACCACCCAATCGGCTTCTCTCCACTGGGCGTGTTCGCTTGTCAGGAGAAGCGAATCCGTGGCGGAGTTCAACAACGGCACATCCAGCACGCCATGATGGCGCCAAAAATCGAGGTAGAGTTTTTCAGGGATTCTGGCAACCAGTGCGCCGGACTGGTTGAGGAGTGCAAGATCTCCCAGCGGCAGTTTTCCGCCCAAGGCATGGGTGGGATGCTGGTCCGAGACAGGTTGGGCGCTTCGGGTCGTGAATGGGACGGCGGTCGGCATGTTGAGTGACACCCGGTCCGACTGCACCCTCACCACGACCGGTCCCAGGCCGGGCTGGCGTGGCACCAGCAGACGCCCCGTCGGATAGGTTTCCAGCTCATGCCGGCACCACAGGCCAACGGTGCCAATCAGATCATAAAAGACAGGTGAATCCGCCCCCCGCGGCGTCGACATGTTGAACAAGGCGTACTGGACCGTCAGTCCCTGTACCTCGTCGCCCTCCAGCGCTTGCAGCACGGCCTCCAGGCCGGGAGATGGGGATGCTTGCGACGTGGGTAGAAACTGGGTGTCGTTTTTTGAAACGGAGAATTGAAACAGCCGCGAGCGGGTGAATTCTTCGGCGAGGAAGTGGTCGTTGCGCTCGACGACATGCCCGGTCCCCACCCAGCGAACGGAATGAGCCCGCGGAATGCTCGCCGTGAGCAGCGCCGGAGTGTGAGGCGTAGCGTGCTTGTCGCTCAGCGTCACCTGTCCGGCGTATATCAAGGTGGTGTCGGCCCGGCTGGGGTTGTTGTCCACCCATCGGGCGCGATTGAACGTCGTGCGAAGGTATTCGTTGTAGTTTCCCCAGAGCGCCAGTTGGGCCCCCACCAGACTGTCGCTGGTGTCGAGGTCCCCTTCCCGCAACTGCACGCCCGTGATCCTGACGTTTTCCCAGGAGAAGTGATTGTTGCCGCCGAAATTGTAGCCGGCGGCCTCGCTGAAGATTCCTCCGGAGTCCGCCCTCCCCTCCGCGTCGTATCTGGGAGCCAGCTGCTTCAGGTGCTCATGGAATTCGGAGGGCGGCCGGCGAAGATCGAACGGAGCCCCCTCCATGAGGACGGTATTGGTGGCGATGTCGATCTGGCCATGCGTGTTTCGATTCGCGGTTGGAACATTGGCGCGAGCAAAGCCTCGAAAGAACAGCCGAGGAAAATAGAGGATACTCATGGCGTTCGACAAGCGGTGCTACGAGGGCTTTGTTGATACCGGTTCTCTGAAGCGCTGGTGAGCTGTTCCAGCAAGAGCCGAACTGCTTGATGCGCGCTGAGCAGTCCACCTTCCATCCAGCCGCCATGCGGCGTGTAGGCATCTGAGCAGGCGATGACACCATCGCGATGAACCAAGGCGGTGGGCTGATCCGCCTTGGATTCCAGACAGAACTCCACTCCATGTGGCCAATGCTTGTGAAAATGGTCCTTGATGGGAGGTAGGGGCTTTCCACCGAGGGGGAGAACCTGTTCCAGGCAGGCGCGCACCCTCTTCAAATAGACGTCCTCGCCTTGCTCCAGGCTGTCCTGCCAATACGTCGCGTTTTCGCCGTCGGTGTAGAACTGTACGTATTTTTCGCCTTTGAAGTAGATCTTCCTCAAAGGGTTGTTAACCACCAGGACCTTGTCTGTCATCTGACAGTCTCGCCACCAGGCGCCATTGAAGGTCAGAAACCCCTTGAACAAAGGCAGGGAGCCATATTGGTAGGGACTCCAATGGGTGGGAAAGCCGAGATTGAGCTGTGTCATGGCGGAGGGTGGGATGGCCAATATGACGTGCCGCGCCCGATGTATTTGTATGTTGTCTTGATGACTGAAGGCGAGGCCGTATCCATCTCCTGAGCGCGAAACGGAGAGCAACCGGTGTTCCATCCGAAACTCGACCCGGCCCTCCTGTGCCTGACACTGAAGGCGCGCCAGCAGCTGGCCGTAGCCTTCCGGGGCATAGCGCCATTGGTTGCTTGTGTCATCAACCAGGCTTTGCGTTTCCGGGTGCTTCTTGATGATGCTGTATGCCATGGACGCAGAGACCATCGGCAGAAGGAGGGCGTCATACCCCATGGCCTTGATGATCTTCCTGGCCTCCCCTTCCCCCAGATAGTGGCTGACGAATTCCAGGAATGAGGCCTGGGGATGCTCATCCAGATTGGAGAGCAAGCCAAGCAAGGTCGCTCTCAGCTTTCCCTGCATGTCGTCTTGAAATACGGCTTGAGTGAATGGGTAGGTCGCATGTTGATGTTGGAAACAATGCATGAGCGCCTGGAAACGTGGATGCAACTGCGGCGAGTAGCGAGCGGCACCCAGCTCGGTGATTTCCCCACCGTCCAGCTTTCTTGACTGGATGCGGCCTCCCACGCTGGCATTCAAATCAAACACTCTGACGCGCAGACGGTTGCTCAGGGGGGAAGTCGCCAATCCAGTGGCGCAGGTCAGCCCTCCGATTCCGGCACCAACAATGCAGACATCTGAATGATGTGTCATCTCAAGGTTCTGGACAGAAGAGGGACCACTGGGGCGGATCCTCATCGTGCTGAGCAAAAAGCATGGCTCAGCCCTCGGAATCCAGCCGACGAAGATCTGATGGCCCCTGGAGTAAGTCACGCTCGCCCGCTGAATACAACCGACCAGGCAGTACTAGGAGAATGTTGATAAACGCCGCCCCGATAGTTAACGGGCTTTGCCAATCACTCTCTCGACTGCTCAGGAAGCGGAAATGCGACGGCCCGCCCTGGAGACATTCCGGGGCGGGCCGTTTTCGATTCACGACGACGTCTGCTCATTCATGCTTCAGGCGGCGTGGGGCACAGACTCGTGGCACGAGTGTATGTCGTCGTCTGGTCCCACCTCGTCCAGGGTCCGCAGCCGCTGTACCCCACGATCACCGTGCGCGCCGCGGTGGAGTAGTCGAGGACAGCTTATGGGTTGTACGGCACTCCCAGACCAACACACTGGGAGTAATTTCCCCATCCCGCCGCCCCGCAAGGGAATGCACCAGGGGCTCAGAAGCGAGGCAGTCCGCTGTCGTCCCGGTATGACAAGGAATAGAGGGAGGCCCCCATCTGGGCCAGGCCCGCGGGGGCGTCCAGCGGAGCCAGCCGAACCTCCACGAACACCAGCCGTCCGCCGCGCTGGGCACGCACCGCCTCGGCCAAGACAGGCGCCACCTGCTCCGGCTTCTCGATGAGCAAGGTCAGCGACTGACCTGGAGCCCCCAGCGCATCACAGACGGCCGGGTAGTTCCACTTCGGGATGTCATTGTAGACGGACTCCGGACCGACGATGAGGCGCTCGATGGTGTAGCCCGCGTTGTTGATGAGGAAGACGAGGGGCTTGAGCTTCAAATGCAGCAACGTGGAGAGCTCCTGGGCCGTCATGATGAAGGAGCCGTCGCCGATGAAGAGCAGGTGGCGCCGCTCCGGGGCCGCCGCCAGGCTGGTGCCCAGCAACGCCGGCAGCGTGTAGCCGATGGAGCACCACAGCGGCTGGGCCACCCAGCTCACGCCTCGGGGAAGCTGCGTGGATGAAAAGCCCACCATGGGGCTGCCCGCCTCGACGACGAGGACATCCTCCGGCTCCAGCAACCCCGCGAGCGCGGGCCAGAGCTGCGCGTGGGTCAGCGGCGTCCCGGTCTTGGGGATGGGCACTGGCGCCCGGGCCGCCGCCGTGGCTCGCAGCCGGGCGGAGCGGGGAACAAAGTCCTGGGCCCCCCGAGCGCCCAGCGACTCCGTCAGCTCCTCCAGCACCTCGCTCAACACCAGTCCGCTGTACAGGGACGGTGGCACACCCTGCGTCCCCTGCCCCAGCGCGGCGCTGAAGAGCTGGAGATCCACCAGCCGGGCGGACTCCAGGCGATGAGAGAAGGAGTGCGTGTTGAGGTCCGTGAAGCGCGTGCCCAGGGCTACCACGCAGTCCGCGCCGTCCACCCAGTCCCGCACGTATGCATCGGACAGGCGCCCGCCATAGAAGCCGAGGAACGCCGGATGCCCCTCGTCGACCAGGCCCCGCGCTGAGCTGAGCAACGCGATAGGAAGTCGGCCGGCCTCCGCCATCGCGAGCACCTTCGACGCGAGGCCGAAGCGCTGGATATCGCTGTCCACCAGCAGCGCGCACCGTCGGGCACCCCTCAACCTTGGCACCAGCTCCTCGAGGAGCAGCCGAAGACTGTCGGGGTCGCTCCGTGGAGCCTCCTGCACCAGCGGTGCCTCGGGAGCTGGGACGTGCTGGAACGTCACGTCGGAGGGGAGCTGGAGATACACGGGCCGCCGCTCCCGGAGACACGTGCGCAGCACCCGGTCGATCTCCTGGGGTGCATTCGCCTGCGTCAGCACCGCTTGCGCAACAGTGAAGGGCGCCACGCTCGCCAGCGTGTTGCCGAAGTCTCCATCCCCCAGGCTGTGGTGAATCACGGAGCGCTTCTGGAGATGGGACAGCGGAGGGGCTCCGGTGATGGCCACCACGGGCACCCGCTCGGCATACGCGCCGGCGATGCCGTTGATGGTGCTCAACTCCCCCACGCCGTAGGCCGTCAGCAGCGCGGCAACCCCTCGCATGCGGGCATACCCGTCCGCGGCGTAGGCGGCATTGAGTTCGTTGCAGCACCCGACCCACCGCAGCCCCGGATGCTTGAGCAACTGCTCGAGCACGCCCAGGTTGAAGTCTCCCGGGACGCCGAAGACATGGTGGATGCCCAGCTCCTGCAAGCGGGCCAGCAGATAATCTCCGACAGAGACGGACACTTCTCGCGACTTCATGTTCGGATGGCTCACGGCGATTCCTCCCCGCACAAGAGACTCGCTCGGGCATCTCCAGACACCCAAGGTCACTGCGAAAGGATTTGCATCGCGAGCCTCACAACTCAATCCGTGAAAACCCTGCCCTCCCTCGCCCGTCGGCTTCCCATCAATCCAAGCGGCGGATACTGAAATGGAGAGTGTTTGCACAAGGATTGAGCTGCCTCGGGGCACACAGACACTCCCCGCAGAAGGACCTCCTGCGGGGCTGTCTCAATCAACCTTGCGGGCGTGTCAGGGATAGCGGGGCACGTTTGGCTCGGGCTCCGGGAGCGGAATGAATTCCGTCTCACCCGGGACCTGGCCGATGCGCCCCGCGAGCCAGTCTTCCTTGGCCTGCTCGATGCGCTCCTTCGAGCTGGAGACGAAGTTCCACCAGATGTGACGCGGCCCATCCATGGGCTCACCGCCAAAGAGCAACAGGCGCGAGCGCGTGGCCCCACCGCCCCGGGCGACGACGTCCGCGCCCGGACGCAGCACCAGGAGCTGACCGGGACCGAAGCTCTCGCCGCCGACCTCCACCTGCCCCTCCGCGATGAACAGGCCCCGCTCCTCATGCACGGACGGCACGGGAAGCCGGGTGCCCACGTCGAGCTTCACGTCCGCGTAGAACAGCTCTGACTGCGTCTTCGCCGGAGAACGCTCGCCGAAGAGCTCGCCTGCGATGAGCCTCAGCTCCAGGCCGTGGTCCTGGATGACCGGAAGCGCCTCCACCGGCGTGTGTACGAAGGACGGCGCGACCTCCTCGTGCTTGCCGGGCAGCGCCACCCAGAACTGGATGCCGAACAGCCGGTTCGCCTTCACGCGCGCCTCCGGCGGCGTGCGCTCCGAGTGGACGATGCCGCGTCCCGCCACCATCCAGTTCACCGCGCCGGGCCGGATGGTCTGCACCACGCCCAGCGAGTCCCGGTGCAGGACCTCGCCATCGAACAGATACGTCACCGTGGCCAGGCCAATGTGCGGATGGGGCCGCACGTCGAGCCCCTTGCCCGCCTGGAGCACCGAGGGCCCCATCTGGTCCAGGAAGATGAACGGGCCCACCATCCGCCGCCGCGACGACGGCAGCGCCCGGCGCACCTCGAAGCCATCCCCCAGGTCCCGCGTGCGCGGAACGATGACGGTCTCCAGCGCGGAGCCAGGCTCCGCGTCGACATAGGGTTCCTCGGGCATCTTCCAGGCCATCGGCTCACACTCCTGTAAAAATTCGCTCCGTCCGGACATGCCATGGGTAGGTCCGGACACTCCAGACCCATGAGACTGCGTCACCGTCACGGGCATTTCCACGAAAGCGAATGCCAGTATTTACGGTTCACACCGTATCCACGGAAGATTCCGTATTCCCTTCCAACCGTCACTCCCTCGACGGAGGGAGGGAAGAGTCCCTCTCCCCTGGAGGATGATGTGAAACCCCGGTGCACTGCCGTTCGAGCTGGTTCGCTGAGAAGCGTTGTCTTGACGTTGCTGCTGGCGGGAGTCTTTTCAAGCCGCGAAGCCGTGGCGGCGCCCTTCACGCTCTTCGAAAGCGGACAGGTGCGGCCCCTGGCCCTCTCCCCTGACGGAAGGCTGTTGTTCGCCGTCAACACTCCGGACAACCGCCTGGAGATCTTCCGCGTCGGCAACAGTGGCCTCAGCCACCGGGGCTCGGTGCCGGTGGGCCTGGAGCCCGTGGCCGTCGCCGCGAGGACGAACGACGAGGTCTGGGTCGTCAACCACCTGTCTGACAGCGTCAGCATCGTCCGCGTGGACGGTGAGGGAAACAGCGGCATCGTGACGCGCACGCTGCTCGTGGGTGACGAGCCTCGGGACCTGGTCTTCGCGGGCCCGGGCCGGCGGCGCGCGTTCATCACCGCGGCGCATCGCGGACAGAACGCGCCGTTCGACCCCCAGCTCACCACGCCGGGCGTGGGCCGGGCCGACGTCTGGGTCTTCGACTCGGACCACCTGGGCAGCTCGCTGGGCGGCACGCCGCTCACCATCCTGTCGCTGTTCTCCGACACGCCCCGGGCCCTGGCGACGACGCCCGACGGCTCGCGGGTGTACGCGGCGGCCTTCCACTCCGGCAATCGCACCACGGTGCTGCACGAGGCGGCCATTCCCAACGGTGGCGAAGCCGCGGGCGGCGTTCCGAGCCCCAACACCAACTTCGCGGGCGTCCCCGCCCCGGAGGTCTCCGTCATCGTCAAGTACAACGGGCAGGACTGGGTGGACGTGGTGAACCGCTCGTGGACGCCGCAGGTGCGCCTGTCCCTGCCGGACAAGGACGTCTTCGCCATCGACGCCACCTCCAACCCGCCCGCGCCGCTCACCGGCAGCGGGAGCGTCTACGCCGGCGTGGGCACCATCCTGTTCAACATGGTGGTCAACCCCGCCAACGGGAAGGTGTACGTCAGCAACACCGAGGCCCGGAATGACCTGCGCTTCGAGGGGCCCGGCACCTTCGCCAACACCACGCTGCGCGGCCACATCCACGAGAGCCGCATCACCGTGCTCGGCCCCACCAGCGTCACGCCGCGCCACCTCAACAAGCACATCAACTACGGCACCTGCTGCGCGCCCACGCCCAATCCGGAGAGCGAGAAGAGCCTCGCGCAGCCGCTGGGCATGGCGGTGACCTCCGACGGCGCCACGCTGTTCGTCACGGCCTTCGGCTCCTCGAAGCTGGGCGTCTACTCCACCGCGGCGCTGGAGGCGGACACCTTCGTGCCGAACGCCGCGAACCAGATTCAGCTCACCGGCGGCGGCCCCACGGGGCTGGTGCTGGACGAGGCGCGGCGGCGGCTCTACGTGCTCACCCGCTTCGACAACGCCATCTCCGTCATCAACACGACGACGCGCCAGGAGATCGCCCACCTGCCCATGTACAACCCGGAGCCCGCGAGCGTGGTGGAGGGCCGTCCGTTCCTCTACGACGCCCGGAACAGCTCCAGCCACGGCGACTCCTCGTGCGCCAGCTGCCACATCTTCGGCGACTTCGACAGCCTGGCCTGGGACCTGGGCAACCCGGACGGCGCGGTGAAGAACAACCCCAGCCCCGTCGTCCCCATCATGCCCGAGTTCGGCAGCGATCCGACGTTCGGCCAGAGCACGGCCTTCCACCCGCTGAAGGGCCCGATGACGACGCAGAGCCTCCGAGGCATGGCCAACCACGGCCCCATGCACTGGCGAGGAGACCGCAACGGCGGAGACAGCGCGGCGAACGCCCAGCCCAACAACGGCTCCTTCAATGAGTCAGAGGCCTTCAAGCAGTTCAACCCGGCCTTCATGGACCTGTTGGGCCGCAACGCCCAGCTCACGCCGCAGCAGCTCCAGAAGTTCACCGACTTCGCGCTCCAGGTCGTCTATCCGCCCAACCCCATCCGCAAGCTGGACAACTCCCTCACGACCACGCAGCAGGCGGGCCGGGACTTCTTCCTGAACACGATGACGTTCTTCCACGGGCCCTGCGGCTCGTGCCACACGCTCGACCCCAACGCGAACCCTGGCGAAGGTGTCTTCAAGGGCTTCTTCGGCACGGACGGCCGGTCGTCGTTCGACGTGGTGCCGCAGTTTCCCAAGGTGCCGCACCTGCGCAACGCGTACCAGAAGGTCGGAATGTTCGGCGCGCCCTTCGCCACGGGCAATCTGCCCGTGGATCCCTTCATGGGAGACCAGGTGCGCGGCTTCGGCTTCAACAGCGACGGCACCGTCCCCACCCTCTTCACGTTCAACAGCGGCTTCGACTTCCACCCCATCTTCAACTCGGTGGGCATCCCGGATACGCCGGAGGGCGTCGCGGCGAAGAAGAACATGGAGCAGTTCATCTTCGTCTTCGACACGAACCTGGCGCCCATCGTCGGCCAGCAGGTGACGCTGACGGCAGCCCAGGCCGCCGTGGTGGGGCCGCGCATCAACCTGCTGGTGGCGCGAGCGAACGCGGGCGAGTGCGACCTGGTCGCCAAGGGCCGGGTGGGCCCGCACGATGCGGGCTTCCTCTACGTGGGAGGAGGTCAGTTCATCGTCGACCGACAGGGTCTGCCAGGAGTGTCGGACGCAAACCTTCGCGCCGCCACCACGGCGAGCAACGGCGTGCTGACGTACACGTGCGTGCCCCCGGGCTCGGGAACGCGCATCGGCATCGACCGGGACCTCGACGGCTTCCGCGATGGCGACGAGCGCTCCGCTGGCACGAACCCGGCGGACCCGACGAGTCACCCGTAATAAACTGAAACACAACTCAACGGAGATCCGCCTCATCAGGGCGGGGAGGACCAGCCAATCTTGCGCATGTCTCGGCAAGCCTCCTAGATATGACTCACGCGTTCCGCCCCGTCTCATCGGCTGCCGTGCCCCCCGCGGCAGCCGTCGCTTTCTCATCCTGTGAGGGCGACGCGTTGACATGCTCGACGCCCTCTCCTTGTCGGCTCCCTCTCCGGCTTCTCTTCCCTCCAACATCGCGGACGCCTTCGAAGCCCAGGTAGCGCTGCGTCCTCACGCTGTCGCGGTCAGCAGCGACAGCGTGAGCCTGACGTATGCGGGACTCGACGCGCGGGCGAACCAGCTCGCGTGGCGCCTGCGCGCCCAGGGCATCGGTCGAGAGCATCCCCAGGTGGGCGTCTGTCTCCCGCGCTCGGCGGAGCTGCTGGTCACCCTCCTCGCCATCGTCAAGGCGGGCGGCGCCTACGTTCCGCTCGATCCCGACTACCCGTCCGAGCGACTGCGGTTGATGGCGGAGGACGCGGGGGTCCACGCCATCGTCACGCAGACGGGCCTGCGCTCCCGCCTGCCGTCGGGCGGTGTGCCCACGCTGTGCCTGGACGCACTGGAGGCGGAGCTGGACGCGCTTCCCGCGCATCCGCCCAAGCGGGAGGTCTGCCCGGACGACCTCGCCTACGTGGTCTTCACATCGGGCTCCACGGGCAAACCCAAGGGCGTCTGTGTTCCCCACCGGGGCGTGTTGCGGCTGGTGCTGGGCGCCAACTACGTGGACGTGGGCCCCGACGACGTGCTGCTGCAGCTCGCGCCCGTGGCCTTCGATGCGTCGACCTTTGAAATCTGGGGAGCGCTCCTCAATGGCGCGCGGCTCGCCGTGTTCACCCAGGGCGCCGCGGGGCTGGACGAGCTGGGTCCCTTCCTGGAGGCGCAGGGAGTGACGGTGGTCTGGGTGACGACGGGCCTCTTCCATCAACTCGTCGAGCTCGGCCTGCCTGGAATGGGCCGCGTGCGCGAGCTGCTCACGGGAGGCGAGGTCCTCTCCGTGCCCCATGCGCGCAAGGCGCTGGAGCAGCTTCCGCACATCCGGCTGGTCAACTTCTACGGGCCCACCGAGAACACGACGTTCACCAGCTTCCACCCGATGCGCGGAGCACTGGAGACAGATGACACCACGGCCGTCGCCATTGGCCGCGCCATCTCCGGGACGCGGATGTATGTACTGGACGAGGCGCTGCGGCCCGTTCCCGTCGGAACCGTGGGTGAGCTGTACACGGGGGGCTTGGGCCTCGCGTGGGGATACTGGGAGCGCGCGGACCTGACGGGAGAGCGCTTCCTGCCCGACCCCTGGAGCGATACGCCCGGTGGGCGGATGTACCGCACCGGAGATCTGGTGCGGCGGCGCGTCGATGGAGTCATGGAGTTCATCGGCCGTCGCGACCACCAGGTGAAGCTGCGTGGCTTCCGAATCGAGCTGGGGGAAGTGGAGAGTGCGCTGCGCCAGCATTCCTCCGTGCTGGAGGCCCTCGCGCTCGTGCGAGAGGACTTACCGGGAGACCGGAGGCTGGTCGCGTACGTCGTCGCGCGAGCGTCCTCCGTCGAGCTGCGCGAGCACGTGCAACGCCTGCTCCCCGGGTACATGGTGCCCGCCGCCATCGTGGTGCTGGACGCACTGCCACTCACGCCCAACGGCAAGGTGGACCGCGCGTTGCTGCCCACACCCCAGGCGCACTCCGAGGACTTCATCGCGCCGGAGTCGGCCCTGGAGACCGCCGTCGCGCGCATCTGGGCGGAGGTGCTGGGCATGGACGCCGTGAGCGCCACCGCGAACTTCTTCGACCTGGGGGGCCACTCGCTGCTCGCCACGCAGGTCGTCACCCGGATGCGCGAGGAGACACGGTTCCACCTTCCGCTGCGTGCGCTCTTCGATCAGCCCGTCCTACGCGAGCTTTGCGCCCGTCTCGAGGAGACCCCGAGCGCGTTCTCCGAGGACCTCATCCGACCCGCCCAGGGCGAGGCGCGCTTGAGCCCATCGTTCGCGCAGCAGCGCCTGTGGTTCCTCGACCGGTGGATGCCAGACACGGCCGTCTACTCCCTGCCCATGGCGTTCCGGTTGGAGGGGCCTCTCGACGTCACGGCCCTGGAGCAAAGCCTCCAGGCACTGGTTGACCGTCACGAGTCCCTGCGCACGACCTTCCCGGGCGAAGGCGCTCCCGTGCAACTCGTGGCGGAGTCCGTGTCCGTGCGGCTGGAGCGGAGCTCCGTGAGTTCAGTCGAACAGGCCCATGCCCTGCTGCGTGCCGCGGCGGAACGTCCGTTCGACCTCGCACGTGGTCCGCTCTTTCGAGCGCTGCTGGTGACGACCGCTGCTCACGAACATGAGCATCTGTTGCTGCTCAACCTCCACCACATCATCGCCGACGGCTGGTCCTTCGGCGTCCTCTACCAGGAACTCTCCGCCGAGTACCTCGCTCGACTCCAGGGTGTGGCCTCCTCCCTCGCCCCTCTCTCCATCCAGTACGCCGACTTCTCCTCCTGGCAGCGTCACTGGCTCTCCGGCGACACCCTCTCCTCCCAGCTCTCCTTCTGGACTCGCCTCCTCGACGGCGTCCCTCACGTCCTCTCTCTTCCCTCTGACTTTCCTCGTCCCTCTCTCCAATCCTTCGAGGGCTCCACTCACCGCTTCTCTCTTCCCCTCCACCTTCGCGACTCCCTCGACTCCCTCTCCCGTCTCCACGGTGCCACCCTCTTCATGGCACTGCTCTCCTCCTTCCAGCTCCTCCTCTCCCGCTACTCCGGCCAGCTCGACTTCCTCGTCGGCTCTCCCATCGCCAACCGCACCCGTCCTCAGCTCGAATCCCTCATCGGATTCTTCGTCAACACCCTCCCTCTCCCCGCTCGCCTCTCCGGCAACCCTTCCTTCCTCGACGTCCTCCTTCGCACTCGCGACTCCTGCCTAGGCGCCTACTCCCACCAGGAGCTTCCCTTCGAGAAGCTCGTCGAGGAACTCCACGTCGAGCGCGAGCCCGGACGCAGTCCGTTGGTCCAGGTCCTATTCGCGCTCCAGAACGCTCCCGGGGGACAGCTTCAGCTTCCAGGGCTCCAGGTCGCTCCGCTGGATCTGGAGACACGGACGTCGCGGTTCGAGCTGTTCCTCGCGCTGGAGGAATCCCCCGAGGGACTCCGGGGCTCCATCGAGTACTCCACCGCGCTGTTCGCTCCGCACACCATCGAACGGATGGCGGAGCACTTCGTGCGACTCGTCGAGGCGTTCGTCCGGGAACCCGAGCGTCCTTGCGGACAAGTGCCGATCCTCTCCGACGACGAGCAACGCCAGTGGCTCATCGACTGGAACCACACGGCGCGCGCCTACCCGTCCGAGTCGTCTCTCGTGCGCCTCTTCAATGCACAGGTGGCGCTGCGGCCCGAAGCCGTGGCGGTTCGACAGGGAGAGCGCGCGCTCACCTATGCCCAGCTCGATTCGCGCGCCAATGCGCTGGCCCAGGTACTGCGAGCCCAGGGCGTCAACCGCCGGCATCCGCAGGTGGGCGTGTGCCTGCCTCGGTCCCCGGAGCTCATCGTCGCGTTCCTCGCGAGTCTCAAGGCCGGCGGAGCGTACGTTCCGCTCGACCCCGAGCACCCCACGGAGCGACTGGCCTTCATGGCCCATGACGCCCGACTCGCGGCCATCGTCTCTCACGATGCGCTGAGCACGCGGCTTCCCGAGGGACCGTGGCACGTGGTGAACCTGGATCGGCTCGGGGATGCGCTGGAGGGTTCGGCGTCAACTCCGTGGGTGGATGACAGCACCGCCGATGACCTGGCGCACATCATCTACACCTCCGGGTCCACGGGGCGTCCCAAGGGTGTCTGCATTCCACACCGGGGTGTGGTTCGCATGGCGCTCGACCCGGACCAGGTCCGCCTGGGGCCAGACGACCGGGTCGCCCAGGTGACCACGGTGACGTTCGACCTCTCCACCTTGGAGATCTGGGGTGCGCTGCTCAATGGCGCCGCGCTCGTCATCTTCGACAAGGACGAGGTCATCCAGCCCGACGTCTTCGCGCGCCACCTGCGGGAGGAGCGCATCTCCGCGCTGGTCGTCGCGACCGCCATCTTCCACCACACCGCGCGCACGCACCCTGATGCGTTCGCGGGGTTGCGCTGGGTCATCTTCGGAGGAGAGGCCGCCGACGCAACGACTGTTCAACGCGTGCTCACACACGGAGCACCGGTCGCATTGGTGAACGGCTACGGCCCCACCGAGAACACCACGTACAGCACCTGGTATCAGGCCCAGCCCTCCACCGAGCTGTCGGTCCCCATTGGAAGGCCTGTCTCCAACAGCACCGCCTATGTGCTCGATGCGAATCTGCAACCTGTTCCTCGGGGTGTCGCGGGTGAGCTGTTCGTCGGAGGCGACGGCCTCGCCTGGGGCTATTGGGACAGACCCGACCTCACCGCCGAGCGCTTCATTCCCCATCCCTTCAGCACGACTCCGGGCGCGCGCCTCTATCGCACGGGCGACCTCGTTCGCTTCCGTCAGGACGGAGAGCTGGACTTCATTGGCCGCCGCGACAACCAGGTGAAGCTGCGCGGATTCCGCATCGAACTGGGTGAAGTCGAGGCCGCGCTGCGTGCCCATCCCGCCGTGCGCGACGCCGTCGTGCTCGTGCGAGAGGACTCGCCGGGTGACAAGCGACTGGTCGCATACGTCGTGACGCGAAGCTCCGGGACACTGTTGCGTGAGCACCTGGGACAACAGCTTCCCAGCTACATGGTGCCCTCGGCGGTCGTCGTCCTCGACGCGCTTCCACTCACACCCAATGGCAAGGTGGATCGGCGCGCGTTGCCGGCGCCTGAGTTCGGAGCGTTGGAGACGGACTCGTTCGTCGCTCCACGCACGGAGCTGGAGTCGCGGCTCGCGGCCATCTGGGCCGCTGTGCTTCAGCTCGACAGCGTCAGCGTCACCGCGAACTTCTTCGACCTGGGCGGGCACTCCTTGCTCGCCACCCAGGTCATCTCTCGCATCCAAGAGCACCTGGGCACGTTGATTCCCGTTCGCGCGCTATTCGAGGCGCCCTCCATCGAGGCCCTTGCTCGCGTCGTCGAGCAGCGCCGAAACGACGTTCCTGCTCCGACAGACGTGGCCCTCGTCCCAACGGTGAGCAGAGACGCGCCGCTGCCGCTCTCCTTCGCGCAGGAGCGTCTCTGGTTCCTCAGCCAGCTTCATGAGCAGCAGGCCGTCTACAACATGCCCTTCGCGCTGCGTCTGGAGGGCGCTCTTGACGTCGCCGCACTCCACGACAGCCTCCGCGCGCTCGTCCTTCGTCACGAGGCTCTCCGCACTCACTTCCCCGGCGACGGCGTTCCCTCTCAGCACATCTCCGACTCCCTCGACTTCGACTGGGAACTCGTCGACCTCTCGTCCTCTCCCAACTCCGACGACGAAGCCCTTCGCCTGCTCCAACTCGACGCCGAGGCTCCCTTCAACCTCGCCCTCGGTCCTCTCTTCCGCGCGCGCCTCTTCCTCCTCGCGCCTCAGCGGCATCTGCT
Organism: Myxococcus sp. CA033; assembly: GCF_013336625.1. Taxonomy (NCBI): domain Bacteria; kingdom Pseudomonadati; phylum Myxococcota; class Myxococcia; order Myxococcales; family Myxococcaceae; genus Myxococcus; species Myxococcus sp. CA033. Next base: position 153,877 of record NZ_JABUMU010000017.1, on the reverse strand, counting down.
GCTGCTCAACCTCCACCACATCATCTCCGACGGCTGGTCCTTCGGCGTCCTCTACCAGGAGCTCTCCGCCGAGTACCTCGCTCGACTCCAGGGCGTGGCCTCACCTCTGCCCCCGCTCTCCATCCAGTACGCCGACTTCTCCTCCTGGCAGCGTCACTGGCTCTCCGGCGACCCCCTCTCCTCCCAGCTCTCCTTCTGGACTCGTCTCCTCGACGGCGTCCCTCACGTCCTCTCTCTTCCCTCTGACTTCCCTCGCCCCTCTCTCCAATCCTTCGAGGGCTCCACTCACCGCTTCTCCCTTCCCCTCCACCTTCGCGACTCCCTCGACTCCCTCTCTCGTCTCCACGGTGCCACCCTCTTCATGGCACTGCTCTCCTCCTTCCAGCTCCTCCTCTCCCGCTACTCCGGCCAGCTCGACTTCCTCGTCGGCTCTCCCATCGCCAATCGCACGCGTCCTCAGCTCGAATCCCTCATCGGCTTCTTCGTCAACACTCTCCCTCTCCCCGCTCGCCTCTCCGGCAACCCTTCCTTCATCGACGTCCTCCTCCGCACTCGCGACTCCTGCCTTGGTGCCTACTCCCACCAGGAGCTTCCCTTCGAGAAGCTCGTCGAGGAACTCCACGTCCAGCGCTCCTTGAGCCATGGCCCTCTCGTCCAGGTCATGTTCGCTCTCCAGAACGCGCCCGGTGCACCGCCGTCCTTCCCGGCGCTCAGCGTCGAACACGTCGAACTCCATCCCCGAACTTCCAAGTTCGACCTCACGCTCTCTTTGGAGGAGTCCTCGGATGGCCTTCACGGCGTTTTCGAGTTCGCCACCGCGCTCTTCGCGCCAGCCACCGTCGCGCGAATGGCGGACCACCTTCGCAGGCTGATGGAGCAGGTCGTCCGGACTCCGCACGTCTCCATCCACTCACTGGACCTGCTCTCCGCCGACGAGCGTCGCCAGTGGCTCGTTGAATGGAATGACACCGGCCGGCCGTATCCGGCCCACTCGTCCATCGTCGAGTGCTTCGCCACCCAGGCCGCGCTGCGTCCCGACGCCATCGCCGTGCAGTACGGCTCCGACTCGCTCTCGTACGGCGAGCTGGATGCTCGCTCGAACCAGCTCGCTCGCATCCTTCGTGCTCACGGAATTGGCAGGGCGCGTCCTCAGGTCGGGGTCTGCCTGCCCCGCTCTCCCGAGCTGATTGTCACGCTGCTAGCCATCCTCAAGGCGGGTGGCGCCTACGTCCCGCTCGACCCGGATTACCCCTCTGAGCGTCTCGACTTCATGGCTCGCGACGCACAAGTCGTCGCCGTCGTCACTCACGAGTCGCGCAGAGAGAGCGTGCCTTCGGGTGATTGGCGACTCCTGAGTCTTGACCTGCTTCGCGAAGCGCTGAGTGCGAACAGCAAGGCGCCGTTGGAGTGCGACCTCGGTCCAGATGACCTGGCGCACATCCTCTACACCTCAGGTTCGATGGGTAGACCCAAGGGTGTCTGCATCCCCCACCGAGGCGTCCTCCGCCTCGTCCTCAACTCCAATGACGTTCAACTCGGGCCCGACGACCGCGTCGCCCAGGCCGCCACCGTCGCCTTCGACGCCTCCACCTTCGAAATCTGGGGCGCCCTCCTCAATGGCGCCGCCCTTGTCATCCTTGAGAAGGATGACGTCATCGACCCGGCTGTCCTCGCCCGTCGTCTCCGCGACGAGCGCATCTCCGCCCTCGTCCTCACCACTTCTCTCTTCAACCTCGTCTCCCGCTCCGAGCCTTCCGCCTTCTCTCGCCTCCGCTTCGTCCTCATCGGCGGTGAGAACGCGGACCCCTCCTGCATCAACCGCGTCCTCTCCTCCGGGCCTCCTCAGCGACTGGTCAACGGCTACGGCCCCACCGAAAACACCACCGCCAGCACCTGGCACCCCACCCTCTGCCACCAGGAACTCTCCGTCCCCATCGGCAGGCCCATCGCCAACAGCACCGCCTATGTGCTCGACGTGCATTTGCAGCCCGTGCCCATGGGCGTCACAGGGGAACTCTTCGTCGGAGGCGATGGCCTCGCCTGGGGCTACTGGAACAAGCCCGACCTCACCGCCGAGCGCTTCATTCCCCATCCCTTCAGCGAGGCTCCCGGCGCTCGCCTCTACCGCACCGGTGACCTCGTCCGGCTTCGCACTGACGGTGCTCTCGACTTCATCGGCCGCCGCGACAACCAGGTGAAGCTGCGTGGCTTCCGCATCGAGCTGGGTGAAGTCGAGTCCGCCATCCGGGCTCACCCCGACGTGCGCGACGCCGTCGTACTCGTGCGGGAGGACTCGCCGGGTGACAAGCGACTGGTCGCCTACGTCGCGACGGAGCTCGCCGGCTCCGTGTTGCGCGAGCACCTGGGGAAACAACTTCCCAGCCACATGGTGCCTTCGACGGTCATCGTCCTCGCCGAGCTGCCCCTCACGCCCAACGGGAAGATCGACCACCGCGCACTCCCCGCACCCGAGGCGAATCGCGTCGACGGTGAGGCGTTCGTCGCTCCACGCACGGAGCTGGAGTCGCAGCTCGCAGTCATCTGGGCAGTGGTGCTTCAGCTCGACAAGGTCAGCGTCACCGCGACCTTCTTCGACCTCGGTGGGCATTCATTGCTCGCCACGCAGATCATCTCGCGGAGCCAGGAACGTCTCGGTGTTCCGCTGGCCGTGCGGATGCTCTTCGAAGCACCGACCATCGAGTCCTTCGCACAGGCCGTGGATCAGCGCCTCCAATCAGCGCAGACGGTTCAGAACACCTCGCTCATTTCGACGGTGAGCAGGGATGCACCGCTGCCGCTCTCCTTCGCGCAGGAGCGCCTCTGGTTCCTCAACCAGTTCCATGAGCAGCAGGCCGTCTACAACATGCCCTTCGCGCTTCGGCTGGAGGGTGCTCTCGACGTCGCCGCCCTCCACGACAGCCTCCGCACGCTCGTCCTTCGTCACGAGTCCCTCCGCACTCGCTTCCCAGGCGATGGCGAGCCTTCCCAACGCATCTCCGACGCTCCCGACTTCGACTGGGGACTCATCGACCTCTCGTCCTCTCCCAACCCCGACGACGAAGTCCTTCGCCTCCTCCAGCTCGATGCCGAAGCGCCCTTCAACCTCGCCCTCGGTCCTCTCTTCCGCGCGCATCTCTTCCTCCTCGCGCCTCAGCGGCATCTGCTGCTGCTCAACCTCCACCACATCATCTCCGACGGCTGGTCCTTCGGCGTCCTCTACCAGGAGCTCTCCGCCGAGTACCTCGCTCGACTCCAGGGTGTGGCCTCCTCCCTCGCCCCTCTCTCCATCCAGTACGCCGACTTCTCCTCCTGGCAGCGTCACTGGCTCTCCGGCGACACCCTCTCCTCTCAGCTCTCCTTCTGGACTCGCCTCCTCGACGGCGTCCCTCACGTCCTCTCTCTGCCCACTGACTTCCCTCGCCCCTCTCTTCAATCCTTCGAGGGCTCCACTCACCGCTTCTCCCTTCCCCTCCACCTTCGCGACTCCCTCGACGCCCTCTCCCGTCTCCACGGTGCCACCCTCTTCATGGCACTGCTCTCCTCCTTCCAACTCCTCCTCTCCCGCTACTCCGGCCAGCTCGACTTCCTCGTCGGCTCCCCCATCGCCAACCGCACCCGTCCTCAGCTCGAATCCCTCATCGGCTTCTTCGTCAACACCCTCCCTCTCCCTGCTCGCCTCTCCGGCAACCCTTCCTTCCTCGACGTCCTCCTCCGCACTCGCGACTCCTGCCTCGGTGCCTACTCCCACCAGGAGCTTCCCTTCGAGAAGCTCGTCGAGGAACTCCACGTCCAGCGCTCCCTGAGCCATGGCCCTCTCGTCCAGGTCATGTTCGCTCTCCAGAACGCGCCGGCTGGACAGCTTCAGCTCCCGGGACTCGTGGTCGATACCCTGGAGTTGCACCCGCGCACGTCGAAGTTCGATCTCACCCTGTCGTTGGAAGAGACGCCTCACGGACTCAACGGTGTCTTCGAGTTCGCCACCGCGCTCTTCACGCCCGCGACCATCTCGCGCATGGCGGACCATCTCCGCGGCTTGATGGAGCAGGTCGTCCGGACTCCGCACGCCTCCATCCACTCCCTGGAGCTGCTCTCAACCGACGAGCGTCGCCAGTGGCTCGTCGAATGGAACGACACCGGCCGGCCGTATCCGGCCCATTCGTCCATCGTCGAGCGATTCGCCACCCAGGCCGCGCTGCGTCCCGACGCCATCGCCGTGCAGCACGGCTCCGACTCGCTCTCGTATGGCGAACTCGACATGCGCTCCACTCGACTCGCGCGCATCCTCCGTGCGCAGGGGGTCGACAGAGCACGTCCCCAGGTCGGAGTCTGCCTGCCCCGCTCTCCCGAGTTGATCGTCACGCTGCTCGCCATACTCAAGGCAGGCGGCGCCTACGTCCCGCTCGACCCTGACTACCCTTCCGAGCGCCTCGACTTCATGGCTCGCGACTCACAGGTCCAGCGCATCGTCACGCAGACCTCGCTGTCCGTGCGCGTTCCCCACGGTGACATCGAGCCGCTGTGCATCGATGCCCTGCCACCTGTCTCCGATGACGAGCTTCCTCGGCTCACTCACGACATGGGGCCCGACGATCTCGCTTACGTCACCTACACCTCGGGCTCGACGGGTCGCCCCAAGGGTGTCTGCATTCCCCACCGCGCCGTCCTTCGACTCGTCCTCGACTCCGACTACGTCCAGCTCGGACATGATGACCGCGTCGCCCAGGCCGCCACTGTCGCCTTCGACGCCTCTACCTTCGAAATCTGGGGCGCCCTCCTCAACGGCTCCTCCCTCGTCATCCTCGACAAGGATGACGTCATCGACCCCTCCATCCTCTCCCGCCGTCTCCTCGACGAGCGCATCTCCGCCCTCTTCCTCACCACCGCTCTCTTCAACCTCGTCTCGCGCTCCGAGCCCTCCGCCTTCTCCCGTCTCCGCTTCCTCCTCTTCGGCGGCGAGAACGCGGACACCTCCTGCGTCAACCGCGTCCTCTCTCTCGGGCCTCCTCAGCGTCTCCTCCACGTCTACGGCCCTACCGAGAACACCACCTTCAGCTCCTGGCACCCTGTCCTCCTCCACCACGAGCTCTCCGTTCCCATCGGCAGGCCCATCGCCAACAGCACCGCCTATGTGCTCGACGTGCATTTGCGGCCTGTCCCCACGGGCGTCACCGGGGAACTCTTCGTCGGTGGCGATGGCCTCGCCTGGGGCTACTGGGACAGGGCCGACCTCACCGCCGAACGATTCATCCCCCATCCCTTCAGCTCGGCTCCCGGCGCGCGCCTCTACCGCACCGGTGACCTCGTCCGCCTTCGCCACGACGGCGCTCTCGACTTCATCGGTCGCCGCGACAACCAGGTGAAGCTGCGCGGCTTCCGCATCGAGCTTGGCGAAGTCGAGTCCGCGCTCCGCTCACACCCCGACGTGCGCGATGCCATCGTCCTTGTGCGCGAAGACACGCCGGGAGACAGGCGCCTTGTCGGCTACGTCGCGACAGAGTTGGAGCTGACGTCCACGGTTCTTCGCACCTTCCTCCAGGGGACCCTCCCTTCGCACATGGTCCCCTCCGACTTCGTGGTCCTCCCGTCACTCCCGCTCACGGCGAACGGCAAGGTCGACCACCGTGCGCTGCCCCGACCCTCCGCTGCAGGGGATGACTCGAATGCACGCGTGGCGCCGCGCACGCCGCTGGAGGAGGACATCGCATCCCTGTGGGCGCAGGTCCTCGGCCGCGAGTCCATCAGCGTGACGGCGAGCTTCTTCGACCTGGGTGGACACTCGCTGCTCGCCGCACAGCTCGTCGCGAAGCTGTCCGAGCGCTTCGGCTTCAAGGTCCCGCTCCAGGTCCTCTTCCAGAGTCCCACCGTGGCGGCGCTCGCCTCCTGGGTTCAAGACAAGCTGACGCCCGGTGAACTCGACACCGCGCCCGCGCTTCCCGACGGTATCGTCTTGCTCCAACGCGGACGCGACGACCTCCCGCCACTCCTGTGCATGCACCCGATTGGCGGAACCGTCTTCTGCTACCAGGACCTCGTGCGCGCGCTCGGTCCGGAGCGCTCCGTCTACGGCTTCCAGGCCCCGGGCGTGAATGGCGAATGCGAGCCACTGCAGACCATCGAGCAGCTCGCCTCCGTCCACCTGAACGCCCTGCTCCAACTGCGTCCGCGCCCGCCGTACTACCTCGTGGGCCTGTCGATGGGCGGCACCATCGTCTACGACATGGCGCAGACCCTGCGGCGACTGGGAGTCCCACCCTCGCTGCTCGTGTTCCTCGACACGCCAGGGCCAGGTCAGCTCCCCAAGCGCTTCGAGGACGACGCGGAGCTGCTCGCCGCCACGTTCGGTGACTCGTCGGAGGCGCTCATCTCCCTCCTGCGCGGACTGGACCCGCAGGCCCAGATGCTCGAGGTGCTGCGACGCGCCCGCGACGGCGCCGTGGTACCCGACTCGTTCTCCCTCGTGGACCTCCAGGTCTTCCTCTCCGTCTGGAAGGCCCATATGCGCGCGCTGTTCAGCTACGAGCCGTCGCCCACCGAGGGCACCGCCATCTACCTGCGCGCCCAGGAGTACGTCCCGCCACACCCTCGACACCCCGAGCGGCCGTGGCAGGAACTCGTCAAAGGCGGACTGGAACTCATCGGCGTCCCCGGCAATCACCAGACGATGATTGAACCGCCCCAGGTCACCGTGATGGCCCGGCACCTGAACGACTTCATGCGGCGAATCGAAGAAGCGGTCCTTCCGAAATCCACGGGGACTTGAGCGCCCCCCTCGCGAGTCAACTCACCCGTTTACCCCTCCCTCGTCCCGTGCGAACAATCGCCCATGCCCAACTGGAAGCACCTGCAGAAGCTCAACAATGGCGAGGCCATCTGGTACTCCGACCCCCAGCTTTCACTGAAGGGCGAGGTCTGGCTCTACTCTGCGGGTGGTGAGCTGCGGGTCTGGAGCGACGGAACCCTCTCCAAGAATCAGCCCGAGGCGTTGAAGCTCAGCTCGCCCGTGCAGGCGCGATTCACGCTCTTCAAGCCCATGTCGTTGCTCTTCGTCGACGTGGAAGTACGAGGAGCCCAGGCCGTGGTCCGACGCGGCACCATCAACGGCGCCTTCAACGTCTCGCTCCTCGACGCAACGACGGGCGAAGCCCTGGTGGCCCGCTATCGCACGCTCGGATTCCGCGACGCCAACCCGTGGAACGCGACGAAGAAGCGCGTGGTCATTCGCGAATACATCCAGGGCGACTCCACGTTCTGGGCCATGAAGGTCGATGGGCCTGTCATCATGGACGGCTACGACAAGGAGACCGCCACCGAGAGCCACGAGGCGGCCATCGAGCGGGCGGAGAAGCGCATCCGCGCCAAGGAGAAGGTCGGCTTCGTCCTGCGGACCATCGACCTCCGCGATGCCTCGCATCCCAATCCGGAACCGAAGGCACCCAAGGGCGCGCCGAAGAAGCCCTCCGCGCCCAAGGGCCCGTCGTTCACGAAGCCCAAGAACGCCTACGAGGCCGTCGACACGGCCATCGCGATGCTGAAGGACCTCCACGACCGCTACCCCAAGGCGCACTTCGTCGCGGAGCACCTCGACGTGAAGAAGGAGCCCGAGCGCATGGACTCCCTCGACCAGCAGCTGTCCATCTTCAAGCGCCAGTACAAGCACCGCATCGGGAGCTGGGAGGGAGCGAAGGCGCTCAAGCCCCTGAAGAAGGAGTCGAGCTGGGACTACTTCCAGCGCGTGTACGGCACTGTCACGTGGATCGTGGACAACGCCATGGACCGCGGCCTGCCCACGTTTCCCTGCGGCAACGTCACGGGCGGCGGTTGGAGCTGCCTGGAGATCGCCGACGACGTGTACGACATCGACGGGCTCGTCGAGGCCACCGAGAACAAGGACCTGGAGAACCTCTTCGTGTTCCACGGCGGGTGGCACGTCGGCCGGTCCTTCGCCTTCGACCAGCGCACGACGTCACCCACGGGCGAGCACGCCGTCATTTCCTTCGACGAGGGCATCCAGGACCTCCCCAAGAAGACCCCGGCGGGTCGAATCCAGCCCTTCGGGCTCTGGCTTCACAAGCATGTGACCCGGCTGATCCACATCGCCGAGGAAAACCTGCGCGAAGGGCTCTGAGCTTCACGGGCCTGAAGCCGACAAGAGACGGTGGGCGCAAGCGAGGCGCCCACCAGGAGTCCAGAGCGGGGGCCTGCCTGCTCCCCGGGTATCCGGACACCCAAATCGCCAGGAAAGACGGGAAGTTGAGGGACCGGCCAAGCGCGTGTTACGACCGCTCCCGGCCATTCTCCTCCTCTCAGAACTGGCCCCCGGAGCCGGCCTTCCATGAGCGAGCGCAACGACATCCCGCGACCCCCAGTCACGGTCGCCCCTCCTCCGCCTTCAGGGGCGCCCGCGAAGTCCGGCCCCAGCGCCACCGAAGTGCTGACGCAGTCCGTGCAGGCCGCGCCCCAGGCGATGCCCGCGCCCAGCGCGGAAGACGAAGCCCGCGAGCGCATCGCCTCGCTGGAGCGCGAGGCACGGACGCTGAGCACCACGGATGGTCCCGCGGCCGCCCAGCTCTTCCATGAGGTGGGCCTGCTCTGGGAGGAGCCGCTCAAGAACCCCCGCAACGCGGCGGTGGCCTTCCAGAACGCGTACAAGCTGGCGCCCCGGTACCTGGTCAACATCCGCGCCGCGCGGCGACTCTTCGCGGACGTGGGCAACTGGCAGATGGTCATCCAGCTGCTCGACGCGGAGCTGGCCGCCACCGAGGACGCGCGCCACCAGGCCGCCCTCCTGTTCGAGAAGGGCATCGTCCTCCAGGAGCGGCTGTCCCGCGACGATGAGGCCAGTGCCTGCCTGCGCCAGTGCCTGGAGCGGCGGCCCACGGACGTCGTGGTCCTCACGCAGCTCGAGTCCGTCTACGCCGCGCGCAACGACGCCGCCGCACTGGTGGAAGTCTACCGGTTGCTCGCCGCCACCATGCAGCAGCCGTCGCTGCGCGCGCACTACCTGACCTCCGCGGGCCTGCTGCTCGACGAGCGCCTCAAGCAGCGCGAGCCCGCCGCCGCGCTGCTGCGCGAGGCCTTCGCGCTGGACCGCTCGGATCCGCTGCTGCTCGCCGCGCTCAAGCACGTGGCCGAGCGAGAGGGACGCACCGAGGAGCTGCTCGCGGCGCTGACCGCCGAGGCCACCGCGCTGGGCTCACAGGCCGCGCCCGCCTATCTGCAGATCGCCAAGGTGCATGAGCGCCTGGGACAGAAGGAAGAGGCCCTGGCGGCGCTGCTGGACGCACGCCACGCCGCACCCAATGAGCCGCTGGTGCTCAGCGAGCTGGCCGGCATCTACGAGACGCAGGGCCGTTACGAGGAGCTGGCGGACGTGCTGCTGGCGCGCGTGGGTTCGCTCAACGACGAGAGCGAGCTGGTGGCCACCAACCTGCGACTGGCCGCGCTGTACGAGGAGGTCCTCAAGCGCGAGGTGGACGCGGCGGCACGGTATCAGGCCATCGTCGCGCGCATCCCCGGCCACGCGGCGGCGCTCGCGGGTCTGGGCAAGCTGAACTACCGGATGCAGAACTGGGAGGGCCTGGTCGCCGTCTTCGACGCGGAGGTCGCCGCCGCCGAGGACGCCAAGCAGAAGGCCGCGCGCATGTACAAGGCCGCGGAGATCCTCGAGGAGCGGCTGGGTCGGCAGGAAGACGCCATCTCCCGCTACAACTCCTGCCTCCAGTTGCAGCCCGGCTACCTCCCCGCGCAGAAGGCGCTCACCCGCCTCTATGAGCGCCAGGGTCGCTTCGCGGAGCTGGTGGCGATGTTCGAGCAGGACCTGCTCCAGACGTCGGACAGGGATCAGCTCATCACCACGCTCAACAAGATGGCGGGCGTGTACGAGGACCGGCTGGGAGACCTGGACCACGCCATCGAGTGCATGAAGCGCATCCTCGACCTGGCGTCGGACCACCTGCCCACCATCCGCAACCTGGCGCGGCTGTACGAGCGCGCGGGCCGCTACCGGGAGCTGCTGGAGACGCATGACCTGGAGGCGTCGCTCGCGGGCGACACCAAGCAGGTGCTGTCGCTCCTGCACCGCAACGCGGAGATCCTCGACGAGAACCTGAAGGACCGCCCGGGCGCCATCTCCGCCTACGAGCGCGTGCTGGCGCTGTCGCCGTCGTACCTGCCCGCGCTCAAGGCGCTGGGCCGGCTGTACGCGCAGGACGGCCGCTGGGCGAAGCTGGTGGACATGTACCGGGCGGAGTCGGAGAGCTCACCCTCCACCGACCAGGCCGCGGCGCTCATCTACAAGATTGGCGAGCTGTACGAGCAGCGGCTGTCGCAGGAGAACGAGGCCATTGCGTCGTACCAGGAGGCGCTGATGCTGGCGCCCAGCTACTTCCCGGCGCTGCGCGCGCTGGCCCGCATCTACCGGGCGCAGGGCGCGTGGGAGAACCTGGTGGAGATGCTGCGCGAGGAGGCCGCCAACCGCACGGACCCGCTGGAGCGCGCCAACGCGCTCTTCCAGGCCGCCGCCATCTGGGAGGACGCCCTCAAGCGGCCGGAGCTGGCCATCGAGACGTACCAGGAAGTGCTGCGCCTGACGCCGGGCCACGCCGCCACGCTGCGCGCCCTGGAGCGCCTGTTCCTCGCGCAGGACAACGTGAAGGAGCTGGTGTCCATCCTGGACCGCGAGACGCAGGTGGGCGGCACGCCCACGGCCAAGGTGACGGCCTACCTGAAGCTGGCGCGGCTGTACCTGGACCGCTTCCAGGAGCCCTCGCGCGCGGCGCTGTGCTGCGAAGCGGTGCTCGGCCTGGACGCGGGCAACCTCACCGCCCTCACCCTGCTGGAGCGCATTCGCGCGTCGGACCGGCCGCGCCGCGCGGAGCTGCGTCAGCGCATCGCCGAGCGCGTGAATGATCCACGCCTGGCCACCGCGCTGCGGCTGTCCGCCGCGGTGGACCTGGACAAGGGCCCCGCCGAGGGCACGCTGGAGGCGTACAAGCGCGCCTTCGAGGCGGACCCTGGCGACGCGCGGCTGGCCTTCGCGCTGGAGCGCTCGCTCAAGCTCGCCGGTGACGTGTCGGGCCTGGCCCGGCTCTACACGCTGCGACTGGCGCACGCGCGCGACGCGGAAGAGGCGCTGGAGATGCTCCTGCGCACGGCGGAGCTGGCGGAGATCCGCTTCGGCGACCTGGAGCGCGCGGCGGCACTCTACAAGCAGGCGCTGGAGCTGCATCCGCAGTGCCTCCCGGCGCTGCAGGGCACGCGGCGCGTGGCGATGCGGCGCGGAGACGCGGCCGAGGCCCGGGCCGCGCTGGAGACCGAGGCCCGGCTCAGCAAGGACCCGCGCGGCGCCATCGATGCGTTCATCGGCGCGGCGCGGCTGGCGTCGTTCGTCCAGAAGGACACCGACGGCGCGGCGGCCCTCTACAAGCAGGCGCTCGAGAGAGATCCGCTGCACCCGGCCGCGCAGGCGGGCCTGGAGGAGCTGCTCGCCCACCGTGGAGGCTCCGCGGACCTGGCCGCGCTGCACGAGCGGCGCGCTGACGCGAAGCTGGCGCAGAAGGACCACACCGCGGCGGCCACGGGCTTCGTGAGCGCGGCGCGACTGCACCACGCGGCCCTGGGAGACCGGACGCGCGCGGTGGCGCTGCTGGAGAAGGCCCTGGCCGCGCAGCCGGGCCACATCGAGGCGCTGGAGCTGCGCGGTTCGCTGCTCCTGGAGGCCCAGCAGTACGCGGAGGCCGCGGCCATGCTGAGCCAGCGCGTGCAGCAGGGCGGAGACGCCCGGACGCTCGCGCCCTTCCACCTCACGCTGGGTTCGCTGTACCAGACGCACCTGAATGATCCAGGCCGCGCGTCCTCACACCTGATGACGGTGCTCGCCGCGCAGCCTCGCCATCTGGAGGCGCTGGAGCGACTGGCCACGCTGCATGCCCACGGCCGCAACTGGTCGGGCGCGGTGGACTGCCTGCACAAGCTGCTCCAGCAGGAGCTGCCCGCCGAGTCTCGCGCCCGTTTCACGCTGGAGCTGGCGCGCACGTATGACGAAGGCCTGGGCGACGCGGGCGCGGCCACGCCGCTGTATCGCCGCGCGCTGGAGCTGACGCCGGGAGACCCGACGCTGGTGGACCGGCTGGTGACGCTGTACGAGCGCGCGCGCAACCTGCCGGAGCTGGCGCAGTTGCTGGAGGCGCAGGCGCAGACGACGGCGGCCACGGACCCGAAGCGCGCGGCGGCGCTGCGGATCCGCGTGGCGGAGCTATTCGCCGGCCCGTTGTCCGAGCCCGCGCGCGCCACCGCGCTGTACCGGCAGGTGGTGGAAGGCGACGGCACCAACCTCACGGCGCGCACCGCGCTGGCGGGCCTGTATGCACGGGACACTTCGTCCGTGCCGCTCGCCGTCGAGGAGCACCGGCAGATCCTCCGCCAGGACCCGACGCGGGTGGACAGCCTGCACGCGCTGTTCAAGCTGTGGGAGGGCCTGAAGCAGCTCGACAAGGCCTTCTGCGTGGCGTCCGTGCTCCAGTTCCTGCGCTCCACGAACGAGGCGGAGCTGGCCTTCTACACGGAGGGCCGCACCCGGCTGGCGCAGGAGGTTCGCGAGGGGCTCACGTCGACGGACGTGGACTCCATGCTGCTGCACCCGGGCGTCCGGGGGCCGCTGCTGGAGGTGCTGCGCGCCATGGGCGATCAGCTCGAGAAGGTCTACCCCCCGAGCTTCGACATCGTCGGCGTCAACCCCAAGACGGACAAGCTCAAGACGGACAGCGCCGTCTACAAGGCCATCCGCACCGTCGCGCAGGTGTTCGGCGTGGAGGAGTTCGACGCGTACCAGGCGCGGCGCGGCCTCACGGTGCTGGAGACCACCGAGCCGTTGTCGGTGTGCATCGGCCAGGACGTGGTGCGGCGCTTCAACGCGCGCGAGCAGAAGTTCCTCCTGGGCCGCGCGGCGCTGGGCCTGTTGAACAAGGCGGCGGTGCTGGAGAAGCTGTCGCAGGGCGAGACGGCGGAGCTGTTCGGCAGCGCCATCCGCATCCACGCGCAGCAGTTCTCCGCGCTCGGCCGTCGCAACGACGAGACGGTGAAGCAGCTGCGCAAGGCGTTCTCGCGCAAGGCCATCAAGGCGCTGGAAGGGCCGGCGATGGCCCTGGGCGACGTGCAGAAGCTGGAACTGGCGCCGTGGCTGGACGCGCTGGACTACTCGGCGGACCGCGCCGGTCTGCTCATCGCCGGCGACGTGTCCGTGGGCCTGGGCATGGTGCTGCGCGAGGACCCGAACTTCGCGGGCGCCCGGTTGGACACCCCGGAGCCCATGATTCAGGCCGTGCGCGAGGGTGAGCGGCTGCGCACCCTGCTCGCCTGGTCCTTCACCGACGACTTCTTCCGGCTCCGTCAGCGGCTGGGACTGTCGCTGTAGTCGAGGCGCACGGCGGGAGGGTTGCTACTCCCGCCGCAGCACCGCGCCCTCGGGGAGCCCGCCGATGATTCGCGCGACGGCTTCCTCCACGGGACCACCCTCCGCGGCCTCCACGGTGATCTTCACCCGGTAGTCCTTCCCCGGGTCGAACTCCGGATACGAGCCGATGGCCACGTGCGGCATGTTCAGCGCCACGTTGTCCAGGACGGCGGCGATGTCGCTCTCGCCCAGTCGCAGGTACAGGCAACTGAGCACCACCGGGGTGCCGCTCAGCCGCGCCAGAACCGTCTCCAATTGCATCCGGAAGAGCTGGGGCACGCCGGGCAGGAGGAACACGTCCCCCACCGTCAGCACGGGGTACCAGGTGCCCGCCTGGGGCAGCAGCACCGCTCCCTCCGGGGCGTCCGCCAGCCGCATCCCCTCTGGCGTCACCTTGCCATCGGGCGCTCGCGCCTCGATGAGGGACACCATCTCCGGCAACCGCACCACGGGCTTGCCCAGGGCCAGCGCCACCGCCCGCACCGTGACGTCGTCGTGCGTGGGGCCAATGCCGCCGCTGGTGAACACGTAGCGGGCCCGCTGACGCGCCCGGTTCATCGCATCGACGATGGCGTCCACGTCGTCCAGGATGGTTTCCACCGAGCGCAGGACGATGCCCACCTCGCGCAGCCTCTTGATGAGGTGCGGGCCGTTCTGGTCCTGGACCTTCGCCGTCAGGACCTCGTTGCCGATGATGATTGCCGCCGCGCCAGTGCGCTCCATAGGAAGGGCGGACTGTAGCGCAACGGCCGGGGAGTCCGCCGCGCGAGTCACGAGGATCCGTCGTCGCGTCAGAATTCCGAGGCGCGGCAGACCCCCTCCGGAGGGCCTCTCTCCCCGGGGGACAAGGGCATCCGGATTGCATTTCCTGGAGGCATGCGCTCCATGCCCCCCCGGTCCGCCCGACGTCCGTCCGCCCTGTTCCTCGCGTCGCTGCTGTCCCTCGCCGCCTGCGGTGACGACGCGGTGAGCGACTCGCCCCTCGACTCGTCCATCGAGCACTACGAGGACTCGGGCGAAACGTTTCGCGTGACGTACGACGAGGGCTGGATGGCGTTCGACCAGCACCGCTCCGCCGAGTTCGAGAGCGGAGCACCTCGGACGCTTCGCCTGTGCGGGCTGAACGACCCGTCGAGCGTCGTGGCCGACGACGAGACCTCCGCATGTGTCTCCGTGCGCTTCGACAAGGAGGTCCTCGGCGCGGGCCCCATGACGCTCGCGGTGGCGGGTGACGCCATCGCCGCCCCCACGGACTCGTTCCGGGACATCACCTTCACCCCACGCAAGGGGCACTCCCCGAAGCTCCAGGCCGTCTTCGTGGCGACGGGTTGCTACGGCACCGTCCCCAAGGAAGCCCTGACGCAAGAGGTGGCCGGGCAGCTCGTCCTCGAGGAGAACAGCGACACCCGGGTCCGCGGGCGCCTGGTGCTGCGCAGCGTCGGGAAGACGGCGGGCCGCTGCTCGGGAGATGGGGCGGAGGTCGCGCTGAGCTTCGACGTCGCGCGCTGACCCGCTCCTTCAGCGCTTGCGGCCCAGCAGCTTGCGAATCTCCGCCAGCGACGCCGCCGTCACCGCTTCAATCCCCTGCTCACCGTCGATGTGGACGATGCGCTCCTTCTTCGCGCGGCGGCGGATGGCGGCCAGGTACTGCTTGGCGATTCGCCGCTGGGCCTCGTCCGCTTCGAACAGCTCCGCGGCCCCGCCACGCGCCGCCCGGCGCTTCGCCGCCACCTCCGGCGCCACGCCGACGAACAGCGTCAGGTCCGGGGACACCGCGTACCCGTTCACCGCCTCCACCCAGGCCATGGGCAGCGACGCCCCCTGGTAGGCCAGCGAGGACAGGACGTACCGGTCGCACAGGACGAGCTTCCCCTCCTCCAGGGCGGGCAGCACCCGCGCCGCGAGGTGGTCCGTCCGGTCCGCCGCGAAGAGCAGCGCCAGCGTCTCCGGCGCCAGCGGGCCCGCGCCATTCGGCAGGCCCAACCGCCCGGTGAGGGCCTGGCGAATCAACGTGCCCACGGGGCCATCCGAGGGCTCACGCGTGGTGAGCACCGCGTGCCCTTCGGCGCGGAGGGCGGAGGCCAGCCGCTCCGCCTGCGTGGTGGTGCCGGCTCCATCGAGCCCCTCCAGGACGATGAACCGCCCCCGTCGGGCGGACTTGCGGGCCGCGCTCACCGGGGCAGCAGCGCCGCGGGGTCGTCGAGCCGCAGCTGGCTGCGCAGCTCCAGCAGCGTCTGGAAGCGCGTCAGCTCATCGGCCAGCACGCGTCGCCCCACCACGTAGCGGCGCAACGCGTACGCCAGCAGGCCCAGCGCCAGCAGCGTCACGCCCCAGGCCATCAGCGGGGTGCGAAGGGAGTCATAGAACAGCTTGCCAGCGGCCCCCGCGAACATGAGGGCCGCCAGGGTGGCGACCCCCGTGTGGGCGAAGTGGGTGGTGCTCTGGCGGACGGACAGGCTCTCCTGGAGCTGGTCGAGCTGCGTCCTCAAATCCTGGGTATCGGCGCTCATCACGGAGCCGGGCACCCTACAGCAGCCTGTTCCACGCGTCGAGTCACTCGCCCCTGGCGACCCCAACCTTCTGGGTCCCAACTAATTCCAGCGACACCGCAACGGGCGAGCGAGGGGGCCCTCGCGAATGGCTCATCCACCCCATCACCCGAGCGCACGGCGTCAAGCAGGTTGGCTTGCCAGCCCCGGACGCAGACGCTACATGCGCCAACACATGCAGACTCGCGAGCGGACCGAATCCTCCATGCGCCCTGACGACCTCCAGATCTCCTCCATCGAGGACGCCATCCGCGACATCCGCGACGGCAAGTTCGTCATCGTCGCGGACGACGAGGACCGGGAGAACGAGGGCGACCTCATCATGGCGGCGGAGAAGGTGACGCCGGAGCACCTGGCCTTCATGGTGCGCCACACCAGCGGCATCGTCTGCATGCCCATGCTGGCGGACCGGCTGGACGCCCTGCGGTTGCCTCAGATGGTGGCGGACAACAACGAGTCCCACCGCACCGCCTTCACCGTCTCCGTGGACTACCGGCATGGCACGACGACGGGCGTGTCGGCGGCGGACCGGGCGAAGACCATCCTGGCCCTGGCGGATCCGGAGAGCCAGGCGAACGACTTCCTGCGCCCCGGCCACATCTTCCCGCTGCGCTACCGCGATGGTGGCGTGTTGCGCCGCGCCGGCCACACCGAGGCCACCGTGGACCTCTCGCGGCTGGCGGGCCTGGGCTCCTCCGGCATCCTGTGCGAGCTGGTGAAGGACGACGGCACCATGATGCGGATGCCGGACCTCAAGGCCTTCGCCCTGGAGCACAAGCTGGCCGTCATCACCATCGCCGACCTCATCGAGTACCGCCGCCGCAAGGACCGGCTGGTGCGCCGCGAGCCCGGCCAGCACACCGTCACCACGCGCTACGGCGACTTCACCGCGCTCACGTACACGTGGCTGCCGGACGGCGCCAAGTCGCTGGTGCTGGTGAAGGGTGACCCCGCCTCCCGCCCGAGCGCCCTGGTGCGCCTGCACGCCGCCTGCACCCTGGGCGACGTGTTCGGCTCCCCCACCTGCAACTGCAACGTGCTGTTGGACCAGTCGCTCGCGCGCATCGCCCGCGAGGGCACCGGCGTCCTGGTCTACCTGCCCGGGATGCACGGGGGCGACTTCGGCATCAGCCACAAGCGCAACACGGACGGCAGCGCCGACATCCGCACGGGCCCGCACGAGACGAGAGACCTGGGCATGGGCTGCCAGATCCTCAATGACCTGGGCGTGCGCTCGCTCCAGGTGATGACCAACACGGACATCACCTACCGCGGGCTCGCCGGCTTCGGCCTCACCATCGACAAGCGCGTCCCGCTGCTCGCGGACTGAAGCACCCGCGCTCGGAAAACCCGGGGGCTCCCCTCCTACGGGAGCCCCGCCCTGCCGCACCGCGCGGCGTCAGCCCAGGTCCGACAGGGCCTCGCGCACGGCGTCCAGGTTCGCGGGTAGTTGCACGGGAGGGTTCGCATAGCGGCTGGTGACGTCCGCCAGCGTGCCCCGGTGGTAGCCCACCTTGAAGTCCGCGAACTTCAGCCCGTGCGCGGTGGATACCACCGCCACGCGAGAGCCCTTCGCGATGACTCCCTGGGCCACCAGCTTCTCCAGCGCCGCGAGCGCCACGCCCGTCTGGGGACAGGTGAAGGTGCCCTCCTTGTCCGCGCGCGCGGCGGCGTTGGACAGCTCCGACTCGGTGGCTTCCTCCACCACGCCGTCGAAGGCCTTGAGGATTCGCACCGCGCGTCGGAAGGACACCGGGTTGCCAATCTGGATGGCGGACGCCAGCGTGCTCCGCGCCTGCATGGGCACCAGCTCCTTGAACCCGCCCCGGAAGGATTGGGTCAGCGGATTGGCGCGCTCCGCCTGTGCGACGGCGATGCGCGGCCGGCGGGTGATGAGCCCCAGCTCCAACATCAGCTCGAAGCCCTTGCC
This sequence comes from Myxococcus sp. CA033, assembly GCF_013336625.1. Taxonomy (NCBI): domain Bacteria; kingdom Pseudomonadati; phylum Myxococcota; class Myxococcia; order Myxococcales; family Myxococcaceae; genus Myxococcus; species Myxococcus sp. CA033. The sequence goes on along the minus strand of NZ_JABUMU010000017.1, from coordinate 135,948 downwards.
CAGCGCGCTGGCGTTGCCGAGGTTGCCGCCCGGAATCACCACCCAGTCCGGAGGCTCCCAGCCCAGGTCCTGGCACAGCTCCACGGCGACCATCTTCTGCCCCTCGATGCGCAGCGAGTTCATCGAGTTGGCCAGGTACAGGCCCGTGTCCGCCGTCACCGCCTGCACCAGTCGCATGCAGCCATCGAAGTCCGTGTCGAGCGACAGCACGCGCGCGCCATTGGCGATGGGCTGCACGAGCTGCGCGAGGGAGACCTTGTCCCGGGGCAGGAACACCACCGCCGGAATGCCCGCCGCGGCGCAGTAGGCGGACAGCGCCGCGGAGGTGTCACCCGTGGACGCGCACGCCACGGCCCGCAGCGGCACGCCCTGGGCCCGCATGTGCTTCACGGCGGAGACGAGGACCGTCATGCCCCAGTCCTTGAAGCTGCCCGTGGGCGACACGCCGCATTCCTTCAAGTCCAACGCGGCCAGCCCCAGCTCCGACGCCATGCGCGGCAGGGGCTTCAAGGGCACGCGGCCCTCGCCCAGGGAGACGATGTCCTCCACGGGAAGCTGGGGGTAGGCCCACTCGCGCTTGCCCCACACGCCCGAGCCATCCGGCAGCCGCGCCGAGCCGAAGCGCGACTCGAAGCGCCGCTTCCACTCCGCCGCGGGCACGGCTCGCAGGGCCGCCACGTCGTGACGCACCTCCAGGAGCCCCTCGCAGCGAGGGCACCGGTAGACGACGTCCAGGAGCGAGGCGCGGAAGTCACAGCCCTCGCTGCACGCGTACTCCGCCCGGAAGCCGGGCTCCGAGGCGCTCACGCCCCCTCCTGGAGCCGGGTGCCGCACTCGGAGCAGGCGCGTCCGGGACGCCCTCGGGTATGGCACGAGGGGCAGGCCATCCACCCGTCCTCCTCCCCCTTCGCCGCCACGGCGGTCGCCGCGGGCCGAGCGCGCGGCAGTCGCATGCCACAGTTGTCGCAGAGCAGTCCCACCGCCTGCACGTTGCGGCAGTAGCGGCAGGTGACGGCGCCCAGCGGGGCCGGGGTCCTCACGCCGTCATCCTGCGCGCGCCCCGTGTCCAACTCCTCGAGCGCCGCCACGGGCATCTCACCCGTCGGTGCCGCGCGCGTCAGCTCCAGGTCCTGCACCACCTGGGCCGGCAGATCCGGCCCGCTGCGCAAGCGCGTTCCGTCCAGCTCCGGCAGCACGGGCGCGTCCACCGCGTCACGGCCCCCCGCATGCGGCGTCAGCTCCAGCTCCGGCAGCTGTGCCACGGGGGGAGTCGCCACATTCACGGCGGTGGGAAACCGCTTTCCGCAGACGTCACATTCGGTCCCTTCGGGCTGAACGTGGTCGCAGACCGGGCAGATGATCATTGCGCGACGTTAGCGGGCGGCCCTGCTCGGGGGCAACGCGCCTTCGAGGGCCCTGACGGCATTCAAGCATCCGGGCGGACCATCCCTTCCTCCGCGCCAGGCCAAGGCCGCCCCCCGCGAGCTTTCAGGGGAGAACCGGACGAGGCGGTCCCCCCGTCATCGGGACGAAGCGGACGGGAAGCAGGGACTCCACCTGGGGCAAGGCCCCCGGCTCTCGTGCTCGATGGATGCGCAGCAGCTCCTGGGTGCCCCCCGTGGGCCCCACGGGGATGACCATCCAGCCACCGCGATGGAGCTGGCCAAGCAGCGTGCTGGGAACCTCGGCCGGCGCGGCGGTGACGAGGATGGCATCAAAGGGCGCCTGCTCCGGCCAGCCATCGGTGCCATCGCCTTGGCGGAAGTAGACGTTCTCGAAGCCCAGTCGCAGCAGCCGCCATCGCGCCGAGCGGGCGAGTTCTGGGACGATCTCCACCGTGTACACCTCGCGGCAGAGCAGCGACAGGACCGCCGTCTGGTAGCCGGAGCCGGTGCCTATCTCCAGGACGCGCTCATGCCCCTTCAAGGCCAGCGCTTCGGTCATCAGCGCCACGACATAGGGCTGGCTGATGGTCTGGCCATGGCCGATGGGGAGCGGCACGTCGGCGCCGGCCTCGAGACGCTCTGCCTCCGACACGAAGTCCGCGCGCGTCAGTCGCGAGATGGCTTCCAGCACCCGTCCATCACGGATGCCCTGACTCGACAGGTACTCGGCGCGTCCCCGGTCACCCATGCCTGGAGTCTAACCATGTCGGGATGGGCGGGCAGGGACTCCGGCGCCCTACCAGGGTCGGTGCGTTGCGTCCCCACGGTGTTCGAGCCCCGGGCCTGTGCTTCCCGCAGCAGCTCGGCCAGTGGGTGGGGGGACGGGCAGCGCGAGGCGAACGCCCTACCCCACCCGAGCCAGCGCGAGTCGTCCTTCCCAGCGTTCATCGAGTGCCTTCACCAGACTCTGATGCTCGGGGGACTCCATCTCCGGGTCTCTGGCGAGGATGCGCCGGGCCTCGACCTGCGCCATCGACAGCAGGTCTCCGTCCCGCGCCAGGTTGGCCACCGCCAATTCCGGCAGGCCGCTCTGCCGCGTGCCCATGAATTCGCCGGGCCCGCGAATCTCCAGGTCCTTCTCCGCGATGACGAAGCCGTCGCTGCTCTGCTCCATCACCGCCAGTCGCTCGACGGACTCCATCGAGCGCGCGCTGTTGGCCACCAGGTAGCAGAAGCTGGCCGCCGCGCCACGGCCCACGCGCCCCCGGAGCTGGTGGAGCTGCGACAGGCCGAAGCGCTCCGCCGCCTCCACCACCATCACCGAGGCGTTGGGCACATCCACGCCGACCTCCACCACCGTGGTGCACACGAGGACCTGCAGCCGCTTCTCGCGGAAGTCCTCCATCACCGCGTCCTTCTCCTCGGCCTTCATCCGCCCGTGTAGCAAGCCGACGCTCGCCTGGGGGAAGGCCAACCGCAGCTTCTCCACGCCGCGCGTCGCGTCCTCCAGGTCCAGCTTCTCCGACTCCTCCACCAGCGGATACACGACGTAGGCTTGGTGCCCCTTGGTCAACTCGGTGGCGATGGCTTCGTAGACGCGCGCGCGCTGTTTGTCGTTGAAGACGCGCGTGTTGATGGGCGTTCGTCCCGGTGGGAGCTGGTCGATGATGGAGAGGTCCAGGTCCCCATACAGCGTCATGGCCAGCGTGCGGGGAATGGGGGTGGCCGTCATCACCAGCACGTCCGGCTTGGGGCCCTTGCTCATCAGCGAGTGACGCTGAAGCACGCCGAAGCGGTGCTGCTCGTCGATGACCGCGAGCCCCAGCCGAGCGAAGGCGATGTCCTGCTGGATGAGGGCGTGCGTGCCCACGGCCAGGTGGATGTCGCCTCGGGCCACGGCCTCGCGCACCTGTCGCTTCGACTTCGCCGTCCCCGCCGCGCTGAGCAACCCCACCTCGAAGCCCAGCGGCGCCAGCACCTTGCGGAAGGTGCGCTCGTGCTGTTCGGCCAGGATTTCCGTCGGGGCCATCACCGCGACTTGATAGCCGTCCAGCAGCGCGACAATCGCGGCGACCATCGCCACCGCCGTCTTGCCACTGCCCACGTCACCCTGCACCAACCGGTTCATCGGCTCGGCGCGGGCCATGTCCCGACTCAGCTCTTCCACCACTCGTGCCTGGGCGCCGGTGAGCTGGAAAGGCAGCGCGGCGCGGGCCTTCTCCAGGCGAGGCGCGGACACATCGAAGCAGATGCCTTCCTCCGCCTTGATGCCCTGACGCTTGAGGGCCATGCCCAACTGGAGGAAGAACAGCTCGTCGAACGCGAGCCTGCGATGGGCCGGGCTCTGATGCGCATCGAGGGACTCCAGGTCCGCCGCGTCCGGTGGGAAGTGGATGAAGCGCAGCGCCTCCGGCAACCCCATCAACTCCAGCCGGCGACGCAGGTCCGCGGGCAGCGGGTCCTCCAGCTCGTGCGCGTACTGCTCGCCGACGCGCGCCGCCAGCTCGCGGAAGGAGCGCTGCTCGCCTCGCTCGAAGCCGGGGTACACGGGGACGATGCGGTTGAAGTGGACCGAGGTGGCGGACTCCATGTCTTCCGCAGGCTCGATTTCCGGGTGCGCCATCTCGCGACCATTCATCGTCGCGCGCACTTCACCGGAGAGGACGATGCGCTTGCCCACCGTGAAGCGGCTCTTGAGCCAGGGGCCCGCGTGGAAGTACGTGGCGGCGATGCTGCCCGAGCGGTCTCCCACCACGGCGCGGAACATCCGCCGCCCCTGCTTGCCCGGGACGTAGTCCGCGACCTTCACCATGCCCACGGTGACACCGCGCTCCCCGGGCTCCAGTTCGGCGATGGTGCGCAGACGTCTGCGGTCCTCGTAGCAGCGCGGCAACAGGAAGAGGATGTCGCCCATCCGGCGAAGGCCCTTCTTGTCCAGCGCGGAGATGAGCCGAGGCCCCAGGCGCTTGCCGAGCGTCTTCAGCGGCGAGGACAGCGGACCGGAGCGCGGCGCGATGGACAGGAGCTTCGCCTCGGAGCGGGACGCCTCCGCCGCCACGGCGCGCTTCTTCTTGCGCTGCTCCTTCTTCGCCTTGGCCGGAGGGGCCCCGGACTCCGCGCCCGTGTCGAGCGAGGCCTGTCGGGCGCCACGTCCCCCCGGGCGCATCTCTCCCCGAGCAGGTTGCACGTTGCCGGGTCGTGCGAGGCCCGCCTCCGCGCCATAGGACCGAGGGTTCGCCGTCGGCGACGCGACACCGGTCGTCGAGCGGGGCTCGGGAGCCTTCGCGCGAGGCGTGGGAGGCAGTGGGTCGTTCGACTTCCACGGAGGCGTCTGCACGTAGCCCGGAGGCGGCGCGACAGGGCCACTCTCCGCCCCCACGCGCGTTCGGCCACGGGCTGCAGGCTCCAGCAAGGCTTCCTGTCCGCGCGTCCGTGAGGCGTCTCCGGTTCGCCCGGGTTCACCAGGTCCCTCGGACCTCGGAGCGGCCTGGGCGATTCCGTCCAGTTCGACGGGCAACGCGACGCCGCTGAGCTTCAGCGCCATGACCACGCGACGCAGCGCGGCCTTGCGGCGCTCGGGCGTGGGATGGTCCACATAGGGCAACGCCGCGCGCAGGTGCCCAAGCGCCTCGGAGTCCACACCGCTGGCTCCCGCCAGCGCGCGCTCCATGACGGACGTCAGGTCCTTCAAGGTCGCGAGCATGGCGAAGTCACGCTGGCACGCGTACCGAAGGGGTCCCACAAGACTGGCGAGCGGATGGTTCACGCGTGAGTCACGTCCATCCATCCTACGGAACGGGGGTGACGTCTCCCAGAAAACGCGACCGGGGAAGCGAGCTCAGGCCCGCTCCCCCGTCGGCTTTCTCTCGAGAAGGATACCGCTGACGTTCAGCCCTCGCTGGGCGGAGCCTCGTCCTCGGGGTCTTCGAAGCGAATCTCCTGGACCTCCAACTCACGCGTCCCACCCGGACTCTGCACCGTGGCGATATCGCCCTTGCGCTTGCCGATGAGAGCCCGAGCCACCGGCGACGTGACGGCGAGCCACCGCTTCTTCAGGTCGGCCTCCAGCTCCCCCACGAGACGGTAGGTGACGGGCTTGTCCGTCTCCGTGTCCAGCAGGTCCACGGTCGCCCCGAAGACGACCTTGTCGCCACCCAGCTTGCTGGTGTCGATGACCTCGGCGCGCGCAATCCAGTCGTTGAGGTCCAGGATGCGACCCTCGATGTGCGACTGCTTCTCCTTCGCCGCGTGGTACTCGGCGTTCTCGCGCAGGTCCCCATGGGCCCGGGCGACCTCGATCTCCCGTGAAATTTTACCCCGCTCGACAGACTGCAAATGCTTGAGCTCCGTCTTGAGCTTGCGCAGTCCTGAGGGGGTCATCGGGATGTTGTCGCTCCCGCTCGCCATCGACACAGCTCCTTCCACCACTCCCTGGTTCACTAAAGATTGAGGGCCGGCGCTCCTCCCGGAGCCCGGCCCCCACCATGAAGTGCTCAATGTAGGGAACCCGTGACATGCAGGTCAACGAAAGCCGTACATGACACCCTCCGGGCCGCTGGGCGCACGCGGGGTGACCCGCTAGGCTGCCCCGCGTGCTGTCCGTCCAGGAACTCCGCGCGCTCGCCGCGTCACTGCCCGCCAAGGACTTCGAGCGGCAGCTCGGGCCCTTCGCCCTCATCCAGCGCCCTCCCTCGGAAGCCTCGGCGGCGGTGCTCGCGCCCACCCGCATGGCGGACCCCGAGGACATCAGCCTCGGAATGATGACCTTGCTGTTCGAATTCGAACACCTGCGCGTCGTGACGCTCCCCCCGCTCCACTCGACGGACCACCTGACCATCGGCCGGCGCATGGACTGCGACTTCGTCATTGACGACGCGTCCGTCTCCAAGCAGCACGCGGAGCTGCGCTGGAACGAGGCCGAGAACCGCTGCACGGTGAAGGACCTGGGCTCCACCAACGGCACCTTCCTCAACGCCGGCACGCTGGGAACCCGCGTGGCCACGCTGCGCGACGGCGACATCCTCAGCTTCGGCAACGTCCAGTTCTGGTACCTGGAGGCCAGGACGCTGCACGAACGGCTGCGAGCAGGCGAGGCCACGGGCCTGGGCTCTCGCAGCGGTTAGCGCTCGCGTCGAGTCGCGCTGGATGGGTAGCTTTCCCCCAGGAGCCCGAACGTCATGACGCAGAGTCCGCCGCGCGACGAGCGCGACTACTACGAGCGCATCTACACGCTCGTCGAACAGGTACCGTGGGGCAAGGTGGCCACGTACGGAGACATCGCGACCCTCCTCGGCGAGGAAGGCTGCGATGCCCGTGTCGTGGGCCATGCGCTGGGCGCGCTGGGTGCTCGCTCGGCCACCGTCCCCTGGCAGCGCATCATCAACCGCACGGGTGGCATCAGCCTGGACGGACACAGACAGCGCGAGCTGCTGGAAGCCGAGGGCGTCGCCTTCGACGAGAAGGGCCACGCGAAGATGGACGCGCACCACTGGAGCGGCCCGAGCGAGGAGTGGGCTCGCGCCCATGGCTTCAAGACGCTCCCACGCCCCGTGGAGAAGCCGTCGTCCGCGCAGCTCTCCTTGTTCTGATCGGCGGAAACTCCGACGAGGGCTCGGTTTCCCGCCTGCTTGCCTGCGGGAATAAACGCGCGAGAGTCAGGTCCTTTCCCCAGACCGGATTCCGCCATGTCGCTCGCGCTCTTCCGCTGGAGTGTCATCCTCACGTGCCTGTTCACGACCGTCGCCTTCGCCGGTGAGTCCCGTCCCCGGCGTCAGAAGGTGAAGGCCGCGAAGCTCGTGCGGGTCGAAGGCGGCCACCGGCTGCATCGCGACACGGCGACGGCCCTCGAACGCATGGCCACCGAAGCGACGAAGGACGGCCTGGTGTTGCGAGTCACCAGCGGCTACCGCTCCCTGCGCGAGCAACGGTGGCTCTACGAGGAGTACCGCCGGGGCCGTGGCAACAAGGCGGCGCGGCCCGGACGCTCCAACCACCAGCGAGGGCTCGCGGTGGACCTCGTCATCGGTCAGCGCACCTCGAAGCGCTACCTCTGGCTGGAGGCCAACGCGTGCCGCTTCGGCTTCCGCCGCACGGTGCCCTCGGAGCCGTGGCATTGGGAGTACCGCCCCAGCAGCACCTTCCCTCCCGTGGTCGGCTTCGACTGCCTGGGCAATCCCACGCGCCCTCCCGTGTCCCCGGAACCGGTGGCGCGCAAGGACCCGAGCTGAGGCTCACGCGCGCCCCGCTCGGCGCGACACAGCGCGGCGTGGCGGCTTCACGGTAGACTGCTCCTCTCCAGGGCGCGGACATCGGACGCTCCGGTGACACCGGGACGTCACGAAGACGTCACGGGCCCTCGCTGTCAGCGGCTTCGCGGTGCGTTTCATGAGGGGGTGAACCAGCATGGAGGCCGCCACGATGAATCCATTGGAGATGTCGGGCCCGCAGTTCCTCGAGCTGTTCGCCGCACTCTTCGCGTTCGCGTTCCTGGTGGGACTCCTGCTGCGCTACCTGCTGCGCCAGCCCGGAGGTGACCCCGGTGCCCTGCCCCTGAACCCGGACCCCTATGAAATCGCCATGCTCTCGGGCCCGAAGGCCGTCGTCCACGCGGCCCTGGCCAGGCTCCTCCACGACGGCTCGGTTCGCATGCATGGGGCGCGACTCGAGGTCACCGGTTCTCGCCGCCCGGACGCCGCCTTCATCGAGCGCGTCGTCTGCCGCGCCGTCACCGATGGCGAGGTCAAGTCGTCCGAGCTGCTGGCGCGCGCCGAGCCCGCCATCCAACAGCTCAAGCCCGCACTCATCGAGCGCGGATGGCTCGTCGATGACACCTGGGGCTGGCGCGCCCGCTGGTTGCCGCCACTCCCCGCCCTCGCGGTGCTCCTGCTGGGCCTGACGAAGATCTCCGTGGGCCTGGAGCGCGACAAGCCCGTGGCCATCCTCGTGGTGTTCTGCTGCGTGGCCACGGCCGGCATCGGGCTCCTCGCGCGGCGGGTCTGGACGAGCCGCCAGGGAGACTCGGTGTTTCAGAAGCTGCGGTGGCGGGAACAGCCCCTGAGGACCGCCGCGCGCAGCGCCGAGGCCCCCGAGATGCTGAACGGGCACGACGTCGGCATGGCCGTGGCCCTCTTCGGCCTGGGCGCCATGTCCACGAGTGACTTCGAGCTGCTGCGCCGGGAAGTGGATCCTGGGAGCAACTCCTTCGGGTTGGGCGATTCGTCCGGCGGAGGAGATGGCTGCGGTGGAGGCGATGGCGGCGGGGGTGGCTGCGGCGGCTGCGGAGGTGGCGATTGACGAGCCTGTCGCTCCAGGGTGTCGGCAGCCGCGGGTGCGGGCCCATCCGGGACGATTGAACATCACGACGGTCCGGGATTGGACGTGGCGGTGGCAAGCAAGCGTGACTCAGACATCACGGGACCTGACAGTCATTGGCATACCGGTGCGCTTCATGCAGGGACCAACCCGCATGGAGGTCCACATGATGAATCCCATGGACATGCATGGCCTGAAGCTCCTGTTCGTCCCGCTGAGCGTCCTTGTGTTGATGGTCGGGTATTTTCTGCGCAGGGTGCTTCGCCTGCCCGGTGGCGACCCCGGGGTGCTCCCCCTGCGGCCGGACCCTTATGAAGTCGCCATGCTCTCGAGTCCTGCGGCAGTCGTGAATACAGCCCTGGCCAGGATGCTCCATGAAGGAGTCATTCGGATGAACGGGACGCGACTGGAGACCACGGGCGCGCTCTTGGCCAACGCAACCTTCGTCGAGCGCGTCGTCTACAGCGCTGTCGAACATGGAGCGGTGAGGTCGTCCGAACTGCTCGCGCACGCCGAGCCTGCCCTCAATCGGCTGCGGCCCATCCTCATCAACCGCGGCTGGTTGGTCAGTGAGACGGGGAACTGGTGCGCGCGCTGGCTGCCAACGTTCCTGAGCCTCACCGTCCTCGGGCTTGGGTTGGGACAGTTCGTGAAGGAGCTGGTGCATGACAAGACCATCGGCCTGCTCGCGTTGTTCTGTATCGCTCTCATCGCCTTCACGATGCGCCTTGCTCGGCCCGTCTGGCGAAGTTGCCGAGGAGATGCCGTGCTCAAAGCGATGCGTTTGAAAGAGCAGCCGTTGAAGCTCACCGCGCAAAACGCCGATTCTCCCGACCTGCTGAGCAGCCACGACCTCTGCATCGCCGTGGCGCTGTTCGGCCTGGGGGTGGTGGCAATGGATGGCTTCGACTTGCTGCGCCAGGAGCTGATCGCATCGAAGTCTTCCGGGATTCTGGGCGATTCGAGCGGTGGCGACTGCGGTGGCGGCTGCGGCGGGGGCTGCGGCTCGGAGAACGACCGCGCCGGTGGGTGCGGCGGGGGCAGTAGCTGCAGCGGCGGTGGTGGTGGTGGTGGTGGTGGTGACGGCGGCGGTGGTGGTGACGGCGGCGGTGGTGGTGGTTGCGGCGGCGGCGGTTGCGGAGGAGGAGGGAGCAATTGACATCCCTTTCACTGCACGGGGTCGGCATCGGCTGGCGCAGGGAGCTGGCGTTGTTCATCGACCGACTGCCGTCACCCGGCTTCGTGGAGGTCCTCGCCGAGCACCTGCCTTCCTCGGGCGACGTGCCACTGCCCCTGGTGCGACTGGGCGAGCGCGGCGTCCCCGTGGTGCTGCACGCCGTCTCACTGGGATTGGGTTCGGCGGAACCACCCGACTCCCGGCGCCTGGGCTGGCTGGCGCGGCAGGCGGAGCGCGTGGGCGCGGTCTGCATCAGCGAGCACCTCGCGTTCGTCCGCGCGGGAGGGCTCGAGTCCGGACACCTGCTGCCACTGCCCCGCTCGGAGGATGTGTTGGACGTGCTCGCGGAGAACGTGCTGCGCGCCCAGGCGGCGCTGCCGGTGCCCCTGGCGCTGGAAAACGTGGCCGCCCTGTTCGAGTGGCCCGATGCCACATTCTCGGAAGCGGAGCTGCTCGCGGGTGTGCTCTCGCGCACCAACGCCTCGCTGCTGCTGGACGTGGCCAACCTCCACGCGAACGTGCTCAACCACGGCTCGGATGCGGACGCAGTGCTTGCCTGCGTGCCACGCGAGCGACTGGCCTATGTCCATGTGGCGGGTGGAGTGCAACGCGGCGGCCTGTACCACGACACCCACGCGCATCCACTGCATGCGGGCCCCCTCGCCTTGCTGGAGCGGCTGGCGGAGCGACTGGGGCCGGTACCGGTGATGCTCGAGCGCGATGACCGATTCCCCTCCGAGGCGGAGCTGGCCTCTGAGCTGACCTCGGTGAGGACAGCCCTGGACCGGGGCGCCTCGCGATGGCGCGCGGCGGCCCGCCCATGAGCGCGCGCGAGCGCCTGGCCCAGGCCCAGGCGGAGCTGGTCCATGCACTGGGCGCGGGCGCACCGGTGCCCGCGGGCTTCGATTCGGCCCGCGTGCTCGCGGCGGCGCAGTCCCTGCTTCACAAACGCCGACGCGGTGTCGAGCGCGCATGGCCTCCGCTCGCGGCGGCGCTGGGCGCGGACTTCGCGGTCCGCTTCGAGCACTGGGCTCGCACCCATCCCATGTCCGTGGAGCCGGATGCCCTCGCGGAGGGCCGGCGCTTCGCCGCCTCGCTCCAGGACGAGGGACGACTTCCCGCCCAGGTGTCCGGGGTCCTGATGGACTTCGACGCGCGTTGGCGTTTGACACCGGCGGGAGAACGTGTGCGACGCCGGGGCTTCTGGCTCGTGGTCCGACGGGACGTCACGACGCGGCGCTTCCGGGTGGCCTTGCGTCTGCCCGGAGGGCGGGTGCTGCGGTAGGAGTGGAGCGTCAACACCGCCCCTCCCGCCGGAACGACACCGTGGGGGGCATGATTCTGGCGCCCATCTCGACTAGCCTTGCGACTTCATCCCGAGCCGAGGGGGCGCATGCTCGTCGTGCCATCCATCCTGGATGCAGTCACCGTTCACGCAGAAGGGGCGCTGTGTACTCGCATCGCCACCTTGCAGCTCGTGGAGGACCGCGTCCCCACCGAAATCCAGCTCAACGGACTTCCGATGTCACTGCGCCCCGGAACCCTCCGGGCCGCTGTACGACAGGGGCCTCCCGGGCTCTCCATCCGCGCCATCCGGCCGACTTTCGACGTCCAGCTCCCGCCCGAGGTCGACGTCCCCGGTGAGCACCGCGCCCTCGAGGAGGCGCTCGCGCGAGTCTCGGATGTAGTGGCGCGGCTGGAGGGCGTTCAACGCGAGCTCCAGTCCATCGGCAAGCTCAAGCCCACCTTCGCGCCGCAGAAGAAGGACGCCTACGTCCCTCACGAGGCCCCGCTGGCGGCGCTGCTGGCGCTCACGTCCTTCGTGGACACGGAGCTGACGTCCCTGAACGCGCGGAGACTGGAGCTGGAGCAGGCGCACCGTGACGCGGAGGCCGATGTCCGGCTGCGGCGCCAGCGACTGCACGAGGCCTCTTCATCCGTGCGGGGCGAGCGGGCCCGCGTGTACCGCGCCGCCGTCCTCACCTTGTCCGGCAACCCCTGGCCCCGGGAGACTCCGGCGCTCATCTCGCTGGAGTACGCCGTCCCGGGCGCGCGCTGGGTGCCGACCTATGACCTGCGCCTGCCCCGGACGCTGGAGGAAGGCACGCTGCGGATGCGCGCCTCCATCATCCAACGCACGGGCGAGGACTGGACGGGCGTGAAGCTCGCGGTGTCCACGGCCGCGCTGGACCGCAAGGCCGAGGTCCCCGAGCTGAAGGCGCTGCGCATCGGCCGCCGCCAACCCCCACCGCCTCGCTCCGGTTGGCGCGAGCCGCCTCCCGGACTGGACGAGCTCTTCGCCGGCTACGACACCCTCCGGCAGGCCGCCAGCCCCCAGTCCGCGCCGAGGGACGAGCCCGTCTCCGGTGGCCTCTACGATTCGTCTGGCGTGGAGTTGGAGGAGCCGGGGGAACGAGAGCGGAGCAAGGAAGCCGCCCCCAAGGGGGGACGCGCACTCCCGAAGCCCATGCCTCCGAAGAAACGCTCCGTGGGCAGCGCCTCGGCCTCCGCGCCACCTCCACCGCCCGCGCCCGCGGCGGCTCCGCGAAACATGGCGCCAGGCTCTCGGGGAGGTTCGACCCAGGCCGGGGAGTTTGAGTCGCTCAGGCGCTCTCGCGGCTCGGTGGCCCCCGCCGAGATGGATGACGAGCAGCTCGACATGCCGCAGGACGCGGAGGAGGAAGGAGGCTCCTCGCGCGTGTACGCCGACATGGCGGATGGGAGCCTGGGAGGAGGCGGGGCGCAGGACCGCCCGAGCGCGGTGCCCCGACTGGAACCCTCGGACTCGCTGCTGGACTATGACCGCCTGTCGTTGACACCCGCGGACGACCTGGACGGACGTGGCCGGCTGCGTCCCCGCCCGTCGCACGTCACCCGGGAGATCCTCGCGCTGTCGGCCGTTCAGATTCAGGTCAACATCCTCTCGTTCGTCGCGGTGAGCGAGCAGGAGGTCAACAGCCTCTGGCGCGTCCCGACGCCCACGTGGACGGTGCCGCCCCGCGAGTCCGCGATGCACTTCGATGCGCGCTTCGACCTGGAGACGCGCGCGGATGTGCCTTCGGACGCCGCGTGGCACACGCTGCCGGTGCTGTCCGTGCCGGTGGGCCTGTCCGCCGAGTACGTCTGCGTGCCCTCGGTGGAGTCCCGCGCGTTCCGCACGGTGCGGGTGGAGAATCGAACGCCCTATCCGCTGCTCGCGGGCCCGGTGGACGTCACGCTGGGCGATGAGTTCCTGATGACGTCGCCCTTGCCCACCATGCCCCCAGGCTCCACGCAGCGACTGGGGCTGGGCGTGGAGGAGTCCATCAAGGTCGCGCGCAACACGCGCTTCGACGAGGCCACCGGCGGCATCTTCGGTGGCGCGACGATGCTGACCCACCACGTCTCGGTGGAGCTGGCCAACCGGATGTCCAACCGGATTCTCGTCGAGGTGTGCGAGCGAGTGCCCGCCGTCCCCACGGGGTTCGAGAAGGACATCAAGGTGGAGGAGACGGAGGTCGCGCCGGTCTGGCAGAAGCGCACGCCGTTGCCAGGAGAAGTCCCGGTGGAGGGCGAGCGCGCGTGGCGCGTGGTGCTCCAGCCGGGTGAGGCCCAGACACTCAAGGCGACGTGGACCGTGAAGATTCCCGCCAGCAAGATGCTCGGCGGTGGAAACCGGAGGACATGATGAGCACGCCCCTCACCCTGCCGGTGGTCAAGGTCACCGTCCTGGAAGATCGCGCGCTCGTCGAGCGCCGAGGTGAAGTTCCCCTGGTGCCAGGTGCCCAGCGCCTGGTCATCGCGGGGTTGTCTCCGCTGGCGGTGGACCGCTCGCTCCAGGCGAAGCTTGCCGGAGGCACCGTGTCCCAGGCGCGCGTGCGGCGCGCGAAGAAGCCCCAGCCTCCCGAAGCCCGACGCGAGCACGCCACCGAGCTGGGCCGGCGCGTGGCGGAATTGGAGCGCCAGGAGCGTCAGGCCCGCGCGGACCGGGAGCGACTGAGCACGCGCCAGGGCCTGCTGACCACGGCGCACGCGGACGTGTACCGCGCCATCTCCGAGCAGGCCGGTGGTGGCAAGGCGCAGGCGGAGGAATGGAAGCAGCAACTGGACACCGTGCGCCAGGCGCTCGAGGTCGCGGACGAGGCACTTCGCGGTGCGCTGCGCGAGGAGCAACGGCTGCAGCGGCAGCTCGAGGAAGCGAAGCGAGCGCTTGCGGGGACGCAGCAGGCGGAGGCGAAGCTGGACGTCCACGCCGAGCTGGAAGTGGGCCACCCAGCGGGAGGCACCGCGCTCCTGTCCATCACATACCTGGTGCCGTGCGCGGCGTGGCGTCCGGCCTATCGCGCGACGCTGGAGCAAGCCGCCAGCGGCACGGGCCAGACGGTGCGTCTGGAGTGCGAGGCGGTGGTGTGGCAGCGCACGGAGGAGGAGTGGAAGGACGTGGAGCTGGCGTTCTCCACGGCGCGGCCGACGCTGGGCGCCACCCCTCCCCGGCTGGAGACGGACTGGCTCTTCCTGCGCGACAAGACGGAGCGCGAGAAGCAGGTGGTGGAGGTCTCCATGCGCGAGGAGGTCATCCAGACCACGGGCGAAGGTGGCGGAGGAAAGCGCGACGAGGGCCTTCCGGGCATGGACGACGGCGGCGAGGCCCTGACGCTCGCGGCGACCCACCGCACCACGGTGCCCTCGGACGGTGAGCCTCACCGCGTCCCCATGTTCCACTTCACCGCGCCCGCGGCCTCCGAGCTGCTGGTCTGTCCGGAGCTGTCCCCGCTGGCGCACCGCGTGGCCCGCTTCGACAACGTGGGGCCGGCGGTGTTGCTGGCGGGTCCCGTGGACCTGGTGCGGGTCAGTGGCTACGTGGGCCGCTCGCAGCTGCGCTTCACGGGCAAGGGCGAGCGCGTGCGACTGGGCTTCGGCAGCGAGGATGCGCTCCGGGTGGCCCGGCAGACGGACCTGCAGGAAGAGACGAGCCGCCTGACGGGGCGCAAGGTGAAGACGCACCACGTGAAGATGTTCCTCTCCAACATGAGCGCGCAGCCCGCGTCGGTGGCGCTGGAGGAACGGATTCCCGTGTCCGAGGTGGAGACCGTGGAGGTGAACCTCCTGAAGGACGGCACGAAGCCAGCGCCCACGCGGGTCAGCGCGGACGGCATCGCCCGGTTCGAGGTGACGGCCGCGCCGCGTTCCCAGCAGGAATTGACCCTGGTCTATACGGTGTCCAGCGCCTCGAAGGTCGCGGGGCTGTAGAGGAGGTTTGTCATGCGCACCGTGTTCGGCCTGCTGTTCGCCCTGGGCCCGGCCTTCACGGCCGGGGCCTCCTCGTCACCGCCGGGCACCGCGTCGGACATGGCGCAACGGCCCCCGCAGCTCTCGGTGGAGTTCGGGGGCTCGTGGGCGCGGGTGCAGCACCCGACGGCCTACATGCTCGATTGGAGAGACAGGACGAGCACGCTGGGGGCTCGCGCCAGCGCGATGCGCCTGGCGGGCGGGCTGCACTTCAACATGGTGCGGAGCTCGGACCGGAGCGACTGGTGGTGGACCAACGGCGTGGAGTGGTACCTGACGGGGGGTGACCTGCAGGTCCTCTCGGTGCGGCCGGGGTTCGAGAAGCGCTTCGCGCTGACGGGCAAGCTGCTCTTGGGCCTCAGTCTCTTCGGCGCGGCGTCCGAGGTGAGCCTCGCCTCCGGGCGCATGTTCGCAACGGAGCCTGACGGGACGGCGGCCCCGGAACCCGACTCGGGCGCCTTCCAGCGTCGCGTCCGGAAATGGACCTTCGGTGGAGGCGGCTCGGCGGCGCTCCAGTACCAGCTCAACCGCTGGGTCCACACCCGCGTCAACGTGGGCTACACGCAGTACGTGAAGCAGGTCCGGAACTTCGGAATGGTGGCGGACTCGGAGCCCGACACGTTCTCCGTGTCACTCAGCGGCCCCTGGGCCGCCGCGTACGTGGGCGTGAGTCTCTGAGTCACGACCGAAACCCCGAGCCGCGCTTGGGGCGTCAGTGCTGCACGACGGCGATGTAGTTGCCGTAGCGCGTCTGGATTTCGGAGACGTACTTCACCGGCTCGGAGCCTCGGCAGTAGCCGTGTCGCGCGCGGCGATAGTGCTGGGGCTTCTCCAGCAGGAGCATGGCCTTCTCCACGTTGCCGAACCAGCGGTTGGGGTCCCAGCCCTGCTCCTGCGCCAGCCGCCGCGCGTCCAGCACATGGCCCAGTCCCGCGTTGTAGGAGGCCAGGGCGAAGCGCAGCCGCTGCTTGAAGGGAATCTCCGGAGCGATGCGGCCGATGAGCTGGTGCATGTACTTCACGCCCGCGTGGATGCCCTGCTCCGGGTCCTCGAGCTTCCGGAAGCCCAGCTCCTTGCCCGTGCCGGGCATGACCTGGAAGAGCCCCTGCGCGCCCACCCAGCTTCGCGCCCGAGGGTCGAAGCGGCTCTCCTGGAACATCTGCGCCACCATCAATCGCCAGTCCAGGCCGTAGCGCTGCGAGTAGGACTGCACCAGCACGTCATAGGGAGAGATGGCACCGGTGAGGACCGCCTCGTCCGTCGTCGCGGGAGCCTCGCTCCGGTGGCCCTCGAAGTAGCGGCGCCGGGCCAGATTGTACTCGGTGCCCCGGTAGGTCTTCTGCACGAAGCCGTCGAGGAAGGCTCGCAGCTTCACGTTCTGCGGACGCACGGCGAAGGCGATGCCGTGGTGCCCCTCCGTGCCGGCGCGAGGCCCCTGCCCCGGTAGCGTCACTCCCGCCTCCACGTCATCGCGGTACACGCGCTCGGCGGCGAGGATGTGGCTGTCCGTCACGGTGAAGGGAATCTCTCCGCGAGCCACCTGGTCGATGAGGGTCTCCGCGTCCTGGTCCTCGGGTGCCTCGACGACCGTGAAGCCGTGCTGGGTCGACGCGTCCTTGAGCGTGGCGAAGTGACTGGATGAGCGCCGGACGTGGACAGCCTGGCCCTTCAGGGCCGCCACGGAGTCGAGCTTCGGTGCCCCCGCGCGCTGCACGATGACTTCGTCCACGAAGAGATAGGGGCGGCTGAAGGCCACCTCGCGCTGACGCTCCGGCGTCACGGTGAGCGCGGCGGCGACCACGTCTCCTCGGCCCTCCTTCAACCAGGTGAGGAGTTCTTCATACGAAGGAGGCACCACGACCTCCAACCGCACCTTGAGCGCGGCGGCGGCGAGCTTCGCCATCTCGTAGTCGAAGCCCGCCTGGTCGCCTCGGTGGAGGAAGTACGTGACGGGGCTGTTGCGAGTGAGGACTCGCAGCACACCGCGCTTGCGGATGGCGTCGAGGTCCCCCGTGAAGCGCTGCTCCCTGTGGTCGGTGAGCGCGCGCTCCACGAGGAAGGCATCCAGGGCACCGCGCAGCGCGGGGTTCTCCGGCCGCACGGCCCAGGCGAGGGCGCGCTTCTCCGCGATGGGAAAGAGGCCCTCCACATCCGGGTTGTACGTCTCGATGGCCGCGAGAAGGTGACTGTCCACGACGGTGAGCGGGACTTCTCCCCGCGAGACCTTCCAGGCGAGTTCCTCGGAGTCGGTGCTCTCGGGCACGGGCACGATGGTGAGCCCCGAGGCCTTCTCCTTCGCGAGAGCGGCGAGCGACGCGGCGAAGGTGGAGCTGGCGCGAACGTGCACGGCGCGGCCCGCGAGTTCCTCTGGCTTGCGAGGCAGTCCGGTGGCACCTCGCTTGCCCACGACGACTTCGTTCACCAGGGCCAGGGGGCGGGTGAACGCGAGGTCCTTGGAGCGCTCGGGGGTGACGGTCAGGTCCGCGGCGATGACATCTCCGCGCCCCTCTCGCAGCGAGGGGATGAGCTGATCGAAGCGCTCCACTGCGAGGAACTCGATGGACATGCCGTGCTTCTCGGCGAAGCGCTCCAGCAGCGCGCGGTCCTGCGAGCGGGGCGTGCCCTGACGCGGCAGAAAGTCCTCGTCGGTGCCTTCCACGAGGACACGCAGCACACCGCGCTTGCGCAGCGCGGGGAGGTCTCCGGTGAAGGGAGGCTCGGGCGGCTTCGCGGGCTCGGCGGTGACTTGCGCCACCTCGGCGGGAAGCGGCAGGGCCTGCTCGGGGAACGGAGGGTCCTCCGGCTCCATGGCGGCGACAGGCGGGGGCGGTGCTGGCGGCGGAGCGGGCGGCTCCTGCTTGCAGGCGGTGACACTCACGAACAGCGCGGCCATGAGCAGCCACTGCGACGCGCCTCGGCACTGACGAGAAGAAGACTCCATGGGTGCTTCCCCCTCCTCCGGACCGTGTCCAACGTCGCGGACCCGACCCTCGTCCCCCGTCTAGCCGAGGTCGTGGGGTGAAATCACGCAGGCCCCTGAAATGCGCACCGGGAGGGCCATGAGAGGCCACTCAGCCTCACCTGGAGTACGGGAGTGCGCGGGCTCGTGGGTGTAGCGTGGAGGGACGCATGAAGACGAAGAGCTCGCCACCCATCGCCCTGCTCGGAGGGCGCAAGACGCTCCCGATCATCGAGACGTACTTCGAGCTGAATCACCTGAAGCAGCTCTTCCGTCAGGGATGGTTGCGAGTGGGGATTGCGCCGGAGCGATGCGAGAGCGTGGCCGAGCACTCGCTGTTCGTCGCGCTGCTCTCGCTGTTCATCGTGGACAGTCACTTCCCGGAAGCGGACGCGGGGCGGGCGATGCGCATTGCCCTGTTGCATGACCTCGGCGAGGCGTATGTCGGCGACCTCACGCCCCATGACGGAGTGGGACGCGAGGACAAGCACGCGATGGAGCGCCGGGCGATGGAGCAGCTCGTGGGCAAGCTACCGCGGGGCGCGGAGTACCTGGCGCTGTGGGACGAGTACGAACAGGGCAGCTCGTTCGAGGGACGGCTGGTGCGGCAGGTGGACCGGCTGGAGATGGGCCTCCAGGCGTGCGTCTACGAGTACCAGGGAGCAGGAGACCTGTCGGAGTTCTTCGCGTCGGTGGAGAAGGCGCTGGAGGCGCCGGAGCTGCGCGCGGTGCTCGCGGAGCTGGAAACACTGAGGCCCGACTGAGTTTGTAACGCGAGGCTCAGCCGAACCAACGACCGGACTCGGGTGCGAAGACGCGCACGCGCTCGGCGAGCGTGGGCGGGAGGCGCTCGCGAATCAGTGCGTGCACTTCCTGAGGGCCGAGTGACTGGCTGAAGTGCATGAGGACGATGGATTCGTTGTGGAAGCGGTCGGCCTGGGCGATGAGTTCGTCGAGGTGGAGGTGGGCGCGGTCTCTCGCATCCTGCACGGGGCGCTTCGGGTCGACGAAGGTGGCTTCGAGGATGAGGACGCGCGAGTCGAACAGGGAAGGCTCGGTCTCCAGCACGCGGGCGAGCGTGTCGGTGGCATAGGCCAGCTCCAGGTGGTCCACCTCGGTGAGGAGGTTCTCGCCGGCCCTGCGACGCTGGGCGATTTCCTGCGGAGGCAGGCCGAGGAACTCGGGGCGCAGCTTGGAGACGCGGCGGATGAACTGGTAGCCGAGCGAAGGGACGGGGTGGTGCGTGCGGAAGGCGCGGACGTGAAGCCCCTGCCCGAGCGGCTGGACGTCACCGGGGAGCATGGGGACGGTCCGCACGTCCATGGATGTGTGATGGAGGCGGGTGAGCACGCCGAGGGCCTCACGGACGGGGGCCTCGATTTCGGCGGGGAGAAAGACTTGAGGTTCGCCCTTCCCTAGGAGCCGACGGATGCCCAGCAGAGAGCCGAGCCCGCTGGCGTGGTCCGGGTGGGCATGACTGAGGAAGATGCGGTCGGTGCCCGCGAAGGAGCGGATGGGGATGCCCGCGTCGAGCACCACGTCCAGCTCGGGGACCTGGAGGGAGGTGTAGACGCCGCCGACAGAGATGCCTCGGACGGTATAGGGGCCTGCCTGGACCTCGGTGAGCATCGCCATGTTTATGGCGTGACTGCCCCCTGGTCGCAACCCACGTTGGGGCGTGGGTGTCATCCGCGTCATGATGGGTGAAGAAGGAGGACCGCGGATGGAGCGATCCCGACGACGGCGAAGGATGTGGGCCTGGGCGCTGCTGCTCGCGGCCTGCGCGGGCACGCCCGAGCGCACGTCGACAGGGCGCTACGAGTTCGACTCGGCATCCAACAGTTGTCGACAGCGGCCGGAGCTGTGCGCGCGCATCGCTGGAGAGGAAGCTGTCGTCCCTCCTGTCCGGCCGATTCAGGCCATGGTCTCCGCCACCCGGACCGCCGCCGCCGCGATTCGCGTGCTCGACTCCGCCACCCAGGCGCTCATCGAGGAGCGCCTCAAGGAGTGCGCGGACCAGGCTCGCTCCTCCGTGCTTCTCGAACACCGGGGCGGACGGGCCCCCACGCGCAGCGAGTGCAATGAGTCGCACATCGATGAAGCATCCAACCGCCGCATGACTCTGGCCATGCAGCTCGGGTGTCTCATGCATCGCGTGGCACTCGATTGTAGTGAAGCGGCGCTGGAGAAAATCATCCCAGGAGGCTTCAGCCGCGAGCAGCGCTACCGTTACGACAAGTCGCGCAGGACTCTCGCGATGGTCAGCGAGGAAGAAGCTCGCGGCCTCCTCAAGTTGGGCTGCGGCAGTGAGCTGAAGGGAACACTGGTTCCCGATCTCGTCATCCACAACGGAGATCCACTCAGCGCCCATGCCATCTACGATTTCAAGTTTCCCTGCACCGGAACGAACATGACACCATGGCACGAGTACCCTGCGGGCCACGTATACGGAGGCATGACCCAGAAGATGATCTATAGGGAAGCCTTTGGTGTTCCCGCGTCACGAGTCCTTCCGCGCTGGGGGGTTCTGCCATGAGTGATCACTACCCCCGAATTCGTCTCATGTATGGCGAACTCCTTCTGGTGCGCGAAGGGTTGAGCTTCGTCTTCTTCATGGACCGCCCCCATCAGGAAATCGCTCAAGCGATCGTCGCGGCAATGGAGGCGTATCTGCAAGCAATCGGCCCCAACGCCATCGGGAGATATGCCAGCGAGGATGGCGAGTGGATTGACCTGACAGAACAGGAGTGGTCATTCGTCCGCGCGAAGCTTCTCGAACGGAAAGCGCCGCTGCTCCTGCTGCACGATGAGGAAGACGCACGCTATCAATACCGGTTCGAGTACTTCGGTAAGCCGCCTGACGCCGCGCTAGGCCCTGAAAAACGCCACCCTGTCTGCGCGGTGCGCTTCTGGCTACCGACCGAGTACCTGGAACAGAACGGACCCGCCAAGGTGCGTGAGCTGGCACTCAAGATCGCAAGCCTCCTGCCGTTCTGCTCGGGACATGTGGGCCTCGCCTTCAATGGCGAACTTGATGTCGCCGGGATGATGGCCGAGGTCCGCAAGGTGTGCTTTCGCTACCCAGGCCTGGACCTCCTCGAACTGGAGCACGTCTCCTGGGAGCTCGGCACCCGCGTGCGCGGACCCGCATGGCTCACCTTCCTCGGCCAGCCTGCACTCGCGGGCCTTGGTGGCGTGTCGGCACTTCGTGAGCAACTCCGCGCGCCAGGCACCACCGTCGACGCCCTTCCCGGAGACAGCGCCATCATCACCCTGGGCTCCTGGCCCGAGGCCGGTGACACCCTGCACGACAACACCCTGCCCGCATACCGCGAGCTGGCCCGCGTCCTGGAGCCCTGGCTCTTTCACGAGAAACATCCCTACAGCCTCGGACTCCCCGCGGACGAGTTGCTTCGATGGGAGCGTCGCTTCCTCGATTGAGGCACGCCGAACTCACGTGTCGAAACGAAAGGTCGTCTCCTGGCTGGAGGCTCGCGTCTCGAACCGCTGACAGAACGCGTTGAGTTCTTCGTAGGAGGCCGTCGGCAAGACCTCCCGAAACTCCAGATGCTTCACGAGGCAGAAGAGCGTGACCTCCAGAAAGCTCAGGTCCCGATCCGGTGGAAGCGCGGCGAGCACCGGCGTCGTGTTCTCCTCCAGCCACGACATCATGCTGACCAGCCCCGTTCGCATCTTCGACTGATGGGCACTCTCTCCCGTGCCCCCCAGCTTGGACATGATCAACGTCACTTCCGTCGACATGGCCTGAAGGACAAGCTCCTGCGCATTTGCGAGCACCGGAGCCTCCAGGTCCTCGGGCCAAACCACGCGAGGCGTGAGGCTCGACATCCGACGAAGCTCCCGGCAGACGTTGAGCGCCCCGAACCAGACACCTCGGGACGTTTGCATGACCGGAATCCGCAGTGCGGGGTTGCCCCCGTAGTCCTCCGGATTCGAGGACAGGAGGTCTCGCAGGACACGGAAGGAGTAGTCGACACGCAGCTCCGCGGCGAACATCCGCGCGATGCGTGTGAAGTGAGAACTCGAGCGGCCGATAATGACAGGCGTGGTGACGTCTTCGCGCACGACAGGCATCCGTGTTCCTCCGAGCCAACGAGCAACCTGCTGCCAGCGACAACCCCACACCCAGGCCGAGGGCCTCACCCTCCCCAATGAAAGCCGTTCAGGTCGACGACTTCTCGCGCCCCGGTGCCAGCCCGAGTGCAGCCCGCACCTCGGCGGTGGTGCGCCCCGCCCAGTAGCGCCGGTGGTTCTCCGCCGTCGCGAAGCTGCGCGTCTCCATCCGGTCCACGTAGAGCGTGCCATCCAGATGGTCCAGCTCGTGCTGGAGGATGCGCGCGTACCACCCCGTCGCCCGAATCGTCACCGGCCTGCCCTGCTCGTCCAGCGCATCCACCCGCACGCCTCGCGCCCGAGCCACGAGCGCCGCGAAGCCCGCGACACTCAGGCAGCCCTCATGAAACTCGGCGGGCGTCGCATCTTCCACCGTCAACTTTGGATTGATGAGCACGTGGAATGGCACCGGCGTCCGCTCCCGGTCCGACAGGTCTGAGGGCGACACACCGGCCTGGTACTCGGCCCGGTCCTCGACAACCACCAGCCTCAGGCCCACACCGACCTGCGGCGCAGCGAGTCCTACTCCTGGCGCATCTCGCATCGTGTCGCGCATCAACACGATGAGCCGCTGAATCTCGGGACTGCCAATCTCCTCCGGCGTCAGGTCTCGCGCCTTCTGCCGAAGCACGGGTTCTCCTGCTTGGACGATCTTGAGCACCATGACGCAAGCGTAGCAGGGCCCCTCACGACGACCTCAATCGAAAGCGCGACCTGTCGGCCATCAACCCGCCACGATTCCCGCACACCTGAACAGCCACGCGTCACGACAGGAAGCGTTCTGCATCACACGACTCCAGTCCGCGGGAACGCGTGGGCACGCAATCCCGAAGCCTCTCTTCCGTAGGGCTCGCGACCCGGGAATTGAAGCCGGGTAGACTTTCGAGGACAGAGGGCCGGCTCTGGAAGCCCCCACGGCGGCAACCCGTGGAACTTGCCAGGGAATGTGGGAGTCGCGATGCAGCGGTTTCGGCGCTTCGGGTGGGCCGCCCTGGTCTCACTCGTCATCCACGCGGCCCTGCTCGCCCTGCTTTGGGACGAGACGCCGCCTGTGCGTCCCACACCGGCTCCCTCGCGCCCGCCTCCCCTGTTCGTGGAGGTCATCACCGCACCGCGAGCCAAGCCTCCCGCACCCGCGAACCAACCCCCATCGACGACGCCACAGCGGCCCTCCCTTCCCCCCATCAAGCCTCCGCCCGCCGAGCCCCCTCCTCCTGCTCGCGAGAACGCTGAAGCCTCAGCCCAGCCCCCAGAAGCGGCCTCCAACAGCGTCGCCTCGCGGCCCGGAACACCGCCCGATGCCGTGACCGAGGGGCAAGAACAGGCCCCCGAGGCCGTATCTCCAGACGCGCTGTCCCACCCGACCGCTGCACGTGACTCCCCGACGACAGCACCATCCGAGGGCTCCCTCGATGCGCGACCCGAGACACGTCCTCTCGCGATGGGCCCCACGGAGGCCAGTGCGTCTCCACACAACACCCCGCCTCCTGTCGCCGCGCGCGAAGAGCCCGAATTTCGGCACGCGGACACTCCCATGGGTTTGCTCGCCGGAGAGACCGCTCCTCGCGGTCCACGTCGTCCTGCGGACCAGCTCTTTCCCCTGCCCTCCACGCTCATGCCCGGAGGAGATTCCAGGCCCTCGGGCATCCCCATTCAGAGTGGGCGCACCCTGCGCCCCGGAGACGCAGGCCCGTCGCGCGAAGCCCTCGCCGCCGAGGAACGCGGACGTGTCAGTGGCCGAGTACAAGGCGTCATCGACGACCAACAGGCCACCCTGCGCGTGGCGAACGGGTTGATCGACCCGTACTTCAGTCGACTGCGCAAGGCGCTCGAGAAGGGCCTCGAGGACGCTCCGGTGTTCCCGGGCACGAGCCTGCTCCATCAGGCCAAGACCTCCTGGGCCTCGCAATCGAAGAACTACGGAGCCACGGGCAACCCGGGCGGCCCCACCCCCAACGCCCCTACCGGGTCAGAGCAACTCCAGGCCCTCCAGAATCGCTTGGGCGACTCCTCCGGCGACTATTCGATGGAGGGCCTGCGCGGTCGCGTCCAGGCGGGCGACGAGATGCAGAAACTCGCGGGCGGTGGAGGGGCGAAGCTCATCGTCACCCTTGAGTTGCATCAGGACTCGGATGGCACCTTGCGTGACGCGAAGCTCGTGACGCTGAGCGGCAATCCGGCCTACGACGCCTTCGTGCTGAATGGCGTGCCCTCCTCGCTCGCGAAGCTCGGTGCTCCTCCCGATGGGGCGCGAGGCGTGAAAGCCACTGGCATCCACACGCTCTGGTCCGTCGAGGGGCGCGTCGTCTACTTCCGCAAGCTCAAGGAGCTCAAGGGACAGGACAGCCTCTACGTCGCCTCAGCCGTGGCCGCGGGCCTCCTGGCGGGCCGCTTCGAGGAGACCACGGGCGAAATCGAGGTCATCGACTTCCGCAACCCGCGCTTCGTCTGTCAGCCCAGGCTCCTGCGGGTCTACTGACCCACCGGCCCCCCATTGGCTCGACTCGGGCGGGGGGACTAGGCTGTGCGGCCATGGCTCGCCGCAAGAAGGCTGATGAGATAGCCGACCGCGTCCGCAACCTGCTTGCAATGGACGCCGCCGGCATCATGCGCCGGCTGGAAGCTCGACGTGACGAGATGTTCGCCCTCTTCTCGCGCCTGCGCAGTCGAGAGCCGCTGCTCGACACCATCGCCTCGCGCTACGCCGACGGCGCGTTCGAACAGCTCATCCACCTTCCGGAGCAGGAACAGGCCGTCATCGACCGGTACTACAGCAACCTGGACGAGCTGCGCTGGTACTTCACGTACACCGAGGACATGCCCGGCACCGCGCAGGTGAACTTCATCAAGCTGCACAAGCGGCTGGAGGAGGCGTACCGAGTGTTGGTGGTGACACTCGGCCCCCCTGCCTCCGCGGATGGCGCACGAGTCGTCGACGTCGAGGTCCTCAGCCGAGAGGACAAAGAGAGCGTCCCGGAGAAGACCCTGGTCCGGCGCGCGCTCCCCAGGCAGCGCCGCGCATCACCAGGCTGACTCGCGGCGGGCACGGCACTCAGGCTACGTGGGCCTGGAGCACTTCCTCGGCGTCAACGGGCGCTTCCGAGCGCTCACGAGGCGCGAGCTTCCGCATGGAGGCCTTGCCCACCACCACGTCGATCATCTTCCGCACGCGCGTCCAGACACTCTCCTGCACGTAGGGGATGCCGTACTTCTCGCAGAGGGCTCGGACCTTCGGTTGCGCCTCGCGGTACTTGAGCATCGGCAGGTCGGGCCAGATGTGGTGTTCAATCTGGTAGTTGAGCCACAGGTGCGCGAAGTCGTTCAGGTCTCCGCCCGTCCGGTAGTTCGCGCTGCCGATGACCTGCTGGACGTAGCGCTCGCCCTTGTTCGCGGGCTTGTCGTCGAAGCGGTACAGGTCCTCGCCGGTGTGGTTGGGACCGACCACCAGGAAGGTGTGGACGCTGGTGAGCACGTCCGCCATCAACGAGTTGCAGAACGCGCTGAACGCGGCCCACGGGCCGATGACGAGGAACAGCGCGGGGAAGAGCACGAACTGGACGGCGGCATACGGCAGGTAGCACTGGAGCAGGAGTTCCTTCCACTCGGCGCCCGTGAGGGCCCCACCGTCACGGCGGCCCTTGCGGCGCAGGGCGCTCAGCGTCTCGGGGGCGTAGTACGAGGCGCGCCAGGTGAGCGCCAGCAGCGTGAGCTGGATGTAGCGCAGCGCTAGCGGCCGGGACGGGTTGCGCAGCGTGCCTTCGGCGTTGCGCTCCAGGAGGTCCGGGTCCGCGTCCTCACCGGTGTGCGAGTGGTGCAGGACGTTGTGCTCGAAGACCCAGGCCTCGGGCAGCATCCAGTCGAGCCAGTCGAGGTAGCGCCGGCCGCCCTTGGCGAAGCCCTTGCCAGTGCGTGACGCGGGCAGCCCCGGGACGCGGTCATAGCCTCGGTGTCCCACGTGGTGCATGAGGAGCCAGCGCGTGGAGCGGCCCAGGCTGAGCGCGGCGGCGCTGAAGGGATTGGGGGCGAGCCAGCAGGTGGCGATGCCGAGCAGCGTGCCCACACGGCCCCAGCGCTCGATTTTACGAAGGTGCTTCGCGTCCGCTTCCCCCAGGTTCGCGTCGAGTTCCTGCCGCAACGCCTTCAGCTCTCGGTGGAAACCCTCCACGTCCACGGTCGCGGGATTGAAGGCGGGGGGCAAGGACGACGACATGCGGCGGGCTCCTCGGACGAGGCGTCAGACAGGGGGGCGGAGCAACGCGTCAAAGGGTAGCCGCCAGAGAGGGGCCCGGGAAGCGTTTCCGACCACCCTGCCCTAGCCTGCACCTACCATGTGGGGCCTGGCCCCACGGCCAGAAGGCAGGACTCCTCGGGCCCCAGCGAAACTCCCTGCCCGGCAGGGTCAAATCCCAATGCGGTGTCAATGCCGACCTTGACGCCAGACATTGTGGATGCCTGGTGTTTGGGAATCGGGAGCGCGCTGCGTTAGCGTCAGCGTCCCGTGGCGACCCGCCACGCGGACTCTGGGGGAATGACATGGGCCTTGGTGAGGATTTGCGACTTCTCTCGGAGCAGGTCCGGAAGCGTCAGGCGTTCATCAAGGGCGAAGAGGCCACGAAACAAGCCCTCATCCTCCCCTTCATTCAAGCGCTCGGCTACGACATCTACGACCCCACGGAGACGCAGCCCGAATACGTCGCTGACTTCGCCAAGAAGCGCGGGGGCGTCATGGAGAAGGTCGACTACGCACTGCACCTGAAAGGGCAGCCGGCCCAGTTCATCGAGTGCAAGGCCACGGATGCCGCTCCGGAAGACCATGATGGCCAGCTCGCCCGCTACTTCAATGCCACGCCTTCCGTGCGCATCGGGGTGGTGACGAATGGCATTCGCTACCGGTTCTTCACCGACCTTCAGTCTCCCAATGTGATGGATGCGGTGCCCTTCCTGGAGTTCAACGTCCTCGCGTTCACCGACCGGGACGTGGAGCTGCTCCGTCCTTTCACCAAGGAGTTCTTCGACGCGACATCCATCCAGGGCCACGCGGAGGAAATCATCTTCGTGGGCAAGGTGACGGCACTCATCAACGAGCTGCTCCGAAACCCTTCGGAGAGCTTCGTCCGGTTCCTACTGGCCGAGGTCGAGCTGGTCTCGGGGCGCGTCACGCGCAGCGTCGTCGAGCGGTTCGTTCCCATCGTCAAGAAGTCCATCCAGACGACCCTGCTGGACATGATGACGAAGTCCATCCAGCAGGAGATCGCCCAGAACTCGCCTCCCCCGCCGACCGTCACGGCGATTCCGGCGGAAGCCCTCCAGCGCGCCGCGGAGGCCAGCGAAGCACCCGGCGTCGCCCAGGTCGAGACGACCGAGGTGGAACTGGAGATCTTCCGGATCGTCCAGCGCATGTGTTCCGAATCCGCGCTCAGGCAATCCATCAGCTACAAGGATTCGACGACCTACTTCGGCATCAACCTGGGCAAGGTGACGTCCTGGTTCCTGCGTGCCTTCACCAACGGGAAGAAGAAGTCCCTGGTGACGAGACTCCCGCTGGAGCAGGCCGCGATGCTGTCCCCTGGCTTCGAGGTCGAGTCGGCGCCGGATGGCATCGGCAAGAGCCGCGTCTACTTCAATGCGGCCACAGACATCGAGAAGCTCCGCTCCTTGGTCCTGGTCGCCTATGAAGAAGAGGCACGGCGCCAGAGCAGCTCCCCCGTCGACGGAGGTGGCTCCACCTCCGAATCCGCTTCCGGAGCCTGAAGCGTCGGAGCAGCGCACCGCACATGTCAGCAGAATCCACTGAACGACTGGAATCGCTTGATGCGCTCGTCCACGCGTTGAGCATGGGGCGCAAGAAGATCGCGCTTCTCGTGGGATCTGCCCTGTCCATGGCAGACAAGCCCGGGGCCCCTGGAGTCCCCGGCACCACCGAGATGCTCAAGGTCGCCCAACGGGCAGTCGGCACCGAACTCCAGGCGAAGTTCGAGGCCGCCATCGCCCAGGATGACGGCACCCAGAAGTACCAGCACGCCATGCGATTCCTGCTGAAGTGGCATGATCAGCAGACCGTCAACCAGGTCGTCCGCGAGGCCGTGCTTCAATCGCGGCTCGACCCAGCCGCCAGCGGCGTACGGCCCGATCAGGAGCTTGATCGGGACACGCCCGGATGGGCCCCTCCAGCGGCAACGCGGGATCTCGGCAGGCTGGTCGTCGCACATCGCGACCGCTTCGGGCCCATCCTGACCACGAACTTCGACCCACTGCTCACCATCGCCATTCGCCAGGCCGGCGGCCGAGTCTCCCAGACCATCCTTCATGCGGACGGGCGCCTGGATGCGGTCAGAACCGAAAGCGATGACCACGCTATCGTGCACCTGCACGGATACTGGAACGGCGCGGATACGCTCCACACCAAGGCTCAGTTGACCCAGGAGCGAAACCACCTCAAAGCCTCCATCCACACGCTCCTTCGCGAGTACACGCTCCTCGTCGTCGGGTACGGAGGATGGGACGACATCATCACTCGCGCCCTCGCGGAGTGTGGTTACGACACCCTCGCGAATGTCGACATCGTCTGGGCTTTCTACGAGTCAAAACCGGAAGAGATACAACATCGATACAAGCGGCTCTTCTCAAGCATAAGCTCGCTCTATGGCCGCGGGTGGTTTCGCGAGTACGGAGGCATCAACTGCCACGTGCTTTTCAAGGCCCTACATGACGCCATGGACCGTCGCGTGGGCGTCTCGACTCGGCCCGCCCTCCCCATCGTCGCTTCAGCACCACCTGCCCCGTCCAGCCCGACGATAGGCGACCGGGGAGCCGTTCTGCCCGCGCCTCCCCATGCGCCCTCCGTGCCCAGCCCCGCGCCTGAAGCTACGGTGAAGCGTCCCCGCAAGGCGCGCTCGGTCAAGGCAGCCAAAGACGCGACGCCTCCTCCTGAGTCCCGGCCACACACAGCCTGGCTCCTGGCGAGTCTGGCACTGGTCGGGGTGGTGGGAACCCTGGGCCATGAGTGGGTGACGCGTGCCCCTGAACGAAGCCCTCAAGGAGACCGGCCTGGGACCGGGCTCGACCCTGTCGTCCGGCAGCCCGCCAGGGTCGCACCTCCGCCACGTACCGAGAGCCCCATCACTCTCGCCCCAGTCCCCTTCGGTCCGCCCGCTACCCTGGAGGCATTGCGAACGCAGAATCGAGTCAGGCTCCTGGTGCGAAGTCCCCAGGGAATCCGAACGTCGGAGATGCCCGACAGAAGCTACGCATTCGTGTCCCTGGACCAAGCCTATCTGCTGCGCTCGGCCAGAATCCTCGAGAAGTCCTCGGCGGAGGCGTTCGAGATTCATCACCTCCAGGGCGACGCGTTCTGCCTGGTGGGCTACGTGCAACCGACCACTGCCAAGGCGCTGGACATGGGCCGTCCGGTCAATGTCGTCATGTCGCCCAGGGCCACTGCGGACAGAAATCAGGTCGTCAGCATCCCCTTCAAGCGAATCGTCACCATCGAATCCAGGACAGACGATGGACGAAGGGTCCTGCTCCTCAATCTCGAGGAGAGCGGCCGTCAGGCGATTTGGGGGCCCTGACGTCCCACCAATTCTCAAACTTTCAACGAAGCTCTTCCTCTTCAAATCCATCCATGTACAGAACCCTGGTCGTCGTCGTCCTGGCAACGCTACTCATCGGAGCAGACGAAGGCGGTTGCGGAGACTCCTCCGACCCCGTGCCACTTCCCCTGGTGGAATGCACACCCGACTCATGCACGGGATGCTGCCAGGGCACCACCTGCATCGCGGGCACCGCCACGAGCGCATGCGGAAACAGTGGTGTCTTCTGCTCGGCATGCCTCGGCCTGACCATCTGCAATGTCGAGCGCCGTGAGTGTGAGGTGGACTCCGCCGCTCTCATCGCCATCCAACCCACCCAGGCAGTCCTCTCTCCCCGAGACCCGACTGACGACAGCGACTGGGACCTGGACGGCTCCGTCCCCGACGTTGTCGTCGAGCTTCGCTGTCCGAATCCTGGCGGCGAACCGCTGGTCACTCGCACACCCGAGATCTCCAGCCTGACTCCTCAGTGGACCACGGGCGGCTGCAGCGTGTCGGCGGAGCTGCTGCTCACCCACCCCATTGAAATCAAGGTCTTCGACATCGACACCCTGTTCGACGACGAGGTCGCGACGCTCAGCCATACCCTGACGCGCGAAGAGCTCAAGGTAGGAACGATCTCCGTGTCCATGTCTCCTGCCATCAACTCGCTGACACTGACCTTCACACGGGCGCGTTGAGCCGAACTCCACGGCCCTCAGCGCCGCATACCCCACGATTGTCTTTCAGCCCGCCAAACTCCGCTAGACGGACTCTGCCTCTAAAACCCGCCTGGGAGAGCCGATGCGCGGAGGCATCAACGCAAACGGCCCCGCTCCCACGGGGGAACGGGGCCGTTCGGAACATCCCGAAGCGCGTCCTACCGCCGAGTCTTGCCCGGCACCGTGCTGGTGATGCCCAGGTACTCCTGCAGCGGCTTCACATCCAGGTCCGTGCGCTTGAGCGCCTCCAGCGCGCCCACCGCCATGCGCGCCGCCTGCACCGTCGTGTAATACGGCACCGAGTGCATCAATGCCTCACGGCGGATGGAGAAGCTGTCGGAGATCTCCTGCTTGCCGAAGGTCGTGTTGATGACCAACACAATCTCCCCGTCGACAATCTTGTCGACGATGTTCGGCCGGCCCTCCTTCACCTTCTGCACCACCTGCGCGTCGATTCCCTTCGTCGCCAGGTACTTGTGCGTCCCCGCCGTCACGATGAGCGAGAAGCCCATGGACCGCAGCCGCCGCGCCAAGTCCACCACCGCCGGCTTGTCGTCATCCTTGACCGAGATGAACACCTTGCCGCTCTTGGGCAGCTTCACCCCCGCCGCCAACTGGCTCTTGGCGAAGGCCGTCGCGTAGTCCTGCGCCAGCCCCATCACCTCGCCCGTGGACTTCATCTCCGGCCCGAGAATCACGTCCACGCCCGCGAAGCGCGCGAAGGGGAACACGCTCTCCTTCACCGCCACGTGCCGCATCTCCGGCTCCTGCGTCGCGTTGAGCTCCTTCAGCGTCTTGCCCACCATGCACAGCGCGGCAATCTTCGCCATCGCCACACCCGTGGCCTTCGAGATGAACGGCACCGTGCGGCTCGCACGCGGGTTCACTTCCAGGATGTAGATGGTCTTCCCCTGGATGGCGAACTGCACGTTCATCAGGCCCACCACGCCCAACTCCCGCGCGAGCGCGATGGCCTGGTCCTTCATCCGCTCCACCAGGTCCGGCGGCAGCGAGTGCGGCGGCAGCGTCGCCGCCGCGTCACCCGAGTGCACACCCGCCTCCTGGATGTGCTCCAGCACCCCGCCAATCATCACCGCACCCGTCCGGTCCGCGACCAGGTCCAGGTCCACCTCAATCGCGTCCTTCAGGAAGCGATCAATCAGCACCGGATGCTCGGGCGACGCACTCACCGCCTCGCGCATGTACCGCTCCAGGCTGGACGCGTCGTACACCGTCTCCATCGCGCGCCCACCCAGCACGTACGAGGGACGCACCATCACCGGGTAGCCGATGCGCTCGGCCACCTTGAACGCCTCCGCGTGGCTGCGCGCCACCCCGTTCTCCGGCTGCGTCAGCCCCAGCTTCTCGATGAGCGTGCTGAAGCGCTCGCGGTCCTCCGCCCGGTCGATGGCGTCCGGCGACGTGCCGAGAATCGGCAGGCCCGCCTTCTCCAGCGGCACGGAGATGCGCAGCGGCGTCTGTCCGCCGAACTGGACGATGGCGCCCACCGGCTTCTCGCGCTGCGACACCTCCAGCACGTCTTCAATCGTCAGCGGCTCGAAGTAGAGCCGGTCCGACGTGTCGTAGTCCGTGGACACCGTCTCCGGGTTGCAGTTGACCATCACCGTCTCGTACCCGGCCTCGCGCAGCGCGAAGGCCGCGTGCACGCACGCGTAGTCGAACTCGATGCCCTGACCGATGCGGATGGGCCCGCTGCCCAGGATGAGCACCTTCTGGCGGTCCGTCGGCGGCGCCTCGTCCTCTTCCTCGTAGGTCGAGTACAGGTACGGCGTGAAGGCCTCGAACTCCGCGGCGCACGTGTCCACCCGCTTGAACACGGGACGGATGTTGCGCGCGTGCCGGTGCGCCCGCACCTCCTCCTCCGGGTAGCCGAGCAGCTTGCCCAGGTACTTGTCGGAGAAGCCGTGCGCCTTCGCCTGCCGGAGCACCTCGTCCGGGAGCTGATCCAACCGGCCGTACTCCTGGATGGACTGGCCCTCGCGAACCAGCATCTCGATGTAGCGCAGGAACCACGGGTCGATGTTGGACAGCGCGTTCACGTCCTCCACCGTCAGGCCCTCGCGAAACGCCTGGGCCACGAACCAGGGCCGCTCCGGGCGCGGAATCCGCAGCGCCTCGCGCAGCACCTTCTCGCGCTCCTCCTTCTCCACGGGCAGCTCGGGCGGCTCCAGCCCCACGCGCCCCAACTCCATGGAGCGCAGCGCCTTCATGTACGCCTCGGGGAAGGTCCGGCCAATGGCCATCACCTCGCCCACCGAGCGCATGCTCGTGGTCAGCGTCCGGTCCGCGTGCGGGAACTTCTCGAAGTTGAAGCGCGGAATCTTCACCACCACGTAGTCCAGCGTCGGCTCGAACGAGGCCGGCGTGTCACGGGTGATGTCGTTGCGCAGCTCGTCCAGCGTGTAGCCCAGCGCCAGCTTCGCGGCGATCTTCGCGATGGGATACCCCGTCGCCTTCGACGCCAGCGCGCTGGAGCGCGACACGCGCGGGTTCATCTCGATGACCACCATGCGGCCATCTTTCGGATGGATGCCGAACTGGATGTTCGAGCCACCCGTCTCGACGCCAATCTCCCGGATGATGGCCAGCGACGCCTGCCGCATCCGCTGGTACTCGCGGTCCGTCAGCGTCTGCGCGGGCGCCACGGTGATGGAGTCACCCGTGTGCACTCCCATCGGGTCCAGGTTCTCAATCGAGCAGACGATGATGACGTTGTCCGCCGTGTCGCGGACCACCTCCAGCTCGTACTCCTTCCAGCCGAGCACGCTCTCCTCCACGAGGATGGTGGAGTTGGGGCTCGCCTTCAGGCCCGAGCGGCAGATGCTCTCGAACTCCTCGCGGTTGTAGGCGATGCCACCGCCGGTGCCGCCGAGCGTGAACGAGGGGCGGATGATGGCCGGGAAGCCAATCTCCTCCACCAGCGCCATCGCCTCCGTCAGCGTCGTCGCGTAGCCGCTCTTCGGCAGCGCCACGCCGATCTTCTGCATGGCCGCCTTGAAGAGCTTCCGGTCCTCCGCCTTGTTGATGGCCTCCAGCGAGGCACCAATCAGGCGCACCCCGTACTTCTCCAGGATGCCCTGCTCGGCCAGGGCCTTGGCCAGGTTGAGCGCCGTCTGACCTCCCATCGTCGGCAGCAGCGAGTCCGGCCGCTCGGCGGCGAGGATGCGCTCCGCCACTTCCACGGTGATGGGCTCGATGTAGGTGCGAAAGGCGAATTCTGGGTCGGTCATCACCGTGGCGGGGTTGCTGTTGAGCAGCACCACCTCCACGCCTTCATCCCGGAGAGCCTTGATGGCTTGAGTACCGGAGTAGTCGAACTCGACGGCCTGGCCGATGACAATCGGGCCCGAGCCAATCACCAGAACCTTGCGGATATCGGTACGCTTAGGCATCGGGGCGCCCCAATACCAACGTCTGACTCCGCATGCACGGATGTTATGTGGCACGTGACGTCCGTCCGCCCGGACGCCCGGTTTCCACAGCCGACTCCCAGACGCCCGGTGCCCAGGCTCTGCTACGCTCCGCCCGTCCTCGGAGGTCGCATGCGTCGCTGGTCCCTGGCCCTCATCCTCTCCCTCTCCGCGCCCGCGCTCGCCCAGGCGCCGGAGACTCCCGAGCCCGCCGCCGCGCCGCCCGCCCAGGAGCCCGCCCCCCAGGCACCCGCCCCCCAGGCACCCGCCTCCTCGGCCCCCGTGAAGGCCGAGCCCCCTCCCGCCCCGACCCCCAAGCCCGTCGAGGCCGCGCCCACCCCGGCCCAGCCCGCCGCCGAGACGACGCCTCCCCCCGCGCCCAAGCCCGCCGTGGAGAAGGCTCCTGCCCCCAAGCCCGCCGCGGAGACGACGCCTCCCGCGCCCAGGCCCACCGCGGAGAAGACTCCCGCGCCTCCTCCCGCGCCCAAGCCCGCGACAGCGGCCACGCCGCCACCCGCCCAGCCCATGGCGCCGCCCACGACGGCCGCCATGCCACCGCAAGCCCAGCCCAAGGCCGACCTCGCGCTGCCCCCGCCCGTTCCGGATGAGGGACCGGTGTCGGCGACAGAAGTGAAGATGCGCGACATCCAGACGAGCGCGCGCTTCCTCTTCCAGTGCCTGCTGACGGGCGACGTGCGCAGCACCGCCAACGAGCTGTTCTACCCGTTCCAGCTCGAGGAGAAGCGCTTCGGCACACCCGAGGAGCTGGTGGCCGCGTGGGTGAAGCAGCTGCGCCTCAAGCGCACGGACCTGGTCACCCTCTTCGACGTGGAGGTGATGACGCTGGAGGCGATGGAGAAGAAGTATGGCAAGGCCCCCGCCCGGCTCGGGCTGGACCTGCGCAACATGAAGGACATCTGGGTCGCCGTGGGCAACCTCTCCGGCCGCGCCGGCGTCTTCGTCTACAAGCCGTACGGCGACGAGCACCGCGCCTTCGCCTACACGGATTGAGCCTCACCCCGGCGACACCCTCTGGGGGACGCCGGGGCTCGAAGCCAGGGTTTCAGCGCAGCGCCTGGACCAGCTCGCCCAGCCGCGTAAGCCCCTTGCCGAGCACCTCGCGCGAGGTGGCGAAGCTCATGCGGATGTACCCCTCCGCGCCGAACGGGTCTCCCGGCACGGCGGCCACGCGGAAGTCGTCGAGGAGGATCTCCGACAGCTGCAGGGAGCCCGTCACGGCCTTGCCCTTGTAGGGCCGCCCGTAGAGGCCCCGGACGTCCGCGAGCGCGTAGAAGGCGCCCTCCGGCATCCGGCACCGCACCCCGTCCAGCGCGTTGAGGCCGCCCACGAAGAAGTCCCGGCGCGCGCGGTACTCCGTCACCATCATCGCGATGGTGTCCGGCGGCCCCTGCAGCGCCGCCAGCGCGGCCTTCTGGCCAATGGACGAAGCGTTGGAGGTGGACTGGTCCTGCACCAGCTGCATCGCGGACAGCACCGGCCGGGGCCCCGCCGCGTAGCCCATGCGCCAGCCCGTCATGGAGTACGCCTTGCTCATCCCGTTGACGACCACCAGCCGGGGCACCAGGTCCGGCGCCACGTCGCTGATGCCCAGCCGCTCGCCCGTGTAGAGGAGCTTCTCGTAGATGTCGTCCGTGACGATGAGGCAGTCATGGCCGCGCACGGCGTCGGCGATGCCCTCCAGCGCGGCGCGCGAGTACACCGCGCCCGTGGGGTTGCCCGGGCTGTTGATGATGACGGCGCGCGTGCGCGGCGTGAGCGCGCGACGGATGGCGTCCGGGTCCGGCGCGAAGCCGTCCTCCTCGCGCGTGGCGACGATGACGGGCGTGGCGCCCGCCAGCCGCACCATGTCCGGATAGCTGACCCAGTACGGCGAGAAGATGAGGACCTCGTCGCCCTCGTCCAGTACCGCCTGGCAGAAGTTGTAGAGCGCCTGCTTGCCACCGGACGTGACGAGCACCTGTTCCGGCGTGAAGCGCAGCCCGTTGTCGCGCTCCAGCTTGCGGCAGATGGCCTCGCGCAGCTCGGGGATTCCCGCCGTGGCCGTGTACTTCGTGAAGCCGGCCTTCAGCGCGTCGATGGCCGCCTGCTTGATGTAGTCCGGGGTGTCGAAGTCCGGCTCGCCGGCCGCCAGGGCCACCACGTCCACGCCTTGGGCCGCGAGCGCCTTGGCGCGGGAGTTGAGAGCGAGCGTTGGAGACGGCTTGATGGCCTGGAGCCGACGGGCGAGTTTCATGCGCGAATGCGTAGCGCGGCGGCGCCGGCCCGACAAGTGCCGCGAAGGGGGCTACGTCTTCCGCGCGAACTTCGCCTTCAGGGCCTCGTGCACGTTGGGCGGAACCAGCCCCGTGACGTCACCGTTGAAAGAGGCGACTTCCCGCACGAGCTGGGAGGAGATGTAGAAGTAGTCCTCCCCGGTCATCATGAAGACAGTCTCCACCGTGGGCGCCAGCTTGCGGTTCATGTTGGCGAGCTGGAACTCGTATTCGAAGTCCGACACCGCCCGGAGCCCCCGGACGATGACGCTCACCCCCCGGCGCTTGACGTAGTCCACCAGGAGACCGTGGAAGGCGTCGACCTCCACCCTCGGGTCCTTCACGGCGTCGCGAATCAAGTCGCGTCGCTCGTCCTCGGTGAAGAGCGGGGTCTTCTTCGGGTTCACCGCGATGGCGACAATGACCTTGTCGAACATCTTCAGGCTGCGCTGAATGAGGCTCAGGTGCCCGTTGGTGAGCGGATCGAACGAACCTGGGTAGATGGCGACCGGCATGTGACAGGGAGTCTCGAACGGCCCCGGATGCCGGTCAAGCAATGGTCAGGGCGCCCGGTAGAAGCTCACCAGGGTGTCCCCGAACCGACGCTGGTCCTCCAGGGTCAACCCCGCATGGGCATCCGGGGCATTCTCCCGCTTGTCGTGCTCCACCACGAGCATTCCGCCCGGCGAAAGCAGCGCCGCTCCCGTCACCCCGTCCAGCACCGTCTCGACGACGCGCGCGGCATAGGGCGGGTCCGCGAAGATGAGCTCGAAGCGCTCGTTGCGCCGCTGCAGGAACGCGAGCGCCCGGACCACCGGCTGGGCGAGCAGCTCCACCTGGCTCGTGAAGCCCAGCCCGTCCGTGTTCTGCCGACAGAGGGCCTGGGCCTCCCGGTCCTGGTCCACCAGCACCACGCTCCCCGCGCCCCGGGACAGGGCCTCCAGGCCCAGCGCGCCGGTGCCCGCGTACAGGTCCAGGACTTTCTGCCCGTCCAGGAACTGGCCCAGCACGTTGAAGATGGTCTCCCGTACACGGTCCGCCGTGGGGCGGATGTGAAGCGATGTGGACTTGGGGCCGGCAATGGCCCGGCCCTTCGCGGAGCCTGAGACGATTCGCATGGCGGCCCTTCTACACCGCGCGGCGGCTACTCGCCCCGGTTCTCCGCGAGGAAGCGCATGACAGCGTGGCCCGTGCCTACCGCGCCCAGCGCGGCGAAGACCTCCGACGCCTCCGCGAACGACAGCGCCTCCAGTCGCTCCCTCGCCTTCGGCTCCAGGGGCGGCAGGCTGTCCTCCAGCACGCTCAGCAGCTCCCCGGCCGCCACACCCGAGGCCGCCGACTTCTCCTCCACGCTCGCGCGGATGTCCGCGGACCAGGAGCCCAGCGCGAGCCGCTCGAAGGGGCCCACGCAGTCCACCTTGCGAGCACCGGCCGCGACATATGTCGGCAGCGTCCGGGGGAAGCCCTCGCGCACGTCGCCCACACAGACCGCCGCGCCGTACTCCGCGGCCAGGTCCACCACGGAGCGCAGCATGCCCACGTCCGGCTCGCCGCCGCCCAAATCGCGCTCCGAGACTCGCACGAAGCGCACCGGCACCTTCCACTGCTTGAGCCCCTCCAAGAGCGTGCGGTACGCGTCCAGCAGGCCGCCATTCGCCGGGGCCGGGGCGCTCAGCTCCAGGGACAGCTCCCGCTCCGTCACGGGGCCCACCAGCGCGTTGACGGCCTCCACGGCGGCGTAGGAGTCCAGCCGCGACAGGTCCAGGGACACCAGCGAGAAGCCCGCGTCCACCACCCGGAAGATGCCCTCGCGCAGCGGACCGATCGAGTCCTCGTCCGCCGTCGTCACCCGCACGGGGCCCGCCTGGAGGAACAGGGGCCGCGAGTGCTCCGCCTCCATCGCGGCCTCGTGTACCGCGGCGACGAAGCGCTCCGCCGCGCCCCGGTCCGCCGTGGGGTGGGGACACGCCAGTCCGAGCACCGCGTCCTCGGAGCGCGCCGCGCGCAGCAGTCCGGGCAGGGCGCCCTTCGCCTGCACCGGCAGGCAGGGCAGCGCCACGGGGACGCGCTCCAGCGCGCGCAGCGGCTCACGCGGGTTGAGCAGCGGAATGCGAGAGCCCGGGCCCACGCGGGCCACCGTGTTGCCGGGTCGCAATGACAGCACCTTGTCCAGCACGCTCATGGGGCGCGGAGAATCGTCCGCCCTCGGGGCCCAGCGCAAGATGAAGCTTGAGGGAGCGTCCGTTGCGCTACGCGGCCCCCACCCACGAGGGCAGGTCGGCGAGCGCCCGCTCTCAATGCACCTCGCCCAGATGGGCGTAGGTCTCGCTCTCTATCTGGATGGTGGTGTGGTCGATGCCGAACCTGTCGAACAGGTCATGCTTCACCGCCGAGAGAATCTCGTCGTTGTTGCAGACCATGGGGTCCAGCACCACCAGGTGCGCGGACAGCGCGTACACGCCGCTGGAGATGGTCCACACGTGCAGGTCATGCACCGCCGTCACGCCGGGCACGCGCAGGAGCAACTCCTTCACCTGCGGCATGTCCACGTGCGAGGGCACCGCCTCCATCAGCACGTCCACCGCGTCGCGCACCAGCCGCACCGCGCCCACCACGATGACCACCGAGATGACCGCGGAGATGATGGCGTCCACCACGAACCAGCCGGTCAGCGCCATGATGCCCGCGCCAATCAGCACGCCCACCGAGGACAGCGTGTCCCCGAGCACGTGCAGGAACGCCCCCCGGACATTCATCGAATGCGTGCGGTGCAGGAAGCCCAGCGCGCCCAGGTTCGCGAAGAGGCCCACGGTGGCCACCACCGCCATGGGCCCCAGCTTCACCGGCGTGGGCGTCTGGAAACGCTCCCAGGCCTCGAAGAGGATGAAGCCGGTGATGCCCAGGAGCAGCACGCCGTTGAGCAGCGCGCTCAAAATCTCCATCCGGTAGTAGCCGTACGTCTTCTTCACGTCCGCCGGCTTGCCCGCGAACCACAGGGCGACGAGGCTCAGCCCCAGCGCGGACACGTCCGTCAGCATGTGGCCCGCGTCCGACATCAGGGCCAGCGACTGCGTCAACCAGCCCCCCACCGCCTCCGCCAGGGCGATGGTCGCCGTCAGGACGAGCGCGAAGATGAGCCGCGTGCGGTCCTTGCGTCGCTCCTCCGCCACCCCACCCTTCCGGGGGCCGTGCCCATGCCCGTGCCCATGGTGATGATGACCGTGGTCATGCCCGTGGTCGTGGTCATGCCCATGCCCTGCCCCGCCGCGAGTGTGAGTGGAGGTAGTCACGGGAGAGAGAAGTGCGGATACAGCCCGGTCCTGAGGTATGAGAAGTGAGAAACGCGATTCCGACGGCCCGGTTCCCTCCCCGGTGCGCGGGCCGGACGGAGGTAGGGATGGACTTCGAGAAGCACCAGAGCCTGCACACCATCATCATGCTGAGAGATGTCATCCGCAAGTGGTGGCAGATGGAGCTCTCCTTCGCGGATCGGCATGGCGTGGTGCACGAGTGGCAGCGTGGGGACATTGCCCCGCCCCCCAATCCGTTCTGCCGAATCTCCCTCTTCTCGAAGGAAGGCCTGCGGCGCTGCAGCCAGTCGGTCCGGGTGCTGCACGAGAAGTTCCGGGGCAACAAGAAGGTGCGCCGCTCGCTCTTCCACGACTGCCACCTCAACTTCAGCATCGTGGGCGCGCCGCTCTACGTGGACAACGAGTACGCGGGCTGTCTCTTCGTGGAGGGCTTCGCCCGACAGATGCTCAACGCGCGCGACGTGGAGGTGCTGCGCTCGCGGCTGCTCCAGTTCGCGCCGCCGTTCTCCGACCTGGACCGCGCCGACGAGCGCGTGCCCGTCCTGGACGGCTCGGAGCTGGCGAAGCTGTCGGACCTGCTGGAGTTCGCGGCGCAGGAGATCGCCACCCACGAGTCGGAGCTGGCGCGGCGCGAGGAGCAGGCCCCGCCCCCGTCCCCCGAGGCGCTGGAGCGCTACCGCTTCGAGAAGATCATCGGCCGCTCCGGGCCGATGATGGAGATCTTCCGGCTGATGGAGAAGGTGGCCAACTCCGACTCCACCGTCCTCATCAACGGCGAGTCGGGCACGGGCAAGGAGCTGGTGGCGCGGGCCATCCATCACAACGGTCCGCGCAAGGACCAGCCGTTCGTGGTGCAGAACTGCTCGGCCTTCAACGACAACCTGCTGGAGAGCGCCCTCTTCGGCCACACGCGCGGCGCCTTCACCGGCGCGCTGCGCGACAAGAAGGGCCTGTTCGAGGTGGCCGACGGCGGCACCTTCTTCCTGGATGAAGTGGGCGACATGTCCCCCGCCCTCCAGGTGAAGCTCTTGCGCGTGCTCCAGGAAGGCACCTTCCTGCCCGTGGGTGGCACGCACCACAAGGAGGTCAACGTCCGCGTCGTCGCCGCCACGCACAAGGACCTGGGCGAGCTGGTGAAGCGGGGCGAGTTCCGCGAGGACCTCTTCTACCGCATCAACGTCATCCGCCTGCAGCTCCCGCCGCTGCGCGAGCGCCGCGATGACCTGCCCGTCCTCATCGACCACTTCCTGCGCAAGCACCACCGCGAGGGCCAGCGCACCCGAGGGCTGTCCACCGAGGCCCTGGCCATCCTCGGCGCCTACGCGTGGCCGGGGAACATCCGCGAGCTGGAGAACGAAATCGAGCGGCTGCTCGTGCTCGGCGGAGACCTGGAGATGCTGCCCGCGGAGCTCTTGTCCAGCCGCATCCGCGACGCCGTCGTCCCCGGCGGAGGGCCGTTCATCCCCCCGCGCGCCCACGGCCGGCTGCACGAGGCGGTGGAGGCGCTGGAGCGGGAGATGATTCACCAGGGCCTGTTGCGCACGCGCAACAACAAGAGCCGCCTGGCGCGGGAGCTGGGCATCAGCCGCTCCAACCTCATCTTGAAGATCGCCCGCTACGGGTTGGACAGGGGCCTGCCCGAGGACGACGAGGCGGAGGCGGAGGCATGAGCGCGCAGGCCGTCTACTTCCATCAGGACTTCCTGCACGTCCCGGACGGCGCGGAGCTGTACTACCAGGTCACCGGCGACGGTGAGCCGGGCGTGGTGCTGTGCGACGGGCTGGGCTGTGACGGCTTCGCCTGGAAGTACCTGGCGCCCTACCTCTCACGGCGCCACCGCGTGCTGCGCTGGCACTACCGGGGCCACGGCCGCTCCGGCATCCCCGAGGACCGCGAGCGCATCGGGATGCTGTACACCTGCGATGATTTGCAGCGGGTGATGGACGCGGCGGGGATGGAGCGCGCCGTCCTCTTCGGCCACTCCATGGGCGTGCAGGTGGCGCTGGAGTTCCACCGCCGCTACGCCAGCCGCGTGCAGGGCCTGGTGCTGTTGTGTGGCAGCTACGGCAACCCACTGGACACCTTCCACGACTCCACCGTCCTCAAGAAGATGTTCCCCACCCTTCGCCGGGTGGTGGAGCGCTTCCCCGAGCAGTCCGCACGACTCATCCACGCGGCGCTGCGCACGGAGCTGGCGGTGCAGCTCGCCATCTCCCTGGAGATGAATCGCGAGCGCATCGCCCGGAACGACCTGGCGCCGTACTTCGAGCACCTGGCCCGCATGGACCCCGTCGTCTTCGTGCGGACGCTCGACTCGCTGTCCGAGCACTCCGCCTGGGACCACCTGCTGCACGTGGACGTCCCATCCCTCGTCGTCGCCGGCGAGCGCGACAAGTTCACCCCCGGCTGGTTGTCCCGGAAGATGGCCGCCCGGATTCCCGACGCCGAGCTGGTCCTCATCCCCGACGGCACCCACACCGCCCCCCTGGAGGCCCCGGGGCTGGTCGAGGTCCGCATCGAACGCTTCCTCCGCGAGCGGCTGGGCATGCCTTCCACCCCCGGCTCCCTGGGCGGCAAGGCCTGGAATTCCTCCCCAGTGGGTTCCTGAGGGTGACGCCCGGGTGACGAGATGCCCCGGATACCCGGCCTTTACCCTGTCGGGCGGGGTGTACCCCCTGGCTGAACGTCCGGGGAGCATCCGCGCTCATTGCAGGAGCCGCACTCACGGCATATAAGCCCCCGCCTTCCGGGTTCCGGTGGGGATCGGGAGACCTGTCCACAACGCGGCTTCCCCCCCGCCATTCACCTCAGTTTGGTTCGTATGATTCCTCGCGAAAACATCCGTAACGTCGCCATCGTCGCCCACGTCGACCATGGCAAGACCACGCTCGTCGATCACCTGCTGCGGCAGGCGGGCACTTTCCGTAGCAACGAGCACGTCGCCGAACGGGTGATGGACTCCAACGACCTCGAGCGCGAGAAGGGCATCACCATCCTCGCGAAGAACACCGCGGTCAGCTACAAGGGCATGCAGATCAACATCATCGACACCCCGGGCCACGCCGACTTCGGTGGTGAGGTGGAGCGCGGTCTGCGCCTCGTCGATGGCGTCATCCTGCTGGTGGACGCGGCCGAAGGTCCCCTGCCCCAGACGCGCTTCGTGCTCACCAAGGCGCTCGCCATGGGCCTGAAGACGGTGCTGGTCATCAACAAGATCGACCGTCAGGACGCTCGCGCTCCCGAAGTGTTGGATCTGGTCTACTCGCTCTACATCGACCTGGGCGCGGACGATAAGCAGTTGGAGATGCCCGTCCTGTACACCGTGGCCCGTCAGGGTCAGGCGTCCACGTCGCTCGAGGTGCCCGGCAAGACGCTGGAGCCCTTGTACGACGCCATCATCAAGCACATCCCGCCCCCGTCCGCGTCGGAAGAGAAGACGCCGCAGCTGCTGGTGGCGAACCTGGACTACGACGACTACGTCGGCCGCCTCGCGGTGGGTCGCGTGCAGGCCGGTCGCTTCACGCCGAACATGCCCGTCTCCGTCGTGCGCGAGGGTGGCAAGGTCGAGCAGGGGAAGATCGTCAAGCTGTTCGGCTTCTCCGGTCTGAAGCGCGTCGAAATCCAGGACGCGGGCCCCGGTGAAATCGTCTCCATCGCCGGCATCGAGGACGTGTCCATCGGCGACACGTTCGGCGACCCGGAGAAGCCCGTGGCGCTGCCGCGCATCACCGTGGATGAGCCCACGATGATGATGATCTTCAAGGTCAACGACGGGCCGCTGGCGGGCAAGGAAGGCAAGTTCGTCACCTCCCGCAACCTGCGTGAGCGCCTGTACCGCGAGGCCTACCGCAACGTGGCCGTGCGCGTGGAGGACACGGAGACGCCTGACGCGTTCCGCGTCGTCGGCCGTGGCGAACTCGCGCTGGCCGTCATCATCGAGAACATGCGCCGCGAGGGCTACGAGCTGACCGCCTCCAACCCGGAGCCGATCACCAAGCACATCGACGGCGTGCTGCACGAGCCGATGGAGCTGGTGTTCTGCGACGTGCCGGAGACCAGCGTCGGCGTGGTGACGGAGCGCATGGGGCCTCGCAAGGGCCGCATGTCGGACATGGCGCCGCTGGGCTCGGGCCGCACCCGCCTCCAGTTCCGCATCCCCGCTCGCGGCCTCATCGGGTTCCGCTCGGAGTTCCTCACGATTACGCGTGGTGAGGGCATCATGAGCAGCCAGTTCGACGGCTTCGAGCCGTGGTTCGGCTACATCCCGAAGCGGCAGAACGGCGCCATCGTGTCGGACCGCCTGGGCGACACCGTGCCCTACGCGCTGTTCAGCATCCAGGAGCGCGGCTACCTGTTCGTCCCCGCCGGCATCACCGTGTACGAGGGGATGATCATCGGCGAGCACGCTCACCCGTCCGAGCTGAACGTCAACTGCTGCCGCGAGA
This sequence comes from Myxococcus sp. CA033, assembly GCF_013336625.1. NCBI lineage: Bacteria > Pseudomonadati > Myxococcota > Myxococcia > Myxococcales > Myxococcaceae > Myxococcus > Myxococcus sp. CA033. The sequence goes on along the minus strand of NZ_JABUMU010000017.1, from coordinate 91,961 downwards.
AGAAGCTCACCAACATCCGCGCCGCTGGCCGCGACGAGAACGTCATCCTCGTCCCGCCCCGCGAGATGGGGCTGGAGAAGGCCCTGGAGTGGATCGCCGACGACGAGCTCGTGGAAGTGACGCCCAAGTCCGTGCGCATGCGCAAGAAGTCGCTGGCCGTGGGCGAGCGCTACCGCGCCGAGCGCGACCGCAAGCGTGAAGAGCGCGCGGCCGACGCCGAGTAGTCCCGACGCCGGCCCCAGGCCGGTGTAGCACCCAGGGCCCGTTCCCGATTTCGGGGGCGGGCCCTTCGTGCGTCCGGGCTCAAGGGGTGGCTGGCCGTCCGGATCGGGTCCACGTCCAACCCCTCGCACTCCGGTGACACGCGCACCGAGGCTCCCGTGGTGGAGCGCACCCGGGCGGGGCCTCCGTGGTTCGGGTCAGCGGTCGCCGGTTCCTCGTGGGGGTGCCAGTCGCTCGAAGATGGCGCGCAGTTGCTCCAACTCCGCCACGTCGAGCTGGAGCAGCTCGGGCGGTGGCTCGTACATCCCCTCCTGGAGCTGACGCCGGGCCTTCGCGCCACGCGGGGTCAGCGCCACGCGCTTCACCCGCCGGTCCTTCGGGTCCGCTGTCCTCGCGGCCAGCCCTCGCGCCTCCAGTCGGTCGACCATCCAGGTCGCATTGGAGGCATCACACCCCCACTCCTCCGCCAAAGCGCGCATCACCTTCCCCGCTCCCGCCTCGAGGCTGGAAAGCGCGCGAGCATCGTTGGGCGTGAGGCCCAGCCGCTCCAACACCCGGTCTCTCTGGGCGCGCGTGCGCATGAAGAAGCCGAAGCAGTGTCGCCAGACCTCTTCCGCCAGCGCTTCCTTCCGTTTCGAGCCGTCCCCAGCCATGGACCGAATGTGCCTCGCACCCACCTCGATTGCGAGGCCTCCTTCACATAATTTAACGGATTCAATAGTTGAATGACTTCAACCTTCTCCCAATCATCCCGGTGACGACGGGCCGGGGATTCGGTCTTCGCCGACGCCGGGCCCGACGGAGGTCACCATGGGGAAGAAGCGGTCACTCTACATCCTGCTGTACTGCAGCTTGTTGTTCGGGCTGGTGCTCGGCGCGGGCATCAACGAAGCCCTGTTCGTGATGCCGGCCTGGTTCCAGGCGCCCCCCACGTCCCTGCTGCTGATTGGTGAGCGGGCCGGGAGCGCGATGGCCTTCTGGCTGCCTCTCCAGGCGGCGTTGCTCGGGACGCTCGTCGCATCCCTCGTGCTCAACTGGCGCTCACCGGTTCGCCGCAAGCTGCTCGCTGGAGCCCTGGGTGCCTACGTCCTGGTCTGGGTCCTGTCGGGGGCGATCTTCGCCCCGGAGATCAACGCCCTGGCCGCCGCGGGGGCGCAGGGGCCCTACGACGGGGAGCTGGCGGCGCGCGGACAACGCTGGCTCCAGCTCTCCTGGAGCCGCCATGTCGTGCTCGCGCTGGGCTGGGTCCTGGTGGGCGGCGCCATCTCGAAGTGGGAGGCGGCGTCATGACGAGCCACGGCCCGTTGAGTGGCAAGGTCGCCATCGTCCTCGGCGCCAGCCGGGGCATCGGCGCGGTGACGGCCCGGACGTTCGCGGACGCGGGCGCCTCCGTGGTGCTGGCGGCGCGTTCCGAGGACGCCCTGCGCGCGCTCGCCGCTGACATCGAAGCGCAGGGAGGCACCGCCCTCCCCGTCCCCACGGACCTGGGCGACGAGGCGTCCATCGAGGCCCTGGTCCGCACCACCATCGCGCGGTTCGGTCGGCTGGACGCGGCCTTCAACAACGCCGCGGATGGGCACATGCCCGCGCCCCTGGCGAAGCTCTCCGTCGAGGACCTGGACCGCGCCTGGCGCATCAACGTGCGAGGCTTCTTCCTCGCCATGAAGCATCAGCTCACCGCGATGCTCGCGTCCGGCGGGGGCGCCATCGTCAACATGGCGTCCACCGCGGGGCTCCAGGGTGTCCGGGGCATGGGCGGCTACAGCGCGACCAAACACGCCATCATCGGGCTCACGCGCTCCGCCGCGCTCGACTACGCGGACCAGGGCATCCGGCTCAACGTCGTCGCCCCGGGGCCCATCCTCACCGGCCGCATCCAGCAGCTCCCCGAGGAGCGCCGGGCACCCATCGTCCGCGCGGTGCCCATGGGACGCATCGGGACACCGGAAGAGGTCGCTCGGGCCGTGACCTGGCTGTGCTCGGACGCGGCGTCGTTCGTCACGGGAACGACGCTCGCTGTCGACGGAGGCAGGCTCGCGGGCGCCTGAGCGCGGTGGGGCTCAGAACGTGTACTTCACCTTCGGGAAGATGGCGAAGGAGGTGATGTTGGGGCCGATGACGTAGCGGGCCAGCAGGTCCGCGCCCACGGAGAAGTGGTCCATGCCCGTGGCGTACTCCAGCCCCACGCCCACGCCCGCGTTGGGCGAGCTGATGGCCCGGCCTGGGTTTCCCTCGTCCGGGTCCACCGGCGCGGGGTCCATCCGCGTGTAGCCAGCGACGAGCTTGGGCGTCAGGTACAGCCGGTCCATCAGCCGCACGTGGTACGCGGCCGAGACGTCCAGGAACTGCATGGTGAAGTTGTCGGAGAGCGCGCACGTCTCCGTGCCCGGCAGATAGCCCGCGAAGCAGTTCTGCGCGGACGAGCCCATGCCGAAGTGCGCGCCCAGCGAGATGCGCTCCGTCAGGTCATAGCCCACCCCGAGCTGCAGGTAGGTCTGCGCGTTCGAGTACGCGTTCTCACCGCCCACGGTGAAGAACACGCCGATGTTGGTGTCGGTGTAGAAGCCGCGGCGCGGCTGAAAGTCCACCCCTTCCGGGGGCGTGGCCGCGAGGGCCGGAGTCGACAGCAGCGCAAGCGCGGCAACCAGCTGGGACTTCTTCACGGGTCCTCCCCACGCGGTGCCCTCCCGGTCCAACCGGAAGCGGCGCCGGACGTTAGTGACGCCCCCCTCACTTCGGCAATGAGGGGCTGAAATGAAAGTGGCGTGGACCGTTCCGTCCACGCCACTTGAGGGACGCTCAGGGCGTCCCGACAGCGCCCGCGTCCGCTATCAGCCCTCGCCCTCGGAACCGGCGGGCGAGAACATCCACGGATACGTCACCGCCACCACGCCGCCGCCCTTGGGCTCCGGGAACTTCCAGCGACGGATGCGGGAAATCATGCACTGCTCCGCGCGGGAGTTGCCCAGCGTCGACTCGGAGACGGTGGCGTCGGAGACCGCGCCCGTCGGGTCGATGGTGAACGCCACCGCGACCTTGCCCGCCAGACTCGGCTCCTTGTTCAGCTCCGACTCGTAGCAGTACTTGATCTCATTCTGGTGCCGCCGGATGACCTTGGCGATGACGTCCTTGTCCAGGCCGCCGACCACGGTCGTCTTGCCGGGGATGACCTTGGTGATGGACTTGCCACGGCCGCCCAGGTCGATGCCGCCCGAGCCACCCGCGCCACGTCCGTCCCCCTTCGTGCCCAGGCCACCGATGCCCATGGCCGTGCCGCCACCACCGGTGCCTCCGCCACGAGAGCCCAGGCCACCCACGCCCTGCGCGTCACCCATGGCCGCGCCGCCCTTGAGGCCACCCAGCGCGTTGTTCAGGCCGGTGCCGAAACCGCCCGGGCCGAACACGTCCGAGGCGCCGCCCTTCATGCCCTTGAACGCGCCCAGCAGGCCGACCTTGCCCACCACCTGGCGGTCCTTCTCCTTCTTCGTCTTGTCGACGACGGGCGTGCCGGGCTTGGACGGAGCCGCTTCCGCCTGCTTCGCGTCCTCCTTGCCGAACTTGCCCTCCTCGTCCTTCGCCTTCACGCCCTCCTCCACGCCGGTGAGCTGGAGCTTCTTCTGCTCGAGCTTCTTCTCCGGCGTGACGAGGAACTTCGCCACGCGCTGCTGGGACTCGAAGATGTCGTCGTGCGGCGCCCGCTCCGCGCGCGGTGTCAGCGCCATCGCCAGCACCACCGCCACGCCCGCCATCAGGCAGATGGTGGCGATCTTGAAGAACGTGTAGTCCGCCTCCACCAACGCGTTGGCCGCGATGACCGGCGACGGTTTCACGTACCGCGCCACGAAGGCCACCGTGCCGAGCGACACCTCCACCCGGTCATGCAGGCCCAGCTTGAAGACCTGCTCCTTGTCCTCCGCCGTCCCGGTGAGCTGCCCCGCCGCGCGCAGCGCGTCCTTCGACTTCACGTTCCCACGCTCGGTGACGATGGCACCCGAGCCCGCCGGCACGTGCACTTCCAGCACGTCCCCCCGGCTCACCGCCAGCTCGTACCGCTTGCCCACCGAGGGCACATAGACGTTGAAGAAGTTCTTCTTCCCTTCGCCGATGGTGACGGGGACGCCGTCTTTGAAGTGTTGTACCTGCAACAGCGTGTCGCCCCACAGCATCGACACCTGGAGTACCTTTTCCCGGGCCGTGGGCATCGCCTCGAGCGGGAGCTGCTCCTGCAGGTGGGGAAGCACCGCGCGCCTGGGCGCCGCGGCGACGGGTGGCACCGGAGCAGGCCGTTCCACCCGGGCCGCTGGAGGCGGAGGTGGAGGCCCCACGCGATTCACCGCGGGAGGTGCCACCCGCTCGGTGCGCAGTCCACCCACGGACTGGGCAGGCTCCGAGCGAGGGCTCGTGAAGACGAACCCTCCGCGCGTCTGGCCTGCTCCCGCCGAGGGCGGTGTCACCACCTGCGGTATCGCCATGGGCACCGGTGTCGGCGCCCGCTGCGTCACCGAGCCCTGGAAGCGCGGTCCGGACACCTTGGCTCCCGCGGGAGCCTGGCGCTCGGGTGGGTCGCCTCCGAAGAGGACCTCCACCCGCGTGCCGCCCACGCGAAGCACGTCCCCGGGTTTGAGCGCCGTGGGGATGACCAGCTTCTGGCCACTCACCTCCGTGCCGCCCTCGCTCCCGAGGTCGATGGCCGTGACCGAGCCGTCCTTGTCTACCTTGAGCATCACATGGAGATTGGAGACCCGCGGATCCTGAATCTTCACCGCCGCTTGGGCGCCCGACCCCACGATAACGCTCTCCGCCTCCGACACGGTTTCCACCGTGGAGCCATCAGGCCCCGTGATTCGAAGGGTCAAGCCGTTGTTCTTCGCCGCCGCCATGAGGATTCTTCCTTCTTCCCTTCCGCTCCCGAAAACGCCTGACCGCCGCCGCTAGAGGTTGTCGACGGACTTCTGAAGCTCCGGGTCGAAGTTCTCCCGGACCTTGATGAGACTCTGGAAGTCCGTCTTCTTGCGGTGGAGCACGTACGAGCCTTCCGGCTTCGTCAGCTCGCCCTCCACCGCGACATCGGTGAAATCGATCACCGTCTTCTTCCGGAAGACCGTGCGGTCCTCCTCCTGGACGATCTTCACCGTGTCCTTCGATTGACCCTGCTCCTGCGCCATCGCCACTGGCGCACTGAACAGCAGCCCCACCACCGTCACCGTCGATGCCAGACGCCTCATACCCAGCCCTCCTGTTGCTTCCTCGGGTGTGACAGCGGGTTCTCGAAGAGGTACCCGCGAGTCCTTGCACGGGGCGATCCAAATCCAAGTCCCTGAATCCTATGGAACTCGCTCGCCGCCTTCCACGTGGGGGCCTGGAGGATGGAAAAAACTTCCCCCAGACCCTGTCATCCCTGCCGTCCTACTTCGTGGGCGGAGCGCTCGCACCCTGGGGCGCCGGCACTGGTGCGGGAGCAGACGTGCCCGTGCCCTCACCGCTCGGCTGCGCGGCCTCCGCTGGAGCGCTCTCGGTTGCCTCGGGCGTCGTCGCCCCTTCGACTGCCCCGGCGCCTTCCGCGGGGGGAGGCGTGGCCTCCGTGGGCGCGTTCGCGTCCTGCGGGAGCTGGTTCAGCATGGAGCCCGCGCCACCGGTGGCTTCGTCCTTCTTCTCGCCTTCCGCGCCGGCGGTGGCGGCCTCCGGCGGTGGGGCCTTGAGCATGTTCTGGAGGCCCTGGACCTTGGCGGTGATCATCTGCCGCTCTTGTTCAGTGGTGGACTCCAGTGACTTGCAGCGGTCCAGGAAGGCCACGGCGCGCTCCCAGCCCGTGCGGTCCGAGGCGAAGGCCCAGCCCGCGCCGCACACGGCCTCGGGCAGGTCCGCACGATTGGCGAGCACCTTCTCGAACGCCTCGCCCGCCGCGATGCCCTTCTTCGAGTCGCGCCCCTTCTGTCCATCCAGCGCCCAGGCCAGCGACAGGCGCGCCTCCGTGGAGTCCGGCTCCAGTTCGAGCGCGCGGGTGAAGGCCCGCTCGGCGCCCGCGTAGTCGCGGTAGCTGAGCGCCAGGGCACCGAGGTTGAGGTGGCCCGGGGCGTACTTCTCGTCGAGCGACACGGCCTTCTGGAACTGCGCGAGCGCGCGCGGCCGCTCGTCGAGCTTCAGGTAGACCATGCCCAGCAGGTTGTAGAGGGACGGGTCCTTCTCCGCGTGCTTGCGCGCGGTGCCCACGAGCAGCTCCGCGAGGCGGTACTTCTCGCGAGCGTAGGCCACGTACGCCAGGTTCTTGTACGCGTCCGGGTGGTCCTTGTTGCGCTCCAGCACGCGGCGCGCGGTGAGCTCGGACTGGTCCAGCTTGCCCAGCTGTCGGTAGGTCGCGGAGAGGCCGTTGAGCAGCGCCGCGTCGTGCGCGTGACCGGGTGCCTTCAGCGCCTTCTCGAAGAGGGCAATCGCATCATCCCCCCGCTCCTGCTTGCGGTAGACGCTGGCCAGGTTGACCACCGAGGGCGTGTGCGCCGGCTCCAGCAGGAGCACCTTCTCGTAGGCGTTGCGCGCGTCGTCCACGCGGCCCTGGCGTTCGGCGATGACGCCCAGGTTGAACTGCGAGTTGAGGCTCTGCGGCGACTTCGCCAGCACCTTCTCGAAGCCCTGACGGGCGGCGTCCAGGTCTCCGGCTTCATAGGCCTGGAGGGCCTGGGTGAAGTGGTCGGAGGCGCTGGCCTCCTTCGCCTCCGGCCGCGCGAGCTGGGAGGGCGTCGTCGAGGAGGCCGGCGCGGAGGGCGCCTGCTTCGTCGGCAGCGCGGAGGGCTTCTGCTGAGGACCCGAAGCGCACCCGGCCGTGAAGGCCAGCGAGCCGACGACGAGCGAGCGGAACCATTTCATCGGCATCATTCCCGTGGAAGTCTTCGACGTGTCGCGAGTCATGGCCGCACCTCCTGCACCGCGGCCGTGGGTGCCTGCGTTCTGTCCTCGGAGGCTGGCGGCTTCGGAGCGCCCTCCTTCGGCTCGGCGGGAGCCGTGGGGGCGTTCGAGTCCGGGGGCGGCGCCGGCGTGGCGGTGGCGCCCGCGGCTCCTCCGGGTTCCTTCGCGAGGTCGGCCGTCGCGAGCGTGTCGCTGCTGCGGTAGCCCACCTGCCGCACCTGCGCATAGGCGCCCGGGTGGAAGCGGTTCACCTGGTCCTGCGCGGCCAGCGTCCAGGGGCCGTAGAGCCCCAGCTCGTAGGACTTCTCCAGCGCCTTCTCCAGCGCCTCGTTGGCCTTGTCCTCGAGGGGCAGCGCGAGGTTCTCCAGCTCCGCGCGGTACATGCCGAGCTGGTCCTCATCGAGCCCCGTCGGGTCCGGCGAGTCCATGATGTTGCGAGCGAAGTCCGCGTAGGCCAGGCCGATGCGCGTCAGCGAGGCGATGCCCCACTCGCCCGAGCCCGTGGAGAGCACCGCGAGGTACTCCTTTTCAATGCGCTGGATTTCGCGCTGCTTGGCGGCCAGGTCCCTGCGGATGGTGCTCACCCGAGTGAAGCGGATGTCCGAGTAACGCTTCCACGTGGGCTCCAGCGCCAGGAAGCGCGCGTGGGCGTACGCGTTGAGCGTCGCATCCTCCTTGCGCACCGCCTCGGGCAGCCGGCCGTACGAGCGCACCAGCTCCGCCTGCACGCGCTCCTGCTCGCGCGCGTTCTTGAGCTGCTGCCACGCGAGCAGCTCGTGGTAGCGCGCCAGGTAGAGCTGCGCGGGCGTCGCACGCGAGTCCCGTCCGTAGCCGTCCGCGAAGGCGGCGAACGCACGGGCCGCCTCGCTCCACTTGCGCTCCTTCTCCCAGACGAGCGCGCCCGAGTAGGCCACCTGCGGCACGTCCTTGCGCTCACGGAAGCGCATCACGTAGGCGTTGTAGGCGGCCACGGCCTTCTGGGCCTCACCGGCGCCCTCCCACCACACGCCCGCGTTGAACTGGGCATCCGCCACCCAGGCCCCCGCCTCGGCCTCCAGCGCCTTGCGCTCGGCCGCCTTCTGCGAGCGGCGAGAGTCCGCGTCCTCCTCGCCTCCCGGCGTGTCGCTCTTCTTCGCCGTCGTCTTGGCGCGAGCGTCCTTCGACTTCTTTCCCTCGGCCTCGCCGGCCTTGAGCGAGGCGTCGTACTGGGCCACGAAGGACTCGGCCAGCGTCGCGGCCCTGCGGTAGTCGGCGACCTTCTCGTAGAGGCCCGCCAGCGTGTAGCGCGCCTTCAGCTCGAAGGGGCTGCGCGGGTATTCGGCCAGGACGCGCTCACCCGCCTCGATGCCCCGGTCCAGCTCGCCGGCCTCCTGGGCGATGGACATGGCGTAGACGAGCGCGCGGTCCGCGTTCTCCGACCTGGGGAACTCCTTCACGAACTTGAGGAACTCCTCGGCGGCCTTCCTCGGGTTCTTCTCCTGCTTGTAGACGACCTCGTCCACCCACTTGTAGTGGCTGCCCTCCACCACGCGGCCCACGCGAAGCGCGAAGTCGGAGCCGGGCTTGGCCAGCTTCTTGTTGTCGAGGAACTTGCGCGACAGCGTGGCGAGCTCCAGCCACTCCTGGCGGCTCTCCAGCACGTACATGGTGAGGTCCGCGGCGTCACGCGAGCGACGCTCCTCGGGGAACTTCTCGATGATTTCGCCGAAGCGCCGCGCCGCGTCCACGAAGTGGCTGCGGTCATAGAGGATGACGGCCGCCTGGTAGCGCAGGTCGATTTCGTCCTGCGTGTCCGGGTAGAGCTTCACGTACGTGTCGCACGCGGAGACCAGCCTCTCCTCGAACTTCGTCAGGGACTCCTCTTCCTTCTCCTTCGCGTCGCGCTTGACGATCTTCTGCCGCGCGACGTCGCCCTTGTCCTTCTTCTCGTCGACCTTCTGGCCGTCCTTGAGGTCGCTCTTCGCGAGCTGACCGCGCTCGATTTTGACCAGCTTGTCGTAGGCGAGGATGGCGTTGAACGCGGCGCTCTTGCGGTAGCTCTCGCTGGAGACCTCTCGCGCGGAGTCGCGGTCCGGAATCTTGAACGCCACCACCGCGTCGTACTCGGCCGCCGCGGCCTGCCACTCCTCGAGCGCCCAGAGGATTTCCGCGTAGAAGAAGCGGAGGTTGAAGGCGGAGTCCGCCACGTACTCCGGGTTGGAGCTGGAGGCGAACGCCTCCACGTACTGCTTGTAGATGTCGCGAGCGAGCCGGTACGTCTCCACCTGGCGCGTCTTCTGCGCCTCCTGGTGGTACTCCGTCACCATCACCCGCATCGCCTCTTCCGTGACGTTGAAGGCGTTGCGCAGCACGGGGGCCTTGCCCTCGTTGGACTTCCACCACTCGCCACCCGGGCTGTAGAGGTCCACCATCCGCTTCATCTCCTTGCGGACCTGTTGCCGCTGGCGCAGACCCTCGAAGGCGCGGACGACGGCCTGCTGGTACTCGGGCGCGCTGACGCCCATGGGCTCGTCGTCGATGAGCGTGCGGTAGAGCAGGATGGCGCTGTCGAAGTGACCCGCGTCCACCAGGCCCGCGGCCGTCTTGGCGATGAGCCGGCCCTGGCGCTTCGCCGGCGCCTTCTCGCGGAAGTAGGAGACGGCCTGCTTGGGCTGATCCAACTGGACGTAGAAGACCGTCAGGTCATTGAGCGCCTCGGTGCGCAGGTCACCCAGCTCCGGCTGCTTCGCGGCGTAGTCCACGACTTCGTGCAGCTTCTTCAGGCCCGCGTCGTAGTCGCCAGTGTTGTAGTCGCACCAGGACAGCTTGTAGACGGCGTAGCCGTAGATCTTCGGCACTCCGGAGTCGCGGGCCTTCTCGTAGTTGGCCTTGGCGGGGATGAGCTTGTTCGACTCGAAGTAGTGATTGCCGAGCTGGATGTACGCGTCCGGCACGAACTGCGAACGAGGGAAGTCCTTGATGAGTTCCTCGTAGCGGGCCACGGCGTCGTCACGCCGGCCCAGCTCGTAGAGGTTGTAGCCCATGGAGAAGAGGACCTCGTCGCGCTGCGGGTACTGCGGGTATCCCCGGAGGATGTCCTCGTAGATGCCCATCGTCTCCGTGCGGTAGCGCTCGCTCTCGCGATGGTCCTGCTTGGGGGCCTCCAGCTTCTCGCCCCGCGCCTGGGCCGCGTCGAACTTCTTCTCCTCCGCGAGGAAGCGGTCCATCTCCAACTGGTAGAGGTACTTGGACTTCTCCCAGTACAGCTCCGACAGGCGGTAGAGCATCTCCGCCTTCTGCTGATTGCCGTCCTGGAGTTTGGGGATGAGGCGCTTGAAGGCTTCAATCGCCTCGTCGCGCTTCTTGTCCGCCAGCGCGTTCTTGCGCGAGTCCGCGATGCGAGGAATGTCGGCGAACTTGGCGGTGGCGGGCTTCACGCGCGCCGGACCGCGCCGCACGTCCTCCGGCGCGACACCCGGCGGTGGCGCCGCCTTCTCCTCCGCCTTCTTCGCCTGGGCGCCCTTCTTCGCCGCGCCCGCCGCACCGGAAGTCTTCGACGCCGACGACGCCGCGGGCTTCTTCATCGCCTTGCGCGCTGGCGCTTCCGCCGCCTCTCCCACCCCGCCGCCAGTAGCGAGCGCCACGCCCACCGCCAGCGCACCGAAACGAAGCACCACCTTCATGCGAGCTCCCGACTGTGAAGCCGCCCCGACCACCGAGCAGCCGTTCGCCCGGGCACGAGGGACGAACGAAAGTAGACGCGCACTCCACGAATGAGAAGTGGCGTGGAACGCCTCTTGCGATGGCATGCAGCGCACCAACAACGCCGAAGGGGACCACCCCGGCACCTGATGTGCGCCAAGGAGGTCCCCTCGTGGACGATGTCTGGGCAACCGTGGCCCATGGCGTCACGGCTGTTGTTGCTCGGCTGTCTTCGCCGGGCAGCCACGCTTCAGCGTGTACTGGTAGTAGCCAATCTCGTCGATCCAGAACTCGCCCTGGAACTTCCAGTAGTTCCACGCCGCGCCCGGCATCTTCGGGCGGTACAGCGACTGGCGCGTAAGCAGCGCCTTCTGGTCCACGCCCGCCTGCAGCAAGTCCTTCTCGTCCAGCGCCGTCTGCACGCGGATGATTTCGGCCTGGTCGGAGAAGGTCCGCAGGTTGTCCGCCGCCTCGCGAATGCGGCTGCGCGCCAGCGTGCCGCCCACCTGGAGCAGCGTGCCGCGCACGTCCTCCAGTGAGGCCACCGTCTGCGTCGCCAGGGGCGTGCCGCGCCACGGGCCACCGCTCAAGTCCCGCTTCTCCTCATCCAGCTTCGCCAGCACGCGCATCACCTCGCGGATGCGCTCGTTGTTGCGCAGCCACAGGTACACCGGACGCGGCAGCCGGCGGTTCTCCGCGGCCACCAGGTTGTAGGCCTGCACCAGGTCGCCATCCTCGGCGGTGAAGGGCTCCAACTGCTTGGCCATGGGGCCATACAGCTCGTCGAAGGCCGCCAGCGTCGTCTTCACCTCGTCGTAGAGGCACGAGTAGTAATAGACGGTCGACTTGAGGATCCACGACTCCGGCTGGAAGGCCCCGGCGAACTGCGGCGCATGCAGCGCCTGGAGGCTGCCGAGCGCGCCACCGAAGTCCTCGTTCTGGAAGCGCGCGAAGCCGTTCTCGAAGAGGGACTGGTCCCAGTAGCGCGTGTAGCGCGGCACCTTCTCGTAGGCGACGGTGGCGTCGGCGTACTCGCCACGGCGGTAGTGCAGCCGGCCCAGGCCGATGAGGGCCAGGTGCTGCGTCGCCTTCAGCTCCACCTGCGGTTCCTTCGACGACAGCGAGGCGTTGAAGGCGGCCAGCGCCTCCTTGTCCAGCGCCTCGCCCTCACCGGGACGGCCCGGGAAGCGCGGGTCCGCGAGCACCACGCCCAGCAGGTAGCGAGCCTTCGCGTAGACGCGGCTGTCCTTCGGCACCGCCTCCAGCAGCGAGCGCGCCTCCTCGAAGCGCATGCGGCGCTGGCTCACCGTGCCCACCAGGTAGTTGATGCGGGCGAGCACTTCCTTCGGCAGCGTCACCCACTTGTCCCGCACCTCCTCCGAGTACGCCTGGTTGAGGATGCTGGGGATGAGGTTCTGCTCGTCCAACTGCTGCTGCATGTCCACCAGCCCCTCCACCGCCTTGAGGTACGAGGGGTGCGAGGGCCCGGCGTTGACGATGGCCGCGTAGGAGATGAAGGCCGAGACGGGCAGGCCCTTCTTCGCCAGCGACTGCGCGAGGAAGAACTCCGCCTTGCCCTTCGTGTCCGCGTCACCGCCGGACTCCGAGGCCTGGAAGAAAAGCGGCGCGGCGGTGTCGAAGTCACCGGCATTGAAGGCGGCCAGCGCGCGGTTGTAGCCACCCGAGTCCTGCTGGGCGGCCACCGCGAACGGCGCCAGGACGACGAGGATGTGGAGCAGTCGTTTCATGGCGAGTCGTGCCTTCATGGCGAAATCAGAAGAGGAACGAGAAGCCTGCGTAGAAGCTGATGTTGTTGAGGACGTCGGAAGACGGCTCGGCCACCAAATCCCGGCCGAGGATGATGTCCTCGCGGTAGTTCTTCTTCGTCTTCGGATCCACGCCATCGAACTTCTCGTACTTGCAGCTGCCACTGAGCTGCAGCGAGCTGAACTCCTGGCCACCGGCGCGCGCGGCCTCCAGCGTCTCGAAGTCCGCCAGGTTGCAGCCATCCACCTTGTCCACGCGCGCCGTGTAGATGAGGTCCCTCACCTCCAGGCGCAACGCGTACGACTCGCCGAACTGGAGCCGGAACCCACCGCCCACCGAGCCGAGGAACTTGTTGCCCGTGTCACCGAAGCGCGCCGGCACGTTGTAGCGCTGCCCGTCGACCTCGTTGGAGACCTCCGGTCGGATGAGGTGCCGCGTGGAGCCGACGCCCGCGCCGCCGCTCAGCACCAGGCTGAACTGCGCCAGCTTGTCGTCGAGGAACGCGAACTTCCCGTACAGCGGCGTCACCTCCACGCCCGCCTGCGCGCCCCAGACGAGCAGCAGCGACGAGGCGGCCTGGGCTTGCTCGCGCACCTTGTCGATGAGCTCCAGGTTGAAGTCGCTCTCGTTGGTGTGCCAGTTGTACTGGCCCGTCACCTGGAGCGCGAAGTTCTCCTGCAGGTGGTAGCTGTAGTGCAGCGCCGTGCCCGCGTGGTTGGTGTACTTGCCGTTCACCTGGACGACGGCCGGGTACAGCGCCAGCTCGTGCTTGCTCTCGTCCGCGAAGCGCTTCTTCTGGACGATGTGCAGCGACACGTTCGGGTTGTAGAGCGGCGCGCCATTCACCAGCCGCTGCTGCTGGACGTCCGTGGTGCGCGGCGCCTCGTCCGACGAGGCCACCACCGGCGCGTCTTCCGGCGTCACCGGCGCGTCGACATCGCGCGCGCGCTCGGGCTCGGACAGCACGGGCTGCTCGTCCTGTGCGTCATCCATGGGCGCGAGCGCGGGCTCGACCTTCGGCGCCTCGGCGGCCTCCATGGGCACGGTGGGCTCCGGACGTGACGTCGGAGCGCGAGGCACCTCCGGCTTCGGCTCCGGGGGCCGCGCGGGAGGCGGAGGCACGGACGTCTCCGCGCCCGGCCCGGGCACGGACGGAGCCTCTTCCGCCTGGGCGAGCACGACAGCGGGCGTCGGGAAGCGCGGAGGGGCGGCCTGGGCCGCCGCCGCGACGAGGAGCGCGAGGGACAGAATCGGTCGCATGGTTTTCAGGAGGCCCTAGAAGGAAAAGGTGTAGCCGAGGTCGAACTGCACCAGGTGCGTGAGGCCGGGACTGGAGGCGACATCACCCGTCACCCGCCCCGCCTCCCAGTCGTCGCGGACCAGGTTGACGCGGTAGTTGTCGCGGAACACCCAGTCGCGCAGCTCCAGCCGCACGCCGTGCTTTTCGAGGATGAAGAAGCGGAAGCCCACCGCCGCGGACACCACCGGCGCCACGCGCGTCTCGCGCACCCAGTAGTTCTCCGAAGCGGAGCCCCGGTCGTCCAACGAGGTGCGGTTGTCACAGACGCCCAGATCCCGATCCACCACCTGCGAGCACTGGATGACGGAGTTGCGCTGGAAGCTGCCCACCCCGCCGCCCGCCCAGACGTACGCCTGGAAGTGCGCGGGCAGGTCGGACACCAGGCTCAGCTTTCCGTAGATGGGCGCCCACCGGACGCCGGCCACCCCGTGGAAGTTCATCTCCCAGAGGTCCTCCAACTCGTCGGTGACGCGCTTGTCCTCGCGCGCCAGGAAGCTCTCGGAGATGGAGCGCGCCAGGCCCGTGTGGCGGCTGGCCGCATAGCCGGCGCGCGCCTCCACGGCGAACGTGTTGAAGAGGTTGTAGGCGACGCCGGCGGAGAAGAAGTAGTGCGCCGTCAGGTGCGTCTGGAGGGGCAACCCCACCCCCAGCGACGCCTCGAGGTGTCCGCCCGGCTCATACAAACGATTGCGGACAACGACGTTGTCGAGGACAGCCTCGTCATCCTGCGCGGCGGCCCCAGTGGCCGCCAGCCAGATCAGCAGTGGAGCAAAGACGCGGAGCGTGCGTGCGTTCATGGTTCCTGCCCGGCCCAAGGGGATGGGCCGCCGTGTGCGGGAGTCCAAAGCCTCCCCCATCCAGGGCGCCTGCGTCACCCGACGCCAGGTGCCTTCGTGGCGCATCCATGTGCGCACGGCTTCCACTCACGACAAGCCACGGAACCCACGGGGCGGAATTATTTTCACCCTCGGGCAACCGCGCCGCCCACCGGTCAACGTTTCGGGGCGGAGAAACGCCCACGCCTGGGCACGACACAGGCCACGGCTTCCCACCGGGAGCACCCCCGTGCCCCTCCGGCCTCAGCGAAGCCCGCAAAAGAAAACGCCCCGCCCGGATGCCCGACGAATCGGGCCCGGAAGCGGGGCGTCAGGAGCGCTTCAGAAGAAGACGCTCAGCAGCGGATCAACCGCGGCGCGCGGCCTTGTGCTGCTCGCGCATCGCCACCTTGATGCTGGGGCGCAGGAAGACAATGGCGTTGTTGTGGCCGGGGACGGCGCCCTTGACCAGCACGAGGCCCTTCTCCAGATCCACTTCGACGACGGTCAGGTTCTGCGTGGTGACCTGCTCCACGCCGTAGTGACCCGGCATCTTCTTGTTGGGGTACACGCGGCCCGGCGTCTTACGCTGACCGATGGCGCCCGGGTGACGCTGATACTCGTGCGTACCGTGCGTCTTGGTCTGCGAACCCTTGAAGCTCCAGCGGCGCATGACGCCGGAGAAGCCACGACCCTTGGTCACACCCGTGACATCCACGAGCTGACCCTTGGAGAAGAGGTCCGCCTTGACGGCGTCGCCGACGTTGAAGGAGGTGGCCTCCTCCACCGTGACGCGGAACTCCTTCACGTGGCGGCGATACGGGACGTTGGCCTTCTTGAAGAAGCCCCGCTCGCACTTGTTCAGAATCTTCTCGCGAATCTCACCAAAGCCCAGGGTGACCGCGGAGTACTGATCCTTCTCCGGGGTACGCTTGCCCACGACCTGGCAGGTGCTCACGTCGATGACCGTCACGGGAACGAGGTTGCCCTCGTCATTGAACACCTGGGTCATCCCGATTTTCTTGCCAATCAGACCCTTCACGTCGTCCTCACACTGCCAGCGCGCGTAGGCGCGGAAAAACCCAATAAAATCAATGATCTGGCCCGCGAACTACACTGCGGTCCCCAGGAAGCGGCGCAATGTAGCAGACATACCCCCCACGTCAAGCACTACGGGCGGGGGGGTACCTCACTGAGCGCGATCAAGCCTTGGGTAGAAGGCCGCGAGCTGCGCGTCAGCGATGCGCTGAGCGTACACGTCCTCGCCCAGCAGGAACAGCGCTTGATCCAGATAATCCTCGGCCGCCTTCACCTGTTCCTCCAACGTGGCGATGGTTTGATCCACTTCCGCCATGCGCTGGTCGTGCTCGGCCAGCCGGGCCTCGGCCTCGTCCTCCATCTCCAACAGGCGCTTGTGCGCCAGGATGCCGGGGGCGCCGGGCTGACCGGGCTCCGGGGTGAGGGCGGTGGACAGCCGGAGGTCCAGGTCCTCGACTTCCCGGCCGAGCCGCATCTGGGTGAGGCGGTTCTTCTTGAGGTTGGTGCGCGCGACGTCGATGCGGGCGACGTCCTGTCGCGTCAGCTCCATGTCGGCGATCTTCTTCTCCAGCTTGATGAGGCCATCGGCGGCGTAGCGCAGCTCCGCGCGCCGGGTGGCGAGCGTCTTGCGCAGGTCGTTGACCTTGCCGTCGATGGCGTCCACCGCCTTCTTCCATTTGCGGACGATGGCCTGGTGGCCGACCTTCTCCGCTTCCTGCTCGTCGAGGAACGCCTGATAGGCGGCGTCCTCATCGTTCATCTCCTGCTCGAGCGCCGCCAGTTCGTCACGGCGCGCCACCACCGCTTCCTCCGCCTTGTAGACACGGTCCATGGAGCGGGGGCAGTTCGGCTTGCCCGGGAGCCTGTCCCGGGCGAGGTCGCCGAGCTGAAAGATGAGATCGTCGTAGCTCTCCTTCGCCATGGGCGGATTTCTACGCCCAACACGCGGGGACTGTCACCGGGAGAGCGAGCGCCCGACGCGCGTTTTCAGGAGTCGGCGGGCGCGGCGGCGGCGGTGGAGCTGGCCATGGTGGACGCGGCCAGGGCTCCTTCGGCCAGGGCGAGCAGCTCCCGGGCACGGTCCTGCTCCTCGGTGCGGTTGAGCTCGCAGACCCACGCCGAGGACAGGTCCGCCTGCTGCCGGGCCAGCTCGGCGGTCGTCTCGTAGCGCGCGGCGGACGCTCGGGCGAAGGCGCCCTCCCGCCGCAGCTCCAGGAGCGTGTCCGCGTCCAGCTCGATTTCCTCGGGGGGCACCGGCAGGGGCCCCCGTCCCAGCGCCGCCAGTCGCGCGAGCAGCCGCGAGGCGTGCGCCCGGCAGAACGCGGCGAGCACCATCAGCCTCGCGCGGACCCTGGCGTCCATGATCCGCTCGGCGAGCATCGTCATCCGCCGGGCGGAGACGACCTCCGCCTCCCACGCGGCCGCCAGTGCCGCGGCCAGCCGGGTATGCCTCGCACCCATCTACGTCCCCCGATCCCTACCCACTTCGAGCCCAACGTAGGGATGGGTGCCGCCGGATTCAACCGAGTGCGCGCTCGACCATCCAGTACCCACCAGCGGCGAGGATGCACACGGACAACACTCGCACCGCCCCGCGGTGCACCGCGGGCCTGCGCTGGAGCATGCGAAGAGGCGGCAGCAGCACCACGACAACCAGGGCCTGCCCCAGCTCCACGCCCAGGTTGAAGCCCACCAGCCCCTTCACCACCGAGTCCCCCAGGCCATAGCCCGCCAGCACGCTCGCGAAGCCGAAGCCGTGCACCAGCCCGAAGAGGAAGGTGATGAGCGCCCGGTGGCGGTGCTCGCGCAGCACCAGGTTCTCCACCGCCACATAGATGATGGACGCGGCGATGGCGGCCTCCACCCAGCGCACCCGATCTCCGTCGAGCACCACCCAGCCGAGCGCGGTGGCCCCCAGCGTAATCGAGTGCGCCACGGTGAAGGACGTCACCAGGAGCAGCACCCGCTTGAGCCCGCCTCCCACCAGCAGCACCGCGAGCAGGAAGGCGAGGTGGTCCACGCCCTCGAAGATGTGGCGCAGGCCCAGCCCCACCCAGCCGCCAAACCCGCTGACGGCCGACGAGGCCCCCTGCCCCGGCCCGGGAATGGCCAGCGACGGCTGCGCGGCGTCCGCGAAGAGCGCCCCGGGCATTTCCCCCTCCACCGCGCTGCCGAGGATGACCCGGTAGCCCGCGGGCAGCACCGACAGGACGGCGTAGCGCTGCTGGAGCGGCCCCTCCGGACACGTGAAGATCGCCGACAGCTCCACGAAGGTCTGCCGGAGGAGCGCCGCGTGGGACGTGCGCGCGCAGGGCTGGCCGCCGGCGGTGAGCGGCATCGCGTCCCACACGCCGACTTCCAGCGAGGGCCTGCGGGCGTCGAGATCCGCCTGGGACACCGTGCCGTCCCCGTCCGCGTCGGCCGGGACGAGCAGGCCCAGCGTGCCCGCGGTGAGGGTGACGACCTGGCGCACCTCGGCCTCGGCGGGCCCGGCGCGACGCACCTGGGTGTAGAGGATGTCGGCGTCGTGGGCGGAGGCGCCGCTCGGAAGCAGCAACAGGCCCGCGAGCAGCGCTCCCCAGGGAAACTTCGTCATGGCGCGCGAGCCTGCCGCCCCGGCGCGCCCGCGTCCACCGCACCCCGGTCTATTCCGGGATGATCTCCAGCTGGACCTGCTGCCGACCACTCAGGCCGCCATGCCGCGCGCCGCAGCGGGGACAGAAGATGAGCTGATCCCACTCCCAGAGCAGCTTCACGTCCTCCCCACAGCACAGCATGGGAATCACGCGCAGCAGCTCGTCCGGCTCCGGCTCCATGGGGCCCGGCAGTGACTCCGGCGCCACCGCGACGAACGTGGGACTGGGGTTGAGCGACAGCGTGCGCGAGACGTGCGCGAGCTGCTCGTAGCGGACGTGATTGGCCCACGCGCGCGCCACCGACTCCAGATGTGTCTGCTGCGCCGGGGTGAGGAAGCCGTCCGCCTCCGCGCGATGGCCACAGTAGGGGCAGCGCCACACGGGCAGCCCCTCCTCGCTCTCGTGCGCGTTCTCCAGCGCGAAGAACGCCTGCAGCTTGTGCAGCAGCGCGCGGGCGTCATGCGGGCCTGGCCGCGTCTTGAACGGGCGCATGCAGCTGGGGCACTCGCGGCGCGTGAAGCCCGCGGTGTCCCGAGGCAGCTCCACGCCCTCCGCCTCCAGGCCCTGGCCGCTCATGACAGCGCCGTCCGCCGGCCCCGCGACACCACGCCCACCACGAAGGCGAGCAACGCGAAGAGCAGGAACAGGTGCACCCAGTACCCCTCGGTGGAACCCGCGGTGAGCCCCAGCCCCCACAGCACCATCAGGATCATCCCTATCGTCCAGTACACGCGGCACCTCCCCTGTCCCCTACCCGGACCGGCGCAAGCTAGGAACGCGAATGCCCACCGGCAACCCAGGGCCGCCTCCCGTCCTTTTCACAGGAAGCAAAGTTCCCTGTCCGGGCATTTTTTCCGACCGGTGAGAAGCCGCTCACCCCGTGAGGCCGTCGGAGTTCCAAGAGATCTAAAGGAGATAGAGGCGCGCAACCCCCGCCAAGGACGCTGGCATGGCGCCTGCTTGGGTGTCTCCCCGTCGGAGTCAACGCGAGTGAGTGACTCCGTGAGCGCTGTGGCACGGGTTGCTGGGGAGGGTGGGATGAGGGGTTGGACGGTGGCGGTGACGACGGCTGCGATGCTGGTGGGAACGGGTGCCCAGGCCTTTCCGGTGCAGGTGCCTTCAGGTCCGCAGGGTGAGCCCGCGGAGGTGACGCAGCTGCGCACCCGGCTGGAGCAGCGGGAGCTGGAGCTGAAGACGGCGCTGGCGAAGCTGCAGGCGTACGAGGACGAGGCGCTCCACGCGGAGGCGGAGCGGCTGGGCGTGGTGGAACTGGTGAAGGCGTCGGGCCTGCCAGTGCACCAGCAGCGCCGGCTGTCGGTGGCCATCGTCCGCGAGGCCCAGCGCAACAACGTGGACCCGCTCCTCGTGGTGGCCGTCATCAAGTGCGAGAGTTCCTTCAACAACTACGCGGTGTCCCACGTGGGCGCCATGGGGCTGATGCAGGTGATGCCGGACACGGGCACGTGGCTGGCGGACAAGGCCGGCTTCCGGCTGGGCCGCAGCACCAACCTGTTCGACGCCGAGACGAACGTGGCGCTGGGCACCGCGTACCTGGCCAACCTCATCGAGCGCTTCGGCTCCGTGGAGAAGGCCCTGGTCGCCTACAACGCGGGCCCCGGACTGGCCCGGCGCATCCTCGCGAAGAAGGAAGCGCGCACGAAGTTCATGGCCGGCTACCCCACCAAGGTGGTGAAGGAGTTCCGGAAGCTGAAGGCCCACCAGGAGCGTCAGCTCACCCTGGCCGATCAGCAGAAGACGATTGACCGCCAGGGTTGATCGCCAGGCAACACCCCGGGCGCCCGTCACCTGACAGTCGCGTAGAAGTTGCCAACCCAGAGCTGAAATTCCTTCCCGTTCCAGTGCAGTGTTCGCGCCCGGCGGTGCACCCCATGGATTTTCCATGGGTTTTCCGGTCGCTGGACTGGCCCGGAATGTGCTCCTGCCGCCGTGCCCAATTCGTTGGCACAGCGCGCACACGGCATCCAAGGGAGAGCACAGCAATGGCGGGTTTGCAGATCCACCGCGAGGACGTCGCAGGTCACGTCACCCTTCGTTTGGAAGGGATACTGGACGGGAAGACGGCCCAGGAGGTCCAGACGTCTCTGGAGGGGCTGAAGGGGTGTGAGGTGGTGCTGGACTTCACCCATCTGCGCGAGTTCAAGGACAGCGCGGTGGGGGTGTTGACGCGGAACATGGCGAACTCGGTGAAGCTGCGCGGGCTGGCCACGCATCACGAGCGGATGTTCCGCTACTTCGGGGTGGGCGCCAGCGTCGCGCCACGGCGGCCATACTACACCCCGGAGGACGTGCTCTCCCTCTGAGCCGACAAGGGAGCGGGCGTCCCTGGAGGGCGCCCCGGAGTCTGGCGTGTTGGCACCCGGAGGAGTCGGCTAGAGTGGCGGCAGATGAACCAGCCCGCCCGCGTTCTCGCCGCCGCCGCCCCCTCCCCCGCAACCGCGCGCACGGCGATGGAACGCATCGCCGCCGAGCTTGGCCGGGCCGTCCAGGGCAAGGAAGCCCAGGCCCGGCTGGTGGCGACGTGCCTGGTCTCTGGTGGGCACCTGTTGCTGGAGGACGTGCCGGGTGTCGGGAAGACCACGTTGGCGGAGGCCCTGGCCCGCGCGTGCGGGCTGAGCTTCGCGCGGGTCCAGTTCACCGCGGACCTGATGCCGGCCGACATCCTGGGCGCGCAGATCTTCCACGCGCAGACGGCCACCTTCCAGTTCCGCCCCGGTCCCCTCTTCCGTCAGTTGGTGCTCGCGGATGAGCTGAACCGCGCCCCGCCCCGCACGCAGTCCGCGCTGCTGGAGGCCATGGCGCAGGGCCAGGTGTCGCTGGATGGGAGCACCCACGCGCTACCCTCGCCCTTCACCGTGGTGGCCACGCAGAACCCGGTGGACTTCTCCGGCACCTATCCCCTGCCGGACTCCCAGCTGGACCGCTTCATGCTGCGCCTGTCGCTGGGGCACCCCGCACCGGACGTGGAGGCGAAGCTTCTGGCCACCCGAGGGCGCGCGCCGCCCCTGGATGCCGTGCAGACGGTGTCCAGCCCCGAGGAAGTGGCCCAGCTGCGGGAGCTCTCCGCGGAGCTGCGGCTGGATGGCACGGTGGCCGACTACGTGGTGCGACTGGCGCGGGCCACGCGTGAGCACGGAGACATCGAGCGAGGCGCCTCCACCCGCGCGGTGCTGGCGTTGGGCGCGGCGGCTCGGACGCAGGCGCTGTGGGAGGCGCGTGACTTCGTGACGCCGGGGGACGTGCGGGCGGTGCTGGTGCCGTGCTGGGCGCACCGCGTGCTCTTGCGCAGCGCCGTGCAGGGCGTGGCGGCGCGGGACGAAGCGGCACACCTGCTGGAGGAGCTCACCCGAAAGGTGCCGGCGCCGCGGTGAAGCTCCGCCTGAAGCAACGCTGGGCGCGCCTTCGCGTCTGGCTGCGGCCCCCGCGCACCCTCAAGGTGACGCGCATCGGTCGCACCTACCTGGTGGTGACGTTCGGCGTGGGCCTGGGCGCGCTCAACACCGGCAACAACCTGCTGTACCTGCTGTTGGGCCTGCTCTTGAGCATGGTGGTGGTGTCCGGCGTGTTGTCGGAGCGGTGCATCCGGGACATCTCCGTGCGGCGCGTGGGCACGGACGCGGCCTTCGCCGCCGAGCCCTTCGCCTTCCGCTGGGCCGTGTCCCGCAAGCAGGGCCATGCCTTCGCCCTCACGTTCTCGGAAGCGGACTCCCCGCTGGTGGGCGGGGGCGGCGTGGGCTACCTGCCGGCGAACGTGGAGCACGTGGTGCGGGCCGACCTCACCGCGCCTCGACGGGGGCCGGTGCGACTGACGGGCGTGCGCGTCACGACGACGTGGCCCCTGGGCCTGTTCGCCAAGACGCGCGTGCTCCCGCTCGAAGGCCTGCTGCTCGTCTACCCCCGGCGCGCCTATGCGTGCCAGGAGCCGGGGGACGCGGAGCGCGGGCCCGCGGGCGACGCGGGCAACCCCCGCCGCAACGACGGCAGCGGAGACGTGACGGGCCTGCGGGAGCTGGCCGAGGGTGAGGACGCGCGCCGCATCCACTGGCTCAAGAGCGCGTCTGCGGGGAAGCTGCTGCGCGTGGAGCGCGAGCGCGAGGAGCGCCGCACCTGGGTGCTCGCCGTGGAGCCGGGACTCGAGGGCGCGGCGCTGGAGCGCCGCTGCGAGGAAGTGGCCGCGCTGGCCCACCGGCTGCTCGAGGAGGGCCATGAGGTGGGGCTCAACACCACCAACCAGCGGCTGCGCTCCGGTGCGGGCTCCGCTCAGGAGAAACGCATCCTCCGGGCCCTGGCGTGGCTGGGCTTCGAGGGGCTTCGCGAAGAAGAAGAGGAGGCGGCATGACGCGGGGCACCCGGCTGCGACTGGTGCTGCGGGACGTGGCCTCCGGGTGCGCCTTCGCTTCGATGGCCGTATCGGGCCAGCTCCCATTGTGGACGCTGGGCCTCTTCGCCTTCGCTCTGGTGGCGGCCCTGTTCGGCAAGCGCCTCTTCGCCCGGCGCGCGAAGCTCACCGCGCTGCTGCTGCTGGGCGTGGCGGCCGTGCTGGCGGTGAATGTCACGTCCGGGGCCCTGAACCTGGTGGTCGCGGCCTGTGCCTTCGCCGGCCTCATCTCCGCGCATCGGCTGCTGTCCGCGCCGGACCCGGCCACGGATGGGCAGGTGCACCTGTCCGGGCTTCTGATGGTGGCCGGTGGCGCGGCGCTGTCGGGCGAGCTGGTGTACGGCCTGTTCCTGGTGGCCTTCAGCGTGCTGTCCAGCGTGTCGATGGCGCTGGGCGTGGTGGAAGCCGCCGTGCCGGAGGGCGAGCCCATCCCGGTGCGCGCCGTGCTCCGCCCCCTGGGCACGGGTGTCACCTTCGCGGTGGCGGGGGCGATGGCCTTCTTCATCCTCTTCCCCCGTCTGAACTGGAACATGACGGGCCCGCGCGCCGCGCCGGGGTTGGGTCCCGCGACCGCGGGCTTCTCCAACACCGTGCGGCTGGGCGGCGCGGGCACCATCAAGGACAACCCGCGCATCGTCCTGCGCGCGACGCTGAGCCCGGACCCCGGCGTGGACGCGCTCGGCTCCTACTGGGTGGGCCGCACCTACGACATCTTCGACGGGCTGGAGTGGACGAACGCGGGAGGCGTGCGTCGCGAGCGCGAGCCGCTCCTCACGCTGCGCCCCGGCGGGGACAACCTCATCCACCAGCGCGTGGAGCTGCTGCCCGCGTACGGCGCCCGCACGCTCATCGCCCTGGAGACGCCGTCGCGGCTGGGCAACGCGGTGGCCAATGGCAGCACCGGCAGCCGGCGCACCTCCCTCCAGGAGCTTGCGGGCGGCGAAGCGCGTTTCCTGGAGGCGGGCGTCTCCTACGCATACGAGGCCTACAGCCTGCCTCCGGGCGGCAGCGGCGACTCCTTCCGGAAGCTGCCCTCCGAGGAGCAGGACGCGCTGCTGGCGCTGCCGGAGGCGTTGGATCCTCGCGTCGCGCAGACGGCGGCGCGCGTGCTCAATGGCGAGCGAGAGCCCCTGGCCGCGGCGCAGAAGCTGGCCACGTGGCTCCAGCGCGAGCACGCGTACACGCTGGAGCAGAATGGCGAGCGGGAGGATCCGCTGGCGGACTTCCTCTTCGACCGCAAGGCCGGACACTGCGAGCACTTCGCCACCGCGCTCACGCTGATGCTGCGCACCCAGGGCATCCGCGCGCGGCTGGCCACGGGCTTCTTCGGCGGAGAGCGCGTCAATGACGGCTACGTCCTGCGGGCCGGCGACGCGCACGCGTGGACCCACGTGCTGGTGCCCGAGCGAGGCTTCGTCACCGTGGACGCGACACCGCCGGCCCACCGCCCCAGCCAGGGCTCACGGCTGCTCCAGCGGCTGCTCGGGCTGTATGAAGCGCTGGAGTCGCGGTGGCGCAACTCCGTCGTCGACTACTCCTTCCGGGACCAGGTGGACGTGGCGCGCGCGCTGGTGCGCCCGCCGAAGGGCGCCGAGAACACCACGAGGAGCCGCCTGCCTCCTGCCCGGGCCTGGGGCGCCGCCCTGGTGGCGGGCATGGTCGTCTATGCGGCGTGGCGACTGGTGACGCGGCTGGCGGGGCGGCCTCGCCCGCACGCGGCCACGCGCTTCGTCGACGCGGTGGAGGCGATGCTCGTCCCGGCGCGACTGGTGCGTGGCGAGGGCGAGACGCTCGAGGACCTGGATGCGCGGCTGGCTCGCGAGGGACATCCGCTGGCGCTCGCGCTGGCACCCGTCACCCGCCGCTACCTGGAAGCACGCTTCGGTGGACGCCCCCTGCGCCAGGGCGAAGCGGACCAGTTGCTGCGCGCGCTCCAGCAATCCGTCGCGGCCCACGTGAAGCTGGAGGCCCAGCGGGCCCGCGCGTCGGAGCCCCGGGCTCGCGCGTCCTGACGCTCGCGAGTCCGGATGCCCCTCGGGCGTCCCTTCGCGCGCGGAAAATGCTCCCGGCCAGCATCCGGCGCCGTCGTTAGCCGTTCTTCACGGGAAGACGACAGCGGCCCAGGCGGCCCTGTCGCCAGGGGTCCCCTTGCCTGGCTGCTGGGCGCCCCTCGTTCGCTTCGCGTCAACGGCCGAAGAGCCCTGGCGCTCCTCTTGAGGAGGCGTGTCGTGCACAGACGGGCACATTCTACAGCCGAGAAGTCGCGGCGAGTTCCCAGAGCGGCCGTAACCGTTACAGCCCTCCTTCTTTGTACATGAGCGCAGCATCCGCCAACCCCCCGCAGACATTGGGGAAGGTGTGGGACTTCGCGCTGGCACCGCGGTTGCTCCTGACAGCCTTCGTTCAGTCGTCAAGCGGTCCGAAAACCTAGCGGCCTCGTCAGCGGGGCCCCACGTCGGGAGAAACCATCCATGCAGGCGTCCACCGAGCAGTCGTCCAACTCCGGCTCCCTGGCGATGTACCTCTCGGAGATCAACCACTACAACCTCCTCACCGTGGAGGAGGAGCAGGCACTTGCGCGCAGCTTCATCCGCGGCGAGCTGGCCGCCGGCCACCGGTTGGTCACCTCCAACCTGCGCTTCGTGGTGAAGGTCGCCTACGAGTACCGCTCCTACGGCATCAAGATGTCGGACCTCATCCAGGAGGGGAACATCGGCCTGATGAAGGCCGTGCAGAAGTTCGACCCGGACAAGGGCATCCGCCTCATCTCCTACGCGGTGTGGTGGATTCGCGCGTACATCCAGAACTACATCCTCAAGAGCTGGTCGCTGGTGAAGCTCGGCACCACGCAGGCTCAGCGGAAGCTGTTCTTCAGTCTGGCGCGCACGCGCCGCGAGCTGGAGAAGTTTGGCAACGGCGAGGCCGTGGTGAACGTGGAGGAGATTGCCCGCCGCCTGCACGTGAAGCCGGGCGAGGTGCGGGAGATGGAGCAGCGCATGGGCGGCCGGGATTTGTCCCTGGACGCGCCCATGGGCGAGGACGGTGGCAACAGCCACGTGGACTTCGTGGTGAGCGCCGCCGCGCCGCAGGATGACGAGTTCGCGGACAAGGAAGAGGCCGGCCTCATCAACGCCCGCGTCCGCACCGCGCTGATGCGGTTGGACCCCCGCGAGCGCTTCATCATCGAGCAGCGGGTGATGAACGAGCGCCCGATGACGCTCAAGGAGCTGGGCGAGCATTTCGGGTTCTCCCGGGAGCGTGCCCGTCAGCTGGAGATTCGCGCCAAGGACAAGCTGAAGGCGGAGCTGGCGGCGCTGATGGCGGAGGTGGATCCGGACGCCGCGGCGATGCAGCAGTGAGCCGTGTCTGACGCGGCAGGTCGGTCCCGCTGAGTGCGGGACGCCAGGCGCCTCCTCCCCACTCGGGGTGGGGGCGCTTGTCATTTGTGGGCCATCACTTCGCTGGCGGGCGGGGCCCTGCTAGAAGGGGCCGGATTCCCTCGTAAGGAGCCTTTCGCTTGGCCCACGGTACCCCGCCGGTCGTCGACGAGCGCGTCCCGATCTCGCAATCGCACGCGCCGCACCTGCACATCCCGTACGTCCCACCTGAACAGTCGCCCACGGAGATGACGATTCGAGCCCTGGTGCTCGGCTCGGTCCTGGGCATCGTGTTCGCCGCCTCGTCCGTGTACCTGGCCATCAAGGTCGGCCTCACGGTGTCGGCGTCGATTCCGGTGGCGGTGCTCTCCATCGCCATCTTCCGGGCGCTGGGCAAGTCGAACATCCTGGAGAACACCATCGTCCAGACGACGGGCTCGGCGGGTGAGTCGCTGGCCTTCGGCGTCGCCGCGGCGCTGCCCGCCCTGCTGCTCCTGGGCTACGACATCAGCCTGACGCACGCCTTCCTCGTGGCGGCGCTGGGCGGTGTGCTCGGCGTGCTGATGATGATTCCGCTGCGCCAGGGCCTCATCGTCCAGGAGCACGGCAAGCTGCCCTACCCTGAAGGGACAGCCAGCGCGGACGTGCTCATCGTCGGTGAGCAGGGCGGCACCAACGCGCGCACGGTCATCATCGGGTTCCTGGTGGGCGGCATCTACAAGTTCGCCTACTCCGGCATGAAGCTGTTCCGCGAGGTGCTGAGCACGCCGCTCAAGGGCCTCAAGAGCGCGACGCTGTCCACCGAGGTGAGCCCCGAGCTGCTCGGCGTGGGCTACATCATCGGCCCGCGCGTGGCGGCCATCACCTTCGCCGGTGGCGTGCTGAGCTACCTCATCCTCATCCCCGCAATCTCCTTCTTCGGCGCGGGGCTGGACCAGCCGCTGTTGGTGCACAACGGCGCCCTCATCCGGGACATGTCCCCGGACCAGATTCGCAACGCCTACGTGCTCTACATCGGCGCGGGCGCCGTGGCGACGGGCGGCCTCATCAGCCTCATCCGCTCGCTGCCGACCATCATCGGCGCGTTCAAGCGCGGCGTGGAGTCACTCAAGGCTTCGCGCGGGCAAGGCGGCGGACCGCAGCTGCTTCGCACCGAGCAGGACCTCCCCATCACCGTGGTGCTGGTGGGCAGCGTGGCCCTGGTGCTCCTCATCTGGCTGGCGCCGCCGCTGGAGGTGAACTTCATCTCCGCCATCCTCATCATCGTCTTCGGCTTCTTCTTCGTGACGGTGAGCGCGCGAATCACCGGTGAGATTGGCAGCTCCTCCAACCCCATCTCCGGCATGGTGGTGGCCACGCTGCTCGTCACCTGCCTCGTGTACCTGCTGCTCGGGTGGACCAGCTCCGAGGACCGCTTCATGGCCCTCACCACGGCGGCCATCGTCGGCATCGCCGCCTCCAACGGCGGCACCACCGCGCAGGACTTGAAGACGGCCTACCTGGTGGGCGGCACCCCCAAGAAGCAGCAGATCGCCCTCTTCGTGGGCGTGCTGACCAGCGCCATGTTCATCGGCCTGGTGCTGGTGACGCTGAACAAGGGCGCCACCGTGACGATTCCGGAGCCGCACCCCGGCGTGCAGGTCACGGAGATGACCC
Source organism: Myxococcus sp. CA033 (assembly GCF_013336625.1). NCBI lineage: Bacteria > Pseudomonadati > Myxococcota > Myxococcia > Myxococcales > Myxococcaceae > Myxococcus > Myxococcus sp. CA033. The sequence continues at coordinate 64,173 of NZ_JABUMU010000017.1, read as the reverse complement.
AGGAGACGCGCACGCAGTACACCTTCCCGTGGGCCGTGTCCGCGCAGTCCCTGACGTCGCGCGGGCTGGACGAGGCCGCGCTGCGCAAGGCGGCCTGGGCGCAGGGCTATGACCTGGCCTCGCAGGGCGGAGCGATGGAGCTGCGCAGTTGGCGGCAGGTGAGCGCGCAGGACGTCAGCGGCGTGACGCTGAGCCCCACGGGCGGCTCGCAGGTGAAGGTGTCGGAGCTCGGCGCCATCACCGAGGGCCCCCAGCGCACCTTCAAGGAAGGCTACGTGCGCGGCGCGGACACTCCGGTGCCCGCGGGCAAGTACCTGGTGGATGACGGCGGCAGCATCCAGTACGTGGTGGACCCGGGCATCGGCGGCCGTATCAGCTCCTACGAGGGGCAGGCCCTCACCCGCTACGCCGCGCCCAAGGCGCAGCTGTTCTCGCTCATCATCGACGGCATCCTCACGCAGCGGCTGCCGTGGGACCTGGTGCTGCTGGGCGTGTTCATCGCGCTGATGCTGGAGCTGTGCGGCGTGTCCTCGCTGCCCTTCGCGGTGGGCGTGTACCTGCCCATCAGCAGCAGCGCGCCGCTCTTCGTCGGCGGCATGGTGCGATACCTCGTGGACCGCCTGCGCGGTGGCAGCGAGTCCGACTTCTCGCCGGGCACCCTGCTCTCCTCCGGCTACATCGCCGGTGGCTCGATTGCCGGCGTGCTCATCGCCTTCCTCGAAATCGCCACGGATGGCGCGGGCTCACGCGCCATCAACCTGCCGGCCGTGTTCGGCCACGAGGGCGCCTTCGGTGGCTTCCTCAACGCGGTGGGCGAGAGCGAGCTGGCGAGTCCCCTCTGGTCCAACCTGTGGGGCCTGCTCTTCTTCGCCGGCCTGACGCTGTTCCTGCTGCGCTCCGCCCTCAAGGGCACCAGCGCCGCGGTGTCACCGCCGCCCGGTAAGTAGGCCTGTGAGGTGACGGCGCTCCCTTGGCTGGGAGCGCCGTCCCTCCAGACACCGTTGAAATCCGAAACGGCTGGCGGCCTTAGAAGTTCGTGTTCTGCGAGCTGTTGACGAGCCTGAGGTAGTCGCAGGTGCCGCTCGCGTCCCAGCTCACCCGGAAGAAGCCCCGATTGCTCAGGGCCTGCTCCCAGAGCGCGGAGACGGCGGCGTTGGGGATGCAGGTGTAGACAACCGGGCTGGTGCCACCTGGCGGGGTGGACCACGAGTCGAAGCTGCGCGTGCCGGTCATCAGGTCTTCACGGAAGGACGCGGACGAGGTCGACGTCGCGTCCTCACGGAAGCCGACGAAATTGCCGTAGCAGAGTCCCGAGCCATCCGCGTTCTTCTGGCAGAAGACTGTCTGTGATTGGAGTCCTCCCCACGCGACGGGAGCGAGCCCCAGGACAGCGAGCGCCACCCCAGGGAACAGAACTCCGCGGAGAAGGGGCTGCGAAAAAGAGAGCTGCTTCATGTTGTGACTCCTGAGCCTTGCGTCGTTCGACTGCTCAAAGGGAAGTGAGACTTACGGCAGGCCATCGAAACCCGGCGCGGGGACGAGCCGGTCCTGGTTGATGGCGACGACGAGTTGCTTGCGGAGCGCGTCCGCCTCGGGGCGACCTCGAAGGTGGACGAGTTCACGTCGAATCTCGAGAACGTCCTCGGCTGTCATGCGCCCGCTGGAGACCACCCGGTCCACCATCATGCCCGCACGCGCCACGGCCTCGCGCTGCTCCGAAGACGGCTCTGGCGCGGTGGGAACGGGAGCCTCCGGCTCGGAAGAGCCCGCGACGGGCCCTCCCGACTCCTTCAGCAAGGTGGCCACCCGCAAGGCCATGGCCTCCTGGTCCTCGACGGAGAGACGACTCTCCCGCGGAGCGAGGATGGTGGCGGTGCCCACCGGGCTCGCTCCAGTCGCGTGGGAGCTGGACTCCAGCGCCCGGCGCAGCGAACCCACTTCGTCGGTGAGCTGCTCCATTCGCTGCGCCTGGGATTGCTGTGCCTGGCTCACCGCGAGCCAGCACCCCACGGCGCACCCCACCGCTGTGGTCAGGCTTGGAAGCCAGCCACGCAACACCTGGGTTGTCATGGAGTGGATCAGAAATGCGAGTACTGGCTGCCGTTGATCAGGAACAGCGAATAGCACTCACCCGCGGCCGACCAGTAGATGGAGAAGAAGCCCCCGTGGTTCATGGCCTTGCTCCACTGCGCCGCCGTCGCCGTATTGGCCGTGCAGTTGAAGTACGTCGTCGTCGCGCCCGAGGTGAGGGCCGCGGAGAAGTACGGCGCGGCGTTGCTCACCCGGGTGAAGGACGCCTGGGTGCTGGCGCCGACGTGGTTGCGAAAGCCAAGGAGACTGCCGTGGCACCGACCGGAGCCATCCGCGTTCTTGTAGCAGTTCGCGGACTCGGTCTCGAAACCAGCGAAGGCAGCGGGAGCGGCCAACAGCGTCGCGACACAGAAAGCCGAGGCTCCGTGCTTCAAGACATCATGCATGTGAATTCCTTGCTCAAGGGAGGCCAGGTGTTTCTGGCCCCTTGAAAAGAACTCTACGAAGAGCCTCTGACACACCACTTCAGAGCGGCGCGATGGAGTCCGGCACCTGCTCCCGCTCGGGCGCCGCCTGCGTGGACGTGGTGCCCTCCGCGCATACGTACTCCGTGCGCAGCGGCGTGACGAAGCCCACCGTGCCCACGTAGACGAGCGCGCCCCACCAGGGCCAATACACGTCCACACGCGACACCCCGTGGCGACACTCCGCCGCCGACACGTTGGCCGTCGACAGCCCGTACACCAGGCTCACGCCCGTGCGCGCCTCCGGGAGCCCTTCTCGCGGTGCGCCCGTCCGCACGCTCATCCGGAAGCACCCCGTCAGCCCCAGCAGCAACACCCCACAGGCCATGACTCGCAGCATGCGCTCGACACTCCTCCCGGTACGCCGGCCCACGCAAGATACCCGGTAATTCCAGGGCGACGGCGTCGAGGTAGACCCATGTCATCCAAGTCCGCGAACTTCCAACCGCCGCCGGCTGGGGCCCCAGAGGATTTCGCGGTAGGCTGGTGATACCGCCCGAGCGGAGAGTTGCACGCGCATGGCCCATCCCCAAAAGACCCAGGAAGCGAGCACGGAGCCGGAGCAGACGCCGGAGGTCCGCGAGAAGGTGGAGCTGGCGCGCACGTTCGCGTTCCACCTGCTCAAGGGCATCAAGCAGATTGGCATGTACCGCCACAACGATGCGCGCTTCCCGGAGTTCCTCGCCAAGGCGCTGGAGTCCATCACCCAGTACACCGAGAAGTACGGGCCCCTGTCGCTCAAGGTCGAGCAGCAGAACCTGACGCTGCACAACGACTCGCTCTTCACCGAGGACACGCCGCTCCCGTACAAGTTCTTCCGCGACGGCATCCGTCAGCTCATCTTCCGTCCCGGCCTCGTCGTGGAGGAGCTCGTCACCTTCACGATGATTTCCCTGTCGGAGCCGGAGCGCGGCGCCGAGGACGTGCTGGCCCAGCTGTGGCGCGCGGGCATGGAGCACGTCGAGTACGTCGTGGTGGAAGGCTTCTCCATGGAGAACGCCAGCGAAGACGAGGTGCAGGTCGAGGTGGACAAGGTGGTGGGCTACCTCTACGCGCGCCTGCAGACGAACTCGGACGACTACCTGCGCTTCGCTCGCGTGTCCGCGGAGGACCTGGACGCGAAGCTGGACGGCGTGGAGCAGATTCGCGGCCTCGTCGTCGGCGGGCGGCATGCCTCGGATGACCTGAAGGCGAAGCTCCAGCGCGAGGTGTCGGAGGAAGAAGGCGCGCGGCTGTTCCCCAAGCTGGTGAGCGCCGTGTTCCAGGTGGTGGAAGGCGGCGTCGAGGACGGCGCGCTGCTCGAGGAAATCTTCGTGCAGTTGCTGGACATGCTGCTGCTCCAGGACGACTTCGGCACCATCAATCAAATCGTCCTCAAGCTGCGCGCGCTGTCGCAGAAGGAAGGCGGCGCGCCGCTGGAGAAGCTGCTCGAGTCCTTCATGCACAAGATGGGCGAGGAGCAGCGGTTGATGCGCCTGGGCGAGTCGCTCAAGGGCTCGCGTCCCAAGCACCCCGCGGACGTGACGCGCTACCTCCAGGCGCTGGGCCGCGACTCCGTCATCCCCCTGCTCACGGTGCTGGAGACGTTGGAGATTCCGGAGAACCGCGCGCTGTTGTGTGACGCGCTGGCCGTCGTCGCGCGAGAGCTGCCGGAGCCCTTCGTGGCGCGGCTGGTCTCAGACCGTCCGCAGACGGTGCGCGACATGGTGTACGTGCTGGAGAAGAGCAACCACCCCGAGCGCATCAAGATGTTCGGCCAGGTGCTCAAGAGCCCCAACCTGGTGGTGAAGCTGGAGGTGCTCAACATCATCGGGCGCGGGCGCACCGGCGAGGCGCGCCGCCTCATCTTCGAGGCGCTCGCGGACCCCGTCTCCCAGGTGCGCATGGTGGCGGCCCGGATGCTGCCGGAGTTTGATCGCGACAAGGCGTTCTCCGACTTGATGCGCCTGATTCGAGAGCCCGCGTTCGACAAGAAGACCCCCGACGAGCGCACCGCGTTCTACGCGGCCGTCGGTGCGACGGGCACCCCGGGCGCGCTCTCGCACATGCAGCAACTGCTGGCGGTGAAGCCCTCGTTGCTCAACAAGAAGCGCGTGCTGGAAGACAAGATGCTGGCGGTCGCCGGGCTCCAGGGCGCCTGCTCCATCCAGAGCTACAAAATGATGCAGGCCATCGTCGAGGACCGCACCCAGCCGGTGGAACTGCTCACGGCGGCGCGCAAGGCGATGTACCAGACGCGCAAGACGCTGTTCGGTGACTCGGCGCTCCCAGAGGAGGCATAAGCCCATGGCTGAGAACCTCAAAATCACCCAGAGCCAGGACGAGAGCACCAACGAGTTCGGCCGCGAGCACAACGAGAAGCTCCAGGCCCTCTCGCGCTCCATGGTCGCCGGCCTCTACATGCTGGTGCGCTCCGTGAAGATGTATGACCCGGAGAACGGCGTCTTCCAGAAGCCGCTGCACCAACTCCAGGACATCATCAACCAGATCATCGGCAAGGAAGGCCGACTGGAGCTGGCGGGCGTCAAGGACTCCTTCTACCTGAACAGCATGCTGGTGAAGGTGGACCTGAACTCCATCGAGAACCAGCGATATCTCCTGACGGAGATGCGCGCCAAGGACGTCGGCGGCTTCACGCTCACCAAGCCGGTGACGGTGCCGGACCTGAAGAACTTCATCTGGATCTTCAGCAAGGAGCAGTCGAGCACCTCCGAGGAGGACGGACTCGCCGGCCGCAAGCTGCTCAACATGCGGGTGGCCAAGTTCTCCAAGCTCAAGGAGAAGCTCGACAAGGACATGAACAACGTGGGCGACCAGAAGGTCGATCGCAAGAAGTACGCGATGACCGTCTACGCCCGCTCGGTGTTCTTCCTCAGCAAGTACCTGGAGTCGGTGCGCGCGGGCAAACCCATCAACGCGTCCAAGGCCCTGCGGCTGGTGCAGGACTTCGTGGACATCAGCTACGAGCAGAAGACCCACTTCCTGGGCATGACGACGATGCGGCGCGAGGACGACTACCTCGTGTACCACCAGGTCAACGTGTGCCTGATGTGCATCGTCTTCGGCGCGGAGCTGGGGCTCACGAAGCCGCAGCTGCGAGACCTGGGCTACATCGCCCTCTTCCACGACGCGGGCATGACGACGCTGCCGGAGGAGCTGGCCACCAAGCGCGGGGCGCTGACGCCGGAGGAGCGCGTGGCGGTGCAGCGCGCGCCGCTCATCTCCGTGCGCAACATCCTCATGGAGAAGGGCTTCAGCCGCTCCACCCTGCTGCGCGTCGTGACGACCTTCGAGCACAAGACGGACTTCGGTACCGCGGTGCGCGACTCGCGCGGCAACATCCAGATGATCATCCCGAAGACGAACCTCGGGGCCTACGCGAAGATCATCGCCATCTGCGACGCGTACGACGCGCTCACCTCCAAGCGCCCCTACCGCGATGCGTACGGCCCGGAAGTCGCGCTGATGCTGATGTGGACGGAGATGCGCAACAAGTTCGACCCCGAGCTGCTCGAGGTCTTCATGCGCGTCATGGCCATCCAGCCCGTGAAGGTGCTGTCCAAGCGACAGCAGTCACTCAGCGTTTCCGGCTTGTAGCCGCCGCGCGCTTCTTCGTCGTCTTCCGGGCGGGAGCCTTCTTCGGCTTCGCCTTCGGCTCGGGCTCCGGTGGCGCCTGGGGACCCCGCAGCAGCTCGAGCGCGGCGGTGAAGTCCTCGGGAAGGGGCGCCTCCAGCGAGAGCGCCTTGCCCGTGCGCGGGTGCGCGAAGGCCAGCTTCCACGCGTGCAGGGCCTGGCGTCCCAACCGCTCCTGCGCGGCCGCGGACTCACCCTTCGGCTTGCGCCCGGCGCCGTACAGCGTGTCCCCGAGCAACGGGTGGCCGGCCTCCGTGAGGTGGACGCGAATCTGATGCGTCCGGCCAGTGAGCAGATCCACCTCCACCAGCGCGGCGCCGTCAAAGGCCTCGAGCACGCGGAAGACGGTGATGGCCGGCTTGCCCTCTCGCACCTTCCCGGTGAAGCGCTGACGGTTCACCGGGTGGCGGCCATAGAGCGTCTCGATGCGCCCTTGCGCGGGGGGCACGCCATGAACCAGCGCCAGATACGTCTTGGTGACTTCGCGCCCCTTGAAGGACTTCTGGAGCGCGACGAGGGCCCGCTCGCTCTTGGCGACGACGAGACAGCCCGTGGTGTCCTTGTCCAGGCGGTGGACGATGCCGGGGCGCAGCTCGCCGCCGACGCCGGCCAGGTCCTTCACGCGATGCAAGAGCGCGTTGACCAGGGTTCCCGTCGCGTGTCCCGCACCCGGGTGCACCACCATGCCCGCCGCCTTGTCCACGACGACGAGGTCCTTGTCCTCGTGCAACACGGACAGGGGCAGCTCCTCGGCCTGAGGAGCGGCGGCCACGGGGGCCGGAACGTGGAGGGTGAGGAGCTCGCCACCGCGAAGGCGCATCGCCGCCTTCACGGGCCTGCCGTCGACGAGCACGTGCCCATCGTCGATGAGGCCCCGGATGCGCGAACGCGTCAGGTCGGTGAAGACGGTGGCGAGGTACTGGTCGATGCGCTCTCCGCGTGAGGCCGGCGGGGCGCGATGATCTCGGGTGTCGGGCGCTGCCACGTGGAGCGGACTACCAGATCTTCGACTTCACGTGCGCCTTGGAGCGCAACACGATGTCGTTGATGGCGCGCTCGAAGAAGTTCGCGTTCGTGTAGACATCCTGGCTGACGCGGCTCTTGTAGAGCTCACGTCCCTCTTCCAGCTCCTCCTTGAGGACCTCGAAGAGGTTGTCCTGCTCGATACCCTTGATGATCTTCTGCTCGTTGTAGAGCGAGATATCCGAGGCAATCGCACGGGCGAGCCGCATCGCCTTGATCTTTTCCTCGTCCGTCATCGTCCTCCCTACATAGGCACCGCTCGGAGGGGAGTCAACTTTCCTTGTGGTGCGAGCGCAGGTTGGCAGCTCCCCGGGTCAGCATCACTTCTTGCCCGACTTCTCAGAAGCCAAGCCCAGATAGCTCCTGGACACCTGGAGCGGATCCAACCCCAGCTCACGGGCCAGGTTCATGAGGATTCCTCGCAGGTACACAGGCGGAGGCAGCAGCGTGTAACGGTCCGCCTCCACGTTCTCCAGATGACGCAAGGAGATACGGGTGCGATCCGCCACCTGATGGAGCGTGAAGCCCCGAGTCTCCCGGACCCTGCGCAGCAGCTCGCCGTTGAACTCGGCGTCGGCGGGGATGTCCGGGAGGCGCGGACGGACGTCGCGCACGCGGGCGGAGACCTGGGCCAGGGCGGCCTCGGCCGTGGCGATGGCCGAGTCCTGGGAGAGCACCTGTGCCTCTCCCAGCTGACGACCCGAGCCACCCCGGGTCTGCGCGGACGCCCCCGTGCCGGACGCCGTCGAAGGCATGGAACGAGATGTGCCCGTCGACCGACCTGTCGTTGGCGTCACGACGATGGACGTGGCCGGCTCGGGCGCGGGGGGCTCCGCCGACACGGGTGCGACCGGCTGCGCGGAAGCGTCCTGCGCGTTCGACGCAACGGGAGCCTCGTCGACCGGGGGCTCCTCGGCGGGTGCTGGCGTCGATGCGAGGGGACTCGCGGGAACCTCGGCGCCTTGAGCCTCCGCGCTCGCACCAGCCGACTCCGCCGTACTCGTGCTGGATCCCTCGGTGCTCGACGCCGCCTGGGCAGCGACCGCACTCGCGCGGATGGCAGCCTCGACGCTTGGCTCGGTCTGGGCGCTCGTCGCGCTCGCGGTGTCGGGAGCCTCGGTGCTCGACGCCGCCTGAGCTGCCACCGAACTCGCGCTGTCGGGAGCCTCGGTGCTCGACGCCGCCTGGGCAGTTACGGCACTCGCGCTGTCGGGGGCCTCGGTGCTCGACGCCGCCTGGGCAGTGACCGCACTCGCGCTGGTGGGCGCCTCGATGCCCGGCACCGACTGGGCGCTCGTCGCGCTCGCGGTGTCGGGAGCCTCGGAGTTCGACGCCTCGGCGGCGGCACTGGCCGGAACGACGGCCGACGACGTGGCGGCGGACGAATCCGCGCCTGGTTCCACCCAAGCGGAACCCGCCGCTCTCGACTGCGCCACGACGCGCTCCGCCGTCCGCGCCTCCACCACATTCGCCGGGACAGACTCACCGCGCGCGGGCGCGGACCCGACGTCCACCCTGCCCGCCGCGGGCATGTCCACGAACCCACCGCCGAACGGCGCGGACTGCAAGGAACTGGTCACGTACGACAGCGAATAGCCACTGACGAAGCTGGCCCGGAACGCCGCCGGCCCACTCAGCTCGGGCTCCGGCTCCTCCGTCCCCTTCCCTGCCTCGGAGGCAGAGGACGAAGCCGACGACTCCACCGCGCTCGCGAGCGCCTCGGCCGCGCGCTGCACGGGGCCGGAGTCCTTCGCGGGTGCCGTCACGGCCTCGGCCACCTTGCGCGCGGGCAGGCCCAGGTCCTTGTCGTACTCGACGCGCAGGTCGGCGTCCGTGAGGATCTCCATCGCCTCCGTCATCCGGGCGCGGAGGGCGTCCACCTGATCCGCATCCACGAGCGCGTACACCGCGATGGAGTCCGGCGCATAGAGTTCCATCAACCGCGAATAGGCGGCGTGGATCTCCTCCATCTGCGCGGTGACAGGGACCTCCAGGAGCTCGTAATAGGTCTGCTGCGCGAAGGGCTTCATGGCGTGGCGGGAATGGGCGTTCCGTCGATTGCGAGCAAGCGCGAGGCGATGCGTTGAATGGCCAGAGCCGCCGGGGAGTCCGGCCGCTCAATCAATACGGGGCGCCGCTTTCGCACCGCGCGCCACGCCTCATCGTCATACCGGATGGCACCCAGGTCATCCATGTCGATCCCAAAGAACTTCTTCCACGCGGAGGCCACGGCTGTTCCCACGTTCAGGTCCGCGTCCGTCCGGGCCTGGTTCACCACCAGCCGGATGCGGAAGGCCGCCAGCTCTCGCTCCAGTCGCTCCGCACCCACGGGGTCCTTGCGCCTCACCTGCTCGAGCACGTCATGCAGCGTGCGCAGCGAGCCCTCCCGGGTCGTCAGGGCGCTGTCCACCAGGTCCCCGATGCCGTACTCGGCCTCCATCTGCTGCAACCGCCGGAAGAAGGCCGCCTTCGCGAAGCGGTATGCGTTCTCCACCGACGTTGGCTCGGGCAACACCACCAGCAGCCCATGGTCCGCCATGATGAAGAAGTCGATGGTGTTGAAGCTCGTGCCCGCGCCCAGGTCCAGGATGAGGTAGTCCGCCTGCGCCCCCAGCAGCGTCTTCAAGAGCTTCTGCTTCTGCGCGTACTTGAGGTTGGCCGCGTCCAGCGCGTCCTGCGCGCCCGCGATGAGCGACAGCCGAGGCACCCCGGTCGGGACGATGACGTCCTCCAGCCGCGCCTTGTTGCGCCGCAAGAAGTCGGACAGCGTCGCCTCCGGCTGCCCCACACCCAGACACGTGTGAAGGTTGGCCCCGCCCAGGTCCGCGTCCACCAGCAACACGTTCAGCCCGGACTGCGCCAGCGCCACGCCCAGGTTGGCGGACACCATCGACTTGCCAATGCCACCCTTGCCGCCGCCTACGGCGATGATGCGACGGGGCCGCGCACGTCGTCCCAATCCCGGCGGCCCCGACTGCACCGGCTCGGAGGTCGGGGTCCCCAGGGCACGGGCATCGGCCAGGGGCGCTCGCGAAGGTTTGGACATGGGCGGTCGCATCAAAGCCCGTCCTACCGCCCGAGTCGACTCCCCGCCAATCCCCGGCCATTTCGTCGATCAATCCCCCCACCACCGAGAGGGATGACACCCAGATTTACAGGGCTCGCATGGCTGACCAGTGAACAGGCGGCCGAGCGCTCCGCCCTACTCGTCCAGCAGCTCCACGTTCCAGTACGACGCGTCCGCGAGGTGCAGGAAAGGCAACCACTCCTGATACGTCACCTTGCGCGAAGCGCCTCGGAACAGCGGAGTCCAGCGCGGGCGCACCGGCTTCTTGAGCAGTCTCATGTCGGCCTGCTCCGGCGTGCGGCCCCCCTTCTTCAGGTTGCACGGCACGCACGAGCACACGACATTCTCCCACGTCGTCTTGCCGCCCTGGGTCCGAGGCATGACGTGGTCCAGGTTCAAATCGCTGCGGGGGAGGTTCTTGCCACAGTACTGACAGGTGTCCGCGTCGCGCGCGTAGATGTTGAGCCGGGAGAAACGCACCCTCCCACGCGGGAGATGGTCATACGCGCTGAGCACCAGCACCCGGGGAACGCGGATGGTCCGGTTGATGGTGGTGATGCAGTCGTTGGTGGCGCTCAGTGCCGCCCAATCGGCGAACTCGTAGAGTCGGTACTGCTGGTCAATCGCCTTGGCGACGCCCTGATACAGCAGCGAGAACGCCCGCTTCACCGACGTGACGTGCACCGGTTGGTAGTACCGGTTGAGTACGAGGACGGCGCTGTTGATCATGGTGGTTTCCCGGGACTTGCGGTCGCCACGCTTTCAGCGACCGACGCGAGTTCCTCCTTCGCGAGACAGCGGACGTCGAGGACCACCTCGCCATCCGCGATCCTGCCAATAACCGGCACTTCGCCGCCGCGCAGGCGTTCGAGGAATGATTCCGGTGCACCTACGGTGAGGCTGCACGCGAAGGAAGGCAACCGGGCCAGCGGCATGGCACCCCCGCCCACCTGTCCCACCACCCCGTCCACCCGGGCACTCACACCCTGTTCGGCCAGCAACGCCTGGAGCCGCAGCGCCCGTGCGCGCAGCTCCTCGGACGACTGGGCAAGCAGTCTGTAGGTGGGCACGGCCTCCGGCCTGCCGTCCCGGTACAGCTCCAACGTGGCCTCCAGCGCGGCCACCGTCAGCTTGTCCACACGCAACGCCCGCGTCAGCGGGTGCGCCTTGATGCGCGACACCAGCGCGGAACGTCCCACCACCACGCCCGCCTGCGGCCCGCCCAGCAGCTTGTCCCCGGAGAACGCCACCACGTCCGCCCCCGCGGCCACGACTCCGGGCACCGTGGGCTCCTGACTCAAGCCCTCTCCCGCCATGGGCACCAGCGCCCCCGAGCCCAGGTCCTGGAACACGGGCACGCCGCGCTGCCGCCCGAGCGCGGACAGCTCCGCCACGCTCGCCTCCTCCGTGAAGCCCACCACCGCGAAGTTGGAGCGGTGCACCTTCAGCAACAGCCCCGTCTCCGCGCCCACCACGCTCGCGTAGTCCGCCACGCGCGTGCGGTTCGTGGTCCCCACCTCCACCAGCTTCGCGCCCGACTGACGCATGACGTCCGGCACGCGGAAGCCACCGCCAATCTCCACCAGCTCCCCGCGCGACACGATGCACTCGCGCCCCCCCGCCAGCGCCGCCAACACCAGCAATACGGCCCCCGCGCAGTTGTTGACGACGAGCGCATCCTCCGCGCCGGTCAACTGACGCAACAGCCCCACCACCGGCGCATACCTGCTGCCGCGCTCGCCTTCGTCCAGGTCGTATTCGAGGTTCGAGTACCCTCGCGCCACCTCCGCCACCCGCGCCACCGCCTCGGGCGCGAGCGGCGCGCGCCCCAGGTTGGTGTGCAGCACCACGCCCGTCGCGTTCAGCACGGGACGCAGGCCCGGCGTGGCCAGCGTGCTCAGCGCCTCGCCCACGTCCGCGTCCTCGAAGGAGCGCGGCTCACCCTGGAGCAGCCGGGCCCGCGCGCGCTCCACGGCCAACCTCAGCGCGGACACGGCCCTGGCCCTGGGGACACCCGCAAGCAGCGGCTCCAGCGAAGGCCGCCGCAGGAGCTGCTCGATGGAGGGGAGGGCGCGCAAGAGCGCGTTCTTCCCACCGTCTACATTGTTCGACGGGGGTCCCACGCCTCCGAGTCTAGGAGACGTGGCACCCAATCTCCAAACGACGGGGAGGTGTCAGGCAGGTGACGGCCCGCTCGCGCCCGGGTGCCGCGCGGTGCTCCGCGCTCGACTCAGGGGGGCGTCAGGTACAGGCTGATTTCCTCGGTCGCCCCAGGCAGCCGGATGTGCTTCTCGAACCGCAGCCCCAGCCGCGACAGCACCTTGATGGAGCTGGCGTTGTCGTTCGAAACGATGGCCGCGATGCGCTTCAAGCCGAAGTCACGCAACCCGTGAGCGAGCGTGGCGGAGACAGCCTCCTGGGCGTAGCCCTGCCCCCAATACGCGGGCAGCAGCGCATAGCCGATGTCCACGTGCTCCAGCGAGTCGCGCTTGAGCAGGCCACACATCCCCAGCGGCGCGCCGTCCGACTTGCGCTCCACCAGGTACAGGCCGAAGCCATGGCGCTCGTAAGACACCTGGGGACCGTTGCGGATGTAGCCCCACGCGTCCTCGAGCGTCTTCACACCCCGGTCGCCAATGAAGCGCAGCCACGCTGGCTCATTCACCAACACCAGGATGAAGGGCGCATCCGCCTGCGTCACCCTGCGCAGGACGAGCCGCTCCGTCTCCAGGACTTTCATGCGAAGATCTCCTCGGAAAGCCCGAGGCAGCCCTGGACGGAAGTGTCCAGACACGTCAGCCTGCGAGCCACCTTGGAGGATGTACCACGGATGTCCACCCCCTCGAGCCCCGACTCCCGGTTCCAGATTGAAGTCCTCAAGCTGCTGCTCCAGGTCGCCAGTGGCGACGAGGGCGTGAGCCGCCAGGAAATCGACCACATCATGGATACCGCGCGAGGCATGAGCGTGCCGTTGCCGGAGCTGGCCGAGTTGGCGAAGTGCCTCCAGAACGGAATCCCACTGCCCGCCCCCAACCTGGGAGTCCTCCGCTCCAACCCCCAGGCGGTCGTCGAGGCGACGCACGCCCTCATCTCCAGCGATGGCCACATCCATCCGAGTGAAATCGAGATGCTGCGGCAGATTCGCGAGATGCTCGGTGTCGCGGGCTGACTGAGCGTGGACGCGGGCCGGGAAGAGCGCTCCCGGCACCGTGTCCGTCCAGCGACTACGCGTCGACTTCGTCGACTTCCAGCTCGCTGCCCGCGCCGCTCAACAGCTCCAGCAGCTCCGCCGCGCCGCCCTCGCTGTCCTTCAGCGAGGTGAGCTTGCCGCCGCCGAGGAACTGCATGATGAACTGCTTGCGCATCTCGCAGCGTCCGCCCTGAATCTCGCCCAGGACGGTCAGCGTGTTCGGCTCGCCCTCGCCGACAATCTGGTCGGCGACGTGGCAGTTGCCCAGCACGAGCACGATGGAGTGCAGCTCCGCCGTGCCGACCTTCAGGTCGCCGAGGACGAGCAGGCCGCCGGGGCCCTTCACCACCAGGGTCTCCACGTCCATGTCACCCGTCACGACGACACAATCGCGTGTCTCCAGCGTGCGCGACTGGGCCGTCAACTCTTCGTGGAGTTCGATGCCGGTTCGCAGCATCGCGGAGATGTCGACGGGGGCCGCGAGCAGCGCGTCCTCGTCCAGCGCGGTCAGTCTCTCGTCCGCGGCTGCAAGTGCATCGGCGTGGTCCTGGAGCTTCTTGGGGAGCTGAGTCATGTCTACCGTCGTGAATACCCCAGATCAGGCCGGGAGGAAGCCACCATCGACGGCGAGTGTGGCCCTCGTCACGAATCCGGCCCCCCGGGCACGCGGTTGGAGCGTCGCGAAGGTGACTTCCTCCTCGGTGGCCATGCGACCCATCGGGTGCTCCGCCACCAGCGAGGGGACCAGCGCCTCGTCCTGACGGGGTCCAGGGGGACAGGCACGACCCACTCCGTCGCGCGGAAGCCCGGGGGCGCCCGGCCCCCGAGCATCGCGGTGGGATTTTCCGCTGGGGCCGCTCAGGGCCGGAGCTTGACGTGCAGCAGGTCCAGCCGGCGCAGGCGGGGCGAGTACCAGGTCCCATCCAACTCGAAGGGCGCGGCCAGGGTTCCCGTCGCGATGACCCCATCACCCACGGGCGCCAGCTGGAGGCCCGACTGGAGAGGATCCAACACGCGCACCCAGCGCGTCGCCAGACTGGGAGCGAAGCCCGCCAGCGCGGGGCGGTCGGGTGCCACGTCCTCGGGGAGCCCCACGGAGCCGAGCCCCAACAGGCGACCCCACCCGGACTGAGCCGTCGTGATGTTGCCCGACGCGTCCACGACGAGCGAGCCGAAGCTCAGGCTGCGCCCCCTGTCGTCCTGGAACTGCCTTAGCGCCACCTCCGCGCCCGTCGCGCTCAGCCGCCCCAACAGGGCATCACGCTGCCCGTCGTAGAAGTCGTCCGGATCCAGGCTCGCGTAGGACGTGCCCGCGAAGGTGAAGCGACCGTCGAAGTTCCCCGTGAAGGCCACGCTCCCGTCCGGAAGGACGCCCACCGCGAGCACGTCCGCGTAGTGGCCGTAGGTCGTGGGCAGCAGCCAGACCCACAGCGGCGCACCACTCACGCTCCACCGCGCCACGAACGGGCCCTGGCCGGTGATGGCGCCCGCTCCGAAGTCGGTGCCCTGGGCCGCCCAGCCACCCACGGTGACATTCTCCTGCGCGTCCACGGCCACGCTCACCGCCTGGGTGCCACGCAGCGACTGCCCGGCCAGCACCCGCGCCCACTGGTAGGCACCGTCCCACTGGACCTTCAGGACGAAGGAGTTGGGACCCTCGTCGTCATAGGGGCGCGGCTTGCCTGAGTAGACAGGCCCGGCCCCGAAGTCGGCATGCCCCCAGAAGCCGCCCGTCACCACGGCGCTGCCGTGCGCGTCCGTCGCCAGGTCGTACACGGGGATGATGTTGTCCTCGGGGCCGTCCTCTCCCTGGCTCCAGGACCGGTAGCCCCGCGTCCAGTCCACCGCGCCCGTGGGCGTGAGCTTCATCAGGAACATGCCCTGCCCCTGTGGCAGCGGGCCCTTGCCCAGGTCAGGTGCGCCGGAGTACTCGCCCGTGGCGAGCACGTTGCCCAGGGTGGTCACCGCCACCTTCCTGAAGGTGACCCCCGGGTGCGCGAACTCGCGCGTCCACGCAACGCCGCCGTCCGCGCGGTGGAGCGTGACGACGTCCGTCTCCGCTCCCGAATACGGCCCATCCTGCGTCTGCTCCACCGCGCTGAGCACGGCGAAGCCACCATCCGGCGCGGGGGCTGTGTGAATCGCGCGCTCCGCCTCGGGACGGTTCGACTGCTTCACCCACGTGGTGGTCCCCGCTGGCTGCGTGCCCCGGTACGAGCAGAACGGCGCGCTCTCCGTGACGACGACCAGGCGGGGCGCGGCGTCCAGAATCTGCTCCCGCGCCGCATCCACCGACGCGAAGCTCAGACCGTCGTTCGAGGAGGGATAGAGCTGGAAGGCATGACGGCCCGAGGTGGTGACGGTGGCCGTCACGTCGTACTCCACCCACTCGTCCTTCTTCACCGCCCACGCGTCGGCGAGGACTTCATTGACGAAGGGCGGAGGGTGAGACCAGGTGGTCTCCTTGGGGTCGAACGGAACGGACTTGAGGAGCCGGGGCGCGCGGTCCGAGGCCTCCAGCGCATACAACTGGAGCAACACGCGGCGCACCTGTCCCGGCGGCAACTGCACGTCGAAGTCGAGGTAGCTGTAGAACCCCGGCTGCGTGTCCACCTTCAGCGACGCCTCGCGGTGGAACGTCGTGTCCGGACGGTACTGGTCGATATAGGTGTCGTGCAGCGGGTAGAGGGTCGTCGAGACAATCTCCCGACGCGTCAGGCACGCATCCCCCGGCGCCGTGCGGGACGCACCCGTCCAGACGAGGAGCTGAGGCCCGGGCACGGAGGAGGACTCCCGGGAGACGAACGTCACCGGGGTGGTCGAGTTCCCATACAACCCGAACGCGACGGCGCCATTGCCTCGCACCAGGTCCGTCACGTCGTATTCCACGGTGCCGAGGGGCGAGAGGAACGGAACATAGGACAGCACGCCGCCCACCCGCTGCGGGCGCGTGTTCCAGGTGACGCTCGACTCATTCCAGCCCCCCTGAATCGCATACACGGAGGGACCTCCCACCGTGCCCTCGTCGGAGACGTTCAAACGCAGAATCGCGCGTTGGACGGTCTCCGTCAGGCCTTGCACCGAGAAGCGCAGATACGCCTCGCGCTTCTGGCCATTGTCCACCCACAGCTTCCGCGACGTGCCTCCGGCCGAGGAGCCCGGCGCGGCCTCGGAGACATACGTGTCGGCGCTCGCGTTGAAGAGCGTGGGCGGACCCGACACCGGGAGCGGCGTGGGACGGTGCGGAGGATGGTCCTCCGCCGACTCGACGGTGAGGACGAGCTGGGGACGCAGCGCGGCGTTTGGATGTTCGCTCGACGCAATCGTCACTCCATCGGTGCTGTCGGGCCGCAGGTGGACGTCGGTATAGGCGTTCTGGGAGATGTGCAGGTCGGAGATATCCAGCTCAATCCAGGTGCCGCTCGTCACTGCGCCCGCGCTGGCGAGGATGTTGTTGGCCGGGGGTGGACGTGTGTTCCACGTCGTCAGCTCGTTCCAGTTGCGTCCATCCAACCGGGGGTCATGCGCGGTGGGTCCATCCGACGAGCCATCCAACGCGTAGACCCGCAGCCGCGCCGTCGTCAGCGTCCCCTCGAACGGGGTGATGAGGAAGCGAAGGTACGCCTCCGACTCTGGAGACCGGTCCACCTCCATGGTCGGTGACGACCCGAAGCTCGTCGTCGGTGACGTCGACACCACGTGCGTGTCCGCCGCCGCGATGAAGGTCACCGTCTGTGTATTGAGTTCGTCACGCCGCTGGCCGTCCGGGGCCGCATCCAGCGTGGAAGCAGACACTTCACCCTGGGAACTCCCACACCCACCCAGGAGTGCGAGCGCCATTCCCAGACTCCAACCCACCACTCCGCCTGTCACGTATCTCACGTCATCTCTCCTTCGGGTCCAGCCAGGACGATGCGTGAGCAACAGGTGCGCCAATCCAGCTGTCCGTTGGAAGTCTCGCGGCGTGCCCGCACCGCTCAAGGTCGGAGCTTGAAGTGCAGCAGGTCCGAGCGACGCTCGCGGGGCGCGTACCAGGTGCCCTCCAGTTCGAAGGGCGTCTTGAGGTCCGCGGTCACCACGAGGCCATCACTCACCGGAGACAGGAGAAGCTGCGACTGGAGCGGATCGAACACCCGAACCCAGCGCGTCCGCAGGTCGACGCCGAAGCCCGCCACCGTCGGGCGCAACGACGCGCCCTCTTCCGTCGGACCGACGTCCCCGAGCCCCAGCCTGCTTCCACCTCCAAGCTGCGACGTCACGACGTTCCCCGATGCATCCACCACCAGGTCATGGAAGTCGACGTCCTGGAGCTGCCTCAGCGTCACCTCGTCGCCCGTCGCGCTCAGGCGGCCCAGCATCGTGTCGCGCGGCCCGCCATCGTATTCGTCCGGCTCCCGGCTCGCGTACTCCTGCCCGGCGAACGTGAAGCGGCCTCCGAAGTTCCCCGTGAAGACGACGCCGCCGTCGGGCAACAACGCCAGCGTGGACAGCCCACTGAAATAGACCGGGATGACCCGGGACCAGACAGGTGCACCGCTCGCATCCCAGCGCGCCACGAAGGCGCCGTTCTGGGTGATGGCACCCGCTCCGAAGTCCGTGCCCTGCCCCGCCCAGCCCCCGACGGTGACGCTCTCCTCCGCGTCCACTGCCACGCTCGTCGCCTGGGCGCCCCGGAGCGAGTCCGACGTCAGCGTGCGCGCCCACTGATAGGCGCCGTCCCACTGGAGCTTCAGGACGAAGGAGTTCGGATACGTGTCGTCATACGGGAACGGCTTGCCGGAATAGACGGGCCCCGCGCCGAAGTCCGTGTAGCCCCAGAAGGTCCCCACCACGAGCGCGCTGCCATGCGCGTCCGTCGCCAGGTCGAGCACCTGCATCGGGTTGTCGACGGACTCGTCCATCCGCTGGAACCACGCCTTGTAGCCACGCGTCCAGACCACCCCGCCCGTGGGCGAAAGCTTCATCACGAACATGCCCTGCCCTCGCGGCAGCGCGCCCGTGCCCAGGTCCGGTGCACCGAGGTAGCTCCCCGCCACCAGGACGTTGCCCTGCTTCGTCACCACCACGCGCTCGAAGGACACCTGCGACTGGGAGAACGCGCGGCTCCACGCGACGCTCCCATCCGCGCGGTGAAGGGTGACGACATCCGTCCGCTCGGAAGACAGGGGACCAGTCACCGGTTGCTCCACCCTGCTGATGACGACGAAGCCGCCGTCGAGCGCGGGGGCCGAGTGAGTCGAAAGCTCCGCCGAGGGGTCGCTCGACTGAGTCACCCACGCCGTCGAGCCTGATGGAGGCGTGCCCTGGTAGGAACAGAAGGGCTCGCTGTCGGTGATGACCACCAGTCGCGGCGCGACGGAGAGCAGCCCTCGCTCCTCCATCTCGGACGAGGCGAAGCGCATCCCATCCGCGGAACCATCGAGCAACGCGAAGGCGTGACGCCCCGACGTCGTCACCACGTCCGTCACGTCCAGTTCCACCCACTGGTCCTTCTTCAGCGCCCCGAGGTCCCCCACCACGCCCCCCATGATGGCGGGCTTGCGATACCAGTCCGTCGTCGCCTCATCGAACGGCGCGGCCTTGAACAACCGGGGCCCATTCCCGGAGGCATCCAGTGCATAGAGGCGCAGCAACACGCGGCGGACCGGCGCCGCCCCCAGTTGTACGTCGAACTCCAGGTAGCTCTCCGCGCGCGGTGACGCATCCACACGCAACGAGGCCTCGCGGTAATGCTGCGTGGTGGGGCTGTCCGGCGTGACGAAGGTGTCCTGCGACGCGAGGATGGAGGTCGCGAGAACCTCCTGGCGTGTCAGGCAGTCATCCGTCGGAGCAGTCCGAGGCGCCCCCGTCCAGACGAGCAATTGGGGCTCGAGCGCGAGGACCTCTCGCGAGTGGAACGACACCTCGTCGCCGGAGTTCGCATACAGGCCGAAGGTGACGTCGCCATCGCCTCGCACCTGTTCCGTCACGTCGTAGTCCGCGAAGCCGAACGGCGTGAGGAACGGTGCGCGGTCCAGCGAGCCGCCCACCTTCGTCGGGCGCGTGTTCCAGGTGACAGCCTCGCTCCAGGCCCCCTGCGTGGCGAAGACCGAGGGCCCTCCCTCCGTGCCATCCTCGCGAACGCGCAGGCGCAACACCGCGCGCTGCACTGTCTCGGTCAGCCCCTGCACGGAGAAGCGAAGATGCGCCTCTCGCTCCGGTGTGCTCCCGACGCGAAGCGCCTCCGACACACCACCAGCCGAGGAGTCCGGCACATCCGCGGAGACAAACGTGTCAGCGCGCGGAGCGAACGAAACGGGCGTCCCCGACACAGGGAGCGGCTCGGGGCGCGGAGGCGGATGGTCCTTCGCGGACTCGATGGTGAGGACGAGCTGAGGGCGCAGCGCGGGGTCCGGATGTTCGCTCGACGCGAGCGTCACGCCATCCGGGCTGTCACCCCCCATGAAGATGTCGAGATAGCTGCTCTGGGAAACGTGCAGGTCGCTGACATCCAGCTCCATCCATGTCCCGCTGGCGACGGGGCCCGCGCTGACGAGCGCCCAATAGCCGCCCCACTGCGGACGCGTGTCCCACGTCGTCAGCTCGCTCCATGTCCGGACTCCTGGCGGGTCGTAGACGGTGGGCCCATCCTCCGTGCCCTCCAGCACGTACAGGCGCAGGCGCGCGGTCGTCATCGTCCCCTCGAAGGGCTGGATGAGGAACCGGAGGTAGGCCTCGGCATCGGGCGAGCGACCGAGCACCAGCGTCTCAGCGGAGCCGAAGCTCGTCGTCGGAGACGTCGCCACGACGTGCGTGTCCGCCGCCGCGACGAACGTCAACGTCCGGGTGACGAGTTCCTCACGCCGGCCATCCGGAGGAGCGACCACCTCCGTGGAACTCGGCGCCACACCTTGGGAAGCCCCGCACCCACTCAGGAGCGCGAACGCCACTCCCCAGCCCCACCAACCCGCCCCGACCGTCATCCGCCTCACGTCACCGCTCCCTTGAGACCAGAGGAGACGATGGGTGAGCAACAGTCACGCCAGACAGGGCCGGTGCGCTCCCTCTACCTGGTGGGCGAGGGAGCGAGCACCGTGTCCCGCGGCGTCAGTACACGTTGTACTTGCGGCGCAGCGCCTCGTGCTCTTCCGCGTTGCGCGAGGGGCGCAGCGTCTTCTGCGCGTCGTGCAGGTAGTACCAGAACTCGCTCGGCGTGGGCGCCATGGCGGCCTGGAGCGACGCCACCGTGGGCGCGCCGATGGGACCCGGGGGCAGGCCCTTGCGATGACGCGTGTTGTACGGGTCCTCGGGATCTCTCAGTCGCTGGAGGAACGCCTTGCGGTCATTCCACTGCGCCAGCACGTACCGCGACGTCGCGTCCACGCCGAGCGGATAGCCCTTGTCCACGCGCTTCCAGAGGATGCCCGCGACCAGCGGACGCTGGTCCGGCACGGGCTCCTCGCGCTCCAGCATGGATGCCATCACCACCACCTCGTGCAGCGTCCTCCCGCTCTTGGAGATGGCGTCCCGGTTGGGCGTGTAGAAGCGTGCCCCGAAGGCATTCAACTGGCGCTGGATGAGGTCCTCGACGTCGAACTTCCCCGGAATCACGCCGTAGGACTCCGGGTACAGGTAGCCCTCCAGCGTGGTGGTGGGCAGGGGGAACGGCGCGGTGAAGCGACTGGGATTGCTGGCCGCGGTGATGTACGCGCCCGCGGTGATGAAGCCCGCCGCCGTGAGGGCCGCGTCGGTGTCCCGCAGGCGCCAGCCCTCCACCACCAGGAACGGGATATCGTCGGGGAGCGGGTTGCCCTCCAGCACCGTGGCCAGCTCCGCCACCGTCATGGACGGACTCACCGGGTGTCGTCCCGCCTTGGGCGAGAACGAGCCACGACGGAAGAGATGCCAGCGCCACACCCGCGCATCACGGATGAGGCCCTGGTTGGCGAGCAGCACGCCCAGACCTCTCCCGGAGGTGCCCTTGGGGACGGTGAACTCCACGGGGGTCGCGCCGGGGGCCGCGACGGCTTGATGCGCCGCCTGCTCCACCCACCAGAACGCACCCACACCCGCAGCCGCCAACAGCACGAAGACCACTGCCAGACTCACGAGGACTTTCTTCATCGCGGCGCAGGGTAGCACCGTCGTCCCGCCGTGCATCCATTCGAGTCACCGGATGTCCGCTCCCGGGCGCTGGCCCGGCCACCAACCAGGCGGCACGGGCCACGGCCCCTCCTCGTCCCCCTGCCTTGGGTCATCCGTTCCGACTGGCCTCCAGGTGCGAACTCCCTCGCGAACGTGCGCGTGACGATGGCGACAAGACGCGGCGCCGTCCTTTGTACAGAGGGTCAGGCACCCCAGTTCTTCCGGAGAGGGGCCAGAGAGCCAGGGGCCGATGGCGGGTCATGAACACGGGGCACATCTTCGCAACCGTTGCATCTACCCATGACCCGAGGACCCTCGTATGGCCACTCAAGCCGGCAAGCTCCAGGGCAGCTATCTTTCGACTCGCGACGGAACCCAGATCTACTTCAAGGACTGGGGTCCCAAGGACGGACAACCCATCGTCTTCTCCCATGGCTGGCCGCTCACGGCCGATGCCTGGGAAGACCAGATGATGTACCTGTCCGAACGAGGCTTCCGCACCATCGCGCATGATCGTCGTGGCAACGGGCGTTCGTCACAGCCCTGGGAAGGCCACGACATGGACCACTTCGCGGATGACCTCGCGGAGCTGACCGCCGCGCTCGACTTGCGCAAGGCCGTGCATGTCGGCCACTCGACGGGCGGCGGCGAGGTGACGCGGTACATCGGCCGCCATGGAACTTCTCGCGTCGCCAAGGCCGTGCTCATTGGCGCCGTGCCTCCCATCATGCTCAAGACGGACTGGCACCCGAATGGCCTGCCCATGAAGGTCTTCGACGACATCCGCTCGGGCGTGCGTGGCGACCGCTCCTCCTTCTTCAAAGAACTGAGCATGGCGTTCTACGGCTTCAACCGGCCGGGAGCGAAGGTCTCCGAGGGCCTGAGGGAGAGCTTCCGCCTCCAGGGTCTGCAGGGCTCGCTGAAGTCCGAGTACGACACCATCAAGGCCTTCTCGGAGTCGGACTTCCGCGCGGACCTGGCGAAGTTCGACGTGCCCACGTTGGTGATGCACGGCGACGACGACCAGATTGTCCCCTTCGAGGGCGCGGGGAAGATCACCGCCACGCTCGTAAAGGGCGCGCAGTTGAAGGCCTACAAGGGCTTCCCCCACGGCATGTGCTCGACCCACAAGGACGTCATCAACGAGGACCTGCTGCTCTTCATCAAGGGCTAACGCGACGAACAGGCCGCGCGGGCCAGCTCAACCACCCGCGCGGGCCGTTCAGCCTCCCACCATCTTCAGGAAGCGCCGCTGCATCTCCTCCGGAGACACCTCTTCGATGCGCATGGAGAGCGACCAGCGGTGGCCGAACGGATCCTGGATGTGGGCCACGCGGTCGCCGTAGAACTCGTCCTTGATGGGACGCTCCAGCACGGCTCCGGCGGCGATGGCCCGTTGGGCCATGGCGTCCACGTCGTCGACCGAGAGGTTGAGCAGGCTCGTCGCCCCTCCTCGACTCTGCGGCCCGACGATTCCGTACTCCGGATACTCATCCGCGATGGACAGCACCACTCCGCCCAGGAGCATCTCCGCATGGCCCAGGCGACCGGAGGGCTCCACCAGCCGCATCCGCTCCTCGGCGCCGAAGACCTGGGAATAGAACGTGAGCGCGGCGGTCGCGTTCTTCATCACGAGCTGGATGCCCAACCGAGGCTGCGGGGACACGTCCTTCTTCATGGCAACCGTGGTGTCTGGCTTCATCACGAACCTCCTGGTTCAAGGGTGGATATCGACAGTCTGCCCATCTGGCACGCTGGGGGATTGGAAGAAATGCACCACGTGTGAGGAACCCATGATGGTTCCGTGATGAGGGAATCACGCCTCAGGGAGTCTGCTGTCCCTGTCCGCCGCCGATCCACTGGCGGCTCGCCGGTCCCGACTCCGCGCTCCCCGAGGTCCACATGTCGTCTCTTCGAATGAGCCCGCGAGGCTTCGCCTGCCTCGCCGTGTTTCTCTGCATCGCGGCCGTGACGCCCGCGTGGGCGGACTCCCGCCCGGCATTCCTCGCACCAGGGCTCTCCTTCGAAACCCTGGTCGGCGCCGTGACGATGGGCCCCGCGAGCGACCACCAGTTCGACGGAGCCGTGGCCTGGAATGGAACGCACCACCTGGTGGTGTGGACCGACTACCGGCACGGCGGCTCAAGCGGGCGCATCTACGCGGCCCGCGTGAGTCCGACGGGAGAGGTGCTGGACCCGGCGGGAGTCCTCATCAGCCCCATCGCGGACAAGAGCACCACCCCTCATGTGCTCTTCGATGGGACGAACTTCTTCGTCGTCTGGCATGCGACGCGGCCGGGTGAAGCAGGTGACCTCATCCTGGGCGCACATGTCACGCCGGAGGGCCAACTGGTGGAGCCCACACCCAGACGACTCGCCAGTGCAGCCCCGGGAAGCGTGTATGGGAAGCCCACCGTGGCGTTCTCGGGCAGCCAGTACCTGGTCACCTGGAGCGAATACGCCCCCGACCTGGGCCCCACGCTCCGAGGGACACGGCTCTCGTCCTCGGGCGACGTGCTCGACATCATGGGCCTGGAGCTGGGTGAAGGCAGGGAGCCGACGGTCTCCTGGGGTGGCACCGACTTCCTCGTCGTCTCCACGCGCGGCAATCTCGTTCAGGGGACGCGTGTCTCGGTGGAGGGCACGAGCCTGGGGTCGTTCGTCATCAGTCCTCCCAATGCCATCTTCCCCGTCCTCCCGGTCGTCGCTTTCGACGGACAGAATCACCTCGTCGTCTGGGAGGACCAGCTCACCCCGCTCGACTTCAATCGGGACATTCTTGGGGCGCGGGTGAGCCCCGAGGGCATCGTCCTGGGGACCTTCATCATCCACACGAACTTCGCGCATCAATCCATGGCCAGCGTGGCCTTCAATGGCACGCACTTCCTGGTCGCATGGCATGACATGCGATACGTCGACGGCGTGCGCTACGGCGGCATCCATGGCGCGCGCATCACGACCTCCGGGGGTGTGCTGGATCCCAACGGACGGGTGCTCGTAGCGAACCGCAGGAACTTCACTGCGTCTCCCTGTGGGATGGCGTCAACGGGAACTGAGTTCTTCGTCACCTGGTATGGGGGGAAGGACGAAGACAAGGAGGACATCCGTGCGACGCGGGTGAGCAACACGGGCACGGTGCTCGCCGAGAGCCTGTTGGTCAGCACGTCCGCCAACCGCCAGGAGGAGCCCGCGGTGGCCTCGGATGGCAATCGCACCCTGCTGGTCTGGATGGAGCAGCGCCCGTTTCCCCAGGGGACGGACCTCTACGGCACCCTGCTGAGCGTGGAGGGCGTGGAGCTGACGCCGGGAGGTTTTGTCATCTCCCAGACGGCCGGCGATCAGGGTGACCCCGCCGTCGCCTTTGATGGGACGAACTACCTGGTCGTGTGGCGCGACACCCGAACGGGCATCGAGACACCCAGACTCCATGGCCGCCGCATCTCCGCGAGCGGAGTCCCCGTGCGACGCGAGTTCCCCATCCACGCCCATCGGTCCTTCCTCGACGCACCCCGACTCGCCTGTGGTGGGGGTGATTGCTTCGCGGTCTGGGATGAGCCGCCGGTGTCGTCTGGCTTCGGAGATATCGCCCGGGGAGCGCGCGTGAGCCCCACGGATGTCGTGCTCGATCCACTGGGCATCGACCTGGGCGGTGGGGCCCCGGAGTCCTACCCGGCGGTCTCGTTCGACGGAACGAACTTCCTCGCCGTCTGGGAGGTCCATCCCTCCGGCAGCGGCGTGCTCCGACGACTGGAGGCGGTCCGCGTGAGCAGGGCCGGCACCGTCCTCGCGCCGGGCCGCATCCTGGTTCGGCAGAGCGAGCTGACGCCCGAAAAGCCGTCCATTGCCTTCGACGGGACGAACCACGTCATCGCGTGGACGGAGGGAGGAACCGTCCGCGCGCTCCGCGTGGACACGGAGGGAATGGTGGTGGACCCGGAGCCCTGGCTGCTCTCGTCACCGGGGCAGGAGCCGCCATTCTGGGGGCAGGCCCAGGTGGCGGCGACCGGCACCTCCACACTCGTGTACTGGCTCTCGTCCGCGCCGGGTGACAGTACGGCGAACCTGTTGCTCGGCGCGAGGATCGACTCAGCGAGCGGGACGGTCGATACCCCCGTCGAGTTAGGTACGCTGGCGCTCGAGTATCAACTCCCGAGCGCGACGTCCGTCGGGGCCAACCGCTTCCTGCTCGCCTACCAGCGCTTCGTCGGACCGCCCTACGCCGCGCTCCGCGTCCACGCGCGCATGGTGGACTACGACGCCGCGCCCCTCGCCGTGGCTCCGGCACGAGGGCCGTCCGGAGGCTCCAACGCCAAGATGTGCATCCCGCACCCGTCAGCTCCCGAGGTCGCCATCGAACATCCGGCACAGGACGTGGCCGACGACGACCTCGTGAACATCGTCACCGATACGCCCCCTGCGGACATCCAGGGAGAGGAAGGCTATGTCTATGTGACGAGCGGCCTCGAGGATGAGCATGGGCAGCCGGGGATGTGGTTCCCGCAATCCGAGCAGATCGACCCCATGGCGTTTGATCGCTCGGAAGTGCTCACGGAGGACACCTCCGTCGAGCTCATTCTGGAGAGCCTGGCTGCTGACAACGACACGCTGAAGTACTCGCTGGTGGAGCTGCCCCGCCACGGCCGGCTCTCGGGCACGACCCCCAACCTCGTCTATACGCCCCACCCCGACTTCCACGGCGAGGACTACCTCACGTTTCGCGTGAGTGATGGGGTGACCGAGTCGACCTCCGCCCAGGTGCTCCTCTCCGTCAAACCCGTCAACGACGCCCCCGTGGCCATGTCCCGCGAGGTCACCGTGTCCGCGGAGGGACCGGTTGAATTGGAGCTGGAAGGCCGCGACGTGGACGGAGACATCATCACCTTCGAGTTGAGCGAAGGCCCGTCGCAGGGAGAACTCACGGGCACGTTGCCCCATGTCGTGTACCGGCCCAGGGCGGGCGCATCGCGCGAGGACTCCTTCACGTTCGCGGTCAGCGATGGGGAGTACACCACCTTCGCGACGGTGACGCTGCACATCACGCCCGTGAATCATGCCCCCATCGCGAGCAACGCGCGGCTCACGATGAAGGCTGGCGAGCGACGCGCGGTGGTACTCGATGCCCGGGATGCGGACCAGGACGCACTGACCTACTCGGTGAGCGCGCGCCCCGCTTCAGGCGAGCTGTCCGGCAAGGCGCCCTCGATGACGTACGAGGCGGCGCCTGACTTCGAGGGAGAGGTGTCACTCGTCTTCACCGTCACCGACGGCGCGGGACTGGCTTCGACAGGGACGGTGCGCATCCAGGTGGAGAAGTCCGCGACTTATTCCATCGACTCAGAGCCCCGGCTGGGGGCTCTCGGCTGCGGCGCCGCTCCAGGCTCCGTGACGCCGTTGCTGCTCGCGCTCGTCGCCCTGTGCCTGCTTGCACGGCGGCAACCGCGCGTCCGCTGCTCGAAGTTCATCGTGAACCGTCCCCAGCAGAGCATGCGAGCCTGAGCACGCCCTGCTCCAGGGCTGGGGCAATCCTTCCCGCCCATCCCTATTTCATTACCAATCACCTGGACATCCCCAGGCGTGGCACACGAGGACGGCAGTATGAAGACGGGAATCGTGAAGTGGTTCAACGATGCCAAGGGTTTTGGCTTCATCACCCCGGATGACGGAGGCGAGGACGTGTTCGCACATCACTCCGCCATCAACGCGGACGGCTTCAGGTCTCTCCAGGAGAACCAGCGGGTCGAATTCGAGGTGACGAAGGGGCCCAAGGGGCTGAACGCGCAGAACATCCGGCCGATTTAGGGAGGACGTGCCTCAACGGAGGAAGCCGATCCATGGCCGGGGGAACAGTCCTGCCCTCGGCTGCTCGCAGGCCGTCCTCCCGCGCTCGAAGGTGGCTTCCCGGCCACCGCTCAGCGCGCGGCGCTCTTGATGACAGGCAGCTTGGGCGCCCGGCCGTAGAGGAGCTGGTAGGTGTTGTACGAGCGCAGCACGCGCTTGATGTAGCCGCGCGTCTCGGAGATGGGGATCTCCTCCACCCACGCATCCAGCGGCAGGTCCGGCTTGTCCGAACGCCAGCGGTTCACCGCGCCCGGGCCGGCGTTGTAGCTGCCCACCGCGTACGGCGTGTGTCCGCCGAACTTCTTGAGCAGTCCGCCCAGGTAGTGCGCCCCCATGCGGATGTTGAGGTCCGGCTGGAGTAGCTGCTCCACCGTGAATCGCTTGAGCTTCAGCTCCCTCGCCACGCCCTTCGCGGTGGACGGCATGAGCTGGGTGAGGCCCAGCGCTCCGGCCCAGGACAGCGCCTTCGGATCCAACGCGCTCTCCTCGCGCATCAGCGCCTGGAGCAGATCCGCCTCCACGCCCGACACGGCCGTGTGCTTCTCGATGAGCTCGCGGAACGCGTTGGGATACGCGACTTCCCACACCACGCGCGTCTCGCGGGTGATGCGGCCGCTCAAGTCCTTGCGCAGCGCCAGCCGGGCCACCGCGTGCGCGGCGCGCTCGTCACCGGCCTCGTGCAGCACCAGCACCAGCAGGCGGATGGCCTCCGCGGGCTGGTTCGTCCGGCTCACCGCGAGCAGCTCCGATGACACGGCCTCCGGGAACCCGAGCCGCAGCAACTCGATGCCCGCGCGGAAGTGCGGGTCCTCGCCCACCGGCCCCGCGAACAACGGCCACGGACTGGCCGCGTCGGGCACCGCGAAGATGTCCGGGGAGATGCGCTCCAGCCGCGCCGGGTCCACCGTGGACAACTGCGAGCGCGCCATCAGCCCGTAGTAGGTCGCGGGGTGCTCCACCGCGATCTTCTCGAACAGCTCCGCCGCGCCCTGGATGTTGCCCTGGTCCTGGAACGTGCGCGCCCGCCAGTACCGCGCGCGCTCCACGTCGTAGCTCTCGTCCGCCTGCGCGAAGCGCTGCTCGATGCGGTCCAGGAAGGACAGGCCCGCGTCCTCCACCTTGCTGGTGCGTGCGATCCAATACGCCTTGAACAGCGCCTCGCCCAGGAAGTCCCCCTGCGGATACAGCCGCGCCAGCTCGTCCAGCCGAGCCATCGCCTCCTTGGGGCGGTCCGTCTTCACGTACAGGTCCGCCGCGTAGAACAACGCGTCGTCCGCGAAGCTGTGGTCCGGGAACTCGCGCGCCAGTCGCTCGTACGTGTCCGTCCCGCGCGCCGAGTCGACAATCGAGCGCGACGAGCCCAGCACATACAGCGCCCGCGCCAGCAGGTCCCGGTCCTCACACTTCTCCACGACCTGCGACAGAATCTGGATGGCGCGCGTGTGCTGGCGCTCCTTGCGCATGCCCTTGCCGTAGGCGAAGTGCGCGCGACACGCGAGCGGCTCCGGCAGCTTCAACTGCGCCAGCATGGGCTCCAGTTGCGTCAGGCCCTGCTTGTTGCGGTGCAGCTCCACCAGCGCTTCACCGCGAGCGACCTTGGCCTCCAGCGGGGCCGCCTGTCCCTTGAGGCGCTTCTCCGCCTGCATCGCCAGCGCGGACAGCGGATGCGCGCCCCACAGGCGCCACAGCGCGGCGCGCTCGGCGGCGCGGTCCTTCTTCTCCGCGGCGATGTCGGCGATGGCCATCAGCGCCTCGGCGCCCACGTTGCGCCCCCAACTGGGCGCGGCACGCGACGTGAGCGGCTCCAGCGCGGCCATGGCCCCCGCCGCGTCCTTCTTCTTGCGCAGCACCCGCGACAGCGCCAGCCGGGCGTCCACGTACAGCCGGGACTCTGGTGACACCTGGGCCAGCAGCACGGCGGCCTCGTCGAAGCGACGCAGTCCCTCCAGCGCCACGCCCGCGTGCGTGAGGCACCGGTCTTGAAGCGCGGGGTAGTCCGACGCCAGCGCGGCCAGCTCCTTCGCGGCGGTCTCCTCGTCTCCAGAGCGCAGCGCGGCCAGCGCGCGCAGGTAGCGCACCGGAGGCGTGGTGCCCTCGTCCTTCAGCAGCTCGCGGGCTCGGCTGTACTGGCCCTTGTCGAAGGCCGCCCGGGCCTCCTGCTTCTTGCCCTCGCCGAAGTACGGCGCCAGGTCCTCCAGGGCATAGCGGCGGCCCCGGTGGACGACGGGCGCGGGGGGCGCGGCGTTGGGGAAGGCCGGGTTGAGGACCTCCACGAAGCCCTCGGGCAGCTGCGTCTTCTCCGCGTCCGGACGCGGCGAGAGCTGGGCCTCGGAAGGGGCGTTCTCCGTATGGGACGAGGGGGCCTCCGTCACGATGGGGCTCGACGCCTGGGGGGCGGGAGCCGGCGCGGCCTCCGTCTCGGCGGGGGTGGAGACCTGGGGTGCGGGAGCCTGCGCGGACAAGAGGAGCGCGGAGGCGACGACGGCGAGCTTGGGCAGGAAGGGCTTCATACGCGGGGCTGGGGACCCTGGGAGGTGGGCGCGGGCTCGCCCCATGACAACCGGGAGTGCATGGAAAATTTCCGGAGGTGGACACAGGTTAGACTGTCCGCACGCCCATGGACATCCGGACTCAGAGCGCTCTGCTGGCATCCATCATCGGCCTGGCCCTGGGCGTGTCCATGTTGTTGCGCCCGGCCCGGCCGAAGGTCCTCACCCTGTACTCCGTCTTCGCCCTGACGGTGGCCGGGTACTACCTCTCGTTCTTCTTCCACAGCCTCTTTCCCGCGGCGACATACCCCTGGGCGGCACGCATCACCCTGGGCATCACCGTGCTCGTCGCCTCGCTCGTCCCAGGCGCGGCCGTGGGCTTCTTCCTCGAGTTCTTGGATGTCAGCAAGGGAACACACCAGGTCGGCCGCCGGCTCGCCCTCCTGTCGGTCTTCCTGGGCCTGGCCGTGGCCGTCACCCCCCTGGCCGACAAGGTGTGGGCTCGCGTGGCCATGGGTGTCTGGGTGCTCGGCTCCCTGCTCGCTTCGGTGTCGTTGCTGCTCCACCGGGTCCGGACCAACGAGTCGCGCATCGAGCAACTGAGGCTGATGTACCTCGCCATCGGCGCGGCGGCGGGCATCCTGTTCTCGGCGCTCGACTTCCTGGGCACCGTCATTCCGCTGCCGACGCTCGGGCCCGTCTTCACCACGCTGTACCTGTTCTTCCTCGCGCAGACGCTGTTGCGGCTGCGGCTGATGGACCTGCATGAGCTGTTGGGGAAGATCGCCTCGCAGACGGTGCTGGCGGTCATCCTCGCGGCCGTCTTCACCGTGCTGACGGCGTGGGTGGACGAGGACACGGGGCTGTTCGTCTTCAACACGGTGGTGGCGGCGTTCGTCATCCTCATCCTGTTGGACCCGCTGCGCACGAAGGTGGAGGAGATGGTGGTGCGCATCTTCTTCCGCGAGCGCTTCGCGTTGCTGGACGCGCTGGGGATGTTGCGAGCGCGGATGGCGAACGTCATCGACATCTCCGAGCTGGCGCGACTGGTGCTCGACACGCTCCACGAGACGGGCCGCGTGACGCACGCGTCGGTGTATCTGCTCGCGGAGGACCGGCCGGGGTATCGGCTGCTGGATTCGCGGGGGCCGTTGCCGGTGTCGTTCCTGGACACGGCGGCGGCGCGAGGCCTGTTGTTCGCGGTGGCCAGCGGGCAGAAGGCGGTGCTGCTGGAGAACGTGGAGCGGCGTGGCGCGACGATGCGACTCCAGTCGGTGGAGGGACGGCGCTACCGCGACGAGCTCAAGCGGCTGAACGACACGCGCGCGGCGCTGGTGCAGATGAAGGCTGGCATCAGCGTGCCGATGGTGGGCAATGACCGGGTCATCGGCTTCCTGAATCTCTGGGACGAGCGGGTGCCGGAGGCGTACGCGTCCGATGAGATTGCCCTCATCCTGGAGGTCGCGGAGAAGCTGGCGACGGTGCTGGAGAACTCGAAGCTGTACGAGAAGATTCGAGAGAGAGATCGACTGGCGGCGCTGGGAGAGATGGCGGCCGGCCTCGCGCACGAGATTCGCAATCCGCTGGGGGCCATCAAGGGCGCGGCGCAGTGTCTGGACCCCATGCGGCTGCCGGGTGAAGACGGCGAGTTCCTGGAGGTCATCGTCGAGGAGGTCAACCGGCTCAACGGCGTGGTGACGGCGTTCCTCGACTACGCGCGGCCGATGAAGCAGAGCTTCGGGCCCACCGACTTGAACGAAGTCGTGACGCGGACGATGCGGCTCATCCAGAACGACGTGCCGGCGAACGTCCAGCTCGCGGTGGAGTTGGACCTGCTCCTGCCCCGAGCGGATGGAGACGCCGAGCAGCTCAAGCAGGTGCTCATCAACCTGGTGCAGAACGCGGTGCAGGCGCTGGACACGCGCGAGGGTCGAATCACCGTGCGCACGGAGAAGCCGGAGCGCTTCGGCGAGTTCCGCAACGCGGGGGGCGAGGTGCTGGAGGTGCGCGTGTCCGACAACGGCCCGGGCATTCCATCGGACCAGCAGCCGCACATCTTCGTGCCCTTCTTCACGACGAAGCAGAAGGGCACGGGGCTGGGGCTCGCCATCTGCCAGCGCATCGTGAAGAACCACGGCGGCAGCATTTCGGTGCAGAGCAAGGCGAGCGAGGGCACCACGTTCATCATCCGTCTGCCCGCGCTGCCTGCGGAGAAGCCCGCGGAGGGGCTCGTCGCGGAGGGCACGGGCACCCCGCCGCCCGCGACGCGCATCTCCCAGTCGTTCCCCATGCCGGAGGAGCTGCGAGAGCCCCCTGCCCCGTCGACCCCGGAGCCCCGGCCCAAGCGCGAGCGGCGGCGCCGAGCAAGCTGAGTGGGATTGGCGCTAGGCTGTCTGGCCATGAGCGCCTGCCCCTTCTGCCACGAGACGATGCGGCCCACCTTCCTGGGAGGCTTGCCCCGCGAGGAGTGTGGCCACTGCGGCTCCGTCTGGTTCGAGGGTGAGGCGCTGACGAAGGTGATGGGAGGCTCGGTGTCGGACGCGCTGGTGCGGCGCGCGAAGGGACACCCGGGCGTGTGCAAAGGCTGTCAGGCGAAGGTCCAGTACGTCCCCGAATGTCCCAGCTGTGGAACACCCGCGCCCAGCTGTCCCCGGTGCGGGCATGCGCCGCTGCCCGTCGTGCAGGTGCTGGGCGTCACGGTGGAGGTGTGCTCGGACTGCGCGGGCGTGGCGTTGGACCCCGGCGAGCTGCAACAGCTCCAGCAAGCGGCGGCGCAGTATCGCGACTCGCCGCTGGACATGCGGCCCACGCTCAAGCTGGGGCGAGCGACTGCGTGCGCGGAGTGCAAGCGCGAGGTGAAGCCACGCTACGGCTTCGTCTGGGAAGAAGCCCTGTACTGCGGAAGCTGCGCGCCCGAGGGCTCCGCGCCCTTCACGGAGGAGCTGACGAAGGCGGAGCCCTCCTCCGAGATGAGCACCCCGCTTTTGTCCGGCTACACCGGGAACATGGCCGCGGGTTACACGGGGGACACCACCGGCCCCGCGCTGCTGTGGCTGTTCAGGCGCGTCTTCGGGTAGTGAGCCGAGACGAGCCGGAGGCCCGCGCTCACAGGAGAGCGGCACCCTGCGCGCCTGGCGGAGGACCGCGCCTCAGTTCAAGGTCGCGGTCGCCTGCGCCAGCTTCT
The DNA here is from genome assembly GCF_013336625.1 of Myxococcus sp. CA033. Lineage (NCBI taxonomy): Bacteria > Pseudomonadati > Myxococcota > Myxococcia > Myxococcales > Myxococcaceae > Myxococcus > Myxococcus sp. CA033. The sequence continues at coordinate 31,070 of NZ_JABUMU010000017.1, read as the reverse complement.
CCTGCGTGGCTTCCCACCGCGCATAGAGGTCTTCCAGCGTGTCCTTGCCCTCGCGGTGCGCGTCCATGAGCGGCTTGGCGCGAGCGAAGTCGTTGTAGAGGACGGGGTCGGCGAGCTGCGCCTCGCGCTCCTTCTGCGCGGCCTCCACCTTGGCGATCTGCTCCTCCAACTTGGAGATCTCCTTTTTGAGCGGCCCCTCCACCACGCTGCGCCGCTGACGCGCCTCGGCCTCCTGCCGCTTGCGCTCCTTCTCCGTCATCGCCACGGAGGACGCGGTGTCCCCCCGGGCCGCGCTCGCGCCACCCGCCGCGGCCTCCGCCTTCAGCCGCTGCTGCTCCTGGTGGTACAGGTAGTCGTCCAGGTTGCCCGGGTGAGGCGTCAACTTCCCGTCCGCCACCTCCCAGACCTGGGTGCACAGCCCGTTGATGAAGCTGCGGCTGTGGCTGACGAACAGCAACGTGCCGCCGTACAGCTTCAGCGCCTCGATCAGCATCTCCGCCGAGTCCAGGTCCAGGTGGTTGGTGGGCTCGTCCATCAGCAGGAAGTTGGACGGCACCAGCAGCAGCTTGGCCAGCGCCACGCGAGCGCGCTCACCACCGCTGAGCACGCCAATGGGCTTCTCCACGTCATCGCCGCTGAAGAGGAAGGCGCCGAGCACGCCGCGCACGTAGCTCTCCGGCTTGTCCGCCGCGAGCGGGCGCACTTCCTCGATGATGGTGTTCTGTCGATCCAGCTTGTCCGCGTGGTGCTGCGCGTAATAGCCCACCACCACGTTGTGCCCGATGGTCACCGTGCCCGAGTCCGGCACCAGCTCCCCCGCCACCATCCGCAGAAGAGTCGTCTTGCCCGCGCCGTTGGCACCCACCACGGCGATGCGCTGGCCGCGCTCCACCCGGCCCGAAAGGCCGTCGTACACGGTCTGCGCGCCATAGCGCTTGGTGATGCCTTCCAGCGTCACCACGTCGCGTCCGCTCCGGTCCACTTCCGGGAAGCGGAACTTCATCGTCGAGCGCTCCTCCAGGACCTGGACCTTCTCCAGCTTCTCCAACATCTTCGCGCGGCTCTGCGCCTGCTTGGCCTTGGTGGCCTTCGCGCCGAAGCGGTCGATGAAGCCCTGCAGCTCCGCGCGCCGGTTCTCCACCTTCTCCGCCCGGGCCTGGAGCAGCACCTTCTCCTCGGCGCGCAGGCGCTTGTAGTCGTCGTAGTTGCCGGCGTACTCGCGCACGCCTTCGAGCTCCAGCGACACCACGCGGTTGATCTGCCGGTTGAGGAAGTCCCGGTCGTGGGAGATGAGCACCAGCGCCTTGCTGGAGCGGCGCAGGAAGCCGTCGAACCACGCGAGCGTGGGGACATCCAGGTGGTTGGTCGGCTCGTCGAGGAGCAACAGGTCAGGGTCCTGGAGCAGCAGTCCCGCCAGCGCCGCGCGCATCCGCCAGCCACCCGACAGGGCCGAGGTGGGCTTGGCCAGGTCGTTGTCCTTGAAGCCCAGGCCCTTGAGGATGCGCTCGGCGTGGTGCCGGCCGAAGCGGTTCTCGAAGTCGTCCAGCTCCGCGTGCAGGTCCGCCAGGGACTGGGCCAGCTCCAACTGGTCCTCCTCGTCCGTGGCCGCCGAGAGCGACTCCTCGGTCTCCTTGAGGCGGGTCTCCAGGGTGTCGCGCCCCGGGACGGTGCTCATCACCGCCTCCACCACAGTGCCCTCCGGCAGCCCGGCGATTTCCTGGGGCAGATACCCCCAGCGGGCCCGGCGACGGTAGGTCAGGGACCCTGAATCCGGCTGGGCGACCCCCGCCAGGATTTTCATCAGGGTGCTCTTCCCCGTCCCGTTGGCCCCGACGAGGCCTACACGGTCCTTGGGGCCGAGGGTGAAGCTGTCGCTGTCGAAGAGGACCTTCTTTCCATAGGAGAGGCTGAGGTCCTGGGCGATGACGAGGCTCATGGCGGCCGGGGATGTAACAGCCCTGGGCTCCTCGGGAAATGGCTCAGATGCCTGTCTGGAGACCGTGGGGGCCAACGTCCCCTTTCCGGACCTGCCCGGGGCCTGCCTATACTCCGGCCCCACATGGCTGCCCCCTGTCCCCATTGCGGAAGCACCGACGGCGTCGACCACCTCTGCTCAGGCCAGAGCCTCCAGCTCATCGGCCAGGTGCTCGATGGCCGCTACAAGATTGAGAGCGTGCTCGGCCAGGGCGGCATGGGCATGGTGTTCCGCGCCACGCAGACCTCGGTGCAGCGCCCCGTCGCGGTGAAGACGCTCAACCCGTCGCTCGCCGCCGCGCCCCAGTTCTTCGAGCGCTTCCGACGAGAGGCGGAGATCGCCAGCCGCCTGCGCCACCCGAACGTCATCACCATCTTCGACTTCGGCCGCGCCCCCGACGGCACCTGCTACTACGTGATGGAGCTGCTCCAGGGCGAAAGCCTCAAGGAAGTGGTGAAGCGCGAGGGGCCCATGTCCCTGCGCCGCGCCACCAGCCTCATCGAGCAGGCCACCCAGGGCCTCGCCCACGCGCACCAGGAAGGTTGCGTCCACCGCGACCTGAAGCCGCACAACATCATGGTGCAGGACCTGGGCGGGCGGGACTTCGTCAAGGTGCTGGACTTCGGTCTGGTCAAGGCGCTCGAGGCCGAGGAGGAGGAGCAGCTCACCTCCACTGGTCAGGTGCTGGGCACGCCGCAGTACATGCCTCCGGAGCAGGCCGGTGGCGAGGCCGTGGACCAGCGCTCCGACCTGTACTCCATGGCGGGCGTGCTCTACTTCTGCCTCACGGGCAGCTCGCCGTTCGGCGCGAACACCGTGCGCAAGGCGCTCACCGCGTCGCTCACGCAGCAGGTGCCCGCGGTCAACTCCAAGCGCCAGGGCGCCCCGGTCCCCGCCGCGCTGGACGCCTTCTTCCGCAAGGCTCTGTCCCCCGAGAAGGAGGACCGCTACCAGAGCGCGCAGGAGCTCATCGACGCGATGATGGAGTCGGTGGAGGACGTCAGCGCCGAGCAGTTCGACGCGATGCCCAGCGGCGGCTCCAGCTCCGGCGTCAACGAGCGCGGCAGCGGCAGCCGGGCCAGCGGCAGTCGCGCGGGACGTCCGGGTGCCGGCAGCGGCAGTGGCGTGCGCTCCTCTCGCGTCGGCGCGTCACCGGGTCGTGGTTCCACGCCTTCCAACGTCGTCATCGCGCGCAGCCAGGCGGGAGCGCCGGGCGGAAGTGGCTCGTCACCCAGCCGCGTCCGTCCGCCCCCGGGCCGGGCCGCGGCCACCCCGCCGCCTCCCCCACCCGAGCCGGAGGGCATGTCCACGGGCAAGAAGGTCGCGTTCGTCGCGGTGCCGTTGGTGCTGCTCGGCATCGGCGCGGCGGTGGTGCTGGGAGGAGGCCAGGGTGGCTCCAAGCAGCCGGCGACCCAGGTCGTCGAAGTCCCCCGGGACAGGCCGACGAGTCCCTCGGGGGCCACGACTCAGGTCGACGCCGCACCGCAGGCGCTTCGGGTGAAGTTCAACTCGACGCCGTCCGGGGCCGCCATCTACGAGGGCGAGGAGCAGATCGGCACCACACCCATCGAGCTCATGCTGCCGCGAGAAAAGTCCCACCAACTGAGCTTCCGCCTCGCGAACCACAAGTCCGAGGAGCGCTCGCTCAACTTCAGCCGCGTCGCCGGAGACAGCCAGACGGTGGACGTGACGCTGGAGCCCATCCGCGCCGCGACGCCGCCCAAGCCGAAGCCGCCTCGGCCCGCCAACTCCGGGCAGGATATCAACGTCTTCGAGTAGCACCCGCCGGCTCCCGTGCGCACCGGGAGCCGTCATGCTGCGGGGCTCGCGTCCCAGGCACGGGCTTGCTGCCCGGGAGCGCGGTGCCCGCCATTCGGCGGACTCAGACGAGTCGGCCCAGCTTCGGGAGCACCTCCCCGCTCTTGCCCTGGACGGAGTGCTCGAAGCGACGGGAGTTCTCCGCGGGGTCCAGGTTGACGAGCCACGTCTCCCCGCCCGCACCGCGCACCTGATCGACCATGCCCGCAGCCGGGTAGACGGCGCCGGAGGTGCCCGCGGCCAGGAAGACGAAGCGCCCGCCGGAGCTGGCGGCACGCAGCGAGAAGTCCTGGATGCGCTCCAGGTCCGCGGGGTCCAGGTACTCGCCGAACCAGACGATGTGGGGCCGCAGCAGGCTGCCGCAGTCCTTGCACCCGGGCACCGTGCCCGCTGCGTACACGGTGGTGTCCTCGAAGGGTGCGCGCTTGCACTCGTCGTTGCTACAGCGCGTCTTGAAGAGGTTGCCGTGCATCTCCACCACGCGCTGGCTGCCCGCACGTGAGTGCAGCCCATCCACGTTCTGCGTGGCCAGGAGGAAGCGGTCGCCCAGGTGACGCTCCCAGGAAACCAGCGCGTCATGGCCGGGGTTGGGCGAGACGCCCGCGGCCCCTGCTCGCCGCTGGGAGTAGAAGCGCCACACCCGCAGCGGATCCTTCGCGAAGCCCTCGGGCGAGGCCACCTGCTCCACGGGCTGGTCCTCCCAGAGCCCGTTCATTCCTCGGAAGGTCGGGACTCCGCTCTCGGCGGAGACGCCCGCGCCGGTGAGGACGAGCAGCCAGGTATTCGAATCGAGAAGGAGCGTTTCCACGGTGCCTCCTGTGCGGCGTGGGATTCAGGATATGAAGCGTGGGACGACGATGACCGCGCCGGGCCCTGACGGGCGGGTGCGGAGACCTGGCTCGAGGACCCCATCATGGCGGAAATCACCCTGGACCTGCGCGCGGCTCCCAAGGCGCAGGCCTACGAGGAACTGCAGCAGCACGTTCAGGCGGCGCTCGCCGGCATCGACGACCCCATCGCGGGCATGGCGACGATGAGCTGCCTGATTCACCACGCCTTCGGCCATCTGTGGACGGGCTTCTACCGGGTGGTGACTCCAGGGAAGTTGCTCCGGGTGGGCCCCTACCAGGGCACGCTGGGCTGCCTGGAAATCAAGTTCGGCCAGGGCGTCTGCGGCGCCGCCGCGGCGAAGGGCGAGACTCAGGTGGTGGCGGACGTGCACGCCTTCCCGGGGCACATCGCCTGCGACGCGCGCTCCGCGTCGGAAATCGTGGTGCCGGTGTACGGGAAGAATCGCGAGCTGCTCGCGGTGCTGGACATCGACTCCGCGAGCAAGTCCACCTTCGACGAGGTGGACCGCCAGCAGCTCGAGACGATGATGCGCTGGTTCCAGCAGTAGCCGCGCCGCGCATCCATCCGAAGGCCACCGAGGGCGCGGCGGGAAGACAGCGCCCGCGCCCCAGGGAGCAGGTTCAGTCGCCGCGTGCGTAGGCCACGGCGAGCTGACCGGCGAAGCGGGCGTTGTTCACGAGGAGCGCGAGGTTGGCCTTGAGCGTCTTGCCGCCCGTGCGCTGGCCCAGCTCGCGCAGCAGGAAGGGCGTCACGTCCTTGCCCCGGATGCCCTGGCGCTCGGCTTCGGCGAGCGCGGAGGCGATCTGCAGCTCGACCTCATGGCGAGGCAGCGCGGTCTCCTCCGGCGGCGGCACGGTGTAGAGAACCCCACCCTGCCCCAGCGTCTCGAAGCGGGCGCGAGCGATGCGTGCGGCGGTGGCCACGTCATTCACGCTGTGCTCCAGCGTGATACCGGAGTCACGGCTGTGGAAGGACGGCAGCTCGCGGGTGCCCACGCCGATGACGGGCACGCCTGCGGTCTCCAGGAGCTCCATCGTCTTGGGAAGGTCGAGCACGGACTTCGCGCCCGCGCACACCACTGCCACGGGGAAGCGAGCCAGCGCGGCGATGTCCTGGGAGATGTCCCAGTGCTCCGAGGCGCCCCGGTGGACGCCGCCGATGCCCCCCGTGGAGAAGACACGGATGCCGGCCGCGGCGGCCAGCTCACACGTGGCGCTGACGGTGGTGCCACCGGAGGCGCGGGTGGCCACGGCGATGGCCAGGTCGCGCGAGCCGAGCTTCAGCAGGGGCTCCTTGCCCTCCGCGAGTCGGCGCAGGGCCGCGTCCTCCAGGCCGATGCACACCACGCCGTCCACCACGGCGGTGGCGGCGGGCACGGCACCGGCGCGACGAATGGCTTCCTCGCAGGCTCGGGCGGCGGCGAGGTTGTCCGGATAGGGAAGTCCCTGGGCCACCACACTCGTCTCCAGGGCGACGACGGGCTGCCGCGAGTCGAGGGCGCGACGCACCTCGTCCGAAAAGCGTAGGTCCATGGCGCGCGTTTAAGCCACGGCGCGGCATGGGGACAAGCCGAGTGGCGGGGAAACGTCGGCTTGCACGAAAGGACGCTGGGTCTTATTTCCTCGCGCGACGTGTCCACATCCGCCGCCAGTGTCCCTGCTGCGCCGCCCCGCGCCTTCTCGGCCTCCGACCTGGCCATCCTTGGTGTCGTCGTTGTCTGGGGCACCAACTACACGGTGGTGAAGGAGGCCCTGGGGGTGATTCCTCCCCTGGCCTTCATGTCGGTGCGTTTCGCGGTGGCCTCGGTGGCCATGGCGGGGTTGCTGCTCGCGGTGGAGGGTTGGAAGCCGCTGCCGTGGCGGGTGCTCTTCAAGCTCGGGATGCTCGGACTGGTGGGCAACACGGCGTACCAGCTGAGCTTCATCCTGGGGCTGGCGAACACGACGGCGGCCAACAGCGGGATGCTGGTGGCGGTGACGCCCGTGCTGGTGGCGGCCCTCGGCGCGGCGCTGGGAGTCGAGCGGCTCAACCGTCCACTGGTGATGGGCATGTCGCTGGCGGTGATGGGGATGCTGCTGGTGGTGGCGGCACGAGGAACATCGCTGGGCACGGACACCCGGTTGGGAGACGGGCTCATCCTGGTGGCCTGCGTCTGCTGGGCCATCTACACCGTGGGCATCCGCTCGCTGGGCAACGAGGTGTCGGCGCTGCGCATCACCGCCATCACCATGCTGGCGGGAGCTCCGGGAGTGGTGCTGGCGGGAGCGCCGGCGGTGCTCGCCCTGGACGTGGGGAGCATCGGCTTCAGTGCTTGGGCGGGCGTGGTGTATTCGGCGCTGATTCCGCTGGTGCTCAGCTACTTCATCTGGGGGCGCACGGTGCAGCAGGTGGGCAGCGCACGCGCGTCGCTCTACAACACGGGAGTGCCCATCGTGGCCGCGCTCACCGCGTGGGGCGTTCGTGGAGAGAGGCCCACGCTGCTCCAGGGATTGGGCGCGGCGCTCATCATCGGCGGCGTGGTGCTCAGTCGCGGGAAGTGACACGGGTGAGCGGCTAGCGCCCGTCCTCCCCCCGTCGTCCCCGCTCCACCGCGAGGCCGTACTCCTCGATCTTCTTGTCCAGCGTGGGGCGGCTGATGCCCAGCAACGCAGCGGCCCGGACCTTCTTGCCGCCGGCTTCTCGCAGAGCCTCGGCGATGGCGTCGCGCTCCAGCCGTCCCACGCGAGACTGGAGCGTCTGGGAGTCACTGGCGGGGCCGCCCTGCTGGACCTCTGGAGGAAGCTGCAGCGCCCCCACCCTTCCCCCGGCGTAGAGCAACCCCAACCGCTCCCCCACCAGCTCCAGCTCCCGCACGTTGTGGGGCCACGGGTAGTCCGCCAGCAGGCGCCGGGCATCCGCGCCCAGCACCGGAGGCTCCCGCCGCACCCGGCGCGCGGCACGCGCGAGGAAGCCCTCGAACAACACCAGCACATCCGCCCGGCGCTCGCGCAAGGGAGGCACCTCCAGCTCGAAGCCCATCAAACTCCGAGCGAGCGACGCGTCCACCTCCCCGTGGGTCCCCAGCAGTGTCACGGGAACCGACGCGGTGACGAGCAACCGCACGTCCACGGGCTCCTCGCCGCCCTGCCGCGCTGGCGCCACCCTTCGAGCCAGCAGTCGAGCCAGCCGCTCAGCGGCGCTCCGAGGCAGCGCCTCGACGTGCTGGAGCAGCAGCGAGCCCCGGTCCGCGCGAAGCAACGCGGACGCCACGGGAGGCTGTCCAGGCGCGCTGGCGCGGCCGAAGAGGGCCTCCTCGACGACTTCCGTGGGCTGACGGCAGTCCACCACCACCAGCGGCTCCAACGCCCGGGGCGAGCGAGCGTGGACGACCCGTCCCAACATCGTCTTGCCCGTCCCGGACTCGCCATGGAGCACCACGGGCGCGGCGCTGTTCGCCGCCCGCCGAGCACCGTCCATCAGCGCGCGCAGCGGCCTGGACGTCCCGATGAGCACGGGCGCGGGCGACTCCGCCTCCATCCGGGAGCGCACCGCCGTATAGGCCTCGCCCCCCAGCCGCCCGAGCGCCGCGAGCAGCTGCCCCTCGCCACCGGTGAACGAGGAGTCCGAGCGCGTCGCATAGAGCACGCCGAAGGGCATCCCTCCGGAGGCCACGAGCGGCGCGCACATCTCCGTCTCCGACTGGACCAGCTCCTTGCGCTCCAGCGCCACCTGCGCCAGCGAGCGAGGCACGGACATGGACTCCGCGCCCGACACCGCCGCGGTGAGCAGCCCCGTGTTGCTTCCCAGCAGCGCCGCGGCCCGGTCGGCGCTGAGGGCTCGAGCGACTTCATCCGCCAGCCGCCGTAACACCATGGCCTCGCTGGTGGCCCCCAGCAGCGCCGTGCCCGCCGAGTACAGCGCCGCGGCGGCGCCCACGTGAGGCAGCACCTCTTCAATCGGGACGTGGCCAGGTGACGTCGGCCCGCCTTCCACGAGCGTCACTGGGGGCGGCTCGAAGACAGCCACCGTCAAACCCACCCGGACGCGGTCGCCGGGATGCAGCACCACCTCGCCGCTGATGCGCGCGCCGTTCAGCAGCGTCCCGTTGCGAGAGCCCAGGTCCGTCAGTCGGACCTCTCCCTCGTGGACGGTCAGCTGGGCGTGCTTGCGGGAGACCTGGTCATCGCGCAGGGGGATTTCGCAGGACGGGCTGCGGCCAATGGCCATGTCCGAGAGCACCTCGAAGCGGCGCCCCGCGGACGGGCCAGTGAGCAGCAGGAGTGCGGGCATGGGGCGCGGAGCCTAGCGTCCCCGAGGACGCGGGCAAGCGCCGCCGTGTCGCCCTACATCGGCCTTTCGGCGTTCAACAGGGTCCGGATCTCCCCTTCATCCAGGGCCCGGCCCTCGCGGCTGAGCGCCAGGGCGTTGACCTGGGTCTCTTCGACCTCGACGTGAGCGCCCTTGCGCCACTCGGTGGTGTGCACCGCGCCATCCACGAGCTTGCCGACAAGGGTGCCGTCGTCCCGGGCCATGAGCTCCAGCCAGAGGTTCTCCACCACCGTGTTTCCATCCGGGTGGGTGTCGAAGGGGGCCCGGACGAGGAAGGTGAGCGGCTCCATCAGCCCCCTGCGCTGGAAGCGCGCGAGGAAGGAGGGCAAGAGCGCCTGGGCCTCACGGCGCATGGATTCCGTCTGCTCCTCGGGCTCCTGGGTGAAGCGCTCCCGGTACGGAGCCAGGAGCTGGGACGTGTTGTGGCGCCCCAGGGGGGACACCACCGTGAGGAAGAGGCCCTCATGACCCTCGAAGGTCTCCAGCGGCACGCCCAGCAGGTTGGCGCGCGCCTCCTCGGAGGGTACCACCATGAACGCCTGCCCCTCGCTGGTGCCCACCTGGGAGCGCAGCGCGGGCCCCTGACCGAAGGCCAGGTCCGTGCACAGCTCGTGCAGGAAGCTCTCCGCGGGCAACAGGTCCTGCTCCGCGAGGTGGAAGATCTCCAAATCCCGGGCGCCGAACTTCTCCATGCCGTGCGAGTGCACCCACAGCGGCGTGTCACCCTCCGTCACCTCCACCGCGTGCAGGTGGACGTGGTCCCGGATGTCGAAGTCCAGCTCGGTGATCTCCACCACGTCCTCGGGCTCGTGCAGCTTGAAGGCCGCCAGGTCCACGAGCACCCCGGGCACATGCTCCAGCAGGGTGCGCACGGCCCACAGCGCCTCGAACACGGGTAGCGTGGGCTGCGCCCCACCCGGCTCCAACGACAGGTGGTAGTAGGCCTTCGCCTTGCTCAGGCGCGTGAAGGCCTCTGGACTGCCGCTGTAAGCGGCCTTGTTGAACTTGGGCAGGCCCTCGGGGCCCACCGTCAGCCGGACATGCACCTCCGAGCTGTCCGCCCGGAGCACGAAGCCCTGGCCGTCCTCGTCTGGCGTGAACTCCACCTCGTCCGTCGCGAACGAGGCTCGCAGGGCATCCAGCGGTGCGGGCCCTTCTTGCTCGGTCGCCAGGAGGTAGACCTCCATCACAGGTGCTTCTCGATTTGCTGAAAGAGGTCCACGCGGTCCACCAGGTCGGTCAGGTAGTCGAGCTTGTCGGTGGCCAGCACCAGGACTGGAGACAACCGGTAGGCACCGAACCATTCCTCATACAGGGCATTGAGGCGCTGGAGGTAGCGGGTGGGGATGTCCTTCTCCATGGAGCGGCCGCGCAGGCGGATTCGCTCCTTCAGCGTCTGCACGGGGCAGCGCAGGTAGATCATCAGGTCGGGCGGACGCAGCGACTCGGAGATGGTCTCGTAGAGCTCGCAGTACGTCTTCCAGTCCCGCTTGTCGATGAGCCGCTGGCGGTGGAGGTTCTTGGCGAAGATCTCCGCGTCCTCGTAGAGGGTGCGGTCCTGCAGCACGGTACCGGGCGTGCGCTCCAACTCCCGGTGGAGGCGGAACTTATGCGTCAGGAAGAAGAGCTGTGAGCGGAAGGCCCACGTCTTCATGTCCTTGTAGAAGTCCGCGAGGTAGGGGTTTTGGTCATTGGGCTCGAAGGACGGGGTCAACCCGTACTTCCGGCAGAGGAACGACGTGAGCTCCGTCTTCCCGGCGCCGATGTTGCCCGCGATGGCGATAAACTTTTTCCTGGCCACGCCACCCCTGCTTGTAACCCCGCCAAGCTGCGCGCACCAGCAACAAGGTAAGGAAGGCTCGTGGTAGAAGAAGTGCATGCCCCCGAGCCGTCCCTCTCGCCGCGCCCCTGGGCGCCGCCACCTCCCGGGGTGCGGCCGCCTGTCCGGCCGTCCGGGACAGGACATCTGGCCGCGGGGCTGCCCTCGGGCCGCGACTTCCGTCGGCCCGACGAACCGGCCCCGAGGAGGGGGCTGAGGGATGCGTAAGCTCTTCTGTGTCGTGACGGCGGGCGTGTGGACCCCCATCAGCTTCGTCCTGGCCATCCTGGCGATGGTGTTGACGCTGAGGCCGGCCAACTCCGTCTGGGTGGCTCGCAGGATCTGGTCCCCGGTGTTGCTCTGGGCCGGTGGGGCGAAGCTGGAGGTCCTGGGCCAGGAGAACGTGGACCCGCAGCGGGCCACCATCTACGTGGCCAACCACCAGTCCACCATCGACATCCCGGCGCACTTCATGGCCGTGCCCGTGCCGTTCCGTTACGTGGCGAAGGACCAGCTCAAGTGGGTGCCGTTCATCGGCTGGTATCTCGCGCTCGCCGGTCACGTCTTCGTCAACCGGAGCAACCGCTCCAAGGCCATCGCCTCGCTGGACGCGGCGGCGGCCAAGATTCGCGGCGGGACGAGCATCTTCCTGTACCCCGAGGGCACTCGCTCCCCGGACGGCCACATCCTGCCCTTCAAGAAGGGCCCCTTCGCGCTCGCGCTCAAGGCCCGCGTCCCCATCTGCCCCGTCACCATCGAGGGCTCCGGCAGCCTGATGCCCAAGGACAGCTGGAACATCACTCCCGGCCCCATCCGCGTGAAGATTGGCAAGCCCATCGACACCACGGGCTTCGCGGAGAATGACCGGGAGGGCCTCGCCCGCGCCGTGCGAGAGGTCATCATCGCCGACAGCCTCGCGCTGGGCGGCAAGGGTGGCGACCCCGAGGACTCCGTCGCCGCCGCGGGCCTCGAAGGCATCAGCGCCGCCCGCGCCACCTCCACTCCCTGAGACGTTCTCCCGTGACGACGACTCCCGCCTTCCGCTTTCGCCCCTGGGCCCGCGCCGCCGTACTGGGCCTGGGTCTGCTCGCCGCCGGCTGCGGCCACACCACCTCGGCCACGACGGGCGCCCCCCTGCCCACCGACGAGCGCTCCCGGGCGCGGGCGTACCTGGAGGAGAACCAGCCGCAGAAGGCGCTCGGGCTCCTGAAGGACCTGCACGCGAAGGCCCCCGAGGACCTGGACGTGGCCCGCACCCTCACGGAGGCCCAGGTGAAGGCGGGCCGCACCGACGCGTGGATCGAGGAGCTCCAGGCGCGCATCGCCGCGAGCGAGCGGGCGGTGGACCAGTACATGCTCGGGCTGGCCCTGTTCTCCCGGGCGAAGGACGCCGGCGCGCCGGCCGTCACCGCCTTCGAGCGAGCCATCACCCTCTCTCCGGACACCGCCGAGTACCACCACCGCCTGGGTGTCGCCCGCCTGGAGTCCGAACAGTACGCCGCCGCCGTGGAGCCCCTGCGTCGCGCGGCGGCGTTGGCCCCCGAGCGCACCGCCTGGCGCCTGCCCCTGGCCAAGGCGCTGCACCGCACGGGAGACCCGGCGGGTGCGGTGGAGGCCCTGGGCGTGGTGGTCCGAGGCCGGCCCGCCCCGTCCGACGTGGCCACGGCGCGCGCGCTGATGGAGCAGATCAGCGACCCCTTCGGTGGCATCCCCAAGGCAGCCGAGGCCAAGCTCGAAGAGGGCCTGCGCTACCTGAACGACCTGGATGCCCCCCAGCACGCCATCCTCGCCTTCGAGGAGGTGCTGCACGACTACCCGGACCTGGCGGTGCTGCACTCGCTGCTGGGCCTCGCCTATCAGCGCCTGGACGACGCGGGCCGCGCGGTGGACGAGTTCAAGCAGGCCATCGAAAGCGCTCCTCGCGACGGGAAGAACCACCTCTACCTGGGGGAGCTTTACGCCTCCCGTCAGCGTCCGGACGCGGCCCGTGCGTCGTTCGAGAAGGCTGTCGCGCTGCATCCGCTGCTGGACGCGGCCTGGTTCCGGTTGGGTGACCTGCATCTCGATCGCAGGGACCTGGCGGCGGCCCGCGAGGCCTTCATCGTGGCGGTGTCCCTGTCGCCCGACTCCATCCCCGCACGGGGAAAGCTCGCGCTCGTGTACCAGCTCGACGGCGACTACCCCGCCGCGGAACGTGAGCTGCGCTACGTGGTCGAAAAGGACCCGGAGAATGTGGAGTTCTCGCTGCGGCTGGGGCTGCTCTTCACCGAACAGTCGATGAAGTCCACGCGTCCGCAGGTGAGGAAGACGGCGGCCGAGGAGGCCGAGCGCTGGCTCTCCAAGGTGCTGGAGGCGCAGCCGGAGAACGCCATCGCCTCGCGTGCGCTGCAATCCCTCAAGGGCCAGTAGCCACCAACGGGTCGTGCCCTCTACACTTCGCGCTTGATGAGTGATGGCCGCAAGTCTCCGCGCACGGCAACCAATCCCGGCACGCAGCCCCGGACGCCGAGCAGTCCAGGCATGCCTCGCACGCCGACGGATCCGGGCACCCTGCGGGTGATGTCCGCCGCGCGCACCGCGCCGCTCCAGAAGGGCAAGCAGGACGGCGCCCTCGGACAGCGGCTCGCGGGCGAGGCGTCCAATCAGGCCCTCAATGCGCTCTCCATCCTGAAGGAGTTCGCGGGCGACTTCCGTCAGCGGGATCGCTTCTTCAAGTACAAGGCGTCCATCGTCGCCGGGTGGCTGGCGTTGACTGTGGCGAGCTTCGCCATCGCCTGCCCCGGCAGCTCCGTTCAGACAGGGGACATGGACGCGCGGCTGGTGCTCAGCGACAAACTGGACCGGCCCTCCATCACCATCTGGAACGAGAGCAAGGAGGCGTGGAAGGACGTCACCCTCATCGTCAACGGCCAGTACCGCGCGGCCGTGCCTTCGGTGGGCGCTGGTGAGTTCATCACCATCACCCCCAAGCAGCTCATGGGCACCAGCGGCGCCGCCCCCGCGGACCTGCGCTTCAACACGCTGGAGATGCGCAGCAGCGACGACAGCGCGAACCTCACCGAGGACCTGCTCAACGAGTGGAAGCGCCTGCTCGGGCCGAAGTAGCTTCCAGGAGCCCCGCAAACACGAAGGGCGCCCTTCCCCACGGGAAGAGCGCCCTCTGCGTTTCCACCAGCCCCTCCTCACGAAGGGGCATGGAGACGGGCCTTACTCGGCCTTGGTCTCTTCGGCGGGAGCGTCGGCGGCGGGCGCGGCCTTCTTCTCGGGCCGGTCCACCAGCTCCAGCAGCGCCATCTCCGCGGCATCACCCCGGCGGAAGCCGAGGCGGATGATGCGGGTGTAGCCGCCGGGACGCGTGGCGTAGCGGTCCTTGTACTCGCTGAAGACCTTCTGCAGCACGTCGCGGTCCTTCACCGTCCGAGCCGCCAGACGCACGTTGGAGAGCCCACCGCGCTTACCCAGCGTGATGATGCGCTCCGCCAGCTTCCGGGCCTCCTTGGCCTTGGGAACCGTGGTGCGGATGGCCTGGTGCTCGAGCAGCGAGGTGACCATGTTGTTGAGCATCGCGAGCCGGTGGCTCGTGGTGCGGTGCAGCTTTCGTTGTCCGACCTTGTGACGCATCGTCGTGCTCCGGGTCCCCGCGTGGGGGCCACCACTCCGGCCGTATCAGGTACCGGGTGGGAAGGGCGACCCCGACACGAGGCTCGCCACTGCTGGTTGAGCCTGGTCAACCGCACCAGACCCCTTCCCTCCGCGCCGCGTGCTGCCGTGTCGCGGGCACGGAGGAAAGTACCACGAAGACTCTACGCCTTCGGCGCCGCCGGGGCCGGAGCCTGCTTCGGGGGCCAGTTCTCGAGCTTCATGCCGAGCGACAGGCCCATCTCCGCGAGGATCTCCTTGATCTCCTTCAGCGACTTGCGGCCGAAGTTCTTCGTCTTGAGCATCTCGGCCTCGGTGCGCTGCACCAGGTCGCCGATGGTCTTGATGTTCGCCTGCTGCAGGCAGTTGGCGGAACGCACCGACAGCTCCAGCTCATCCACCGAGCGGAACAGGTTCTCGTTCAGCTTCGCCTCTTCCTTCGGCGCCTCGGCGATGACCGGCTCCTCCGTCTCGTCGAAGTTCACGAAGACGGTGAGCTGCTCCTTGATGATCTTCGCCGCGTACGCCACCGCGTCCTGAGGGGACACCGAGCCGTCCGTCCAGACCTCGAGCGACAGCTTGTCGAAGTCGGTGACCTGACCGACGCGCGCGTTGGTGACCTGGTAGTTCACCTTGCGAGTGGGCGAAAACAGCGAGTCGATGGGGATGGTGCCGATGGGCGCGCCGATCACCTTGTTCGAGTTGGCCGGCACGTAGCCACGGCCGCGGCGGCACGTCAGCTCCATGCGGAGCTTGCCACCCTCGGAGATGGTGCAGATGTGGTGACCCGGGTTGAGGATCTCCACGTCGGCGTCGGTGATGAGGTCACCCGCCTTCACTTCCTTGGGCCCTTCCGCCTCGATGCGCAGCGTCTTCGGCTCGTTCGTGTGCATCCGAAGGAGGACTTCCTTCAGGTTCAGCACGACGTCCGTGACGTCCTCGGACACCTCGGGGATGGTGGTGAACTCGTGGTCCACGCCCTCGATCTTCACCGAGGTGATGGCCGCGCCCTGCAGCGACGACAGGAGCACCCGGCGCAGCGAGTTGCCCAGGGTGGTGCCGAAGCCACGCTCCAGCGGCTCCGCGATGAACTTCCCGTAGGTGGGCGTCAGGCTGTCCTGGTCCACCTCCATGCGGCGCGGCTTGATGAGGTCACGCCAGTTCTTCGCAATGTACGTATCAGCCATGGTGTACGACTCCTCGAGACGTGCGCCACCACCGACTTACCCACCGGAAGGGCGGGAGGATGGCCACGTAGGGGACTGCGATAAAGCACGACGCCCCGGCCTCGTCGGCCAGGGCGTTGAGTACGTCGTCCAGGCCCGAAACGGCCTGGCGCGGCGATTACTTGGAGTAGAGCTCCACGATGAGCTGCTCCTGGATGGGCATGGTCAGGTCCTCGCGGTTGGGGACCGTGCGAACCGTGCCCTTGAACGACTTCTTGTCCAGGTCGATCCACTGCGGAACGCCACGGCGGTCCACCGTCTCCAGCGCCTCGGAGATGCGGAGCACCTTGCGGCTCTTCTCCACGACCTCGACGGACGTGCCGGGCTTGATGGAGAACGAGGGGATGTTGACCTTGCGGCCGTTCACCTGGAAGTGGCCGTGGCGGACCAGCTGGCGCGCCTCGTTGCGGGTATCCGCGAAGCCCATGCGGAACACCACGTTGTCCAGGCGGAGCTCCAGCTGCTGCAGGAGGTTCTCACCCGTCTTGCCCTTGGCGGCGGACGCGCGGTGGTAGTAGCCGCGGAACTGGTTCTCCAGCAGGCCGTACATGCGCTTGACCTTCTGCTTCTCGCGCAGCTGCACGCCGTAACCAGAGAACTTCACGCGGCCCTGGCCGTGCTGGCCGGGGGGATACGGGCGGCGCTCGATGGCACACTTGTCCGTGTAGCAGCGGTCGCCCTTCAGGTACATCTTGAGGTTTTCGCGCCGGCAGATACGGCAAGCGCTCGCGGTGTAACGGGCCACAGACTTCTCCTTAAAGGTGATCTGGAGCCGCCCCCACGCCGGTGGCGCGAAGGGCGGCCCGGACGAAGGGGTTAGACGCGGCGGCGCTTGGCCTGACGGCACCCGTTGTGCGGGATGGGCGTCACGTCGCGGATGAGGTTGATCTTCAGACCGGCGGCGGCCAGCGCGCGCAGCGCCGACTCACGGCCCGCGCCCGGACCCTTCACGAACACGGACACGTTCTTCAGCCCGTGCTCCATCGCCTTCGCCGCGGCATCACCGGCGGCCACCTGAGCGGCGAACGGGGTGGACTTGCGGCTTCCCTTGAAGCCACGCGCCCCGGCCGAGGACCAGGAGATCACGTTCCCGGACACGTCCGTGATCGTGATGATGGTGTTGTTGAACGTGGACTGGATGTGGACCACGCCATTGAGAATGCTCTTCTTGCCCTTGCGCTTGGCCTTCTTCGCGGCAGGGGCCTCGCCCTCGGTGCCCGTGGGCGCCGCAGCCGAAGTATTGGTCTCGTCAGCCATGTGAGTTGCTGCTCCTGAGAGGAGGTGATCGACGCCGGCACCTCACGGGCCGGCGCTGCGGTTTACCGAGCCGGAGCGGCCGGCTTCGCCCGAACGATGCCGCGCTTGGGACCCTTGCGGGTACGCGCGTTGGTGTGGGTGCGCTGGCCACGGACAGGCAGGCCCTTGCGGTGACGGAGACCCCGGTAGCAGCCCAAATCCATCAGGCGCTTGATGTTCATCGTCACTTCACGCCGGAGGTCACCCTCGACCTTGTAGCTGGCCTCGATGATCTCACGGATCTTGCGAGCCTGGTCCTCGGTGAGGTCCTTGGTCCGGGTGGTGGGATCGATGCCCGCCGCCTCGATGATGTCTTGCGCGGACTTGTTGCCGATCCCGTAGATGTACTGAAGCGAGATCACGGCGCGCTTGTTGGGCGGCAGGTCGATGCCGGCGATACGAGCCATCTTCGGTCTTCCTTCTGGAGTGGAGTTGGTCTGGAGCCAACAGCCTGTCGGCGGTTAGCCCTGGCGCTGCTTGTGCCGGGGGTTGGAAGCGCAAATCACGCGCACGATGCCCTTGCGGCGAACAACCTTGCACTTGTCGCAGATCTTCTTGACGGACGCCCGAACCTTCATGGAGCGAACTTCCTTCCTTCGAACAGATGAAAAGCCATGAGGGTCGCCACCCTAGTCCCAGAGCGGCGCCCTTTTCTACTTCGCCCGGTACGTGATCCGTCCGCGCGTCAGGTCGTACGGAGACAGTTCGACCTTCACCTTGTCTCCCGGGAGGATGCGGATGAAGTGCATCCTCATCTTGCCCGAGATGTGCGCGAGCACCTTGTGGCCATTATCCAGCACCACGCGGAACATCGCGTTGGGGAGGGGCTCCATCACCGTCCCCTCAACTTCGATGGAATCATCCTTCGGCAAGCGTCAAACCCTCTTCCCGGACCACGAACCTTCTGGAAGCGCGGCGGATTATCACTTTGGTCCGCAAGTGGCAAGCGTCCCGCGCGGGAAAACTCGGATTCCTACCAACCCACCATAACACCCTCATATTTCACCCGCAGTCCCGGCCCCTTCACGCCCCTCGGGTGAGCACCTCGGCTCCGCCATCCGTGATGAGGATGGTGTGCTCGAAGTGGGCGGACAACTTCCGGTCCGCCGTCACCGCCGTCCAGTCATCGTCCAGGAGTTCCACCTCGTGGGTTCCCTGGTTCACCATCGGCTCCACCGCGAGGACCATCCCCGACCGGAGCTTCATCCCCGCCCCCGCCTGCCCATGGTTGGGCACGTGGGGGAACTCATGGAGCTTCCGGCCAATCCCATGGCCGGTAAAATCCCGGACGACAGAGTACCCCCGAGCCTCCACGTGCCGCTGGACGGCGTGCCCGATATCCCCCAACCGGTTGCCCGGCTTCATGGCCTGGATGGCCTTGTGGAGGGACTCACGCGTCGTGTCCAACAGGGACCTCGCCTCGGCCGACACCTTTCCCACCGCCACCGTCCTGGCCGCATCCCCGAACCACCCCCGGTACGACACCCCGAAGTCGAGCTTCATCAGGTCGCCCTCGGCCAGCTTCCGCCGCTTGCTGGGGATGCCGTGGACCACCTCATCGTTGACGGAGGCACATAGCACACACGGAAAGCCGAGGTAGCCCTTGAACGCCGGCCTGGCGCCCCGCTCCGCCGTCAGCCTCTCCGCCAGGGCATCCAAGTCCCAGGTGGTGATTCCCGGAGCGACCGCCTTCTCCAGCGCATCCAGGACGTCGGAGACAATCCGACCCGCCTGGCGCATGAGGGCTATCTCGTCCCGGGATTTGATCGCCACCTGGCTCATCAGCGCTCCGTGCGCGCCATCCGCGCACGGAGAACGGGTGGCAAGCGGCAATGGGCGCCGCAAGCGCCCAACGTCCGCTCGCCGGCCCGTCCGGGCATCAGACCTTGCCCCGACCCGCGGCGCTCTTGATCTCCTCGTAGATGCCGTCTGGCGAGCCCACACCGTCCACGCTCTTGAGCACGCCCTTCTTCGCGTAGAAGGCCTTCAGCGGGGCCGTCTCCGCGTCGTACTTCTGGAGGCGCTTCTCGATGACGTCTGGCATGTCATCCGGACGCTGCACCAGCCCCGTGCCGCACTTGTCACAGTACCCCGCGCGCTTCGGCGGGCTCTGATCCACGTGGTAGACGCTTCCGTCCACGGGGCAGACGCGCCGGCCGGAGCCACGCTCCACCAGCGTCTTGTGCGGCACCTCGAGCGAGACGACCGCGTCGAGCTGCTTGCCCAGCCGCCCCAGCATCCTTTCCAGCGCGTCAGCCTGGCCCGGCGTGCGCGGGAAGCCATCCAGCACGAAGCCCTGGGCCACGTCTGACTGCTTCAAACGCTCCTCGACGATACCGATGACGACTTCGTCCGGCACGTACTGGCCCGCCGCCATCAACGGACCCGCGACCTTCCCCAGCTCCGTCCCCTCCGCCACTGCCTTGCGGAGAATGTCACCGGTGGAGATCTGCGGGATGTGGAAGTCGGCGAAGAGCTTCTTCGCCTGGGTACCCTTCCCCGCGTTCGGCGGTCCCAACAGGATCAGGTTCATGTGCTCCTCTCAGCTCCCAAGGAAGGCACGGAAGTCGTCGGCCACGAAGCTTCCAAGCGCCCCCCATGTGCACCACCGAATACCTTGAACGACTCCATCCCGGAACGACGAGGCGCCCCTCCCCACGACGGGGAGAGGCGCCCGGGACGTGGAACGTCGTGACTCAGGCCGCCACGCGCACCCGGCCGCGGATGCGGGGGCCACGCGGCCCGGCGAAGCCTTCGTAGTTGCGGCTGATGAGGTGACCCTCGATCTGCTGCACCGTGTCCAGCGCCACGCCCACCACGATCAGCAGCGCGGTGCCGCCAAAGGTGAAGCGAACGTTGAGCATGCCGCTGATGACGGATGGAATCACACAGATGACCGCCAGGTACAGCGCACCACCGAACGTGAGCCGGTTCAGCACTCGCTCGATGAACTCCGCCGTCTGACGACCCGGACGAATGCCCGGGATGTAGCCGCCCTGCTTCTTGATGTTGTCCGCCACGTCATCCGGCCGGAAGGTCAGCGCCGTGTAGAAGTAGGCGAAGAAGATGACCATCAGCACGAAGAGGCCGTTGTAGATCCACAGGTTGCCTTCGATGGCGCGCTGCAGGTCCTGCAGGAACGGGAACCACGTGCCCAGCGTGGCCGGGAACGACAGCACCGCGCCCGCGAAGATGGGAGGGATGACGCCAGCGGTGTTGACCTTCATCGGGAAGTACGTGGCCTGGCCCGCGAACATCCGGCGCCCCGCCATGCGCTTGGCGTACTGGATGGGGATGCGGCGCATGCCGCGCTCCACATAGACCACCACCGCGATGATGAGGAGCATGAAGACCAGCAGCGCCAGGACCTCGGCCACCGCGATGACTTCCTGCCGCGTCAGGTCCAGCAGCGACTTGGCGCCCGGGAGCACGCCAGCGACGATGCCCGCGAAGATGATGAGCGAGATGCCGTTGCCGATGCCACGCTCGGTGATGCGCTCACCCAGCCACATGATGAACGCCGTACCGGCCGTCAGGCTGATGACCGTCATGAAGGTGAACCAGACGCTGTCGTCCGGAACCACCACCTGGTTGAAACCACTCTGGCCCCCGTCGGAGCGCCCGAGGGACGCCAGCCACCGGGAGATTCCGATACCCTGGATGACAGAGAGGACGATGGTGCCGTAGCGGGTGTACTGATTGATCTTCTGCCGCCCCGCGGCGCCCTCCTTCTGCAGCCGCTCCAGGCTGGGGATGACCACCGCCAGCAGCTGCATGATGATGGAGGCGCTGACGTAAGGCATGATGCCCAATCCGAAGATGGACATCTGCTCCAGCGCGCCGCCGGAGAAGAGGTTGAACAGCGACACCAGTCCGCCCGACTGCTTCTGGGCGTCCATGAAGGCGTTCATCGCCGCCCGATCCACGCCGGGCGTATTGATGAAGATGCCGATGCGGTAGACGGCCAGCAGGGCTAGCGTATACGCAAGCCGGCTGCGCAGCTCCGCGATGCGGAAGACGTTGGCGAAGGCATTGAGAGCCACGGGGTAGCCATCCTCTTCGTGAGGGTTCTGCCAGGACGACAAAACGCCCCTGTTCCACGGACGGGAAAGGGGCGCAGAAGCCTACACAAGCGAAATGGCGCGCACCACCGTCAAGTGATGCGCGCCGAACATGCTCAAGCCTTGGGCTGCCGAGGGGCCTTGACGCCCTTGCCAGCATGGGCCTTCGCGGCCGCTTCGGGCTTGTGGGCCATCAGCGGAAGGACATCCACCGCGCCGCCCGCCTTCTCGACCGCGGACTTCGCGGCCTCGGAGGCCTTGTGGACACGGATGGTGACCTTCTTGGTCAGCGCGCCGTGTCCCAGCAGCTTCACGCCGTGGTAACGACCCTTGACCAGACCGACCTTCTTCAGAGAGGCCTCATCCACCGTGGAGCCCGCGTCGAAGTGGGTGTCCACATCCGACAGGTTCACCACCGCGTACACCGTGCGGTTGGGGGAGTTGAAACCAAACTTCGGAAGGCGGCGCTGCAGAGGGCTCTGACCGCCCTCGAAGCCCTCGAACCGCATGTTGCCGGAACGGGCCTTCTGACCCTTGCCACCGCGGCCGGCCGTCTTGCCCAGGCCAGAACCCTGGCCGCGACCCACCCGCTTCTTGCGGTGCCACGAGCGCGAGGGACGCTTCAAATCGTGCAGAGTGCTCATTGTCTCAGTCCTCTCGTGCTCAGGCCTTGGTCTGCTTGGCCTGGTAGGCGCGCGCGCGATCCCGCAGGGCGATCTTGCGCGGCTTGCGGCGCTTCGGCGCCGGCGCCTCAGTGCTCACCGTCTCCAGGGAGACCAGGTGCTTCACCTTGAACGCCATCCCACGGATGGCAGGGGTGTCCTTGAGCAGGCGCTCTTGACCAAACTTCTTCAGACCCAGGCCACGGATGGTGGCCAGCATGTCCTCGGAAGCGCCCGCGTAGCTCTTCGTCAGCTTCACCTTGAGCGCCATGACTAGCCCCTCTGCTCCCCGGCGAGCTTCGCCGACTCGACGTCCTTGCCACGCAGCCGCGACACCTGCGCCGCGCTCCGCAGCAGCTTCAGGCCAGCAACCGTGGCCTTCAGCACGTTGTGCGGATTCCGCGAACCCTGGCTCTTCGTCAGGATGTTGCGGATGCCCGCCGCCTCAAGAACCGCGCGCACCGCGCCACCGGCGATGACGCCCGTACCTTCGCTGGCCGGCTTCAACAGCACCCAGCCGGCGCCGAAGTGCCCAAGCACCTCGTGCGGAATCGTGTGACCCATGAGCGGGACGCGGAAGAGATTCTTCTTCGCGTTCTCGCCACCCTTGCGGATGGCCTCGGGGACCTCGTTGGCCTTGCCCAGGCCGACGCCCACGTGTCCAGCGCCGTCGCCCACCACCACCAGGGCGGCGAACGAGAACCGGCGGCCGCCCTTCACGACCTTGGCCACGCGGTTGATGTTCACCACGCGGTCGGTGAGGTCCAGATCGTTCGGATTGATCGGAGTTGCCACTTGGAAATCCTTTCGAAAGCTAGAACTTCAGCCCGGCCTCGCGCGCGGCGTCAGCCACGGCGGCGATGCGCCCGTGATAGGGGAAGCCGTTGCGGTCGAACACCACCGCCTCGACGTTGGCAGCCTTGCACTTCTGCGCGATCAGGGCACCCACCCGCTTCGCGTCCGCCTTCTTGTCGCCTTCGTCCTGGCCCTTCAGGTCCTTGGACAGCGACGAGGCAAACGCGAGGGTCTTGCCAGTGGTGTCGTCCACCACCTGCGCGTAGATGTGCTTGAGGCTCTTGTAAACGGAAAGCCGCGGCCGCTCGGTGGTGCCCGAGAGCTTCTTGCGGATGCGGTTCTTCCTCTTGAGACGCGAATCGATCTTCGTCGGCATGGCTGCTTCCTTGTCCTTCCGGCGGCGATGCGGACTTCCGCCGCCGGATGATGCCGTCGGACCCCACGGGCCCGACGGGATTGGGAACCCTCAGGACAGACGAAACGACTAGGTCGTTCCGGTCTTGCCCTCCTTACGACGGATGCGCTCCTCGGAATACTTGATGCCCTTGCCCTTGTAAGGCTCGGGCGGACGCAACGAGCGGATGTTCACCGCCGTTGCGCCAAGCGCTTCCTTGTCCGCCGAGCGGAGCGTCAGCCCCACGGTGGGGAGGCTGTCCTCGGTGCGGGCCGCCTTGTCGACTTCAGCCGTCACACCCTCCGGCAGGTTGAACACCACCGGGTGCGAGTAGCCTAGCGCGAAGTGGATGGCCTTGCCCTTCACCTCGGCGCGGAAACCAACGCCGCGGATGTCCAGCTTCCGCTCGAAGCCGGTGGACACTCCCTTCGCCGCGTTCGCGAGGATGGTGCGGGTCAGGCCGTGCAGGCTGCGCGCCTCGCGAGAATCATCCTCGCGCAGCACGCTGACCTGGCCGTCCTTGATCTCCACCTTGACCCGGGCGGGCAGCTTCACGGACAGCTTGCCCTTGGGGCCCTCGAAATTCACCTGCTGGCCGGCGACGATGGCCTTCGTCTTGTCGCCGAGCTTGATCGCCAGTTTTCCAATCCGACTCATGGTTGCCTCGGTCCTGTATGCCCGGGGCGCGCACTCTCGCGAGGCGCGGCCGCCAGGCAGCTGGCTAGTAGACGGTGCAGAGCAGCTCGCCGCCCGCCTTCTGCTTGCGGGCCTCGGAGTCCACCAGGATGCCGCGGGACGTGGACAGGATGGAGATACCCATTCCACCCAGCACCTGCGGGATGTCGCTCACGCCGCAGTAGCGGCGCAGGCCCGGCTTGGACACGCGGCGGATGCCGGTGATGGCGGGGCTGCGGTCCGGACCGTACTTGAGCTGCACGGTGATCTCGCTCTGCGGCGAGCCCTCGGGGGTGGCGACGGCGAACTCCCCGATGTAGCCCTCATCCTTGAGGACCTTGATGATCTCGAGCTTGAGCTTCGAGTGGGGAATGACGACCTTGTCGTGACGCGCGCGCGAAGCATTGCGCAGGCGGGTCAGCATGTCGCCAACAGGATCATTGACCGGCATGAGCTACCTTCCAAGCAAGAGCCCTCATCGAGCATCTCGCGTTCGCGGCCGCCGCGCCTGCCGGGCCCATCCCGGGGGTTCGCGCCGACCGCCACTGCTGAGGTTGAAACTTCGATTGAGCGAGCTCCTCCCGGAGCGCGCCCAGGGTGCCGATGAGCCCTTCCGAGCCCCTCAGCACCCTGCCCTTCCGGCTACCAGGACGACTTGGTGACGCCGGTGATCTCGCCGCGCAGCGCACGGTTGCGCAGGCAGATACGGCACATCTTGAACTTGCGAAGGAAGGCGCGCGGCCGACCGCACAGCGGGCAGCGGTTGTACTGGCGCACGGCGAACTTCGGCTTGCGCTTCGCCTGGGCGATCTTGGAGAGCTTGGCCATTGTCTTGAGGTCCTTGGCTCGAGGGCTTACTGACGGAACGGCAGGCCGAAGTGACGCATCAGCGCCAACCCCTGCTCGTCGTTCGCGGCGGTGGTGACGAAGCTGATGTTGAGCCCCTTCACCTTCTCGATCTGGTCGTAGTTGATCTCAGGGAAGATGATCTGCTCGCGCACGCCGAGCGTGTAATTGCCCTTCCCGTCGAAAGCCTTCGGGGACACGCCCTTGAAGTCACGCACGCGCGGCAGCGCCACGGTGATGAGGCGGTCCATGAACTCGTACATGCGAGTACCACGCAGCGTCACGGCGGCACCGATGGCCTGGCCCTGACGCAGCTTGAAGTTCGCGATGGACTTGCGAGCGCGCGTGACGATGGGCTTCTGACCCGTGATCGCCGCGAGCTGGTCCACCGCCGACTCCAGGATCTTGTTGTTGGCGAGCGCCTCGCCGAGACCCATGTTGACGACGATCTTCTGGAGACGCGGAACCTCCATCGGGTTCTTGAGGCCCAGCTCCTTCATCAGGGCGGGCACCCCTTCCTTGCGGAAGCGCTCCTTCATGCGGGCCGGCTTGCTCTCGAGGCCTTCCTCGATGTTCGCCGCGAAGCCAACCTTCTTGGCCTCTTCCTTCTTGCCCCGCTTCGCCTTCTTTTCCTTCTGGTCCGGCTTCTTCTCGTCAGCCATCGTCGTATCCTCTGCTTCGGGGCGCCGTTGTGGACCCAGCGCGTCCGATCAGTCCTTCATCTGGAAACTGAAAACACCGCGAGGGCCCCGGAACCACCCAGGCCCTCGTTGCCTGCACGCCCCCCTACCCGCCCACCAGGGCGGGCAGAAGGGCGCGCATACATGCCCCAACAGGGACTCCTAGTCAATCAGCGCGTCGCAGTTCTTGCAGAACCGCTGGAGCTTCTCGCCCTCGGTCTTGACCCCCACGCGGGTCGGCTTGTCGCACTTGGCGCACACGACCTGGACATTCGCCAGGGCGATGGTGCCGGGCTTCTCGACAATGCCACCCTCGGGATTCTGGGGCGTCTTCTTCTGGTGACGCTTGACCAGGCGCAGACCCTCAACGGTCACGCGACCCGCCTCGCGGTCGATCTTCAGCACCTTGCCGCGCTTCGTCGCGGGACTCTTCTCGGAGGCTTCGGCCCCGGCCATGACCTGGACCGTGTCTCCCACTTTCATCTTCTGCATGGCTTCCTCGTCTCTCTGGCTGCTCGCCGTCCGGCCTGCGGTCCTCTCAGAGGACTTCGGGCGCCAGCGAGATGATCTTCATGAACTTGCGGGCGCGGAGCTCACGGGCCACCGGCCCGAAGATGCGCGTACCAATGGGCTCCATGTCCTTGTTGATGAGGACCGCGGAGTTGCCATCGAACTTGATGAAGCTGCCGTCGGGACGACCCACCTCGCGCTTGGTGCGGACGATGACGGCCTTGGCCACGTCACCCTTCTTCACCTTCGAGTTGGGCAGCGCCTCGCGGATCGACACGACGATGACGTCGCCGATGGACGCGTACTTGCGCTTCGAACCGCCGAGCACCTTGATGCAGAACACCTTCTTCGCGCCCGAGTTGTCCGCCACGTCGAGCACGCTCGTCATCTGAATCATCTGAGAATCTCCTATCGCCGGTGACTCCACCACACCGCCTCACGGCCGCGCAGGTGGAGGTGCGTGCTAGACGTTCTTGCTCTTCTCCAGCACCTCGACCACACGCCACCGCTTGTCCTTCGAGGCAGGCTTGGTCTCGGCGATCCGGACCCGATCACCCTCGTTGATGGTGATCTTCTTCGGATAGTCGTGGTCCTCCACGTGCGCCTTGTACTTCTCGCGCAGGCTCATGATCTTCCCGTACTTCGGGTGGGGAGCCCGGCGCTGGACGGTGACCACGACCGTCTTCTGCATCTTGTTGGAGGTGACGATTCCCACGCGCGTCTTCGGACGGCCGCGGGAGGAGGTCTCTGCCTTGGGCGCTTCAGTCGTTTCAGCCATCTTTGTTCTCACTGTCTCTCATGCACCCGGGCGCTCTCGCGTCCCGGATGGCCGCACGCACCCGCTTCCGGGCGAGCGCGCTTGGAGGAATCGCGACGTCGGCCTTAGGCCTTCGCCGCCTTCTTCTTCTCGCCGAGAACCGCCAGCACCCGGGCCAGGTCACGCCGGTGCAGGGTTCGCTCCGCCGGGCTGTCCAGCGAGCCGGTCCGCCGCTTGAGCTGGTCCTGGAACAGCGTCTCACGCAGTTCCGTCGCCCGCCGCT
This sequence comes from Myxococcus sp. CA033, assembly GCF_013336625.1. Taxonomy (NCBI): domain Bacteria; kingdom Pseudomonadati; phylum Myxococcota; class Myxococcia; order Myxococcales; family Myxococcaceae; genus Myxococcus; species Myxococcus sp. CA033. The sequence continues at coordinate 4,474 of NZ_JABUMU010000017.1, read as the reverse complement.
GCAGGTCGTCCGCCGACAGCTCCCTCAGTTCCTTCGCAGTCGCCATTGCTATCTCCACATGCGTGCGGGAGCCCACCCGAAGGCGGCTCCCGCCGCGGTGCCTAGAGGCTCAGGTCCGTGCGCGTCACGATACGCGTGAGCACCGGCAGCTTCGCCTGCGCCAGCTTCAGCGCCCCCGTGGCCACCTCGGTCGTCATCCCCTCCATCTCGTAGAGGATGCGGCCGGGCTTCACCACCGCGACGTAGTACTCCACGCCACCCTTACCGGTACCCATTCGGGTCTCGGCGGGCTTCTTGGTGATGGGCTTGTCCGGGAAGATTCGGATCCAGATCTTGCCGCCGCGCTTCACGTGGCGGGTCATCGCGATACGAGCCGCCTCGATCTGCCGGGACGTAATCCACCCCGGCTGCAGGCTCATCAGGCCGAACTCACCGTAGGTCAAGTCGCTGCCACGGTGCGCGGCGCCGGGCGTGCGGCCCTTGTGCATCTTGCGGTACTTCGTACGTGCAGGCTGAAGCATCGTCGCTGTCCTTCACTGCCCTGCCCCGGGCGCCCTCTCTCGAGAGCGCCCAAAGCGGGAGGGCTCTTAGCGGTTGGAGGGCATGGGGGCCTGGCCGCCCTTGCCCGGGAGAACCTCGCCCTTGCAGACCCAGACCTTGCAGCCGATCTTGCCGTAGGTCGTCTTGGCCTCGGCGAAGCCATAGTCGATGTCCGCGCGGAGAGTGTGCAGGGGCACGCGGCCCTCGCGGTACCACTCGTAGCGGGCCATCTCGGCGCCACCCAGGCGGCCCGAGCAGGCCACGCGGATGCCCTTGGCTCCGAACTTCATCGCAGTCTGAAGCGCCTTCTTCATGGCGCGACGGAACGCGATGCGACGCTCAAGCTGCGTGGCGATGTTCTCCGCCACCAGCTGCGCGTCGGTCTCCGCCTTGCGGACCTCGACGATGTTGAGGAAGACCTCGTTCTTCGTGAACTGCTGGAGGTCCTTCTTCACCGTCTCGATGCCCGCGCCGCGCTTGCCGATGACGATACCCGGACGCGCGGTGTGGACGTTGACCTTCACCTTGTTGGCTGCGCGCTCGATCTCCACCTTGGACACGCCCGCGTGGTTCAGCGACTTCTTCACGAACTCGCGGATGCGGATGTCTTCATGGAGCCACTGCGCGTAGTTCTTGTGCTCGAACCACTTGGAGTCCCAGGTCTTGATGACGCCAAGCCGGAACCCGATCGGATGAACTTTCTGTCCCAACGTGAATCTCCTTGAACGTCCGGGCTGGGCCCGACGGGTCCTACTTCTTGGCCTCGGCCAGCACCACATGGACGTGGGCGGTCTTCTTCTTGATCGGGGTGGCCCGACCCATGGCGCGCGGCATGAACCGGCGCTGGGTAGGACCCTGGTCCACCGAGATGGTCTTGACGTAGAGCGTGTCCACGTCGACCTGACCCTTGGACAGGTCCGTCGCGTTGGCCACGGCGCTCTTGATGAGCTTCTCCACCGGCAGGGCCGCGGCGCGCTTGGTGAACTTCAGGATGTTGAGGGCAGCCTCGACGGGCTTGCCCCGGATGAGCGCCGCAACGACGGACAGCTTGCGGGGGCTCATGCGCAGGAAACGCAGATGTGCAGTCGACTCCATGGTCATCTCCTCAGGCTCTCAGGCAATGCGCCAGGCTACTTGCCCGGGGCCTTGGCGACCTTCTTCTCCGCCGAGTGTCCACCGAACGTACGCGTCGGGGCGAACTCGCCGAGCTTGTGGCCCACCATGTTCTCCGTGACGAACACCGGGATGAACTTCTTCCCGTTGTGCACCGCGAAGGTGTGACCCACGAACTCCGGAAGGATGGTGGAGCGGCGGGACCACGTCTTCACGACAGTCTTCTTGTTCGTCTTGATCATGTCCTCGATCTTCTTGACGAGGAAGTCGTCGACGAACGGACCCTTCTTGATCGAACGAGCCATGGCTTGCGAATCCTCTTACTGGCTGCGCGCGCCCTGGCGGCGGCCGCTCACGATGAACTTGTCAGTACGCTTGTTGGTGCGCGTGGTCAGACCCTTGGTCTTCTTGCCCCACGGCGACACCGGGTGCGGGTTGCCCTGACCGGACTTACCCTCACCACCACCGTGCGGGTGGTCCACGGGGTTCATCGCGAGACCACGAACCGTCGGGCGGATGCCCAGCCAGCGGCTCTTACCCGCCTTACCGATGCGGATGATCTCGTGCTCGATGTTACCCACCTGGCCCACGGTGGCGCGGCACTCGATGAGGACCATGCGAACGGTTCCAGAAGGCATACGCACCTGCGCGTAGCGGCCCTCCTTCGCCATCAGCTGTCCGGAGGTTCCCGCGGAGCGGATGACCTGGGCGCCACGGCCCGGCTTCAGCTCCACGTTGTGGATGATGGTACCCACCGGGATGTTCTGCAGCGGTAGGGAGTTGCCCGGACGGATGTCGGCGGTCTCGCCGGCGAACACCGTGTCGCCCACATTCAGGCCCACCGGGGCCAGGATGTAGCGCTTCTCACCGTCCGCGTACGTCAGCAGGGCGATGTTGGCGGTGCGGTTCGGGTCGTACTCCACCGCGGTGACCTTGGCCGGCACGCCGTCCTTGTCACGACGCTTGAAGTCGATGACGCGGTAGCGGCGCTTGTGACCACCACCCTGGTGACGCCGGGTGATGTGTCCGTGCACGTTGCGGCCACCCGAGCGCTTCAGCGGCTCGGTCAGCTTCTTCTCGGGCGCGTCCTTGGTGATGTCCGCGAAATCGGACACCGTCATGTGACGGCGGGCGGCGCTTGTCGGCTTGTACTTCTTGATGCCCATGGTGTGTTCCTCAGGCTGACCTCAACGCCGTAGCGTCAGGCCGCCCCTCCCTCGAAGAGTTCGATCGAGTCGCCTTCCTTGAGGGTGACGACCGCCTTCTTGAAGTTGGGCCGCTTGCCGATGCTCCGACCCACGCGCTTGATCTTGCCGCGAACGACGTTCGTGTTGACGCCCTCGACGGTGACCTTGAACAGCGTCTCCACCGCGCGAGCCACGTCGTGCTTGGTGGCCTTGCGGTCCACGATGAACGAGTACTGGCGGAACTTCTCGCGGGCCTTGTCCAGCTTCTCGGTGATGAGCGGGCCCTTGATGACGTCGCTGAGATTCATGAGAGCGCCCCCTCGAGGGTCTTCGCGGCCGCGGAGGTGAGCACGAGGTGCGAGTGCTTCAGAACGGCCTCGAGGTTGAGACCCTCGGGAGGAAGCACGTCGAACTTCGCCAGGTTCCGCACGCTGCGGTGCAGGTTGGTGTTGCTCTTCTCGTCCACCACGAGAGCGTTCTGCAGCTTCAGGCGCTTGGTGAGCGCCTCGAAGGCCTGCTTGCTCTTGGGGGCATCCAGGGAGAACCCGCTCAGGATGATGAGCGTCTTCTCCTTGGCGCGCAGGGACAGCGCCGACTTCAGCGCGCCGCGACGCACCTTGCGGGGCGGGCGGTAGAAGTAGTCGCGAGCCTTGGGAGCCATCGCCTTGCCGCCGCCCACCCAGTGGGAAGCGCGGATGGAACCCTGGCGGGCGCGGCCGGTGCCCTTCTGCTTCCAGGGCTTCTTGCCGCCGCCGCTGACCAGCGAGGTGTTCTTCACACCCACCGTGCCGCGACGCCGGTTGATCTGCTGCATCTTCGCGACCTCGTAAAAGAGGTGCGCGTTCGGCTCAGCGCCGAAGATGTCGTCGGAGAGCTCAATCTCCGACACCTTCTTCAAATCGAGGTCGACAACGTCAAACTTCGCCATGGCACTTTCCTCGCGGGGGTCGGAGTGAAACCACTCGGACGCCCACCCGCTTCCTAGGACTTGATCTCGACGTCAACGCCGGCCGACAGATCCAGCTTCATGAGCGCATCCAGCGTCTGCTGCGTGGGCTCGAGAATATCGAGCAGGCGCTTGTGCGTGCGGATCTCGAACTGCTCGCGGCTCTTCTTGTCCACGTGCGGCGAACGCAGCACCGTGAACTTGTTGATGCGCGTAGGAAGGGGGATCGGACCGGCCACCTTCGCGCCCGTGCGCTTGGCCGTCTCGACGATCTCACCCGCGCTCTGGTCCAGGAGCTTCGAGTCGTATGCCTTCAGCCGGATGCGGATCTTCTGTGTCGCCATTCGCAAGAACCTCTTAGAACGAACTTTGTGCCAACGCCCCGGGAGGCGCTACGACCGACGTCCCCTGGTTGTCACAGAGCCGTTTCTTCAGAACGAAGGGGCGCGGTGATTACCATCCCGCCCCGGTGTATGCAACTGGATTTCCTCCGGCTCCCTGGAAATTCCCCGAGGGGATGTCCATGGGAGCCGGGAGGAGGCCTGCTACTCGATCACTTCCGCCACGACGCCGGCGCCCACCGTGCGGCCACCCTCGCGAACAGCGAAGCGCAGCTCCTTGTCCATCGCCACCGGGGTGATGAGCTCCACCTCGATTGCGATGTTGTCGCCCGGCATCACCATTTCCA